>LFSO01000035.1:14766-48893 GCA_001512765.1 Clostridiales bacterium DTU053
GAAAACAAATAATCCCGTATTCCAAATTTCCAGCGGATTATACACTATCTGATATGGGGGATAATCTATGTATAAAGTTTTAACTCTGAATAAAATATCGGCTGAAGGACTTTCCAATTTCGATTCTGCAAAGTATTCCTGCTCAACCGAATTTGATTCTCCCGATGCTATAATTGTTCGCTCCGCCTCAATGCACGAAATGGAGCTGCCCGAATCGGTTCTTGCGGTTGCAAGGGCAGGCGCAGGCGTTAACAATATTCCCGTAAGCGCATACACCGAAAAGGGCGTAGTGGTTTTCAACACTCCCGGCGCAAACGCAAACGCCGTTAAGGAGCTTGTTATCTGCGGTCTTCTGCTCTCGTCAAGAAGAATCGTCCCCGCCATCGAGTGGTGCCAGAGCTTAAAGGGCAAGGGCGACGAGGTCTCTGCTTTAGTCGAAAAGGGCAAGTCTAACTACACAGGTCCCGAAATCAAGGGCAAGACCCTGGGCGTTATCGGTCTCGGCGCCATCGGCGTAATGGTAGCAAACGCAGCGGTAGCTCTCGGCATGAAGGTTGTAGGCTATGACCCCTATCTTACCGATAAGGCAGCCACAAGCCTTGACAAGTCCGTAAAGATTACCGCAAACCTTGACGATGTATTCGCGGAGTCCCATTACATCAGCCTTCATGCTCCGCTTACCGACTCCACAAGAGGAATTGTAAGGGCAGAAACCCTTGAGAAAATGCGTGACGGTGTCAGGATACTCAACTTTGCAAGGAAAGAGCTTGTAGCCGAAAACGACATAATTGAAGCGCTGAATTCAGGCAAGTGCGCTGCTTATGTCACAGATTTCCCCTCCGACTCACAGCTTGGCGTTGACGGAGTTATCCCGATTCCCCACCTGGGCGCATCCACTCCCGAATCCGAGGAGAACTGCGCAGTCATGGCAGTAGAGGAGCTTAAAGCATTCCTTGAAAAGGGTGAGATTATAAACTCCGTAAACTTCCCGAACATTGAGCTTGCCCCGTCTGAAGACGCTAAGGAAAGACTGCTTGTATTGTCCGCTGAAGATGTTTCCGAGAAGATTCTCGGCATCCTCGCAAACAATTCGATTAAGGTCGCCGGCGGAGCCTCCAACGCAAAGAAAGCCGCCGCAGCTCTTATCGAAACCGCAGACGCTATCCCTGAGAATGTCCTTGACGAAATCAAGGCTATCGAGGGAGTTTACAGAGTAAGAGTTATAAAATAATAAAGCCCTCCCGGGGCAAAGCGCCTCGGGAGGTTCTAAAAAAATGGGCTGAGCCAATAGGCTCAGCTTTTTTATTTATTTTCTCACAGTTCGGATATGTAACAGTGCAGATAAAAAGTCTATAAAGGGAAAAAACCACTGCGTAAAGCAGTGGTTTTTCCCGTTGGTTGGTATCGTCATCAGCGAATGGAGGGTGACTATCTTAATAATTCGCAAAGCCTTCTTGCGGCTTCTTTTGTATCTTCGGGGCTGCCGAATGTGGAGAACCTGAAATATCCTTCTCCGCATTCTCCAAAGCCCTGACCGGGGGTGCCGACAACCTGAATTTCATTCAGCAGGTAGTCAAAGAACTCCCAGCTTCCCATGCCCTTGGGGCACTCAAGCCAAATATACGGGGAGTTCTTTCCGCCGCAGAACCAAAGTCCGATTTCGTCAAGTGCGTTCATTATAAGCTTTGCGTTGTTTTTATACACGCTTATGTTCTCTTTAATCTGCTGTTGTCCCTCGGGAGTAAAGACAGCGGCTCCGCCCTTTTGCAGGATATAGGATACGCCGTTGGTCTTTGTGGTGCGGTTGCGCACCCACATGTCGTTAAAGCTCATGCCATTGCGCACAAGAGCCTTTGGGATAACGGTATATCCGAGTCTTGTTCCCGTAAATCCCGCTGTTTTTGACAGGGAGCAAATCTCAATGGCGCAGGTCTTTGCGCCCTCAATCTCAAAAACGCTCCTCGGCAGACTATCGTCCTCAATAAACGCCTCATAAGCCGCGTCAAAGAGGATTACTGAGCCGTGCTTATTCGCGAAGTCAACCCACTCTTTGAGCTGACTGCGGCTGAAAACCGCGCCCGTGGGGTTATTGGGCGAACATATGTAGATAATGTCCGCTTTTGCGTCGTCTGTGGGATGGGGCAAAAAGCCGTTTTCCTTGCTTGACGCAAGATGAATAATTTCTCTTCCCGCAATTACATTCGCGTCAACATAAGCAGGGTAGGCGGGCTCGATTACAAGCGCGGAATTTGAGCGGTCAAAAAGGTCAAGAATGTCGCCCAACTCATCGCTTGCGCCGCTTGAAACAAAAACCTCGTCGACTTTAAGCTCAATGCCTCTGTCTGCGTAATGATTTCTTATGGCTTCCCTCAGAAAAGGAGCGCCGACTTCGGGCATATAGCCGTGGAACCTGTCAAAAGACGCCTGGTCATCTACAGCCTCATGTAGGGCTTTGATAACAACATCGCAAAGGGGGCGGGTAATGTCGCCGATGCCAAGACGCAGTACCCTTTTGTCTGGGTTCTGTTCAAGATACCTTCTTACCTTTTGACCTATATTGAAAAAAAGGTACGAATCCTTTAAATTTGCGTAATTCATATTTGGTGTAGTCATTCGATTGTCTCTCCTTCGTAAACAAATTCAGCGGGACCGGTCATCTGAACGCTGTTGTCGGGGGAGATTTGTATTTTCAGGTCGCCGCCGTCAAGGCGAACCGATATTTCATCACCGTATTTGCAGTATTTTGAGGCTATGGCAGCCATCGCGCTGGCGCATGCGCCCGTGCCGCATGCCATTGTAACGCCGCTGCCTCTTTCCAAGACCCTCATTCTAAGTTTGAGCGGGCTTTGAACCTGCACAAACTCCACATTAACTCCGTCGGGGAAGTGCTTGTGCTTTTCAATTTTGGGTCCAAGCTCATAAAGCGGAGCTTTTTCAATGTCATCTACAAAAATCACCGCGTGGGGATTGCCCACATTAACGGGGGTAAGGGTTACGGATTTTCCGTCCACATCGAGAGTTATGGGCTTTTCGGCTGCAGCCTTGCCCATATCCACCGTTACGGATTTAACCTTGCTGCCAACAATCTGAAGATTCAAAGTGCGTATGCCAGATAGGGTCTCAATCCTCAGGGTCGTTTTGTCGGTGTAGCCCTTGTCATAGACATATTTTCCAACGCAGCGAATTCCGTTTCCGCACATTTTCGCCTCGCTGCCGTCGGCATTGAAAATGCGCATCTTAAAGTCCGCGACATTTGATTTTGAAATGTATATAAGACCATCCGAGCCCGCGCCGAAATGTCGGTCGGAAAGCTTTACAGCCAGCTCCGACACATTCTGCGGCACTTCATCGTAAATATACAGATAGTCATTTCCCAAGCCGTGCATTTTGGTAAAACGCATATCGCCCCTCCTTTACGCTGTGAGATACTAATCTTCTTTTTTAATTCCCGACTGCTTCAGCGCAGCCTCGATAAATCCCTTAAACAGCGGGTGAGGTCTGTTGGGTCGGCTTTTAAACTCGGGGTGATACTGAACGCCCACATGGAAGGGTCGGTCGCTCAGCTCCACCGTTTCAACCAGCCTGTCGTCGGGCGACATGCCGCTGAGTGTAAGTCCATGCTCTTTTAATAGCTCGCGGTATTCGTTGTTAAACTCGTATCTGTGCCTGTGGCGCTCGTTTATAAGAGTTGTGCCGTAGCAGCGTTCCATTGTTGTTCCGGGCTTGATAACGCAGGGATATGAGCCGAGTCTGAGAGTGCCGCCCTTGTCGATATGGTCGCTCTGACCGGGCATAAAGTCTATAACCTTGTGCTTGCACTGCTCGTCAAACTCACCGGAATTCGCGTCCTCAATGCCCGCCACATTCCTTGCGTATTCTATTAACGCCACCTGCATTCCAAGGCAGATTCCAAAGTAAGGTATATGCTTTTCTCTGGCGTACCTTGCAGCCTGAATCATGCCCTCAATGCCCCTGCTGCCAAAGCCTCCGGGAATGATTATTCCGTCAAGCCCGGAGAGCTTTGCTTCGGCAGTTTCTGAGGTTATTTCTTCGGAGTCAATCCAATGAATCTTTACATGGGTATTGTGATAGATGCTCGCATGGTGCAGAGCCTCCGTTACCGAGAGATAAGCGTCGTGAAGACCGATATACTTGCCCACAAGTCCGATGTTGACTGTGTAGGGTCTTGATTTCAGCCTTTCGACCATCTCGGTCCACTCTTTAAGGTCGGGCTCGGGAGCATCTATGTTCAGCTCGCGGCAAACAACCTTTGAGAAGTTTGCCTTTTCGAGCATCAGCGGAACCTCGTAAAGGTTCGGCAGTGTGATGTTTTCTATAACGCAGTCGGGCTTTACATTGCAAAAGAGGGATATTTTTTTGAAGATTGAATCCTCCAATGGCTCGTCACAGCGGAGGACCACAATGTCGGGGTTGAGACCAAGGCTCCTGAGTTCCCTGACAGAGTGCTGGGTGGGCTTGGATTTGTGCTCCCCGGAGCCGCGAAGATACGGCACGAGCGTTACATGGATAAAAAGACTGTTTTCCTTTCCCACCTCAAGGGAGATTTGACGAACAGCCTCAATAAAGGGCTGGGACTCAATATCTCCTATGGTGCCGCCGATTTCTGTTATGACCACATCGGCATTAGTCTTTCTGCCTACTCTGTAGATAAATTCCTTAATCTCGTTCGTGATGTGGGGAATCACCTGAACGGTGGAGCCGAGATATTCGCCCCGCCGCTCTTTATTAAGAACATTCCAGTAAACCTTGCCTGTGGTGAGATTTGAGTATTTATTCAAATCCTCATCAATAAACCGCTCATAATGTCCCAGGTCCAGGTCGGTTTCAGCTCCGTCTTCGGTAACATATACCTCGCCGTGCTGATACGGGCTCATGGTGCCGGGGTCAACATTGATGTAAGGGTCCAGTTTCTGAGCCGCTACCTTTAGCCCCCTTGCCTTTAAGAGCCTTCCCAGGGATGCGGCGGTAATGCCTTTGCCAAGGCCGGATACAACTCCACCCGTTACAAAAATGTATTTTGTCATAATATTTCCTCCGCTGATGACTGAATCTAAAATAATTTTTGACCAAATCCAACTTTTTTACACTGTTAAATGTAAAGCCTTATTGCTTTATTGAATAAGAATTGTGTCAAGTGTCATTGCTTTACAGTAGAGTCTTTGGCGTAAAGCCCATTTACTTTACGCCAAAGAGCAGATCCGCATAGGTCGGGAACGGCCAGTAGCTCTTAGCTGTCAAGGTCTCGGCCTCATCGCAGGCAAGTCTCAGCTCACCCATGAGCGGCAGAATCTCGTCACGAATTCTATATGCCTTTGTTTCAATGTCTTCCGCTTTGCCAACCGAAACGAGAGCGCTGCTCAGCTCATCTGTCTTTGCCGCAATCCTGTCAAGCAGAGCGGAGAGTTTTATTACAACATTCTTTTCGTAGCTGCATTCAAGGGATGCGTCGAGAGCCTTCTTAGCGGCCGCGCCCCTTGCGATGTCAGCGGTGAACAGCTCAACGGCGGGAGCAATCTGAGTCTTTGCCATGTCAACCATGGTGTTAGCTTCAATGATTACAGTCTTGCAGTAGTTCTCGAGCATAATCTCGCATCTTGATTTAAGCTCTGCCAGGCTGTAAACGCCGTGTTTAATAAGCATGTCAACATTCTTCTTGTCAAGCAGGTGAGGCATGCAGTCGGGAGTTGTGCGGTAGTTGGAGAGACCCCTCTTTTCTGTTGCCTCTTTAATCCAACTCTCGTCATAGCCGTTGCCGTTGAAGATAATTCTCTTGTGAGCCTTGATTGTATCTTTAATAAGGCTGTTGAGCTCTGCCTCAAAGTTGCCTGCCGACTCGAGCCTGTCTGCGAACTGACAGAGGGACTCGGCGACAGCGCTGTTGAGCATGATGTTTGCGCAGGCTATGCTGTTTGAGGAGCCCAGCATTCTGAACTCGAACTTATTGCCTGTAAAGGCAAAGGGCGAGGTCCTGTTTCTGTCGGTTGTGTCGCGATGGAATTTGGGCAGGAAATCGACGCCCAGCTTCATCTCAATCTTCGAGGTGCCGTTATACGGTGTTCCGCTCTCGATAGCGTCAAGAATAGCGGTCAGCTCATCGCCGAGGAAGATTGAAACAACAGCGGGGGGAGCCTCGTTAGCTCCGAGTCTGTGGTCGTTGCCCGCGGTGGCGACGGAGATTCTGAGCAAATCCTGATAATCGTCCACTGCCTTAATGACTGCGCAGAGGAACAGCAGGAACTGGGCGTTCTCATAGGGTGTGTCGCTGGGGGAGAGAAGGTTCTGACCGCTGTCGGTTGCGATGGACCAGTTGTTGTGCTTGCCGCTGCCGTTTACGCCCGCAAAGGGCTTTTCATGCAGCAAGCATACAAGTCCGTGCTTTAAGGCAACCTTCTGCATTATCTCCATTGTGAGCTGGTTGTGGTCTGTCGCTATGTTGGCGGTTGTGTAAATGGGAGCAATCTCGTGCTGTGCGGGAGCAACCTCGTTGTGCTCGGTTTTAGCGAGAATACCCACCTTCCAAAGCTCCTCGTTAAGCTCCTCCATAAAGGCGGCTACACGGGGCTTGATGGCTCCGAAATAATGGTCATCCATCTCCTGACTCTTCGGGGGTCTTGCTCCGAACAGGGTGCGTCCCGTAAAGCGCAGGTCAGGTCTCTTGTCGTACATCTCTTTTGTGACAAGGAAGTACTCCTGCTCGGGACCTACGCATGCGCGGACATGCTTTGCAGAGGTGTTTCCGAACAGACGGAGGATTCTCAAAGCCTGCCTGTTAAGAGCCTCCATGGAGCGCAGCAGCGGAGTCTTTTTATCCAGAGCGTGACCTTCGTATGAGCAGAAAGCTGTGGGTATGCAAAGGGTCTTTCCCTTAATGAACGCGTAGGATGTGGGATCCCATGCGGTGTAGCCTCTTGCCTCAAAGGTGGCGCGAAGTCCGCCGCTGGGGAAGCTGGATGCGTCGGGCTCGCCCTTAATAAGCTCCTTGCCCGAAAACTCCATAATAACTCCGCCGTGGAGATTGGGAGCTATAAAGCTGTCGTGTTTCTCAGCTGTAATACCTGTTAAAGGCTGGAACCAATGGGTAAAGTGGGTGGCGCCTTTCGAGATCGCCCATTCCTTCATCGCATCAGCAACAGCGTTGGCTACGCTGATGTCAAGCTCGCTGCCTTCGTCCATGGTCTTTTTGAGCTTTGCGTAAACATCCGCTGACAGCATTTCCTTCATTACTCTGTCGTCAAAAACCAGGGACCCAAAATAATCTTTAACCGTTTTCATAATCTTTACCCCTTTTCTATAAGTAATTTCATTAGTGACTTTATAAAAAGAGAGAGGCGCCTTTAATGCTTTTAACATTAAAGACGCCTTTGCCTTTATTAACTTGTTTTTATACCGCGCCTTGAGCAATCATTGCGTTTGCAACCTTTTCAAAGCCCGCGATATTCGCGCCCGCTACATAGTTGCCCTCAAGGCCGTATTTCTTAGCCGCGTTATCTATGTTGTGGTAAATGTCAATCATAATCTTTTTAAGGTTTTCATCAACCTTTTCAAACGACCAGCTCAGCCTGCCGCTGTTCTGGCACATCTCAAGACCGGATGTGGTAACGCCTCCTGCGTTTGCAGCCTTGCCGGGCAGGAAGTATACGCCGTTTTCAAGGAGGAAATCCACTGCCTCTGCGGTTGTGGGCATATTAGCGCCCTCCGCCACTGCGAAAACGCCGTTATTCACGAGCATTTTTGCATCCTCTAAGTTAAGCTCGTTCTGAGTTGCGCAGGGGAGCGCGATATCAGCCTTTACGCTCCAAACGCCCCTGCCCTCATGGTATTCGGAATTCGGTCTGTACTTTTTGTACTCCGTAAGTCTCTGGCGCTTAACCTCTTTTATCTCCTTTAGAGCGGCAAGGTCAATTCCTTCGGGGTCATATACCCAGCCGTTTGAGTCGGAGCAGGTGAGTACCTTTGCGCCGAGCTGATGCGCCTTTTCAATTGCGTAAATAGCAACATTGCCCGAGCCGGAAACAAGGATTTTCTTTCCCTCAAGAGCGATGCCCTTGCATTTGAGCATCTCCTCAAGAATATACAGAAGTCCGTAGCCTGTAGCTTCGGTTCTTACAAGCGAGCCGCCGTAAGAAAGACCTTTTCCCGTAAATACGCCTTCCCATACGCCTTTGAGCCTCTTGTACTGGCCGAACATATAGCCGATTTCTCTTGCTCCCGTGCCGATGTCGCCTGCGGGAACATCCGTGTCGGCGCCGATGTACTTATAAAGCTCGGTTATAAAGCTCTGGCAAAAAGCCATAACCTCGCGGTCCGATTTGCCCTTGGGGTCAAAATTCGAACCGCCCTTGCCGCCGCCCAAAGGCAGACCTGTCAGGGCATTTTTAAATATCTGCTCAAAGCCGAGAAACTTAACAATGCTGAGATTTACCGACGGGTGAAGTCTCAAACCTCCCTTATAGGGACCTATAGCGCTGTTGAACTGAACACGGTAACCGGTGTTGACCTGAACATTTCCGTTATCGTCAATCCATGAAACTCGGAATTCAACATGGCGCTCGGGAATAACAAGCCTTTCAAGCAGAGCCTCGCGTCTGTAAAGAGCTTCGTTTGCGTCAACTACAGGTCTTAGGGAATTCAAAACCTCCTTTACGGCTTGATGGAACTCGGGTTCGTTGGGGCAATCTCTTTCAACCCTCTTAATTACTTCATCAACATAGGACATTAGCTGACAACCTCTTTCTACTTTCCAAGACAAATAAAAATGCGCCCTTAATGGTGCGGAAAACACCACTAAAGACGCCATTGCCTTTAATACCAACCTAAAAAATATTCAATTGTAAGTTACAGTTTAAGCGTCGTTGCTTAAACTCCATTCGCTTCTTACCACAACATTATATGTATTGGAAAAGCCCTTTGTCAAGACCCAAACAGCAATTTTTAGAGAAAGTTGTAATTTTTTTTCTATATATTGTTGCAAAAGAGCCGCAAATCGATTATAATAACTAAAAATGAGCAATGGCGTTCATAACAGCGCTTCACGCGCTTTTATGAGCGCCTTTTTTATTTTACTCGAAAGGAAAGACCCATATGTTGCTTGAAGGTCAAATTCGTATCCCCTCAGGTTGTGCAATTGCCGCAGTAATTTCAAGAGGCGGCAAAAAAATGACCGGCGAGATGATAATTGAGGGAATGAAAAAAATGCACGACCGTTCAAACGGACTTGGTGGCGGCTTTGCCGCTTACGGTATATATCCCGACTATAAGGACTTTTATGCCCTTCATATGTTCTTTGATTCCCGAACTACCAGAAAAAACTGTGAGGCTTTTTTAAAAGAGCGTTTTGAGATAGTGGAGTCTGAGCTTATCCCTACACGCAAAATCCCCGCAATAACAGATGAGCCTATTATCTGGAGGTATTTTGTAGCGCCTTTAAAGTCGGTGCTTAACTCCATGCAGCTTGACGAAAAGGAATTTGTCGTCCGCACCGTAATGCAGATTAACGACGAAATGGACGGCGCTTATGTGTTCTCCAGCGGCAAAAACATGGGTACCTTCAAGGCGATAGGCTATCCCGAGGATGTGGGCGTCTTTTATAAACTTGATGAGTACGAGGGCTATTCCTGGACTGCCCACGGACGCTATCCCACTAACACCCCCGGCTGGTGGGGCGGAGCCCACCCCTTTACCCTTCTTGACTGGTCGGTGGTACACAACGGCGAAATCTCCTCATACGACGCAAACCGCAGATTCATCGAAATGTTCGGCTACAAATGCACGATGAAAACCGATACCGAGGTTATTACCTATATAATGGACTATTTGCTCAGAATTCAGAAGCTGACTTTCAAAGAAGCCGCGAATGTGGTCGCCGCGCCCTTCTGGAGCGAGATTGAGGATTTGGCTGACCCCAAAGAAAAGGAAGAGCTTTATTTCCTCAGAGCAATATTCCCGAGTCTTTTAATCACAGGCCCGTTCTCCATTGTAATGGGTTTCAACGGCGGACTTATGGCTCTTAACGACCGCCTTAAACTTCGTTCATTGGTAGTCGGCGAAAAGGATGACAAGGTTTTCATAGCTAGTGAGGAGGCGGCAATACGCCGTATGGAGCCCGATGCGGAGAATGTCTATTTCCCCGCGGGAGGCGAACCCGTAATAGTACAGATTGAGGACGGTGCTTTTAGATGAGCGTTCAACTTATAAATCCTGAATTCGAGGTTATACGCAACGAAAACCGTTGCATAGCCTGCCGCGTCTGTGAGCGACAATGTGCCAACGAGGTACATAGCTACGACGAGGACAGAAAAATGATGGTGGCGGACGAATCAAAGTGCGTTAATTGTCAGCGCTGCGTCGCCCTTTGCCCCACAAGGGCTTTAAAGATAGTAAAGAATGACTGCGTACTCCGCGAAAACGCAAATTGGAGAAATGACACCATCAGAGAAATCTTCATGCAGGCAAACAGCGGCGGAGTACTCCTTTCATCAATGGGCAATCCCAAAGACTATCCTGTCTACTGGGATAAAATCCTTATAAACGCCTCTCAGGTTACAAACCCGTCAATCGACCCCCTGAGAGAGCCTATGGAAACAAAGGTTTTCCTGGGCAAAAAGCCCGAAAAAATCGAAAGGGACGAAAACGGAAGAATCAAATGCAGCCTTCCGCCCCAGATAGAGCTTTCAATGCCAATTATGTTCTCAGCCATGAGCTACGGCTCAATCAGCTACAACGCCCACGCTTCGCTCGCCAGAGCCGCAAAAGAGCTCGGAATCCTTTACAACACGGGCGAGGGCGGACTGCACGAGGACTTTTACCAATACGGCGACAATACGATAGTTCAAGTGGCATCTGGACGCTTCGGAGTTCATAAGGATTATCTTGAGGCGGGCGTTGCCATAGAAATTAAGATGGGTCAAGGCGCAAAACCGGGCATCGGCGGACATCTCCCCGGAGCCAAAATTGTGGGCGATATTTCCCGCACAAGAATGATTCCCGAGGGCACCGACGCCATTTCTCCCGCGCCCCATCACGATATTTATTCCATCGAGGATTTAAGGCAGCTTGTTTACTCCCTTAAAGAGGCAACCCAGTACAAAAAGCCCGTCATCGTAAAGGTTGCCGCCGTTCACAACATCGTGGCGATTGCCAGCGGCATCGCAAGGAGCGGCGCCGACATTATCGCCATCGACGGTTACAGAGGAGGAACGGGAGCGGCTCCCACACGAATCCGCGATAATGTGGGCATTCCCGTTGAGCTCGCTCTTGCCGCCGTTGACCAGAGGCTCCGCGATGAGGGTATCCGCAACAATGTTTCCCTTGTGGCGGGCGGCAGCATACGCAGCTCCGCCGATGTGGTAAAGGCAATAGCCCTCGGCGCTGACGCGGTGTATATAGCAACTGCGGCGCTGATTGCCCTCGGCTGCCACCTTTGCAGAACCTGCCACAGCGGCAAGTGCAATTGGGGCATCGCAACCCAGCGCCCCGACCTTGTAAAGCGCCTTAATCCCGACATCGGCTGCGAGCGCCTTGTGAATCTCTTAAAGGCATGGCAGCACGAAATCAAAGAAATGATGGGCGGCATGGGCATTAACTCAATCGAGGCATTGAGGGGCAACAGGCACATGCTCAGAGGAATCGGTCTTACCGAGAAAGAACTGGAGATACTCGGAATTTCTCATGCGGGAGAATAGCCTATGAAACGAATCTATGTTAACGAAAATTGGTGTCTTGGCTGTCATCTTTGCGAATACTACTGCGCCTTTGCAAACTCGGGAATGAGCGACATGGCAAAAGCGCTTAAAGATAAGCCCATCTATCCCCGAATCCACATAGAGGGCGACGAGAGAATATCATACGCGGTGTCATGCAGGCACTGCACAGACCCCATATGCGTAAAAAGCTGCATTGCGGGTGCCATTAAGCAGACCGACGGCGTGGTGCAGATTGACAGAGAAAAATGCGTCGGCTGCCTTACCTGCGTTCTTGTCTGCCCCTACGGAGCCCTTTCGCCCGACGAGAACGGCGTAATGCAGAAATGCGAGCTTTGTCTTAAAAACTCTTTCGGCGAGCCCGCATGCGTAAAGGGATGCCCCAACAAGGCAATAGTTTATGAGGAGAGAGGTGAGACCGAATGAAGAATTTCGTAATCATAGGTAACGGCGTTGCCGCGGTCGGCTGCATTGAGGGAATCCGCAGCATTGACAAAGAGAGCAAAATAACCGTTATTTCCGAGGAAAAGCACTTTGTTTACGGCAGACCTCTCATTTCCTATTTTCTCGAGAACAAAACCGACCTTGAGCGCATGAAGTACCGCGACTCAGACTTTTATGAAAAAATGGGCTGCGAGGTGCTTTACGGCAGGAGAGCGGAGAAAATAGACACAGACTCAAAAAGGGTAATCCTTGACAACGGCACGGAGGTTCCATACACCTCATTTTGCGTCGCAGCCGGCTCATCACCCTTTATCCCGCCCTTTGAAGGGCTCGACAGTGTAAAAAAGAAATTCACCTTCCAGACCCTTGACGACGCCTTGGAGCTTGAAAAGGCAATTAATGCTGACTCAAAGGTTCTGATTGTCGGCGCGGGTCTAATAGGTCTTAAATGCGCCGAAGGAATCTACGGCAGAGTGGAGAGCATTACCGTCTGCGACCTTGCCGACCGTATTCTCTCCAGCATTTTTGACGCTGACAGCTCCGAGATGATGAAAAAGCACATCGAGTCAAAGGGAATTAAATTCATTCTCGGCGACACCGTCAGCCGCTTTGAAAAGAATAAAGCTATCATGAAAAGCGGCAAAGAGGTAAAGTTCGATATTCTTGTAATAGCCGTCGGCGTGCGCCCCAACACCGCCCTTGTCAAAGAAATCGGCGGCGAGGTAAACAGAGGCATAATTGTAAACGACCGCATGGAAACGAGCCTCCCTGACATATATTCCGCCGGCGACTGCACAGAGGGAAACGACATAACGGCGGGAGAAAAGAAAGTTTTAGCCCTTTTGCCCAACGCCTATATGCAGGGTCATGCCGCAGGCGTTAACATGGCAGGCGGCGACGAGGTTTTTGACAAGGCTATCCCCATGAACTCAATCGGCTTTTTCGGGCTCCACGCCATGACCGCGGGAGTCAGCGACGGCGAAGTTTACGAAGAAAAAACCGACACCTCCTTAAAGCGTCTGTTTACAAAAGACGACCGTCTTGTAGGATTCATTCTCATCGGCATTACAGAGAGAGCGGGCATTTATACCTCATTAATCAGAGAAAAAACCCCGCTCAGCACATTAAATTTCGACCTTCTCAAAAAAATCGCTACAACCGCCTCATTTGCGCCTGAAATTCGTAGAAAAAAGTTCGGAGGTGTGGTATAATATATGGTAATTAATGTAAGAGAGCTCGGCAATAAAGAGTTAAACGAGCTGCTTTATAAATACAAGGGAGAAATTACACTCGAGGAGTGCTGCGGTCAGCGCTTTATCGGCGCGGGTATGTCCGACAGCTTTATAAGCATAAACGGAGTTCCCGGCAACGCCCTCGGAGCCTATCTTAACGGCTCAAAGATTGTTGTCAACAACAACGCGCAGGACGCCGTGGGCGACACCATGAACGACGGTGAAATCGTAGTCTACGGTGATATCGGCGACACAGCGGGCTATGCCATGCGCGGCGGAAAAATCTTTGTCAAAGGTAATGCAGGCTACAGAGCAGGCATACACATGAAAGAGTACAAAGAGAAAAAGCCGCTTATGGTCATAGGCGGCAGAGCGGGCAGCTTTTTGGGCGAGTATCAGGCAGGCGGCGTTATCGTCGTTTTGGGTCTCACTGAGAGCGAAAAGCCCATTGTCGGCTCCTTCCCCTGCACGGGAATGCACGGCGGCAAAATCTTTTTAAGGTCCGACTGTAAGGATATAAAATTCCCCGACCAGGTAACCGCCAGAAAAGCGGATAAAAAGGACCTTAAAGAGCTGGAAGAATATGTATCCGAATTCTGCGGCCTTTTCGGATATAACTTTAAAGAGGTAATGAATTCTCCCTTTACGTTTGTCACACCCGACAGCAAAAACCCGTACAGGCAGATGTATGTGTATAATTAAATCAAAAGGAAGGTTTTGTTATGAAGTATTCAAAGGAAGAGGTACTCCAGTATGTCAAGGAGGAGGATGTTAAGTTCATCCGCCTTGCCTTCTGCGATGTTTTCGGCAGGCAAAAGAACATTTCAATAATGGCGCATGAGCTTCCCCGCGCCTTTGAATACGGCATTGCCTTTGATGCTTCAGCAATAAACGGTTTCGGCAACGAGGCCCGTTCTGACCTTTTGCTTCATCCCCAGGCGGAAACCCTTATGCTCCTGCCCTGGAGACCTGAGCACGGCAAGGTCGTCAGAATGTTCGCCCATATAACCTATCCCGACAAAAGACCCTTTGAGAGCGATACGAGAAACCTGCTTGTAAAAACCGTTATGAAGGCAGAGGCTGAAGGCTATCGCTTCGCTTTCGGCGTTGAGCAGGAATTCTACCTCTTTAAACTTGACGAAAACGGCAAGCCCACAAAAGAGCCCTATGACGAGGCTGGCTATATGGACATCGCCCCCGACGACAGGGGAGAGAACATCCGCCGTGAAATCTGCCTGACTTTAGAGCAGATGGGCATTCGCCCCGAAAGCTCTCACCACGAGCAGGGTCCCGGTCAGAACGAAATCGACTTCCGCTACTCAGACCCCATCACCGCGGCGGACAACGCGATGACCTTCCAAACCGTTGTCAGAACGGTAGCTCACCGCAACGGGCTTTACGCTGATTTTTCTCCCAAGCCCCTTGCGGACCAGCCGGGCAACGGCTTCCACATAAATATGTCTGTCAAGGCGGACGACGGCTCAAACAATCTCCACTATATGATTGCGGGAATTCTTGAAAAAGCGGACCAGATGACCGCATTCTTAAATCCCACCGAAAATTCCTATAAGCGTTTAGGCGTGCAAAAAGCGCCCGGATATATTTCATGGTCGAGCGAAAACCGCTCCCAGCTTATCCGAATACCCGCTGCGGAGGGAGAATACAATCGAGCAGAACTCCGTTCGCCCGACCCGACGGCAAATCCCTATCTTGCCTTTACTTTAATGATTGAGGCAGGTTTGTACGGCATAAAGAACAGGCTTGACCTGCCGCCGGAGGTCGACTCCAACCTTTACGAAGCAGACGCAAAAATTCTTTCAAAATTAAAGCCGCTGCCCAAGGACCTTGAAACAGCCTGCAAGCTGGCGGCAAAGAGCAGTTTTATTAAACAATGTCTGCCGGAGGCAATTCTCAATTCCTACTTGAGCAGATAATAAAACTTAGGAGGGGAGCAAATGGGCTTAAAGGAACGCTATTACAGCACTCTAGTCGTTTCAGCCTCAGAGAGCTTTAACGCCACAATCTCCGAGCTGCTCCCCGAAGCCCACTGCAGCCCCGTTCATATGGTGTCAAGCATAAGCGAGGCAAAACGGTCCATTGCGGAGAGGGAATATGATTTTGTATTCATCAACGCGCCCCTTCCCGATGAGTACGGAGTGCGCTTTTCAATAGATGTCAGCGCTATTAAAAGCTCTGTAACGGTGCTTTTAGTCCGCTCCGACATCTTTGCCGAAACCCTTGACAGGGTAACGGAGCACGGCGTGTTTGTCCTTTCAAAGCCCACCTCAAGGCAGATGCTGATTCACGCCCTTGAATGGATGACAAGCGCAAGGGAAAAAATCAGGATGCACCAGAGCAAAACCCAGACCCTTGAGGAAAAGATGGAGATAATCCGTCTTGTCAACAGGGCAAAGTTGCTGCTTATCAGCGAAATGCACATGGATGAGGCTCAGGCCCACCGCTATATAGAAAAACAGGCTATGGACAGATGCGTCTCCCGCAAAGTTATAGCGGAAGAGATTATAAGAACATATACAAGCACTCAGGGCTAAAAAAGCGGGTAAAGCTCCGCAAAGACATAAAAAAACAAACCGCAGCTTTTCTGCTGCGGTCTTTTTATTTACAGTACCACTCTCAAAGCGAACTGACCGTCTTTAGCTAAAAACTGGCAGTTGCCGCTGAGTTTCTCCGTTATGTACTTAATGCTCTGTGTTCCCAGCCCATGCCCATCTCCCTTAGCCCGGGGTATGCCGTCTGTCATTTCAACCCTGCCCGCAAAGGGATTTTTGATTGACAAAAGCAGCTTGTCATCATTCATCCTTAAATCCAGCGTAATTCTCCTTTGGTCTTTCTCCAGCGCCGCAACAGCGTTTATTGCGTTCTCTATGCCGTTTGAGAGAATGGAGGTCAGGTCAATGTCGGAGATATGAAGTTTTCCGGGTATCTGTATCGAATGGCAGAGGTTTATCTCTAACTCTTTAAGCTGATTTTCATAAGAGGAGATTATCATATTCACAATTTCATTCTCGCAGTATCTCTGCGTAGCGGTCTTGTCGGCGGACTTGATAATCTCGCTGATATAAGCCTTTGCCTTTTCCGAATCCCCTTGATTTATAAGAACCACGATATTGTTCATAAAATGCCGCATATCGTGCCTGAGTATTGAAACCGCGTGCTCAGAACGCTTAATCGCCTCAATTTCCTTTTCCGACTGTGTCCTTTTCAGCTCCATAAGGCGGTTATACTGCTCAGCCTCGCACTTTTCCTCGTACTCCTTAAAGTACACGATGCTGAAGAAAAGGTAGGCGATGCAAAGTATAAATGGCAGAAACTCGAACACAACCTCAGAGCCGCTGTAAAGCAGGTCAGTGTAAACGGTGGCGATATAGTCAAACAGATAATAAGCCGCGGGGAGAATGCCGAAAATCAAAACCGTCTTTACGGGCTTTGTGAGAATAACGGCTATTGACGAGGCGAAATAGCGGATAATCACATAGCCGATCGCTATGGTCGCAGCGCACCTTACGGCGTAAGAAATCCACATCTTTCCGCTGATTTCAAGAACCAGCAGCCCCAGCCATTTGCTCAGCTGACAGCAAAGATAAGCGGAGAGCACCGCAAAAATGCCGGCGTGTAACCTTCGCTTAAATGCAGGGTGAATAAAAGCACAGAGGGTACATGGGTCATAATGGGGTACATCCACTGGGCGCCTCTGAGCCCCAAGATGCTGTAAAAATAAAACTGCACCGCGTTTATGACAAGGCAGAAAAGCAGCAAAACCCCGATGTTTCTTTTGGTAAAGCTGATGCCGAGAATCGCCGCTGACGCGAATATGCCAAAAAGAAGCAGGGCAGTGTTTGTCAGCATACCCATAAAAAATTCAAGCACGGCGCGCCCTCCTAATCCTTAAACATTACAGCGAAATACGCATCTTTAAATGCTTTGCCGTAACCTCTCGCAATCGGGATGCGCCTGCCTGATTTGGTTTTTATCTCGATGCTGTTGAAATTATCCACATTGGGAAGATAAACAAGGTAACTGCGATGGCATTTAAAAAAGCCCTTGGAGCAAGACAGAACCGACTCAAAGGTATATAGCTGCTGAACTACCTCCACAGCCTTTCCGTTTTTCAAAAAGAAGAAAACTCTTTTGTTCTGAGCCTCTATGTATTCGATTTCATGAAGATAGATTTTCTGAAAGCCTCCTGCGGTTTTAAGAGTTAAACTCTCAGACTCGCGATTTATTGAGGCAAGGCAGTCGTCCATAATTTCTTTGAGCCTTGAATATGTAATCGGCTTTAAACAGTAGTCGGAAGCCTTTACGGCGTAAGACTGCAAAGCAAACTCGGCAGAGGATGTCAAAAAGATGATTTTTACCGACTTGTCCTTGAGTCTCAGCTCTTTTGCGGTATCCATGCCGCTAAGGAGGGGCATCACAATATCAAGAAAGATGATGTCGTACTTTTCTGAGCAGGTTTCGTTTATTAAAGAATCGCCGTTGTCAAAGCAGTGAAGCTCAGTTTCGTGCCCCGTCTCCGCCGACCATTGTTCAAGCAAGGCTTTTGTATCCAAAGCGCTTCTTGCCTCATCATCGCATATAGCTATTCGCAGCATTTAAATTCTCACTTTATTTAGTATCAAATACGGTTTAGCATATTTTTTTTAATTGTTCAATGAAAAAATACAGCGGCAAAGCCGATGCAAAGAGTTCATTAAGCGTCATCCGAAAAAGAACAATAAAGGATATATTGGGTAATTCAGGCATTGTTTTCTGCATTTCACTCCTAAATTTCTGCAGCTCACGCAAAAACCGTTCAAGGAAGATAAATACGGCTATAATCCTTTAGACGCGTTTTGCCGCGTTTAAAAGAGCAGATTGCTTAATCTTTAATAATCTTTCCTCCGTTTGCTTTAGAAAAGCATAAGACATTAAAGAAAACGCAATCGTAAATATATTTAAGGAGAAAACTTATGAAAAAAACACTTGCGCTAACACTCGCTATACTTATGGCATTTGCAATGCTGTTGAGCTTTGCGGCATGCGGCGGCACCGACGACGCAGAGGAAACAACCGCCCCCGCAAAGACAGAGCTTGTCACCGCTTCCGTTTACGGACTGTCCTTCAAGGTTCCCGCTGATTTTACTGAGTTCACCGAAAAGCAGCCGGGCGCGAAATCGGCAAACAACGGCGCGGGAGCCAGCATTGCGGTAACGGACATAATTGACGCGAGCGAACTGCCTTTTGATTCATGGACCGAAGAAAACTACATCTCAGATACCCTTGCTGGCACCACTGACGCAAAAATCCTTGAGTTCAGCAAGGACAAAAAGGTTTCCGGCTATGACGCCCTCTATGTCCATTACACCACCAAGTCTCAGAGCGGCACAGAGCTTGAAGGCTACAACTATGTAATTTACTACCCCCTCCAGGACGGCGGCACCGGCTATCAGAGCATTACTTTCGCGATGGTAAAGAGCGTGGAATCCTCCTTAACGGCTAACATCACAGAAGTTCTGGAGAGCCTCAGCGCCGAATAACATCAAAGAATTAAGCCGACTGCGGACCGCAGTCGGCTTTTCTATGTTTTTCAATGCATTTCGCTCCAAAAATAATGCGTTTCACGAAGGAAGGAAATTTGACCTTATTGTTTCTATTATAATCACTTCGAGATTTTTTGTTTTCAATTTATCTTAATTTGGAGCAAAGAGAATGAAAGGTAAAAACAGCGTGTTCAAAAAGGGACATGAATTTTTTTCGGCAATCCTCTCACAGCTTTTGAGTGCCGCAAAGAGCTTTAAGTCCCGAAAAAGAAAGATTGCATACGGCTTTTTAAGCCTTGTGCTTGCAGTTTCCATGCTGCCCTTGGGAGCGTTCGGCACACTTGCTGCCGAGGCTGATTATGCGGCCCAAATCGGCACGACGAAATACGAAACCCTTAATGCTGCATTTGACGCAGTAAAGATAAGTCAAACAATCACCCTTTTAAAGGATGTTGTTGTTGACGCTCCGATTAATGTCAGCGGTATAAAGAGTTTTACCTTTGACCTTAACGGCAAAACCGTTGAGAGCAACAAAAGCAAGACTGACACAATAAGCAGCCTCTTTTATTTAAATTTTGACGGCAATTTTGCGATACAAGACTCTAGCTCTAAAAAAGAAGGCAAAATCATAGGCTACCCGAGTTTTAATGCGGATGATTCTGTTTTTTGCGTAAATAAAGGCACTCTTGTTTTAAACGGCGCCGCGATAGAAGCTGTTAATCTGAATAATGACGGAAAACCGAATATCGGCTCTGCCGTACTGCTAAAAAACAGCGGCAAGCTGACAATGTACGACGGCACAATTTCCGCCAATACAAAAAATACGGTTTACGCGTCAGATTCTTCTTCCGCTATTGTTTACGCAGGTCTGGTTGAAAACCTAAACATGAGCGGAAATAACGGTATCGCTATGGATTTCCGTTCAGGCGGCACGCTTGAGCTTAAAGGGGGCACAATTTACTCTAAGAAATACTTTGCCCTTTATATCGCCTACAGCGGCGCGAAAGTAATTGTTTCAGGCGGCACTGTCCGCTCGGAATTTGCCGGCGCAGCGCATATTTTAGGTCAGGGCCTTGAGTTCTTGGTAAGCGGCGGTTCTTTTGAAGGTTACACAGAGAATAACTATGGTTATGCCGTTACTGTCGGCAGCGGCTCGATAGCCGTTTTCACAGGCGGTGAGGTCTGCAATACGGGCAACGGCAGAGCAATCGGCGGTTACACGGATAAAATCTATATCGCCGGCGGCTCTCCGGTGTTCAGAACCTACGACCTGTCAAAAAAAAATATGTCGGCTGTTGAAAACATGAATATTTTCGACCTGACAGATTACTTGGGCGACTGCTATTACAGCTATTACAGCGATGGCAGAACTCTGGAGCAGTACACGGGCGGCTCCGCTGTCAGAAAGTACATAACCTTTAAAGAAGACGGCCACACCCCGATAAAACTCAACCTCGAAACAAACGGCGGCAAATATTTCCACAGCCAGATGCCGAAATATTATTCATCCGAAAAAGGCTATGTTCTGCCCACAGGCAGCAGAATGTTCAAAGAGGGTCATACATTCCTCGGCTGGACCGAGACAAATGCCCCGTCGGATACAAACTACATTACCGAAATCCCCGCGGGCTCCGCATCGGAAAAGACCTATTACGCAAAGTGGCAGATTAATCAGTACAAGCTGACAGTGCGTTTCAGCGGCCCGTCCTGGGCTGTTCTGCCCGCAACCTATGAAACCTATGTCACTTACGGGGACGCCTATTCATACACAGTGCCGCAGGTTACAGGCTGCACCCCTGACAAAACTATAATCGAAGGCACAATGTCCGCCGGCAATTTAATTGTTACGGGTCAATACTCTACCGCCGAGTACAAAATCAGTTTTGTCCTGAACGGCGGCTCATTCGTTCAGGGTACAAGCGTTCCAGCAGCCTTTTATTACCGCAGCACCCTCATAATAGACCTTCCCGCTGCCGATAAACTGACCCGACAAGGCTACACCTTCCTCGGCTGGACTCTTACAAACGACCCGTCAGATACAATCTATGTTTCATCCAATAACAATTTAACGCCTTCCGATATAACCTACTACGCAAAATGGTCTGATGTGGAAGCTCCCACGGGCAATATTCTGTTGTCCAAAAACATATCTTTCAACAACCCGATAATAATCAACAGAAGGTCGGACGATGCAAGTAAAGGCTGGTTATTCGATAGTAATATTAATGCAAGGTTTGCGGCGCAGGATACTTCCGGAGAAAAAGTTGACATTAAATACTTCGTCGAAGTAAACCCGACAGGTTTAACCACACCTTCGGCTGACGACTCGCGCTGGCTGAACTTTAGTAGTATGCTCAGCTTTTTATCCGCCAGCGATTCTTATGTCATTCATGCAAAGCTGACCGACCCTTCAGGAAATGTAAGAATTATCAGTTCTGATATATTTACTCTTTTCGGCAATGTCACATCAAACACTGATTCGATAACTCACAAAAAAGGTTCTCTGAACTATGCGCCCTTCACAATATATAACAAAGCCAGCGCCGGATACCAAGGTCACGCGCTAAAAGAAATCAGAATAGGAGACAGGGTGCTCCAAAAAAATGCGGACTACACTCTTTCCAAAACAAGTGACAATTATGACAGAATTCAGCTGAACGCAAGCTTTCTCAATACACTTCCTCTCGGCGAGTATACGCTAACCCTCAGCTACAATCATAGAAGATACATATTGGCGGAGCCTTATGAAGGAAGCGATAAGCTCACTGATGTGACTATCAACCTTTCGGTTGAAAAGGGAGCTCCGACAATTGAACTGCAAGTTTCACCCCAGAATCAGACCAGACCGGGAAGTGTAACTCTTTCAGCAGTCCTCCCCGCGGACGCGACAGGCACACTTACATTTAAAGCAGGCACCGATGTTATCGCCACCGTACCCGTAGGTCAGTCCGTTCAGTTTACGCCTGCAGGTTCTTACGATTCCTATGCCTTCACTGTTGAGTATTCGGGCGACAGCAGCTATAACTCCGCCGTGAGCGCCGCAGTTCCATATACATTCCGGAAGGGCATTCAGGCAGAGCTTTCATTTGACGAGAACTTCCCCGCAGTCAAGACATACGGCGACGCTGATTTCACCTTGGGCGCAATCGGCGGTTCGGGCAGCGGCAATATCAGTTTTACGGTGCTTGAAGGTCCCGCCCGGATTATAAACGGAAATAAAGTCAGAATCACAGGCGCGGGTACAGTCACAATAAGAGCCACCAAAGCGGGAGACAACGACTATAACCCCATAACGGTTGATAAATCCTTTACCGTCAACAAGAAAACGGTAACAATTTCTGGCATATCCGTCTCTGACAAGGTCTATGACGGTACCGATGCCGCCGAAATTATCGGCGAGCCCGTTTTGAACGGCGTAGTCAGCGGCGACTCTGTAGGAGTAATGCGCGGCACTGCTTTCTTCCAGAACAAAAATGCAGGCACTTGGACTGTATATTTCACCGATTTCGCCTTAACGGGAACCGACGCGGGAAATTATTTGCTTGCCTCTCAGCCCGCTCCCGTAACCGCAAGAATCACCAAGGCGCCGCTTAACATCAGTGTTGTCATCAAGACAAAGCAGTATAACGGACTTAACGATGCTCAAATCGAGTCAGTTAACCTTTCGGGCTTAATAAGCGGCGACAATGTCGCTGTCGCGGAGCCCTATCCAATTGCGAGATTTACAAGCGTGAATGCCGGCAAAAACATCCCCGTTGTCTTTGAAGAAAGCTTCAGCCTCATAGGCACTCACGCTGATAACTATGAATTAATCCAGCCCACTAATGTAACGGGCAGCATTGAAAACTCATTTGCAGCAGTCAAGGGCATCCACTACACCACCACAACAAACGAATGGGCCAATTCAGACTTTGTAATAACCGCTATGCCCGGCTACAAGCTGTCAAGAGTCAATAACGCAAACGCCATATGGTATGATTACCTTGTAAACAATGACCAGGGACACTATACAACCCAATTTTATGTAAAGGATGAGGCTTCGGGTCTGATTTCTCAGATTGCATACGAAAGCTGTAAGATCGACAAAGAAGCCCCGACTGCACAAATCTCAGTCTTTTACATTTTTAAAGATATTCCCATAGATAAAAACTTTGGCGAAATCAGTTTTGGTTCTCACTATTTCGATGCGTCCCTTTATATAATAATTCAGAGTATTGACAGCCTTTCAGGCGTAAAGTCTGTAGAGTATTACCTTTCTTCGGATATTCTGACTCTTAATGAGGTAAAGGATGTCACCGACTGGAATGTATATGATGACATGTTCCTGATAAATCCTGACCGCAGGGCAGTGGTCTATGTTAAAGTCACCGACAACGCGGGCAATGCAGACTACTTTGCGTCTAACGGAATTATTATTGACGCCACTGCCCCGACAGTCACAGGAATAGAAGACGGAGCGGTATACTGCGGCAAAGCTGAGTTCAGCGTTTATGATGAAAACTTTGGCGCCATAACGGATAACTCTTATGAGATTACTGCCGCCGACGGAAGATATGTCATTACGGAACCCGGTGAACATTTGATTATCGTATATGACAATGCCGGCAATACAAAGGTTTTGACCATTACAGTAAACGCAGAGCATACTTACGACAGCGACTGCGACGCCGACTGCGGCATCTGCGGCGAGGAGAGAGTGGCTCCCCACAGTTTCAGCGCCGAGTGGAGACATGACGAAACTCATCACTGGCATGAGTGTGCAGGCTGCGGAGCAAAAACCGATATAGCAGCTCACATACCCGAGGAAGACGACGGCGACTGCACAACGCCCGACCTCTGCTCAGTATGCGGAGCGGTCTTATCCGCCGCAACCGAGCATGACTTTACGGGCGAGTGCCATCACGACGCAGAAGGTCATTGGCACGAGTGCGCAAACGACGGCTGCACTGTTCTCTGCGAAAAGCAGCCCCACGAATGGGATGAAGGCACAGTAATCCTCCAGCCCACTGCGAGAAGTAAGGGCACAATGCTTTACACCTGCCTTGTCTGCGGTGAGACAAGAACAGTAGATATCCCGATGCTCCCGCCCGTTATTACTAAAGGCAAGGGCAGTGTTTGGAATCCCAAGAGCGCAGGCACAATCGTGTTTAAGTCCAGAGCGGCATTCGGCGATTTTGTCGGCGTTAGGTTAAACGGCGAGAGTCTTGACGAGTCAAACTATGAAGCAGCCGAGTCAGAGGACGGTATAGTGGTTACCCTCAAGGAAGAATACCTTAAAACTCTCCCGACAGGCACATACACCATAGGCATTGAGTCGGTCGGCGGAATTGCGACAGCAGAGTTTACGGTCACAGAGCCCGGCAAGACGAATTCACTCCTCGAATCAATAATGAGGCTCTTTGAGTATCTGGCTATGATTCTCGCTTTTGTCAGCTACTTTATCAAGAACTACTACGACCTTTTCATCTAGTTAACTGCGTTTTTAAAAAGCGAAGCCTCCCAAACGGGAGGCTTTGTTTCTGTTAGGGAATAATTTCCTCTTTTGCGCTTGAATACTGACCAAAGTTTGTAATACTATTTTTATAGAAAATAAAATGCTTTGGAGAGATGAAATTGAAGGTACTCGCATTCGGAGAAGTGCTTTGGGATAAATTCGGAAACACAAGGGAAATCGGCGGAGCTCCCTTTAATTTCTGCGCCCATTTAGCCAAGCTTGGTATTAACTCTTACAGCCTCACCGCCATTGGGGATGACGACTTGGGCGAGGAGACATTGAAAATCATTGACAGTTTGGGCGTAAAAACCGATTTTGTCCGAACGGTGCCCTATCCCACAGGCACCTGCATTGTAACCACCGACGAAAACGGCAGACCCGGCTATGACCTTACTCAGCCCGCCGCGTGGGATTATATAGAGCCATATACCGAACTTGTAAACAGGTCGGCGGCAGGGGAGTTTAACCTCTTTTATTTCGGCACCCTTGCTTTAAGAAGCGATACATCCTTTGAGACGCTCAAGTGCCTTGTAAACACAGGCAGCTTTGAGCATATTTTTTGTGATTTGAATTTGAGACAGAGCTTTTATTCCGATGAGATAATAGACTTTGCGCTTAAAACCGCTTCCATTCTCAAAATAAACAGAGAGGAGCTGCGGCATTTAATTAATAACGGTTTTGCGGACGCTGACAATAATGACACCGAAAGAGCACAAAAGTACGCATGCCGCAGCCTTTCCGAAAAGTACGCAATAAAGCTTATCCTTCTTACTCTCGACAAAGACGGCGCTTTAATCTATGACGCGGGAAAGGATAAGTTCCACAGCCCCTCAAAGCCGAAATCCAAGGCGGTGTCCGGCGTGGGGGCGGGGGACAGCTTTTCCGCCTGCTTTATAGCGAACTTCCTAAGCGGCGTTCCCACCGAAGAATGCGCCGAGAGGGCGATTCTCCTCAGCGATTATGTTGTTACAAAATACGGCGCAGTTCCAGATTACCCGCCCGAGCTGATTCGCCTCATAACGCCGTAATTTATCAGCTCCGTACAAAAATCCTTTAGTGAATTTATACAACATTTTTGTTTTTTCCGTTAGACAAAATTGGACACGGGTGTTATAATGTTCGAGTGTTTTTACTATCAGTTTTAGAAAGGATGTAACAATTGGTTCAAGCGCTAGTTTTATTTCTTTTAACCTATGTGCTTTTAATGGCACTGCCGAAATACAGACCCTATATTGCGCTCGCATCAGCCGCGCTTTTTGTCGTACTCGGCATACTGCCCGCAAGCAAGGTTTTTGCCTCGGTTGACTGGAATGTCATAATGATGATAGCGGGCACAATGGGCGTTGTATCGCTGTTTATAGAGTCCAAAATGCCTGCCCTTCTTGCTGATTTGATTATAATGAAGATGCCCAATGTAAAATGGGCGATTATATCCCTTTCCTTGTTCGCAGGCCTTATCTCCGCCTTTGTGGACAATGTGGCGACGGTACTTATGGTTGCTCCCGTTGCTCTGAACATAGCTAAAAAACTTAATATTTCCCCTGTAAAGAGCATAATTTCCATTGCCATAGCCTCTAACCTTCAAGGCGCCGCTACGCTGGTTGGAGATACAACCTCAATTCTTCTTGGCAGCCACATGAATATGGATTTCCTTGATTTTATAGTATATCAAGGCAAGCCGGGCCTTTTCTGGATAGTTCAGATCGGGGCTCTTGCCGCGACGCTTGTATTGTTTTATGTACTGCGCAAGGATAATTACAGCATAGATGTTAAGGACAAAACCAGGGTGGAGGATTACTTCCCTTCCGTTCTGCTTGTTGGCACAGTCGTTTTCCTGATTCTCGCCTCTTTCATCCCCGCTGACAAAAAGCCCGCCATCACAAACGGACTTATCTGCATTGGCTTTATGATTGCGGGCCTGATTCGCGAAACAATTCGCTCAAGGAACCTTGAGGCATTCAAACGCACAATGAAGGAAATCGACTACTTCACGCTCCTTCTCCTTGCGGGTCTGTTCATAGTTATCAGCGGTATTACCGAAGCGGGCGTGGTTACAAAAATCAGCGAGATCTTTGTAAACCTTAGCGGCAGCAATGTATTCCTTATGTACACTCTTTTGGTTTGGGCATCGGTTCTCTTCTCAGCGTTTATCGATAACATTCCCTATATAGCAACCATGCTGCCCGTAACCGCAGGCATTGCAAACCTTATGGGCATAAACGCGACTGTTCTTTATTTCGGACTTATCGTGGGAGCGACACTCGGCGGCAATCTTACACCCATTGGAGCATCCGCGAATATTGCAGGTCTCGGAATCTTAAAGAAAAACGGCTACGAGGTAAAGTCTGCCGAGTTTATGAAAATCAGCGTACCCTTTACCCTCGCCGCCGTAATGACTGGATATATTCTCGTCTGGATTTTCTATCGCTAAACATAAAAACACCCCATTCGCAAAAACGAATGGGGTCTATTTTTATCCGAACAAAGCAAGCAGTATACCCGCTGCCACGGCTGAGCCTATAACTCCCGCAACATTCGGGCCCATGGCGTGCATTAAGAGGAAGTTTCTGGGGTTAGCCTTCTGTCCCTCAATCTGAGAAACTCTTGCAGCAATAGGAACTGCGGACACACCCGCGGAGCCGATTAAGGGGTTAACCTTGCCCTTTGTAAGTACGCACATCAGCTTGCCCAAAAGAATTCCGCCCACAGTACTGAACGCAAAGGCCGCAAGTCCGAGAGCAATAATCTTTATTGTTTCAAGCCTCAGGAATCTCTCAGCGGAGGAGGTAGCTCCAACGGTAACTCCAAGGAAAATGGTTACAATATTAATAAGCGCGTTCTGAGCAGTGTCCGAAAGTCTTTCAACTACGCCCGATTCCCTGAACAGGTTGCCCAGCATCAGCATTCCGATAAGCGGAGCGACCGAGGGCAGCAGAAGAACGCAGAGAATAGTTACAATGATGGGGAAGCATACTTTCTCCAGCTTTGATACTTCCCTCAGCTGTTTCATCTCGATTTTGCGCTCTTTCTCGGTAGTGAGCAGTCTCATTATCGGAGGCTGAATCATCGGGATGAGCGCCATGTAAGAATATGCGGCAATTGCAATTGCGGGCAAAAGGTCAGGGGAGAGCTTTGAGGTAAGGTAAATTGCCGTCGGACCGTCAGCGCCGCCTATGATTCCGATTGATGCGGCGGCTTTCGGGTCAAAGCCCAAAGCAACCGCAATAATGAATGCCACAATAATTCCGAACTGAGCGCCCGCTCCAAGCAGCAAGCTTGAGGGGTTTGCAATCAGCGGACCAAAGTCGGTCATCGCGCCTATTCCCATAAAAATCAGCGACGGATAAATGCCGAGTTTAACACCTTGATACAGATAATACAATAGTCCGCCCGCTTCTTCTCCCATCGGAGCGCCCATAAGTCCCGCCAGCGGCAGGTTGGCAAGCAGCATTCCGAATGAAATGGGCAGTAAAAGCAACGGCTCAAATTTTTTGACTATGGCAAAATACATCAGTACGCATGCGATAAGTATCATAACGCCGTGCTGCCATGTAAGCGCCGCAAATCCGGACATTTCCCAAATCTTTCGTATAGCCTCTATATACATAAATTTGCCTCCTTGTCTCTTTTAGCGCCTGCCCTGAGATTTGGCAGACTAAAGTCAGTATCTACTGAACGAGCTTAATATACTTAAATTCAAGATTTGAAAGAGGGATTCCCGTTTCGTGGCTTACAATCGCCATAATAACGGCAGCGGTAGCGTCATCAACATCTATAAGCTCTACTTGGTTACTCGAATCTTTTGTTTCGGGAGTTTTTACGGTTTGCTGTGAGGTCGCCGCGGGAGGCTCCGGTTTTGCCGCGCTGGAAGTTTTCTTTGCGGCAGAGCCCAAAACTGCGGAAAAGAGCCTAATCAGCAAATTCAAGACAACAAGGACCAAAAAAACGCCTGTAAAACAAAACAGACCAACCATCAGGCTTTCATAAAAAGTCATATTGTTTCCTCCCACCTATAAATTAAGTTTGCCTCCTCCCGATTAAAAACGAGAACGCATAACTTATTTTGCATTAAATATTCTGCAATACTCTATAAAAACAGGGTGAAAGGCCTCATTGCCTCACCCAATGAAAGAAATTATCCCATTTTTTGTTAAATTTATAACACATTTTAGATTAATTGTCAATCCCAATGCAATCAAAATTTAAAAAAAATATTTTTCTCTATTGACAAATTAACACCTAAGCAACTTTTAATTTTAACTTTTAATAGCGAAACTACTCATAATTTGATTTTTTATGCTGGCCATTATAAAATAGGTTTAATCCTATCAAAAACACTAAAAAATTAAATAATTGACCTTTAACAGAATAATGGTATAATTATGCTGTTGTGTTTCGAGAATTGATGTTCTTCTGTACTGCGCCGCATTCAAGTCAACAGTACAGACAATATTATAGAGACGGATTTATATAAGCGGTGGATTATGCAATATAAAAACAAGGTCGTAAAAAACAGCGCATGGATAATTGCCTGTAAAGTAGCGCAGTCTGTAATTGGCCTTGTCGTTTCAATGTTTACGGCAAGGTATCTCGGTCCCTCCAATTACGGACTGATTAACTATGCCTCCTCTTTGGTAGCGTTTTTCGTGCCTTTAATGTATTTGGGACTTAACTCAATACTTGTGCAGGAAATAGTCATAAAGCCTCAAAAGGAAGGCGAAACCTTGGGTACAGCCCTAACAATGTCCCTAGTCTCAAGCCTTTTTTGCATACTGGGCGTCTTTGCGTTTACGACAATTGTCAATGCGGGCGAAAAAGATACAATCATAGTCTGCGTTCTTTACAGTATACTCTTGATATTCCAGGCTGTTGAAGCGCTGCAGTACTGGTTCCAGGCAAAGCTGATGTCAAAATACACTTCGCTTACAATGTTCGCAGCCTATATAATCACCGCGCTGTATAAGATTTTCCTTCTCGCTTCAAAGAAAAGCATTTACTGGTTTGCTGTTTCAAATGCCCTTGATTTTGCTATTATTGCGGTTGTGCTGCTTTTCATATATAAAAGACTCGGCACACAAAAGCTGTCATTCTCGCCGGATACCGCAAAGCTCCTTTTTTCAAAAAGCAGATACTATATCGTATCAAGCATGATGGTTGTTGTTTTCGGTCAAATAGACCGAGTCATGCTGAAGCTCATGATAGATGAAAAGGCAGTGGGACTCTATTCCGCCGCCGTAGCCTCCGCGGGAGTGACATACTTTGTTTTCGCCGCTATTATCGACTCATTCAGACCCGTGATTTTTGAGAGCAAAAAGGCGGACCACGCTTCATTCGAAAAGAATGTATCAAGGCTTTACTCCATAATCATATACTTTGCCCTTGTGCAGTCCGCAGGTATTGCGCTTTTCGCCGAGCTTGTGGTAAAAATACTTTACGGAGAGCAGTACCTCGCGTCAATTCCCGCCCTGCGCATAATCGTTTGGTATCTTGCTTTTTCCCACATGGGCTCGGTCCGCAACATCTGGATACTCGCGGAGGGCAAATACAAAGTTCTTTGGATTATAAACCTTTGCGGCGCTCTTACAAATGTGATTCTAAATCTCATATTCATCCCCCTTTGGGGCATCAACGGAGCGGCGCTCACGGCTTTGATAACGCAGATTTTCACAAACTTTATATTAGGTTATATAATAAAGCCCATAAGACGCAACAACACCCTTTTGTTAAAAGGCTTGAACCCCAATATCTTGATAGAACTGGTTAGGAAGAAGGATGTATAGCTTGAGCGATAAAAAACTTTTCACCTTGAGTGAACTGCAGGATGTCTTATACGATATGCTGAAGGCATTCGCGGAGTTCTGCGATGAAAACGACCTGCGCTACTACCTTTACGGCGGCACCCTTTTGGGAGCAGTGCGCCATCAGGGTTTTATCCCTTGGGATGACGATGTGGATGTGGCTATGCCAAGACCCGATTATGAGCGCTTTATAGAGCTTACCAAGAACTCTCCGTGGGAGTATTACGCGGTCTGCCAGTACACCCAGCCCTTTATAAAGATGGTAGATACCAGAACCGTAATGGAGGAGCGACAGCTTAGAGATGAGCTGGGAATGCAAAGCGCCTTTATAGACATATTCCCCATTGACGGTCTGCCCGAGTCCGGGGAGGAAAGGCAAAAGCATTTCAGAAAGCTTGCCATCTTAAAGCAGTGCCTTTATTTCAGCATTTTTGATATTAAAAAAATTAAAAGCAGCAATTTCCTCAAAAGAATTGCTCATACAATGATATATATAGCTTTTTCTAAAATTGACTACAAAAAAATCAGAGACGCCATTGCAGAAGAGGCAAAAAGATATCCTTATGAAACTTCCGAATATGTTTCTGTCGGAATCTGGGGCAAGGCTGAAAGGGATTTGAATAAAAAAGAGGATTTGGAGAAGAGAATCCGACTCAAATTCAGAGATTCTTACCTTTGGTGCCAAGGAAATTACGATGAGAGCTTAAGACTTAAATACGGCGACTATATGCAGCTGCCTCCCGAAGACAAAAGGCAACCGTTCCACGGGATTTATTATTGGAAAAAGGAGAATGATAAAGGATGACCATAGGCTACACAGCAGGCGTTTTTGACTTGTTCCATATAGGTCATCTGAACCTGCTTAAAAACGCAAAGGGGATGTGTGACAAGCTGATTGTGGGAGTAACCGCCGATGAGCTGGTTACATACAAGGGCAAGCGCGCGGTTATTCCTTTCCATGACCGCATAGAGATTGTGCGCAGCATTAAGTATGTTGACGCCGCGGTTGCTCAGTACGACATGGATAAGCTAACCATGTGCAAAAAGCTGGGCGCGTCAATTCTTTTTGTGGGCGACGATTGGTACGGAACCGAAAAGTGGGAGAACTACGAAAAGGAATTTGCCGAGGCCGGCATAAAAATTATATATTTCCCCTATACGCAAGGAGTATCATCCACAAAGATTACCCAGGCGATTAATTTGCTTCGCAGCGAATGAGGTGATACGGTGACTGCCGACAAACGGTTTTGTTCCAGCTCATTTTTAATGTACAGAACAATTACCGATGAAACCAAGACTTTCAAAGAAGGCGTAAAACCCAGACTCTTTAAGCCGGATTTTGAGCGCGAACCTATTGAAAACAGCTTTCAGCTTGAAGAGTCGCTGAAACGGCAAGTAAAAAAAGCAGTCTCAGACGGTAAGGCGGCACTGGCCCTTAGCGGTGGCATTGATTCCGCCATTTTGGCAAGATTTATGCCAAAGAGCTCAACAGCCTATACCTTTAAATGCGTTGTGCCCGGAGTTCAAGTCATTGACGAAACTCTCGCAGCCGCAAGAATTGCAGAGGAGTGCGGCTTGAAGCACAAAATTGTGGAGATTTATTGGGAGGATTTCGAGCAGTATGCGCCGCTTCTCATGGCCCATAAAGGCGCGCCGATTCACTCCATAGAGGTTCAGATTTACAAAGCGGGACTCAAAGCTAAAGAGGACGGCTTTGAAAGGTTGATTTTCGGTGAAAGCGCGGACTGTCTGTACGGCGGTCACGACAAATTGCTTTCAAGGGATTGGACGGTCGGGGAGTTCATAGACCGCTACTCCTATGTAAGACCCTACATGGCATTAAAGGATTTCGTTATGGTAACGGAGCCCGTCGCAAAACATGCCAAGGACGGTTTTGTGGATGTCCATGGATTCCTCAGCGATGTTTACTTTAAGGAGAGCGTCGGCTCATATATTAACGCCCTTCAGGCTACGGGCGTCGAATTCTTCAGCCCCTATGTAAATACCTATTTAAACGCAAAGTTCGATATTGAAAGAGTCCGCAGGGGAGACGGCAAGTACCTTGTAAGAGAAGTTTTCAAAAGGCTTTATGAGAATTTTGAAATACCCGAAAAAATCCCCATGCCCAGACCCACTAACGAATGGCTAAAAAACTGGAGCGGTCCCAAACGGGACGAATTCTGGCCAAACTGCACGGTAAACATGACAGGCGACCAAAAATGGCTTGTCCTTTGCCTCGAATGGTTCCTAAACCTTTTAGATGATGGAAAAATATAATCAACCAACAAATTCAGGCGGTAACCCCGCCTTATTTTTTTTCCTTGTTTAATGGCCCAGAACAGTAAATAACACATAACCTCTTTCCGGCATATTTATGTATTAGCAAAAATGAAAGAGGTTATAAATATGGCAAACATCTTACTTTAGGTTCAAAAGAATAATATAGATCCCGTAGATAACAACAATAACATTGTCTTTGATGAAACAGTAGTCACAGAAGGAAATATTTCATATAGCGACTTAAGCGGCGTAGTGACAATAGAGGAGGAAGGGCTGTATCTGGTTGACTGGTATGTGGTTACCCAGTCCGCTCCCGGTGTTACAAGCGTATCTTTCAATCTGGTTACAGGCGATGGCCAGGTTTTTGAATCCAACATGCCCACCAAAACGGGAATAATGAGCGGTCTTGCGATAATCAATGTCGCAGTTCTTCCGTTTACAATTCAGCTTGTCAATCAATCCAATACTACCGTTTACTTCTCAAACGCCGTTGGAGCAAAGGCAAATCTGCGTATAGTCAGACTTGACCATCTTATTCCCGACAACAGCCGCTGCTTCGCTATGGACCAGCTTTCTTTCGTCATGAAGCAGTTGGCTGATGCTTATTCGGGCGAGAATATCAGAATCTTTACCCACATTTTCGGAGTCATCGACAACACCCTTTACGGGTATTATCAGGCTCCCGGCACCTCATCATCGCCGCTCCTGCTTATCAGTGACCCGCTCAATGCGTTAAACTTAAACCATCTTGTTGCTTTATACTTTTTTAATGTTCCCTATGATGAATTCATCACCTTCCTTCAGCCCCCGGACCCCTTCCCCCCAGAACTGCGATACGGACCTTATCAAAAACATTCACGACTTTCTTTCCGTCGGAGACAATATTTCGTTCCTGGCAGGTCCGAATATAAGCGGTTCGGGAGATATTATTAAAAACGAATACGGATTGCTTGTCTTGGGCGATGATACCTCATCGCTCTATTTGCCGACCCCGAATTTGACAGTAATAAGCATTGAGTCAAACGGAGAAGATTTTGCGGGAAGAAGCAGCAAGGGCCACAGACCTTTGATAATCGAAACAAAATAAAAATAGAGCCTGCGTCCATAAACCGCAGGCTCTATTCTCTTACATAATCTGCTGAACCGAAAGTCTCGCTCCAATACCAAAGGATGGTAAGTTGAAGGTACTGTCGGGAACTGAAGTCATTGCCAGAGTCAGATGTTCTCCTGCGTTCAGCTCCACAAAATTCGACAGCGAGAAGGTTACCGATTCATTTGCGGACAGGGTTTCTTCCTGGTACATATTTGACATGGAGAAACCGCTGTTTCTGACTCCCAGAGATATGGCGGCGCCAACATTTGGTTTGCCCATGACCATTGCGTCAACGCGGTAAATACCCCGCTGGATTATTGTAATAGCGTTGGGGTTTGTCATGAAATCCACGCCGGAAGAATCGCTTGACTGTAAATCTTACCTTCTTCATTTAACCTAGTTTAGCCTAATTTATAAAAGCCCGATTTTACGGGCTTTTTTGGCCTTTCTGCTGGTATAATTTCCCTGCTGGTTTAGTCTTTTCTAATGTAATTCAATTGTTATTGCATTACAAATTGCATTACTG
>LFSO01000046.1:0-37401 GCA_001512765.1 Clostridiales bacterium DTU053
ATTAAGGAGAATTGCAATGGTTGAATATACTCAGATTTTGACTTGGCCCGATATAACCATTCGCGTCCTTGCGGCTATTGCAATAGGACTGGTTATCGGCATTGAAAGGGAGATTTCGAATCATCCCGCTGGAATGAAAACACATGTTCTTGTCTGCCTTGGTTCTGCGCTTGCATCCATAATCGCGGCGGAGATGGGACTTTCGATTTACCTTTACCCCGGCGCAAGAGTAGACCTTTCAAGAATCGCGTCGGGCGTTGTTTCCGGCATGGGCTTCATAGGCGCCGGCGCCATCATGAAATCCAGAGACGGTACGATGGTTACGGGCATTACCACCGCGGCGACCCTTTGGGCAACCGCCTGCATGGGTCTTGCTGTGGGCATGGGATATTTCAGAATGGCTTTCATCGTTTTCCTCGCAGTATTCGGAACAACAGTTATTCTTAAAAGCGTTGAGAGAAGATTCTTTGCTCGTCTCAGAACCCGCAGACTTGAGCTTTACATAACAGATAAGAGAACCACAATTCCTCAGCTTGACGATTACTTTGAGAGAAAGAAGATTACGGTCCTTTCCTTTGAGTATCTGCTCTCGGGCGACCATTTTAACTCCGCGGGCGAAAGAATTTCCCGCTGCAGATATATGATTAAAGTGCCGAAAGCCGTAAACTTTAACAATATAGTCAGGGAAATAGCTCTGTTTGAAAATGTTTATGAGGTTTACGAAAACTTCCCCGGCAAAGAGGAAACCGAGGACCAGCCCGTAATTGAAAAGACGGATGTCTTAGCGGATAACGAATAAAACAAATCTTAATAAAAAACAGAAAGGCATCGGCAATAAGCCGATGCCTTTCTGCGCAACAATGAAAAAGAGGAGCAAATGTACGGTTATAAGAGGAGTGATGACAGTGTCTCCGATACGACTGCCCATCGTGTGGCGATTTTGGCGTTCGCGGGCGATACGCAGATAACCGCCTCATTGTCGGGCACGAGAAGATAAATCTTATCGAATATGTGCATTGCGGGGTACTCTTTTAGGGTGTAATGGCGGCTGAATCTGCCGTCTTTTTTTGTGCCTTCTATCTTAATGCCGTCACGGCTCAAGCTGATTTCACATTCCCCGGTTTTAGTGAGCTGTTCGTCTTCTTTAATGTGCTCCAATACATCCATTTTTTCTCTTAAAGTAAAGTCCGGGTCAGAAAGTATACGCTTTTTTTCCTCAGCCTTTATTATATGCGACCACTCTGTAATGGTTTTAGGCGATGCGTTACCGCTGAGGGCAGTAAACTTAAAGTAATTGTCCATCTGCACACTAAAGCCGCAGTCTTTGCACATCAGTTTCTGACCCGGCATTACTTTTACAGTGTAATTCGCTTTGCAGTCGGGGCACATATAGAGAAGGTCGTCAAGACCCTTTGCTATATCGGGGCTTTTGAATTCGCATACATTTTCGGAATTGAAGTCATCGTGGCAGAAGGCGCTGTAGAGCCTTTTCTTTGCCTCCTCCTCGGGGAGATTCTTTAATTCCTCGGGAGTGAACAGCACATAGGCGGTGACCACTACCCTGCCCTTTTTGACCTCGGTATTGTACCTGGGCGCAGTGCGGTAGCTGCCGTCAAGGTGAACCATGACTACGGGGACGCCCAGCTTTTTAAGAAGCTCATAAGTGCCTTCAACTGGCTTGTCGTCCTCGCCGAAAAGCGAAAGTCTGCCGGAGGGGAAGATAAACACATTCTCTCCTCTTTTTATGGTGCGGATAATCTCCTTAACAGCGGAGGCGTCGGAGGTGAACTGGCTTTTGGGGATAGAGTTCAGTTTTTCAAGCAGCTTGCCCGTTTTGGGGTTTAAGAACTGATATCTTGAAACCACAAAGCGAAAGCGCATGGGGAAGAATGCTCTGGCGGCATAAGCCCAGTCGTAATACCCCTGATGATTTGCTATGCCCACAAACGGAGGTTTTAGGTTCTTTACTTCATCTGATATTCTGAACTTTACATTATGGCCTCTGATTTTAGAGTAGCCCATAATTCCGCCGACAACATAATACCAAAGCGGAGAATGACCTTTTTTCTTCTTCATATCTTTTTCCTTTTTCTCTATGCGTGGGTGTCTATATAGTCGTAGATGTCCTGAAGGGTTTTGATTCTTACTAAGTCTTTTTCGGGGATTTCAATGTCAAACTCGTCCTCTATATCGCAGACAATTTCCGCAAGGTCAAGGGAGGAAAGACCGAAATCGGTGACAAGATTGCTTTCGGGTGTGACATTCTGGATTTTGGGGTTTGACAGAAGGATTTTGAGAATTCTTTCTTTCATGAGGCTATCCTCTTTCTTATGATTTTTTTGGTGGAGGTTTTCTCAAAGCAGGTATTTCTAAGCTTTACCGCCGCGATGCTCTTGCACGCGGGAAACTGCTTATTAAACTTTTCCACCACGGATTCGATATATTCCTTAACATCCTGAATATCGTTTTCGTTTATAAAATCTTCGTCGGGGAAGATTTCCGCGGTGACCTTTTTGTTTTCCTCATACACGAGGACTTCAGCAATAGCGGGGAGTTTCACAAGCTGCATTTCAAGCTCCTCGGGATAGAGGTTTTTGCCGTTGCTGAGGATGATGACATTCTTTTTGCGGCCTGTGATATATACAAAGCCGTCCTTGTCGATGCAGCCGATGTCGCCCGTTTTGAACCAATCGCCGTCAAATGTTTCGGCGGTTGCCTTTTCGTTGCGCCAATAGCCCTTCATAACTATGCCGCCGCGGACATACAGCTCGCCTTCGCTTTTGCCGTCGGGAGCGTCGGTTTTGACCTCAACGCCTTTAAGGGGAATTCCCACGCTGCCGTCGCGCCAGTGTTCATTGCGGTTGACGGAGATTACGGGGGAACATTCGGAAATGCCGTATCCGATGAGGACATTTATGCCGAATGCTCTGAAGGCTTTGATGTAATCCGGGTCAAGGGCGGCGCCGCCGCAGACAAGAATGCTGAGATTGCCGCCGAATTCATTGAGAATTGGCTTGAAGAGCTTTCTTCTGATGTCTATGCCGATTGAATAGAGGAAAAGGCTGAGTTTCATAAGGAATTTAAGCTGTTTTAGTTTACCTTCCGCTTTTGCCTTCTCCATTATTTTGTCATAAAGATTTTCAACTATGAGGGGTACAAGATACATTTCGTGGGGCTTAAACTCTTTTATTTCCTGAGCGAAGCGTTTAAGACCGGAGTTTATGCAGGTGGGCTTTCCCTTGTTCATTACCACGAGAATGGCTATGATGGCGTAGGCGTGATTAAGAGGCAGCACGAAAAGGTTGTTGCCGCCGCTTTCAAGGTGCATTGAAACACCCATCGCGTCAAAGGTAAGGTTATTGTGGGAAAGCATAACTCCCTTTGCAATGCCCGTTGTGCCCGAGGTGTATATTATCATTGCTGTGTCGGAGGGTTCGGGGCGGATTTCGACTTCGGTTTTATTTTTCTCAGCCAAAGCCTTTCCGCCCTTTTCCAGGCAGGAGCCAAGGTCGTTTTCCATGCTTAAGACTTTCAACAACTCGTTCTCGTCTTTAAACGCGGGGATGAAATCCGCAAACTGCTTTGAGTAAATAATAAGCGAAACGCCCGTGTCGGAGAGAACGAATTTAAGCTGCTCTTCTGAGAGCATTTTGTCGAGAGGCACTGCGGTATTGCCGGAAATCACAACGGCGAACCAGGTCAAAAGCCACTCGTAGGAATTTTCACCCAGTATGGCAATGCGCTGCGAGGAATAGCCCTCGCTTATGAAAAAGCTAGCAAGAGCGTGAACTTCCTTCGCGAATTCGCCGAAGGTCTTTTTATATGTATTTTTGCGGATTTTATAGATATATGCGTCCTTGTCCTTATACTTTTCAGCGGCAAGGTCAAGAAGCTCTCTTACGGTATGGAATTCTTCCGTCGGATAAAGAGGATAATGCTTATTTCTCATCTCAATGCCTCTCTTTATGCCATATTAATGTCAACACATATGACATTCGGCTATTTAATAATATCATTAATTTATTATGAACGCAATATTAACAAATCAATTTTGTTTAATATTTTATTAACATTTAATGATTTTCTTTCATTTTGAGGCAATCTTTAAGTTTTTTTTATGAATTTGTGTACTGATATTTACTTTTTGGCTAATAATTCTACATTGTTAATTAATTTCGCTTCGTCAAGTTGACCAAAAATTGCATAAAAGGCATCGAATTTTAAGGTTATAAGCGGCCTTGAGTTAATATAGAATTTAATTTTTCTTAACAAATTAAGAATTAGTCCTTAATTTTCCAAAATTCTATTAACAAACAGTTTAAAAATGACGCTAAATTTGGAAGGAATTGGATGAATTGCGTGTCGGGAAAAGCAGAAAAAAGCAAAAAAACAATCCCTCTGGCAGAGGGATTGTTTCACATCGGTTAATTAATTAACAATTTCTTAACAAAGGAGCGGGATTTATTTTATCTTAAACTCGCCGTTCAAGACCTGCATGAGCCAGTTCTTTATATCGAAATATACCTTTTCCTTTTCGGTTTCGTTAAGGATTTCGTGTCTCATGTTGGGATAGAGTATGACGGTAGGCTCGATGCCTGCCATTTCAAGGGCATCGGCAAGGGCTATGACACCCTTTCCGTTTGAGCCGACGGGGTCCTTTTCGCCCGAAATGAGGAGCACGGGGAGATAAAGGGGCATTCTGATGGTCCAGTCGGGCGCGCAGGCGCCAAGCTGGAGTTTGAGCAAATCTCTCAGACCGCTGAGCTTGAGGTTGAAGTTGCACAGGGGGTCCTCCCTGTACCTTTCTCTGTTTTCAAGGTCAACGGAGAGCCATGCCAGCGGGTCATTGTCGTTCTTGTAAGGAATTGACCAGAGCTTGCCCAGAAGCTGCATGGTGCCGAGGCTGCTCTTTCTTACTCCGATTTTGTCTATAGTCTTTTCAACGGCGTCTTTTAAGAGAGCTGCCACGCCGGGAATCTGACCAGTGCCGCAGAAGATTACGCCGTCAAGCTCATGACCGAAATCGGCGGCGTAGATTCTTGCCGCAAAGGAGCCCATGCTGTGTCCGAAAAGGAAATAGGGCAGATTGGGATAACGCTTTTTCATTATGCAGGTGAGGATGTGCATATCATCTACCATTCTGACATCGCCGTTTTCATCGGCGGTATGACCGAGGTCAGCAAGGGATTTTACGCTCTTGCCGTGTCCAAGATGGTCGTTGCCGCAGACCACAAAGCCGTTGGAGGCGAGAAAACGGGCAAAATCATCGTATCTGCCAATATGCTCGCACACACCGTGGGCTATCTGGAATACGCCTATCGGCGCTACTGTATCGTCATGCCAAATCAGCGCCCTTATAGTGTCCTTGCCTGTTGACGAGTTGTAATACGCTTCCTTACATATAACCGACATACACATACCTCCTAATTTTATACAGCCGCAAATAGTATTGTCATTATGAGAACAGATAAACTCTTGTTTCGTAAGGCCTTAATACAAAGCCGTTGTTGGCGATGCCGCAGTTGTCGTAGTTCGAGAGCTTAAGCTCGCCCAAAGCGAGGTCAAAGCCTTCGGGAGCTTTGAAGCTTACAGGCTTTTCGCTGAAGGAGCATACGACAAGCATCTTTTTGCCCTCGTAGTACCTTGAGTAAACATAAAGCTCGTCGCTGTCCTTGTAATGTTCCTTGTATGAGCCGTAGATGACGATTTCGTTCTCCTTGCGGAACTTTATGAGCTTGCGGTAGAAGTTAAGGATTGAATTCGGGTCTTTTTCGGCGGCCTCAACATTTATTTCGGTGTAGTTGGGGTTAATGTGGAACCATGCCTTTTCCGCAGTGGTGAAGCCGGCGTTCTTCTCCGCGGACCACTGTACGGGGGTTCTTGAGTTGTCCCTGGAGGCATAGTTTACTATCTTCATTACGGTGCTTTCTTTAAGACCCAGCTTTCTTGCGAGTTTGTAGTTGTTTATTGTGGATATGTCATCGTACATATCGATGGAGGGCAGCTCGATGTTCGTCATGCCGATTTCCTGACCCTGATAGATAAAGGGGGTGCCGCTCTGGCACATATACATGACGGCAAGCATCTTCGCGCTTTCTTCCCTGTACTTTAAGCTGCCGTAGCGGTTGATGACTCTCGGCTGGTCGTGGTTTTCAATATACAATGCGTTCCATGCCTTGCCGTAAAGCTGCTCCTGCCAGTTGGTGAAAGCTTTCTTCAGCTTTTTAAGGCTGAAGGGGCGTCTAATCCAGCTTATAAACAGGCAGTCCGCCTCCATGTGCTGGAAGTGGAACATCATGTGCAGTTTTTGGTCGGGACCCTCAGTGATGTACTTCAGCGCCCTCTTGGGAGTCATCATGGGAGCCTCGCCTATGGTTACGCAGTCATACTCGTCGATAACCTTTCTGAACTCGGCAAGGTATTCGTCAAGATGGGGGCCGTCCATATAGTGCTCAATGCCAGTAGCGACGGGAATCGGGAAGCCGTTGGGCAGACCCTCCGCCTTTGAAATGAAGGTAATGACATCCTCCCTGAAACCGTCAACGCCCATGTCGAGCCAGAAGCGCATAATATCCTTTACTTCTTCTCTGACCTTGGGGTTATCCATGTTCAGGTCGGGCTGCTCGGTGGCAAACAGGTGCAAATACCATTTATCAAGATTTTCGTCGTACTTCCAGCCGGGTTCGGAGAAAACGGACTTCCAGTTGTTAGGCGGGAGCTTGCCGCCCAGTCTTCCTTTGCGCCAGAAGTAATAATCGTGATAGGGGTTATCCTCGCCCTTTTTGCTTTCAAGGAACCAGTAATGCTGGTCGGATGTGTGGTTTATGACAAGGTCCATAATGACCTTGATGCCCCTTTTGTGTGCCTCTTCCAAAACAAGCTTGAATTCCTCAAGAGTGCCGTATTCGGGGGCAATGTCCCTGTAGTCGGCGACATCATAGCCGTAGTCCTTTTGGGGAGACTTGTAAAGGGGTGAGAACCAAATGGCGTCAACGCCAAGGCTCTTTATGTAGTCCAGCTTTGAGAGAATTCCTTTAAGGTCGCCGATGCCGTCGCCGTTGCCGTCGCAAAAGCTCCTGGGCCAAATCTGATAGACGACCATCTCTTTGTACCAACTTTTCTTTATTTCAGCAGCCATACAAGAAGCAACACCTTTCGTAGTATAATGAGCAAGGCGTTATTGCCCTGACTGTTTTACATTGGACATCTGAAACATTTTAGCATTTTTATATAATTATGTAAAGGAATTAACAAAAAAAGGCTGAGAAATTATGCACTCTTACAAAATTTTTCAATATGAGAAAACTGAGGATTACAGAATTGGTTTTTAATTGAAAATAATAGCGGCTTATGATATTATTATTCGGTGTCGAAATGAATATAGAACGAAAGGAATACGGCTCCAGATGAAAAAGAAGCTTTATGATATAACCCCTATTCCGATGCTGCACCAGATAATCTGGTGGGTTGTCAGAGGACTTTTGCTCATCTTCGCGATTCACGGGCTTTTTACAAACTCTGTAACGGAGTTTTTGATGGGCATGTTCTCCATCGCCTTCTCGCATCTTTGGGATATGTTCCAGCTCTTTGGCGGAAGGTCTTTTATTTCAAGGGTTTCATATTCATCGCAGACACTATTGAACATCTTCATTTTCTTCGGCTGCGTTGTGGGTCCCTATCTTAATATTAAGACGCAGTTTCAGTATTCGGATATTATCCTCCACTTTACATCGGGCATTGTGGCGACATGGTTCGGCTATGACTTTGCCGAGACCATTCAGGGAAAGCACAAGCCCATAAGTCCCGCCCTTGCCGCTTTGTTCTGCCTCGGCTTTTCGATTTCCATCGCTGTCGGCTGGGAGTTTTATGAGTTTACGATGGACAGGCTCTACGGCTATACGCTCCAGACCTCGGATATTCTCAGCGAAAGAGGTCTTGTGGACACTATGGTAGACTTCATTATGGCTGCCGCCGGCTCGGTCGTCGGAATGTTCATAGTGAGCTTTACGAAAAACGGAATTATCGGTCCCAACCGCAAGGAGATAAGGGCAAGGGTCAAGGAAGAATACAAAAAGCATAAGGAGCTGGAGCTTAAGTTCCTGGAGGAGCAAAAGAAAGCAAAGAAACAATCAAAATAAAATTAGCGGCAATTTCTTTGCCGCTATTAATTTATCCGCCTTAATATTTTTTCTTACTCGGAAATTAACTTTGACTTCACAATTTATTCACAGTTTAGGGCATATTATTAAATATATTAAAATTGAGAAATATGGGCTGATTAGGTATAATATATTATACTGACAGCTCAGGAACCGGAGGAAGAGAAATGGAAAAGAAGGTTAAAATAACGACTGACAGCCCGGCAGATTTGCCGCCGGAGCTTGCCAAGAGATACGATATAAGCATTATTCCTCTGCACATCATTCTGGGCGGCGAAAGCTATGACGACGGAGTAAATATCACTCCCAGCGATATTTACAGGGTCTATGACGAGCGCAAGGAGCTGCCCAAAACGAGCGCCGTAACAATTGGCGAATATCAGGACTTTTTTAAGCAGTTTGCGGATGAAGGCTATGAGGTAGTACATCTCTCCCTTTCTTCCGGCATCTCATCCACCCACGCGAACGCAGTGCTCGCGGCAAAGGAATTTGATGGCGTTTATGTGGTTGACTCAAAGCTTTTGTCAGTAGGCATCGCCTTGCTGTGCATAAAGGCTGCCGAGATGAGAGACCAGGGAATAAGCGCGGCTGAGATTTATGAAAGAATCCACAATCTAAGAGAAAAAGTAGTCTGCGACTTTATTCTTGACAATCTGGAGTTTCTGCGCAAAGGCGGACGCTGCTCCGCTCTCCAGGCGTTCGGAGCGAATGTGCTCGGAATCAAGCCGTCTATAGTTATGCAGGACGGTACCCTTTCGGTCGGAAAAAAATACAGAGGCAAGACCGAAATCTGCTTTACGCAGTATGTAAACGACAAGCTCTCAGAGTACGAGGGCAAAATTGATACCGACAGGATTTTTGTCCACCATACCGAGGGCGTAAGCCAGCAGTTTATGGACAATGTAAAGAAAGAGCTTAAAAAGAGACTGAAACCCAAAGAGATTATCCAAAGCGAGGCGGGCTGCACCATTACAGCCCACTGCGGCAAGAGGACATTCTCGCTTATGTTCATGGCGAAATGAGTCTGTTTTCCGTTATCTTAATTACCGTAAATCCTCCAGACATTACGCTATTAAGATAGGAGTTAGTTTCTTCAAACCATACTGAAATCTTTGAGTTTACAAACATTTGCCAGCGTGCTATAATTTGTATATTACTCGACGACATGCAACTTTTTTTGGAGGATTTTAAAATGTCACTTAAAACGAGTTTGTCAGAATCCGCTTTAAACAAATTGGCGGACACTCTGCTGAACTATTTAAATAAAGACCCTGAAAAGAATATTCTCAAGGTTCTTGACAAGGTTAAGATAGTTTTCACCAGCGGAATGTTTCCCAAGGAAAACTACATGAAGATGAGGGAAGCAGCCAAGAATCCCAACAACACCTATGTCAAGCTCATTAAGAACATTCTAAGGGATGTTGACCAGAACATCATAAGGCAGCTTGTAATAGCTCTCGGCTATCACGCTGCTTATCTTGGAACAAAAACGGTCAGGGCAAACAGAGAAAAATACAACTGCAACATTCCGTGGGTTATTCTCCTTGACCCCACAAGCGCGTGCAACCTTAACTGCAAGGGCTGCTGGTCCGCGGAATACGGTCATAAAGAGAATCTGAGCCTTGAAGAAATGATGGACATTGTAAAGCAGGGCAAGGCTCTGGGTACCCATTTCTATATGTTCACGGGCGGCGAGCCGCTTATCAGAAAAAACGACATTATAAAGCTGTGCGAGCAGAATCCCGACTGCGCATTCTTAAGCTACACCAACGGCACCCTTGTTGACGACGCATTCTGCGCCGAAATGAGAAGGGTTGGCAATCTGGCTCTTGCTCTCAGCATTGAGGGCACCGAGGAATCCAACGACGCAAGGCGCGGCAAGGGTGTATATCAAAAGACCCTCCAGGCCATGGATATTCTCAAGAAAAACAGGTGCCTTTTCGGAATTTCCGTTTGCTACACACGCGACAATATCCCCTATGTAACAAGCGACGAGTTTCTTGACCTTATGATTGAAAAGGGCGTTAAGTTCGCTTGGTACTTTAACTTTATGCCGGTCGGCAGGACAGCGGACCCGGAACTTATCCCCACTCCCGAACAGCGTAAATTTATGTATTCATGGATTAGAAAGGTTCGCAGCTCCACTGAGGGCAAGCCGATGTTCGCTATTGACTTCCAGGATGACGGCGAGTTCGTGGGCGGCTGCATCGCAGGCGGCAGAAACTACTTCCACATTAACTCCGCCGGCGACATTGAGCCCTGCGTATTTATTCACTATTCAGACTCGAATATCAGAGAAAAGACGCTGCTTGAGGCTCTGCAGAGCCCGCTGTTCATGGCTTACAGAAAGAATCAGCCGTTTAACGACAACCATCTGCGCCCCTGCCCGATGCTTGAAAATCCCGACGCTTTGCGCAGAATCGTTCGTGAGACGGGCGCTAAGTCCACAAATCTCATGGAGCCTGAGGATGTGGAAACCCTTTGCGCAAAGTGCGACCGCTTCGCAAAAGAGTGGGCTCCCGTCGCGGAGGAGATTTGGAACTCCACAACCCATCCCAAGACCTTTACCCAGTATTACAGGGACAACGGCAAAGGCAAGAGGCAGTAAAACAAAAATTAAAGCCGCTTTTAAAGCGGCTTTTTTTATTAGACAACAACAGCGGTGCCCGACGCGGTAACCATCAGCATGCCCGTAATCTGTTCGTAGTCTATTTTCACTCCGATGACAGCGTTCGCACCCATGTTGAAGGCGTTTTGGCACATTTCGTTTATGGCTTTCTGCCGCGCCGCAATAATCTCCTGTTCATAAGCCTGAGAGCGGCCGCCGAAGAAATTTCTGATACCCGCGTCAATGCCTTTTACAAAATCAACGCCGAGAATTACCTCGCCGAACACAATGCCTTTATAGCCGGTAATTTTTCTGCCCTCTATGCTGCCTGTGGTGGTAACAATCATTTTTCTCTCCCCTTTTTGTCTTTTTCTCATTATAAACCCGTTTTAATCTCCGTGCAAGAAAATGACTTCATATTATTGAATAAATATAGGGTATATGCTAATATTTAGCAAAATATTATTGAAGGAGTTTTCGTATGAACGCCTCTAAAAAGAATGCTCTTAAAATAGCCGCGCTTGTTATTGCGGGAATTCTTGTCGCGGGAGCTGCTTACGCTGTGGTCAGCACATATTTGTACGAAAGCAAAAAGAAGCCCATAGTTCCATCGGGCAAAACTTTGGACCTTACGGGATATGAGCTTGTTTTTGAGGATGATTTCGACGGCGACGAGCTGGACCTTGAAAAATGGCAATACAGAGCCAACGGCAAAAGGCGCGCAGGCTTTAACAGCCCGAATCAGGTAACGCTCAAAGACGGAAATCTGCATATAAAGGCGGAGTATAAAGAGGACGGCGAATACGGTCCCGGCTGGTACACGGGCATGATAAGAACCAATTCCGAGTACATAACCGGCTACTTTGAGGTGCGCTGCAAGGCAAACGAAGGCGGCGGCTTCTGGAGCGCCTTCTGGCTTAATTCTCAGGGCATGAACGCCCAGTCAAACGGCGGAATCAACGGCGCTGAGATAGACATTTTTGAGGCCTTCAATTACGACAAAAAGACATACTTCTTTGATATAAGGGACTCGGTTTCCCTCAACATCCATGTTGACGGCTACGGCGAGGAGCTGAAATCAAAGAATCTGGGCAACTTTTATGTAAAAGATCCCTACAATGAGTTTCATACCTACGGTCTTGAGTGGACCACAAGCGAGTACATATTCTATATCGACGGCGTGGAGGCTGTCCGCTCCTCCTTTGACAAGGGCGTTTCAAAGGCTCTTGAGTATGCGATTTTATCCCTTGAGCCGCCCAGTGAAGTAACGGCAAAGCCCGGCTTTGAAACCGAGTTTATTGTGGACTATGTAAAGATTTATCAGAAGAAATGAAAAAAGCCGCCTCTTTTGAGGCGGTTTTTTATTCATTCTCCAGACATTTCAGAGCTTTTCTGATTATCTCCAAATCCTGCTTGTATGTCAGCTTAATATTGTCGTGCTCACCTTTTATAATATATACCTTTTCATCGGGCAGGTATTTGAATATCACGCCCGTATCGTCGGTGGGGTTAAAGTCGGGGTCTTTTAGACCAATCTCATAAGCCTTTCTCAGAACATCGTATTTAAATCCCTGGGGCGTGTGGGCTCTGAATATTTCGTTCCTGTCAAGCCTTTGGGTCATAAGCATGGTTTCGGGGTTGACCCTCAGCACTGTGTCAATTTCGGGAACGGCTATGGTTGCGGCGTTATAGTGCTTTAAAGCCTCTATAACCTCGGTAATGTATCTCTGCCTTAAAACGGGTCTTGCGCTGTCGCACAAAAGGATATTTATATCGGGGGTATCCTCGTATGCTCTGACGGCGTTAAGGGAGGATTCATACCTTTCGCTGCCGCCTGCTATTGTTTTTCCGAACTTGGTGCAGCCATTTTTTTCGGCAAGGCTTTTTACCTTTTCAAAATACTCTCTCGAAACCACCACGGAGAATTCATCGATTTCGGGGTGACGCTGAAGCGCGAGCATTGAATACTCGAGTATGGTTTTGCCCTCTACCTCCAAAAACTGCTTTGGAATGCTCTCCCCGAATCTGTTGCCGCTGCCGCCTGCCAAAATGACCGCTACATTTTTAGACATATTATCCTCCGTTTTGGAACTCTTTTTATTAATTATAAGCCTTATGATTTTCGCAGTCAATCTCCACGATTCGAGCTTTTTCTGCCAATTTATCTATTAAGTAAAAATGCGGTGGAAATGTATAAAAATGAAGGCTCTAAGGGGCTTTTTTTCTGCGTTTTTACCGCTTTAAAGCATATATACATTATTACCTTAATAAGGTATAATCCTTATGTAGCTGAATACTCGGGAATATTTTTGTAGGAGGATGTTTATGCAAAAGGGCGCAATGCTTTACGAAGGAAAGGCAAAGAAGGTTTTTGCCACAGATGAGCCTCAGCTTGTCATAGTGGAGTACAAGGACGACGCGACGGCTTTCAACGGACTGAAAAAGGGCAGCATTCAGGGAAAGGGAGCTATTAACAACCGCCTTTCGAACCACTTTTTCAGAATTCTTGAAACTGAGGGCGTTCCCACCCACTATGCAGAGGAACTCAGCGACAGGGAAACCCTTGTTAAAAAGGTTCAAATCGTTCCCCTTGAGGTTATTATCCGAAATATAACCGCAGGCAGCCTCAGCAAGCGTTTCGGCGTTGAGGAAGGTATTGTTCTCGACACTCCTATATTTGAATTGAGCTATAAGAACGACGACCTTGGCGACCCGATGATAAATCACAGCCAGGCAATAGCTTTAAAGTTTACCACAAAAGAAGAGCTGGAAAAAATCGAGTCCATGGCAATGAAGGTAAACGAGGTTTTAAAGAGAGAATTCCTTAAAGCAAACCTTATACTGGTTGACTTTAAACTGGAGTTCGGAAAGACGGAAGAGGGCGAAATTGTTCTTGCTGACGAGATTTCTCCCGATACATGCAGGCTTTGGGACACAGATACCAAGGAAAAGCTGGACAAGGACCGTTTCAGACGAGACCTCGGCGGCGTTGAAGAGGCATATATCGAGGTAGCAAGAAGGGTACTTGGAAATGAATAAGAGTAAGTATTCTTTGGGTGAGGAATGCGCCGTTTTCGGCTTTTTTAACCGCGGCGAAAAAGATGTGGGACAGCTTGCCTATCAGTCCCTTTTCTCCATGCAGCACAGGGGTCAGGACGGCGCGGGTCTTGCAGGCGCTGTGGGAAACGAGGTTCGTCACCATAAGAACATAGGACTTGTAAACGAGGTTTTTACAAAGCAGATTCTTGACGAATACGCAAATGACGAAATACTTATAGGACATGTCCGCTACGCCACAAGCTCAAGTGTGACCGTTCTTGACACTCAGCCCCTTGTAATGCATGGATACGAAGGTTTCATCGCTATGGCTCACAACGGCCACATTGTGAACGGCAACGAAATTAGGCGAGAGCTGCAAAAGAACGGCGTTCTGTTTCAGACAAATGTGGACAGCGAGGCTTTAATGCACATTATCGCGGGCAACCGTGACGGCATTGAGGAGGGCATAAAGGACCTTATAAAAAGGGTCAGAGGCTCATACGCTCTGACGCTTATGTGTCCCGGAAAGCTGATAGGAGTCAGGGACCCCTGGGGTATCCGCCCCTTGTGTCTCGGCAGACTTGGCGACTCTTATGTCCTCGCTTCGGAAAGCTGCGCCTTTAACGCTATAGGAGCAGTATTTGTAAGGGATATTAAGCCCGGTGAGATTGTTATAATCACCTCCTCGGGAATTTCCTCCATCGAAACTCCTCCTATGGAAAGAACCGCCCTTTGCGTTTTTGAGTATGTGTACTTTGCCCGCAACGACAGCGTTATTGACGGGGTAAATGTATATCAGTCAAGAATCCGCATGGGAAGGCATCTGTGCAAAACCGCTCCCGTAGAGGCGGATATTGTGTCGGGAGTTCCCGAATCCGCCATCCCCGCCGCTATCGGCTACGCTAACGAAAGCGGCATTACCTACGGTCAGTGCCTTATAAAGAACGCGTATTCGGGACGCACCTTTATTCAGGAGGGTCAGATGAACCGTGAGCAGAGCGTTAGAATGAAGCTCTGCGCAATACACGAAAATGTTGAGAATAAGAGAATAGTGCTGGTTGACGACTCCATAGTCAGAGGCACAAACAGCATGTATATAGTTAAGATGCTGAGAAACGCGGGAGCCAAAGAAATACATATGAGAATCGCCTCCCCGCCCGTTAAATTCGCCTGCCGCTTCGGCATTGATACTCCCTCAAGAAAGAACCTTGTGGGAGCATATCTTGACACAGAGGAAATCGCAAGCAGGATTGGCGCGGATTCTCTCGCTTATCTTGGCATTGAGGACCTTATCGCGGCGGTAGGCAACAAGAATTTGGGACTTTGCTGCGCCTGCTTTGACGGCAAGTACCCTATGCCCATTGATTAACAGCGACGAAAGGGTAAAACATGACCTTAATACAGTTTTTATTGATTGCCTTGTCGGTGGCATGCGGCGTACTGTTTTCGTCCACAAGAAGCAGGTTCAGCAAAAAGCATGTGACCGAGCTTTCGGACCTGATGATTTTCAACTCTCTCTGCGCGGTTGTAGCATCGGTACTTTTAGGCTTAGTTACGCTTATCACTAATAATGAGATAAACTCCTTTACTTTGGTTTTTGGCTTAATCTACGGCGTAATGATTACCGCCGGCTCGCTTACCGCCTTGATGGCGTTTAAGTTCGGCCCACTCTCCTACACCACGCTCATTACCGCCTTCGCTATGGTCATACCCTCCGTCGCGGGCGTGCTGTTCTGGAATGAGAGCATAAAGCCTATTAAGTACCTTGGCATGGCGATGATACTCGTCTCCGTATTTTTCGCAGTTGACCGCAAAAAGACGGATGAGAAAAAGACATCGCTCAAATGGCTCTTTTTCTGCATACTTACCCTTTTTATCAACGGCTCGTACGGCGTTATGCAGAAAAGGTTTTATATGCGGGAAAACGGCGGCGGAACATAGGCTTTTTTAATGATTTCCTTTATAGTATCCGCCATCGCAACCTTTATCGCCTACGGGATTCTGTCAAGGCGCAAAAAGCAAAACCCGCCGGAGAAAAGACTGGGCAAATCCGATTTGTTCAAAAGGGTACTTATCATTTTCTCTTTAATCTGCGGCAGTACGACGGTTGTGAACAACATCATAAACACTTACCTTGCGGGCACTATGGACAGCGCGGTGTTCTTCCCCGTATTAAACGGCTGCTCGCTTTATACGACAATAATCGTATCCGTCGTCATTTTTAAAGAGAGACTTACAAAACGGCAGTGGTTCGGTCTGATTGTAGGCTTTGCGGCAATCATGCTTCTTGCCCTTTCGTAAATATTCACAAAATACATTTTGTATATTGTAATCATTTAATGGATGTGCTAATATGATTTTGGACTGTCAAAGATAAGGAGGGGTAGTATGTCACTTTACACAATTATTGCAATGCTGCAATGGGCTATCTCAATGATTGAAAAGTTTATGCTTCAATACCTTGGCTGGAGCGGCTGGGAGACCACAGCCCCCGAAAGCGAATCCGAATCCGAATAAAAAAGCCTAAATCTCCGGGACAAGCTCCCGGAGATTTTTTGCGTTAGAAACTCTAGCATGCCGACGCAAAGGAATGTCCGCATAAAAAAAGGAGGCCACAGCTTTTGCTGTGACCTTCTCGGGCTTAACTAATTAGTCTTCTTCTGCAGGGGCCTCGGTTGTGCCGAAGAAATCGGGCAGCTCAACGCCAATCAGCTGGAGGAACTCCCTTAAAATCTCGAAGAATCTCATGATGTACTCCATGATTTGCTCCATTATTAGCACCTCTCTTTCATAGCTTGTACTATTTTTGCTATCTTGATATTAACATTTAAGATATGTCATTACAAGGATTTTTTTGTATTTTGATAAAAATTTATATTAATAACAAATTTTTGCAATATGCCTGCAATACCAAAAACAAAATTTCCATTTTTCCGTATCGAAAATATATATTCAAACACGAAATATTATGGATTCGCTCTAAATGTGCTTTCATCGCCCCAAATATTCTTTTAATTCTCCTTTTTTTGTTGAATGAAAAAAATCCCTGTGGTATAATTACAGCGACTTTAAACTCTGCGTGTTTAATTAAAAGCAAAGGGGATCTGATTATGTCAAGAAAAATAACTTTCGGCATTATCGGTGTGGGTAACATGGGTTCCTCGCACATGCGCTCATTTATGGAGGGAAAACTGCCCGAGCTTGAGCTCACAGCCGTTGCGGATATTAATCCCGAAAGGCTTGAATGGGCAAAAGAGCAGCTGCCGAACATCAGCGTTTTCAATACCGCTTCCGAGCTTATACACAGCGGCAAGTGTGAAGCTATAGTCATAGCAACTCCTCACTATGACCATCCGCCCATTGCCATTGAGGCACTCAAAGCAGGACTTCATGTCATGACAGAAAAGCCCGCGGGCGTTTACACAAAGCAGGTCAGAGAGATGATTGAGGTTGCCTCCCAGACCGACCGTACATTCGCAATCATGTTCAACCAGAGGACCAATGTGGTTTACAGAAAACTGCGCGAGTTGGTACAGAACGGCGAATACGGCGAGATTAGAAGAGTTAACTGGATAATCACCGACTGGTTCCGCACTCAGGCTTACTATGATTCCGGCGGATGGAGAGCCACATGGGCAGGCGAAGGCGGCGGCGTTCTTATCAACCAGTGCCCCCACAACCTTGACCTTTGGCAGTGGATTTGCGGTATGCCCAACAAGATTTGGGCTACATGCCATCAGGGCAAGTGGCACAACATTGAGGTTGAGGACGATGTAACCATCTACGCCGAGTATCCCAACGGAGCAACTGGCGTATTCATCGCTACAACAGGCGACTGCCCCGGCACCAACAGGCTTGAAATCACAATGGATAAGGCAAAAATCGTTTGCGAGAACAATGAGATTAAGCTCTATGTTCTTGACGAGAGCATTTCCAAGTTTACATATGAGGCAAAGCTGGGCTTTGCTAAACTTAAGGGTCAGTATGTTGATGTTGAAATCACAGGCGAGAGCACACATCATCCCGGCGTTCTCAACGCTTTCGCGGCAAACATCCTCCGCGGCGAGCCTCTTTACGCTCACGGTTCTGAGGGCATTAACAGCCTGATGATTTCAAACGCTGCTTACCTCTCCTCCTGGCTCGGCAGACCCGTTGAGCTGCCTCTTGACGAGGACCTCTTCTATGAGGAGCTGAAAAAGAGAATCGAAAGCTCCAACGCCAAGAAAGAGGTAAAGGCTCAGGTTCAGGAGGACATGAGCAGCACATACGGCTCATAATAATCAACAAATAAAAGGGCAGAAATCTCTGCCCTTTATTTTTTTGCGTTTATACAAGTTTTATTTCCATTTTTTCGGCGGCTTCAATTACTTTGGTATTGATATTCTGCCGAGCTCTTATCTCCCGCTCGAATTCGGGGTAGACCTCGTACACGATTGAAAGCTGCATAGCGGAGGCGGTGAATGAGTTAAAGTAGACGATGGGCTCGGTGTCTGTTGTGTCCTCGTCTTCTCTGATAATCCGCCTTATCTCGTCCATAAACTCGCTCAGCTTTTCGGTACTGGTGCTGAAAGCGACCGAGAGGCTCATCTCTATTTTGGAGCTTTGCTTTTTGGATGTGTCGGTGATAATTGCGGAGGCAAGGCTGGAGTTGGGGTATGTTATAATCGAGCCGTCGGGGGCTTCAAGCCTGCTGCTGCGAAGTCCGAGACTTACGACCTTGCCCTTAATGCCGCCGATTATAATTGTGTCGCCGATTTCAAAGGGCTTGTCCAGCATTATTGAGATGCTGCTGAAAAGGTTTGAGGCGGTATCCTTTGCGGCGAGCGCCATGGCAAGACCGCCGATGCCGAGACCCGCTATAAGTCCCGAAACATCCACTCCCCACTTTGTCAGCACGAAATACGCTCCGAAAACCGCTACAAGCACTTTAAGTCCGCTTGCGATATAGCTGGAGGCGTTGGCGTCTATCTTTCTGCCCTTTGACTCGCTGACGGAAAGCAGAGCCGCCATGCTGATGCCCACCACATTGTAAAGGAGCCAGAAGGCGCTGATGAGAACTATGGTTGAGAGGATTCTGTAAATTGTCTGACCGTATAGGAAAACTAAAACCTTCGGCAGCTCGTCCTCGGGCAAAATACTGATTGTAACAGTATTTCCGAGGGAGTAGAAGGCGTAAATGAGCACTGCGGAGACAAAAAGGCTAAGGGGTCTTTTCGCCGCGGCTTTGACGGTTTTGTAGCGTTCGGGTTTCTTTTTTCTGAGCTCTCCGAGACCCACCCTTAAAAGCAGGTTTGCAACGGGCAGCCTTACAGCAAGGGCGAAGAGGGAGACAACCAAGGATACCAAGATAGGCAGATATACAAAAACCCCTTCGGTGTTTGTAAGATACTTCAAGGTCATTCCTCCTAAAAGATAATGAGGTACTGTATTCATCTTATAACGGCGGGGGAAATAATTCAACAACAAAAAAGCGCAGCTTAAGGCTGCGCTTTTATTTATTTCTTTATGAGCTTTATAAGACCTTCAAAGTCTGCGGGGAACTCGCCCTCAAATTTTGCCGAGGCGTCCTTAATGCGCCTGTAAATGGCCTCTTTTTGCTCTTTTGTGAGCTTGTCGAGATTTTCATATGCCGACAGAGGAACGAGGTATTTGCCCACATTGCAGGCTTTGGGCGGGACAAGGGGATTAGACTTTAAGATGCGGCTGCCGAAGTAATCTACGCTGAGAAGGCACTTCTTCTCGCAGTAGGGGCACTCCATGGTCTTTGTCTCGAACTGGAGCGCGGGGGTCTTTTCAAAGGGCAGCCTTGACTGGATGGCGCCGGTGGGGCATGCTCTGACGCAGGCTCCGCAGGTTATGCACTGGCTCTCGCCGAGTCCGATGCCGAAAGCGCACTCGGGCTCTGTTTCAAAGCCTCTGCCGTTGTAGCCGTAGACATTCTTGCCCACAAGCTCGGCGCAGGTCCTAATGCACAGACCGCAGAGTATGCACTTTTTGTTGTCCCTGTAGATGAAGGGGTGACTCTTGTCCACCTTGGAATCACGCATGGTACCCTTAATGCCGAGCCCTGCGGGGTCGTACTCCTGAAGGAGAGGCAGCAGGCGGCAGTCATAGAGATAGGAGCAGCCGCACTCAAGGCATCTTGACGCCTCTTTGATTGCCTCATCCTCTGTATAGCAGGGAGCAATTTCCTTGAAATTGTTTACCCTCTTTTCGGGCTCAGTGATGGTGACCTTTACTCTCGGCTCCTTTTCTATTTCGGGCAGGTCTTTTTCGGTGAAATCCCTGCGCTCAACATAGAAGGGTTTGCGTACGGGCTTGAGTTCGCCCTCAAGATAGCTGTTGATAGCGGCCGCGGCGTTTTTGCCGTGGGCTATCGCGGAGACCGCGATGTCGGGACCCCTGTTTACCGCGTCGCCGCCGGCGAACACGCCTTCAATATTGGTGGCGTAAGTTTCGGGGTCAACCTCGATTGTGCCGCGCTTTGTAAGCTCGATGTCGTCAAGACCGTCAAGAAGCACTCTCTGACCGATGGCGGCGATGACGGTATCGAAGCTCTCCACATCGACGGCGCCTTCAATCGGAACGGGGGCGCAGCGTCCTGTCGCGTCGGGCTCGCCAAGGGTCATCTGCTGGAGATTCAGCAGCACGCAGCTCTCGCCGTCGCAAACGGCTATGGGGACCGCAAGGAACTTGAAGTTCACGCCCTCCTCCTGAGCCTCTTCAATCTCTATCTTTTCGGCGGGCATTTCCGCTCTTGTTCTTCTGTAAATAAGGGTTACATCCTCTGCGCCAAGGCGGCGGGCTGTTCTTGCGGCGTCAATGGCGGTGTTGCCGCCGCCGACTACCGCTACCCTCTTGCCCAGCTTTACTTCCTCGCCGTTTGCCGCTTTATAAAGGAAGTCTATGCCGCCGAGGACATTGGGATGGTCCTCGCCGTCGCAGCCGAGTGACGAGCTCTTCCATGCGCCCACAGCGAGGAATACGGCGTCATATTCCTTTTTAAGGGAGGAAAGACTTATATCTTTGCCGAGCTTTTGACCGTATTTAAACTCGGCGCCCATTTTTTCAATTCTTTCTATCTCTTTGTCGAGGACATCTTTTGGGAGTCTGTAAGCCGGAATGCCGTAGCGGAGCATGCCGCCCGCTTTTTCCTGAGCCTCAAAGACGGTGACCTTGTGACCCTTGAGCCTTAAGAAATATGCGGCGGAAAGACCCGCGGGACCGGCGCCCACAACGGCTACCCTCTTGCCTGTGTCCTCTGCGCATTCGGGAATATAGTCTGTGTTTTTGTCCGCTGCGTATCTTTTAAGATGGCAGATTGAAATAGGCTCGTCTGCCAGCTGTCTGCGGCATGCGGATTCGCAGGGGTGGGGGCATACTCTGCCTATGGACATGGGCAGGGGGTTATCCCTCATGATAAGGGCCATGGCGTCCCTGTCCTTGCCTGCGGAGATAAGACCGATATAGCCTTGAGCGTCCTGATTGGTGGGGCATGCCCTCTTGCAGGGGGCGATACAGTCCGCCTTGTGGTCGGAGAGAATAAGGGCAAGGGTGAACCTGCGGCTCTGCCTTATTCTGTCGGTGTCGGTTTCAATCTCCATACCCTCCGCGGGCATAGCGTTGCAGGCTCTGACGAGCTTGGGAGAGCCTTTGATTTCCACAAGGCAAAGTCCGCAGCCGCCGTAAGCCTCAAGCTCTTTTCTGTAGCAGAGATTGGGCACAAAGATGCCGTTGTTAAGAAGGTTTTGAAGCAGGTTGAGCGAGGGGTCAGCCGTCACTTCCCTGCCGTTGACTTTTATTTTAACCATATTACTCATACCTCACTGCCTCCCCGCTGACCTTGAATATCGCGCCGAATCTGCACGAGGCGGCGCATTCGCCGCAGGCAATGCACTTATCCTTGTCGATTACATGGGGATTCTTTACGCTGCCTGTGATTGCCTTTGTGGGGCATTTTCTGCCGCAAAGGGTGCAGCCTGTGCACTTTTCGGGATTAATCTCGTATTTAATGAGCGAAGCGCATTTGAAAGAGGGGCAGCATTTTTCCTCTATATGCGCTGTGTATTCGTCTTTAAAGTATCTCATTGTGGTGAGAACAGGATTGGGGGCGGAGTTGCCCAGTCCGCAAAGGGCGGAGTCTCTGATGCTGGAGCCAAGGCTCTGGAGCAGCTCCATATCGCCCTCTCTGCCCTCGCCTTTTACGATTCTGTTAAGAATCTCGAGCATCCTGGTGGTGCCTACTCTGCAGGGCACGCACTTGCCGCAGCTTTCCTTGCTGGTAAAGTCCATAAAGAACCTTGCCATATCCACCATGCAGGTGTCCTCATCCATAACGACAAGTCCGCCCGAGCCCATGATGGCGCCCGTTGCGCCTATGCTCTTATAGTCGATGGGGGTGTCAAGCAGCTCCTCTGGCAAACAGCCGCCTGAAGGACCGCCGATTTGAACTCCCTTGATTTTTTTGCCGTTCTTGATGCCGCCGCAGATGTCGAACACAATCTGCCTTATGGTCATGCCCATGGGGACTTCGACCAGTCCGCCGTACTTTACCTTGCCTGCGAGGGCAAAGACCTTTGTGCCCTTGCTGTCCTCGGTGCCCATGGCGGCGAAAGCCTCTCCGCCGTTCTCAATAATCCAAGGCACATTGGCAAAGGTTTCGACATTGTTTATGTTCGTGGGCTGCTTTCTGAAGCCCTTTTGAGCGGGGAAGGGAGGCTTGGGTGTGGGCATTCCCCTGTCGCCGCCGAGGGAGGCAAGCAGAGCCGTTTCCTCGCCGCAGACAAAGGCACCCGCGCCCTTCATTATCTTAAAGTCGAACTCGAAGTCCGATCCCTTTATGTTCTTGCCCAAAAGACCCTTTTCTCTGAGCTGATTTATGGCAATAGTCAATCGCTTGACCGCGAGGGGGTACTCGGCGCGGACATAGATGATGCCGCACTTTGCGCCTATTGCGTAGCCCGCGACCATCATGCCCTCAAGGACGCTGTGGGGGTCGCCTTCAAGAACGGACCTGTCCATGAATGCGCCGGGGTCGCCCTCGTCGGCGTTGCAGACGATGTACTTTTCCTCTGTGTTTTCTTTCCTCGCAGCCTCCCACTTAAACCATGTGGGGAAGCCAGCTCCGCCTCTGCCCCTGAGACCGGATATCTTAATCTGCTCGATAACCTCATCGGGGGTCATTTTAAGTATCTTGTCAAAGGCTGTGTATCCGCCAGCCTCTATATATGAATCAATGCTTTCGGGGTCAATAATTCCGCAGTGCCTCAGGGCGATTCTGGTCTGTCCTTTAAGGAACTTCAGCTCATCGCCTTCAATTTTGTTTTCTTCGGGAATTTCTCCGTTTAAGAAAGCGTCAACTATTTTTACAGCCTTCTCACCAGTGAGTCTGCCGTAGTAATAATCGTTGCCCTCATCATCCTTTACCTGCATTAAAGGCTCGGCAAAGCACATGCCGTTGCAGCCCACAAGGTCGACTGTAACCGAGTGTTCGGCGCTCAGCCTTTCACGAACGGATTTTGCTACTTCCTCGGCGCCGGCGGCTATGCCGCAGCTGCCGTAACCTATCATAAACCTCATTTATTGACCAGCCCTTTCAAGCTCTGCTTTGCGAATATCGTTAATAACCTGCTCCACCTTTTTGCCGTCCAGCTTGCCGTATACCTGACCGTTTATCATCATTACTGGTGAAAGGCTGCAGCAGCCAAGGCAGGCGACCTCTTCCCAGGAGAAAAGACCGTCGGCAGTGGTTTCGCCCTCTTTGACGCCAAGAGTCTTAGCGACGGCGTCCGCCACGCGCTCGCCGTTGTTTACATGGCAGGCTGTGCCCATGCAGACAAGCACTTTGTACTTGCCGGGGGCGTTCAGTTTAAACTGGGAGTAGAAGGTTGCAACGCCCATAAGGCGGCTGAGAGGTATACCAGCCTGCTCGCTGATTCTTACCATAACATCCGTGGGCAAATAGCCGTACTCCTCCTGAATGTCCTGAAGAAGAGAGATAAGGGATTCGGACGGGTTTTCGTACCTGCCGATTATCTCGTCTACAACAGAAAAATCTATTTGGGGTTTGATTTTCAAGAGTATCCCTCCAAAATCGCGGCGATGTATCACAAAAGGCAGACACCTGAGATGTATCTGCCCTAATATCCGCCGTATCAGAATTTCAATACAAGAAAGCCCTTTCGGGCTTAAACACTAATAAAGCTTGCGGATTTTAAGCTCAGGATTATAGATAGCGCTCATGCCGATTCTCTCTATGCCGTCCAGCCACTCGTCCCTTGCGTTGTAGTAAATTCTAACTTCCCCGTTATGTAAAGCCACATCAAGCTGATACACAAGGGCTTTTTTCCACCCGTCAGCGGCGGGAGAAATTATAGGGTTGAGGGGGTATTCCTCAAAATTTATGCCGTCGTCGGAAACAAGGGCCGCTATCGCGGAGCGGGGCAAACCTTCTTTATCCATGCAGATGGGGTTATAGAGGGCAAGGAATTTATCCTCCCAGCCGTAAACCTTAATGCCGCCGCATCCGAAATTGCGGTAGGGTATATTTTCGTCGGGAGTCAAAATGGGCTGTTCCCTCTTTACAAAGCCCGATAGCGGGGAATCGCTTTCGGCATAGCCTATTGCGTAGGGCTCGGGATAACCGCACACCGGCAGGCGAACGGAGCCGCCGCTGTAGTAAAGGCGGTATCTGCCGTCTTTGAGCCTTACCATGCAGGGGTTTCTGACGCAGGCTTCGGGTCCTGTCTTTTCCCAGTCAAACTCGGGAATAATTATGTCAATGGGTTCGGACCATTCCTCAAGGTCGGTGCTTGTCCTTGCCCTAATTATATAAGCGGTGCCTTTGCCGTAATAATCTTTTGGCAGACCCTCCGCCTTTACAGCTCTCCACGAAACCTCTGAGGAGTAGAGAATAAAGCGGTCATTGTCTTTAAACAGGCAGACGGGACCAACATTGATTTGCCAGCGTTTTTGGAATCTCCACTCGATGCCGTCATCGGATACCACATGATAAAGGTAGGGCAAATAGTCATCAAAAAAGCCGTGGTACAGCATGTGCCACTTGCCGTCAAACTCATCTGGCGTTAGAATCTGCGGGTCGCCGATGGCGTATCGGCTCTTTTCGCCATGGAAATAGCCGATGATGGGATTTTTTTCGCAGTCTATCCACCGCTCCGCCCGTAAATCGGGAAAGTTCATTTTTTTCTCCTAAAAACTCTTGCGCCAAAGAGCAGCATTAGAATTTTAACATACTCGCGCGCTTTGGAACAAGAAAGAGATTTTGGTATTTATATACCCTATAATTTTATGTGTATTTTGCTTTTCAGTCAAGAAACGATAATAAATTAACAACAAAAAACGCACCTGCCTTTGCAGATGCGCTTTAGTCTTATACTCTAAGCCGGAATTAAGCCTCTTTTGTAACTCTGTTGGGGTTAATCTTGATTCCGGGGCCCATTGTTGTAGCAACAACGCAGGAACGGATATACTGACCCTTTGCGGCTGCGGGCTTAGCCTTGATTATAGCGTCAAGGAGTGTATAGAAGTTCTCTGCCAACTTTTCCTTGCCGAAGGAAACCTTGCCGATGGGGCAGTGAATGATGTTGGTCTTGTCAAGACGGTACTCAATCTTACCTGCCTTAGCTTCGTTAACAGCTCTTGCGACATCGGGTGTAACGGTGCCTGCCTTGGGGCTGGGCATAAGTCCGCGGGGACCCAAAATCTTACCGAGACGGCCAACGAGACCCATCATATCGGGGGATGCGATTGCTATATCGAAATCCATAAAGCCTTCGTTCTGGATTTTTGCAACCAGGTCCTCAGCGCCTACATATTCTGCGCCTGCTGCTTCTGCGGCCTTGGCGGCGTCGCCCTTTGCGAATACGGCTACGCGAACCTTTTTACCTGTTCCGTTGGGAAGAACAACGGCGCCTCTGACCTGCTGGTCTGCGTGTCTGGAGTCAACGCCGAGCCTTACATGAACCTCAACGGTTTCGTCAAACTTTGCCTTTGATGTCTTTATAGCGAGTTCGAGAGCTTCCTCCGAATCGTAAAGACGGCTTTTATCAATGAGCTTTGCAGCTTCTACATAATTTTTGCCATGTTTCATTTAATTTACCTCCCTTAAGTGGTTAAATCGGATTTGTCCTCCCACATGGGAGCATCAGTCGACAACTTCGATGCCCATGCTGCGTGCCGTTCCGGCAATCATACTCATAGCCGCTTCGATTGTTGCGGCGTTAAGGTCGGGCATCTTGTACTCGGCGATCTTCCTGATCTGCTCTTTTGTTATCTTAGCTACCTTGGTCTTGTTCGGAACGCCAGATGCCTTTTCGATACCGCATTCCTTTTTAATAAGAACTGCTGCAGGCGGAGTCTTTGTGATGAATGAGAAGGAGTGGTCTGCATAAACAGTGATGACAACGGGAACGATAAGTCCCATGTCGTTCTTTGTACGCTCGTTAAACTCTTTTGTAAACGCCATGATGTTTACGCCGTGCTGACCGAGCGCAGGGCCTACCGGCGGTGCGGGTGTTGCTTTGCCGGCGGGGATTTGAAGTTTGATATAACCGATAACTTTTTGTGCCATATTCTGCACCTCCAAAAAATGTGGTAGTGGCGGAGTCTATAAAACTCCTCCCACGCACGAACCGTGCGTACGACATCGTGCTATAAAAAGCGAAAGCCGCTTTTATACTGATATTCTTTACAAATCTTTGAGCATTATTGCTCTACACGACTCTTTCAACCTGATCGAGACCCAGCTCTATGGGCGTTTCTCTGCCCATCATTGAAATAATGACTCTTACCAGGTCTTTTTCGGGCTCAATCTTTTCAACCGTGCCCATAAATCCGTCAAAGGAGCCGCCGATAATGCGGACAAAATCGCCGACCGCGTAGTCAACCTCAACCGTGCGGACCTCAACGCCCAGCTCCTGCACTTCCTTTTCACTTAAAGGAATGGGCTTGCTTTCGGGACCTACAAAGCCTGTAACGCCTCTTGTGTTGCGGATAAGATACCATGCTTCGTCGGTCATTTTAAGCTCTCTTGTAACATTGTCGTAAAAGACCGCCAATTTTACAAGAACATAGCCGGGATAGCGCTTGCGCTCCACAACGCGTTTTTTGTCGTCCTTTATTTCGGTAACGGTCTCGGTGGGAACCCTGACCTCGACTATCTGATCGCGCATTTTACGGTTGTCGACTATCTTTTCAATATTTGCGGCAACCTTGTTCTCATAGCCTGAATAGGTATGAATTACGAACCACTTATAATCATCAGCCATCCCTTAACTTGCCCCCTTTCGTCTTTGCAGCAGCTGCGCCGTAATGCAGGGCATTAAGCCGTTGTACCTTCGGTAGTGCCTGTTTCGTCAGCTGCGGATGTTGTTGTTTCGGCTTCGGTCTGGGACTTTGTTGTAGTTTCTGCCTTGGTTGTTTCCTCTTCGGTTTCCTCGCGGTCCTGCTGGATAGCTTCAGCTGCGCGGCCAACCAGCTTTACGCTTTCGGACAGAGCAAAGTCAACAACCCAAACGCCTATGCCGACAACAATCACAACTGCGAAAACTACAAGGGTATTCTTAATAACACTCTTGCGGTCCGGCCAGATTATTTTCTTTACGGTTCCTCTGAAATCCTTAAAGAATTTTGCGATTGCCTTGGCGGCGCGCTGAAGGACATTGCCTTCCTTGCCTTCCTTGGGAGCCTTTTTGAGCTCCTTGCGCTTTTCTTTAATTAAAGCTTCGGCCGCCTTCTTTTTAGCCTTGGCAGCTTCCTTTTCAGAAGTCTTATCGACCTTCTTTTTCTCGTCAGCCATTAAACTTCCCTCCCGGTTTATTTGGTTTCCCTGTGGAGAGTGTGCTTTCTGCAGAATCTGCAGTACTTATTCATTTCAAGCCTGTCAGGTGTGTTCTTCTTATTCTTCATTGTGTTGTAATTGCGCTGCTTGCACTCTGTGCAGGCAAGAGTAATCTTTACTCTCATGACGGCACCTCCATTAAAAGTTCGGAACCGCTTCGATTAATGCTCGAAGGGTTGTTAGCCTCCCTCTGCTTAAAAATGAACGCAAAAAAATAAACCTCGCAGAGGTATAGTTACTATAACACAGTATTGCCCATTCAGTCAAGCACTTTTTTAATATAGTATATACCGAAAAAATCAAAAGTTTTTCTTTCACGGAATATTTTTTAAGGGGCATCCTGAGATGCCCCTTTTTTATTATCTGCCGAGATATGGCAAGGGATTTACTCTTGCGCCGTTTCTCCAGACCTCGAAGTGCAGGTGGTATCCGCTGGAGTTGCCCGTGCTGCCGACTCTTGCGATTGCCTGACCCGCGCTGACCCTTTGTCCGGGTCTTACCATGAGCGAACCCTTGAGGCAGTGGGCGTACAGAGTTTGCAGGCCGTTGCCGTGGTCAATCATCACATAGTAGCCCCAGCTTGAATGGTAGGTTGCCTTTGTGACGGTTCCGGAGGCTGCCGCAACGATGACCTTGCCCTTTGAGGAACCGCCGGAGGCAACGATGTCAACGCCTCTGTGCATTGCGCGGTTTCTGTAGCCGTAGCCGGAGCTTATGGAGTAGGCGCCGATTACGGGCCATGTAAGTTTTGCTCCCGTATACTTTGTGGGCTTGCCGCCGCCCGATGACGGCGATGAGCCGCTGTACTTCTTGGTGCCTACCTGAACCCTCTTGTCAACGGGCTCTTTTATGGTGACTCTCGAGATTTCCTCGGTGGAGTACTCGGTTCCGTTTATATAGGTTACAAGGCTTGTGACCTGCTGAGTGCCGTTAACGCCCTCTCTGATGGTCTTTTTGGTGCCCTGATAGTAGGCGTCTGTAAGAACCTCAACGGTCTTATAGGGCAGAACCTCGGTTGTGACCTTGATTTTCGCGGTCTTTACCCTGATGAACGGGACTTCCTCGGACACAAGGATTTCCTGACCTATTCTCAGGCGCTTTTCGTCAAGGTTGGGATTGAGCCTTCTTATCTGAGAGGAGGTTACGCCGAACTTTGAGGCGATTGTGGAAACTAAATCTCCCTCCTCGATTTTGTAGTAAAGGCTCTCCTGCTTTTTGGACTGGAGCTTCTCTTTAAGCCTTGCGGCGTCCCACATTATATCTTCTGTATCGGGATAGAGTCCCTGCACATAGTCGATTTTCTCCACAAAGCTGACCACATCGTACTCGCCCGATTCCTCATAGGGGGCAAGCAGGCTGTCAAATACCCGCTTTGCGTCGGTTTCGTTTTTGACCGCGCACAGGAATTCATCGTTAATATAGATTCCGCAGGCGTTTGTGATATTGCTTGCGGAGCGCTCAATAAGCTTGTCCGCTATTGTGTCTGCGTCGGACAGCTGATTAATCTTTATTAAGGAAAGCGAATAAACGGGCGCGTCAAGGAGCTGCGTGGTGGACATGGCGGAGAAACCGCTGCTGATGCCCAGCCTGTCCTTCGCTATGTCCCTTGCCTCGACAAAGACGCTCTCCGCCGATACATAGCCTATGGTTTCGCCATTTATGTTTATCTCAAGGGCAAAAATTGACCTGTTCCAGTGGTTTATGGTGTAAATGAGAAGAAGGAGACCGAGAATGGGGAGAATAAGGTTCAGGAAATATTTGAATACGACCCTGTGCCTTATTATCGCCTTCAGTATGTAGCCCCAGATGATTGATGGTGCTTTTTTGGGATTTGCTATAATATCATTCTTTATTCTCTCGGAAGTATCCTTTACCTCTTTTACAAAGAGCTTAGTTTCCGACAGTACCGCTTTGAAGGTACGAAAAACAAGGCCTGCAGTGCCCCTGTAAAGAGAGGCAAAGGCTGCAAACATAAATACTATGGGCTTTTTTATAATAGTAAATAAGCCTTTAAAGAGCAGATATGTATATCTTCCGCAATACTGCCCAAGAGAGGCTAAATAGTCGTAAAAACTTGTTAATACGCCGCTCAAGAGTCTATTCTCCTTGTAAAAATGAAAAGGTTACAAAAGAGTTACAAACAGATTATACTATATAACTTCCTCTTTAGCAAGTCCATCTTTTTGCCAGCAAATCGGGCGATTAACTGAGAATAACAAAAATCAGGGCTTATTTGCCCTGATTTTCTTTCATATTCATTTATATTAGAGTTACCCCGCCTGTTCGGTCTGAGGCACTGAGAGCTTAATATCCTTAGCCTGAACAATACCCGCATCGGACATGGGAACCGTAATTGTTACATAGTCGCCCACATTGAGGATTACGGGGAGAGAGCCGAAATCCGCGGCTGAGGCTGTGTAGTAGGTCTTTGAATTCTGCAGCCTGATAAAGTATACGGTGTTGCCGCTTATGACAGCGGGTCTGATTTCAGCTATGCTGCCCGAAACTTCCTTGGTTTCCTGAGTGGGGGTGTCGCCGCCGGATGAGCCGCCGGGCGCTGTGCCGGTAAGGTCAATATTAAGATGCACTCCCCTGGCTGCCAGCTTGCTTACATATGCGGTAATGCAGGCTTTAAGGTCCGGGTTGTCGTCACTGGGGCTTCTTACGGCGTCGGAATACTGGCTGACATTAACCATGGCGTAGCTCTTGATAACATTGTTGTTGTCTTTAAGGGACATGAAGTAGGTTGCCTCGCCGTCAAGGTTCAGAAGAAGCGGGAATGTTGCCTTCCAGCCCTTGTCGGAAACGACGCCTTCAGCGGACTCCATAGCTGCCTTTTCGGTAGCGCCTGAGGTCTGGTAGAAGAATGCCTCTTTGGTTCTCTGGTTGATAAGGGCAAAGCCGATTATCGACTGGTCGGAGGAAGCGGAGGTTACGCCCGTATACATATAGACATCGTCATGGAGCGCCAGATAGTTGTAGCCGTCGGTTGTGAGCTTAACGCCGCTCTGACCGATGATGGAGTTAAAGAAGCCGTTTGAGAACTTGCCGAAGAAGTTGTACTGCTTCATAAGCAGGTCGGCGGGGTAAATCTGGTCAACCCATGAAAGGTTTTCGCCGTCCTTTGAGACGCCGCTCTTGATTTCCTCAATGTCGTAATACTTGTGCTCGCCGTTTATGGCGTCAACAAATACCGCTCCGACTACATCGTCGCCGCCGAGGAGACCGACCTTTTTGTCCATTCTCTCGCAAATCCAGTAGGGTCTGCCGTCCTCGTTAATCTCAAGGGCGGGCTGACCGAAAATGTAGGTGGGATAAGAGAATCTGAGATGACGCTTTAAGAGTCTTCCGAAATGCTCCGAAGGGGAATACTTGATTCCGCCCTCAGTCATAACCATATCGGCCTTTTGGGTATTCATGTTCACAATGATATAGCCGGGAAGACCCTCTGCCCTGTTGGACAGCCATTTGAATATGTCGCCGTATCTTAAGGGGAATACCCTGACGGGGCTCTGCTTGTAGTTAATCTGGGTGGAATAGTCGTAGTCAACCTCAAACTGGGACTCAAGGGACTCAAGATAAAGGTCGCCCAGTGTCTTGTCAGCGAGTTTGCCCGCCGCGGCGGCGTCAATCATGGGGACATTCTTAAAGCCGCTGAGGCTGTCTATAACTGTAACGCTCTTTGAAAAGTCGGTTTCTTCTATCTTGAGTATCCTGCTGTACGCCTTTGCCCTGAAAAGGGTGGCGGAGGAGATATATCCGCCTGCGAATATGACGCCCACAACAACAATCAGGATAATGGGCACAAGCGAATTGCGCTTAACATAGGGCATATATTCGGGTCTTACAATCGCCTTTGAAGTAATAGCGGAGCTTGCGATATAAGAGCAAAAGACAATAAGCAGATAGAGGTAAAACTCGGGAGCCTTGAAGTTTACGGGCGGGAGCATGAAGTAGAAAGCGATAACCGCCGTAAGAATTGTCACAAGGATATTTATAAATGTCTTAAGTCCTGCTCTTTCGGGCGGAATGACGGTTTCTTTAACCACATTCTTCTTGCCGCCGCCAGTGAAATCAACATCTATGCTTGCCATCAGGTCAACTCCTTTTAAATTAGCAACACCTATGTGCCGTTTGTGTTAAATTACAGTATACAGTAAAAGCAAACTTATTACAAGAAACTAATAATGAATATTCTCTTAACTAATTATTGGTGCCTTTTTAAAGCCGTAAACCAAACTTTAGGCGGTTTGCTCCTTTAATACATCTTCGCTGAGGCTTTTATTCATGGGGTCGAAGATTTTTTTCATATCGTCCATCCTGCCGCAGGTGAGCGTCCCCTCGGTGCATTTTGAAACAAAGCAGCTGGGACCGAAACGGTTGAAGATGCCGGGGGAGACTTCTCTGAGTATCCTCAGCATCTCAATGGCGTGACCGCGGATTTCCCACTGTGCTCTTGTGCAGGTTCTGAGTCTGAAGAACAGCAGCAGCTCCCTTGCGTTCATGGTGACCATTATGTCCAGCTTGCTTCCCGAAAGTCTGAGGTAAACAAGCTCCTCCTCGGGCATACCCGCGTTCTTTAGCTTTTTATGCACCTCGTCCATTCTTTCAAAGGCGTTTATATAAATCTCAAGGGCTACGGGGTCCTTCTTTACGGTTTCGGGGATTACATAGCGTTTGCCGTCAATTAAGGTGTAGGAGGGAATCTCGATTGACTGCATTCTGTGACGGGCAAAGTGGGTAATCTCAGAGAGGGAAACGCCGTTTATTCTGAAGGTGTAGACCGCGGCCTCAAGGGAGCGGGGGCGGGAGCATGCGATAACCTTGTCCAGCACTGTGGTAAGGTTGCCATCGTCCTCAAGGAGCTTTTCTATTTCGCTTAAAGGATATTGGGTAGATGCTGTGAGAGCTGCCTTAGCGACGGTTTTTTCCGCGTCGCTCGTGTATGAGATAAGCTCCACGCTTTTTTCGTTGGCGTTTTTAGGTCTTTCGTTTGCGCCCTCTTTTGCTTTAAACAGGTAGCTGAGGCTGAGCCTGTCGCTGAGTTCGGGTCTAGAGTCGGAAAGGGACGCTGCGATACCGGGGGTCATTTGGGCGATTTGTGCCATCAGCTGCTCGCCGAGGCTCTTAATTTCTGGATAGAGCCTTCCTCTGCCGTAAAGGGCGCTTCTGATGATATTCAAAAGCTCTCTTGCGTTTACTGTGCAGTAGAAGTTGCTGAAAACGCAGTAGGGCAAAATGAACCTTGCGTCCTCTTTGGGGATGCCCCTGTCTAAGAGAGCGTTGTAATCCTCAAGGCAGGCTCTGACACTCTTTTTGAACTCATCCTGACAGATGTCGCCGTCTAGCTCGGGAACATAAAAGCCCATGGAGCCGAAATTTACATACCTTCTTGACTTTACCGTAAAGGAGGCAAGGCGGAACTCTATCATAAACTGCTCCGCCAGGATGGACACATTTCTGAAGGCAATGTTATACACTGTGTGCTCAAGTATTGAGGTGTGGTTAGAACGGGTAACCTTCTTTATTAGATTTGCGTTCTTTTCCGCGTCCTGGGATTTTTCGAGTATTTCGTGGGTATCCCCCTCAAGAGTGGAGATTCTGCCGGCGGCGGCGGGGATTTTCTCACCCATGCTGCTGATGCCCACTATTTCCGCTACGGAGTATATCCTGTCTTTAAAGTCCATTAAAACACCCCTTAACCTGAGCTTTTATTACTGCATTTGAGTTTATCATAAATTTTTCTTTGTGTAAATCACTAAAGCAAAAAGGGAGCCGGTAGGCTCCCTTGATTATTTAATTTATGCCACGCTTTCCTCTGCCATGGCGGGGGTAAGATACTTATCCACAAACGAGAATACGGTTTTCCAGTACAGCTCGGGGTTTACCTCATCGGAGTTTGCGTGTACCGCTCCCTCTACTACCAGCCTTTCCTTTTCGCAGACGGCGTTGTCGTAGAGGACATCCAGCATCCAGAAGGGCACGAACTCATCCTTGTCGCCGTGGATAAAGAGGGTGGGTGTTTTTGACCTCTGAACGCAGTCAAGGGGCGAGCATTTTCTCGGGTCGAAGCCGTCCCTGATAATTGCGTATCTGCGAAGGGCGTAGAGGAAGGGGAAGGGCGGGAGATGCACGACATTCTTGCATTGCACCATAAACTCCTCCCACGCTGTGGTAAATCCGCAGTCGGAAATGGCGCACTTTACATTGTCGGGCAAATCCTCTCCCGTGGTCATAAGGGTTGTGGCGGCGCCCATGGATACGCCGTACAATACTATCTCAGCATCCTCATCAAAGGTGACGAGATAGTTTATCCAGTCGACAATGTCAAGTCTGTCGTGATAGCCCATTGAAACGGTTTTCCTGTCACTCAGTCCATGTCCGCCAAGATAGGGCATCAGAACATTAAATCCCCTCTTGTAAAACTCATACGCGGGACCTGCCATGCGGTAGGGCGAGCTTGTGTAGCCGTGAATGCAGATTAAATATTTGTGCCGGTTTACTTCAGCGGGTATGTACCTTGCGCGGATTGTTTCGCCCCTTAAAGATATAAGCTCCAAATCGTTGTCGTCCTGGGCGGCGTACCACTCGGAAGCGTTTTCATACTTTTCGAGGGCTCTGCACCTTTCTTTTTCCGCCTCGGGGGGCAAATGGGGTTTGTTCTTTTTATGTACCGCTTTGCTTGTCAGGAATGCTTCGTAGAATCCGGCTCCCGCGGCAAAATAGAAAAGACCTGCTCCCGCAGCGCCGGCAAGGGCGATTTTTGCGCCCTTACTCAGTTTCTTACCCATAATACAACTCCTTGCGTCAGCTTAAGAATTTATTACACAAAACGCCTTTCGGCGCGACCTTTCAAAGCAAAGAATATCGATTAAAAAATATCGATACAATTATACCCTTGTTTTTAAATTAATGCAATGTTGAAAGGGAAATTACTGAAGTTCTATTACAGAATATACTCTGTCGCCGCGTTCCTTAAATTTGGCTCCGCACTTCTCGAAAACTCTTTTTGAGGCAATATTGCTCTTGGGCATGTTACCCGTGATGTATTTAAAGCCCTTTTCTTTAAGAGTTTTTTTAAGCTCGTTTAAAAGCTCGGTGCCGTATCCCTTGCCCCAGTATTTGCTGGAAATATAAAAGCCCACTCCGGCTGTTTCGCCGCCCCTTATCGGGACATATGACGCGGTTCCGATTGCGACGCCGTCAAGCAAAACGGCATAGCAGAATCCGCCGTTTTTGTGCTCCCATCTTTTGCACTGCTCAAAGAACTCATATTCGGATGTGGGGGCGGGAGCTTTGCCCTGCCCGTAAAGATGTCTCGCAAGCTCGGTATCCGTGGAAACTATTAAGCTTAAAGCTTCGCAGTGCTTTCTGTCAATTACTTCTATACTAATCAATTCATCGCCTCCTACATTTAGTTTACTTTAAATACAAAATTAAAGCAAGTCGCCAATTCTTTCTGCGGTTATATAAGGAAATCGGCGTATTGAAGTAAAGTTCTTATTGTGGTATACTTTTTTAGAATTTTATGTTTCTTTGGGGGAATAGTTTTGCTCGGAATGCGTATAGGCATTGACCTGGGCACAGACTCAATAATAGCTTATGCTGAGGGCAAGGGCATTGTACTGTCAGAGCCCTCTGTCGTTGTTTGCGACGCGTTCACGGGCAAGCCCGTCGCCATGGGCGGCGCGGCTCTCAAAATGACGGGCAGGGTCCCCGGTTCTCTTAATGTGGTAAGACCTTTAAAGGACGGAATCGTCTCAGACTTCCGGCTGACTGAGCTGATGCTCAGGTACTATATACAAAAAATCTGCAAGAGCGCGGTTTTAAGACCCTTTGTTGCCGTTTGCGTTCCCAGCACGGTCACAAGGTTTGAGAAAAAAACCATCCTCAATGTAATTATGGCGGCGGGCGCCGGCAATGCCTGCCTTATTGAAGAGCCCCTTGCCGCGGCATTGGGCGCGGGAATCGGCACAAAAAAGCCGAGAGGCAGCGTTGTTGTGGACATCGGCGGCGGAACCACCGACACGGCGGTAATTACCATGGGCAGTATTGCGGTTTCAAGCTCCGTTAAGGCGGCGGGAGGCAGCATTACCAACGCTATAATAAGGTACCTAAGCCGTGAAAGGGATATTGAGGTGGGCTACCTTACCGCTGAGGAGATTAAATGCACTATCGGCAGCGCGGTTCTCAGAGAGGAAGAAACCGCAATGGTCGCGAACGGCAAGAGCATTGTGTCGGGAATGCCGCTCAGCTTTGAAATAAACTCTACCGAGGTTTATTACGCAATAAAGGATGAGCTTGACCATATTCTTCAGGGCACCCTTCAGGTGCTGGAGCGCACTCCCCCCGAGCTTATGAGCGACATTATGGATACGGGTCTGACTTTAACGGGCGGGGGTTCCCTGCTTTACGGCATGGCGGAGATGTTCAAGCGTCATACGGGAATAGATACGGATATCGCTGGCGAGCCCCAGTACTGCGTAGCAAGGGGTATAGGCGCCGCTCTCAGAAATGCCGATATTCTCAGAACCAGCAGTTTTGCTTTAAGTCAGGACGAGCTTTTGGCAGCGTCAAACATTTAGGGTGTTTATGTATAGCCAGGACTATAAAGAAAAAATCAGCGGCATAGTGGACAGGGTTGTTTTCCGTAATGAGGAAAACAGCTTTACTGTTATTGAGCTAAACTGCGGCGGTGAGCTTGTAACCGCCGTCGGTTCCCTGCCCGAGCTTTCTTCAGGCGAGGAAATCAGCCTTTACGGCACCTGGGACAGCCATACCCTTTTCGGAAGGCAGTTTAAGGCGAGTCAAATCGAAAGGAAGATGCCCGAAACCGCCTCTCAGCTTTTACGGTATCTTTCGGCGGGCACAATCAAGGGCATCGGAGCCAAAACCGCACTTAAAATAATTGAGCAGTTCGGAGAAAACAGCTTTAAGGTACTCTCAGAAGAGCCTGAGAGGCTGACTCAGATAAGGGGCATTTCCCTTGAGAAGGCCAGAAGAATTTCGGACGAATACAACAGCCAGATGGCAATCAGAACGGTTATGATTGCCCTTGAAGGCTACGGGCTTAAAGCTCATGAGTGCATAGAGATTTTCAAGATTCTCGGCCCCTCCGCTGTGGCGGCGGTGGAAAATAATCCATATATATTATGCTCTATACTCAGCGGTTTTACTTTTGAAAGAGCGGAAGAAATAGCAGCGAAACTGCCCGAAAAGCCCGACAACAAGCACAGGCTCAGAGCGGGTATTGAGTTTATACTGAGGCATAATTTGGGCAACGGGCATACATGCGTGCCCTATGATAAAATAGTTTCCCTTTCCGCCACTTACCTTAATGAGGGAACCGACGCTATAGAAATCGCCATAGACGAAATGCTGGAAAATCAGCTTCTCTACTCCGCCGAGATTGACGGCAGACTCTTTATATTCCTCCCTGAAATGTATAGGGCGGAAAGGAAGGCGGCGGAGCGTCTGTTGGCTTTAATGAAATTCTCCCCCGGCTCCGTGGGCGCTTTGCGTGAGGAAATAGAAAGCATTGAAACCGCCGTCGGCATCAGCTACGGGGAGCTGCAGAAAAAGGCTCTTGAAACCGCGGCGATGAAAGGCGTTATGATTCTGACGGGCGGACCCGGAACGGGAAAGACCACGACGCTGAAAGGCATTATCAGCCTATTTAAAAAGAGGGGTCTTCACATAGCCCTTGCCGCTCCCACGGGAAGGGCGGCAAAGCGCAT
>LFSO01000046.1:37489-37640 GCA_001512765.1 Clostridiales bacterium DTU053
CCCATAGACGCCGACGCGATTATAGTCGACGAGCTTTCAATGGTTGACATTAGCCTCTTTTCAAATCTTTTGGAGGCGGTTCCCTTTGGCTGCAGGCTCATCTTGGTGGGCGACTCCGACCAGCTCCCGCCGGTCGGGGCGGGAAATGTCC
>LFSO01000037.1 GCA_001512765.1 Clostridiales bacterium DTU053
TAGAACAAGTTATCCGGTAACTGAATGATACAGTCGATATAGTTATTGTCAATCAGGTACTGTCTGATTTTCTTTTCAGCGCCTCCGCGGTACATTACACCGGGGAAACAAACGATAGCCGCAGTTCCGTTTGTCGCTAGCCAGGAAAGGCAATGCATAACAAAGGCAAGGTCAGCCTTGGACCTTGGCGCCAGAACTCCCGCAGGAGCAAAACGGGGGTCATTTATCAAAGTCGCGTCACTGTCGCCCTTCCATCTGATTGAGTACGGCGGATTTGAAACAATGACTTCGAAAGGCTCTTCATCCCAATGCTGAGGATTTGTCAGGGTGTCGCCGAGGGCTATGTCAAACTTATCGTAGTCAATGTCATGCAGGAACATATTAATGCGGCACAGGTTGTAGGTGGTAATATTAATCTCCTGACCGAAAAAGCCCAAGCGGACATTGTCTTTGCCGAGAATTTTAGCAGACTTAAGCAGCAAAGAGCCTGAGCCGCAGGCAGGGTCATAAACCTTGTTAACCTCGGTTTTTCCTACAAGAGCAAGACGGGTTAGGAGCTCCGAAACTTCCTGCGGCGTGAAATACTCTCCCCCGCTTTTGCCTGCGTTGGAAGCATACATGCCCATTAAGAATTCATAGGCATCGCCGAAAGCGTCAATTGTATTATTCTTATAATCGCCCAACTGCATCTCAGCAATGGCATTAAGAATTCTGACAAGCTTAGCGTTTCGCTGTTCCACCGTGCTGCCGAGTTTGTTGCTGTTGACATCAATATCGTCAAAAAGACCTTTAAAGTTTTTTTCGCTGGGAGTACCCAATGNNGGATGCCTCTGTGTTTTTGAAAACCCTTTCAAGAGTTTCATTGAGATTGCTGTCGAACTTTGCGCGAGCCCGGACATTTTCAAAAAGCTCGCTGGGGAGGATGAAAAAGCCTTTTTCTTTGACCATTTCATATCTGATTTGCTCAGCCTGCTCATCGGTAAGCTTTGCATAATCAAAATCTTTGTTGCCCGCTTCCCATTCGCCTTTATTTATGTAGTCAGTAATATTCTCGGATATATAACGGTAAAACAACATTCCAAGAACATATTGCTTAAAATCCCATCCATCTACGCTGCCTCTTAGCTCGTTCGCGATATTCCATATTGTGCGGTGGAGTTCAGCACGCTCACGCTCTTTGATGTTTTTTTCCATTTGTTTTCCTCCTTCGGGTTTTTTTCATGAATAAACCAATGGGTAGATTTTACAAGTTATGACAATTGTATAATAATAATCAAAATTTGTCTACCAGGCATATAGCCTATTGTACAATTATCGGGACACTTTAATACTGTTTTGTATTACCGCTGCGGGAGAAAAGCAAATAAAAAAGGGACACCGTTTGGTGTCCCTTGTAATTTAAACTCTAATTTCCTTAGGTGTTCTGGGGTAGAGCTGGACATCGCGGATGTTTGAGATT
>LFSO01000036.1:0-18586 GCA_001512765.1 Clostridiales bacterium DTU053
TCCACCATTAATAAGACCTCGAAACCTTAACACACAAAGGTTTCGAGGTTTTTGCTTTTTAATTTTATTTGCATCTGAAGCTCGAAAACAGACAAAATGGATTAGTATTGAAAATTGCAAATCAAAACATTTTTGGAGTTAAATAAAAACACCCCGGCGACGCTTTGGAGTGCCGGGTGTTTTTCTATTATTTAATATGCCTTGCCGTCGCAGCCGAGGACATTCTTGATTTTGTGGGCGACCATTGCCTTGATGGCGTCGCGGGCGGGGGCAAGATACTGTCTCGGGTCGAAGTGGTCGGGATGGAGAGCCATATACTCTCTGATAGCTGCGGTCATTGCGAGTCTGAGGTCGGAGTCGATGTTGATTTTGCATACAGCGTTTCTTGCGGCTTCTCTGAGCATATCCTCGGGAATGCCGATTGCGTCGGGCATTTGGCCGCCGTACTTATTAATCTTCTCAACAAACTCGGGAACAACAGAGCTTGCGCCGTGGAGAACTATCGGGAATCCGGGCAGCCTTCTTGCGACCTCGTCAAGAATGTCGAATCTGAGCTGGGGCTTCTGTCCGGGCTTGAACTTATATGCGCCGTGGCTTGTGCCGATGGCGATTGCCAGAGAGTCAACGCCTGTGCGGGTTACGAAGTCCTCAACCTGACCGGGGTCCGTAAAGTGGGCGTCGTCCGCGGAGACATTAACATCGTCCTCGATGCCAGCAAGCTGACCCAGCTCGCCCTCAACGGTAACTCCGTGGGCGTGGGCATATTCAACGACCTTCTTTGTAAGGGCGACATTGTCCTCATAGTCGTGATGTGAGCCGTCTATCATAACGGAGGTAAAACCGCCGTCTATGCAGCTTTTGCAAATCTCAAAATCTGCGCCGTGGTCAAGGTGCAAAGCTATTGGAAGTCCGGTTTCGATAACAGCGGCTTCTACAAGCTTTGTAAGGTAAGTATGGTTCGCATACTTTCTTGCGCCTGCGGATACCTGAAGAATCAGCGGAGCATTGAGCTCTTTTGCCGCTTCGGTAATGCCCTGCACAATTTCCATGTTGTTAACATTGAACGCGCCAACGGCATATCCGCCTTCATAGGCTTTTTTCAGCATTTCCTTTGTTGAAACAAGTGGCATATTATACACTCCTAAAAATAAAATTACTTCTTAATACTAACAGTTTATTATGGCTTTTAAAAGCGAATATATGAGCTTTTTACGGCGAAAAAACTCATCAGACAAATATTATATATTACCTTTTTGCAAAAGTCAAAGATTTAACGAATAAAAAACACGCGGCTTTTCGCCGCGTGCCGTTTTTATATTGTTAGAAGGGTTTGTGGTCCGAGAAGCCCCTTGCGCCGTAGTACTGCATTATGGCGTCGTTTGCCAGTTTCAAGAGGGCTGTGATTAAGCCGTTTGCAGTGTCATTCTGCTTTGAGGGCTTGAGTGCGCCTGCCGCGACAAGTGCTTTCTCCAGTCTCTCCTGAGCTTTCTCGGTATTGGGCGCTGTGTAGGCGTTTGTCTGCTCGATTGCCTGCTCTGCGTTCAGAACGGCGGCTTCAAGCTCTGCCAATACATCCGCGCTTAAACCGTCAGGCTCAGCGAGGACCTTGTATGCCATCGGGAGCAGGCTGTTTGTTATGGCTTTTGAGTATCTGCCGATATTAAACTGAGGATAGTTTACGGGGTCGGAATATACATTGTCAAGGTTTCCGATAACGAACTGAACCGCAAGTCGGATAATTGTTATGTTCCTGCCCACCTCATGGTGCTGATTCTTAAATACCCATGTGGTTTCGGGCATGAGAGCGGTTGAAAGGTCAATATTCTTATCGGGTGAAACAAATGACTTGTCGGTAAGCGAATCAATGTAATCCTGCGGCAGCTGCTTGCCGGCGGGGGCAAAGGTTGCGCCGAGTGTTGCGGAGTCGATATCTATAATGGCGTCTGAGCTGTTCTTGAATGTAGATTTTACAGCGCCGAAGAAGTTGTAGTCGCCGTCAAGATATGTCAGGTTGTAGCCCGCAATAAAGCCTACCTTTACTCCGTACTCGTCCCTTGCTTTAAGCAGGTTAACGGAGAGATTGCTCTGAGCCTCATGGAAGGCGTCGGTCTTTTCCTTTAACAGAACGCGCTCGGGGTCAAGGAGATACTTTTCTGCCAGGGCGTCGTATCTGTCATTGGGTATCATAGCCCAGAACTGGGGTGAGTTGACTATGAGCTGACCGAAGGCTGCGTCGGCAGCGGCTGTAATCATTGATTCAAGGACTTTTCTCGGCAGGAGCCTTACAAGTATGTTGGCAACATAGCCGAGGGCGGGTGAACCTGTAAGCTCCTTAAATACCTCGGGAAGGTACTCGGAGAAGAAGAACTGGTCCTCGAGATTGAAGCCCTCATAGCCTCTTGTAAGGAAGTCCGCGATTATGTCTGTGCCGTTAAGGAGCGATACGACATTGATGATGCAGTTGATGTCGTTATAATCTGCTTCCTCATAGTTTAAGTAAGATGCGAGAACGGTGCCGCCCATGCTGACGCTGGCGATGTTGACCTTATCGGTGTTCTGCTGCTCCTTTACCATCTGGATGAACTCATGCAGCTTCTTTCCGTTCTCAATGGGATTGCCAAGGAGCGGATAAGAGAATACATATATGTACTCCTCGCCTACTGCCTGGGCGTAATCCTGCATGGGTATCTGTCTGTAGAAATAATCCCTGTCCTCCTCGGAGAACTCGGAAAGAGGATAATTGTACTCATCTATTGCGAACCTGTTAACGGTTGTGCCGTCGGGCTTTGATGCCTGGGTTGAGAACAGGTCGAGTCCTAACTCATAAATTGCCTGGGAAAGTCCTGCGTCCTTCTGTGAAATAAGGGATTTTACAAGCGGGAAGAATACGGTCTTAAAGATTTTCTGCACAAGACCCGCTGTGTCGATAATAAGAAGACCGCCTTTAAGCTCCTGACCGTCGGCGTTAAGTATCTTTTCGCCGTTTTCATCAACAAGGTATGAAATGGTCTGGCTGATGCCCGGAAGGACGATTATGGGGTACTGCTTAACGCCTTCTTTGGGCTGAATCGGCAGGGACTGCGTCTTTACTACCGTTTCGGGCTTCTCTTCTTTATTTGCTTCTGCCTCTGCATTTACATCTGCCGCTACTTTTTCGGATTCTGCGCCAGCGGCTGCGGATTCCTGAGCGACAGTGCTTATTTTGGTAGAAGCAATGTTAACCCTGAATGACGAAAAGAGAAGTGCAATAACAACAATTGCGGACAACGCTTTTAATATGCGCTTAGACATCTGTGCTCCTCCTAACATCTGTGTAAAACCTATATTTTAATCTTTTAAATAATAGCATATTTTGTGGATATTAACAAGCAAAACCATTAATTTCGATTGTAAAGAAATTATTGACTTTTTGTTAAAGCGACAGGGGTTTTCCCGATATGCCCGTGAAAGCCATTGAGAGGAGCGCAACATAGATAAGCACCGCGGGGACGCCTTTAAAGACCTCTGGGATAGTGCGGCTTCTTGAAATGTATCTGAGTCCCACATTTATAAGGCTTACGGCGATAATGTAGGCAAGTCCCGCGCCTATGCCGAGACCGAGGGAATCGGGAACGGAGGAGGATGAAAGCCTGTTAATAAACGGGACGGACATAACAAGGGTATTTAAAGCCGCTACGCCTATCCTTTTTATCAGCTTTTCATCTGTATTGAAAAAGGTTTTTATAGCTACACAGGTTGTAATATAAAGGCTTACAAGCACAAGGGTGTAAACGATAGCGTGGACTGCGACGCTGGAATTCCTGACGGGGGGAATTAAATCAAGCGTACGGCAAATGAGAGCCACGAGAACGGAGAAGTAGACAATAAATCCCGATGTGTGGAAAAGATACTTGGGCTTTGCTGCCATTCTGACCGATTCGGTTGCTCCGAATCCGCCCGTGAATATGACATTCCTTATAAGGCAGGTATAAAGCGCCATGTTAATCATATCGAAAATAGCGGACATTTACTCCCCTCCCGTCTTGTCGGTTTCTTGAGTATTGTTGTCGTTCTTGTTTTGATTCTTTCTTGAGTTGAACTCGGACAAATCCTTCAGTATCTCGTCAAAGTCGGAGGTATAGTTTGCCCTTGCGGTTGTGGTGACAATGGGCAGGGTGCTGGCGTTGCCCGCGTATCTTGACATTCTTTCATAAGAAGCTGGGTTAGGAGGAGCGGTTCTTTCCTGAGGAGCAGTCTGTCTGCCGCTCTCCGACTGCTCATTTTCGGTATTCTTATTTGAGGCGTTACCGCCGCTTGATTCTTCTTTTGCTGTTTCTGCCGCGGGAGCTGCTGCGGCGGCATCGGGAATTCTCTCGGGTTTTTGCTTTGCTTTCATTTTGACGGGTTTTCTTGCGCCGTTTCTGTTTTTCAGGCTTGAAAACTGTCTTGAAATGCCTTTTGCGTTGGAGAGCATAAGGGCAAAGACGCTGAGAGTCTCCACGGAGGACATATCAAAGGCGTTTTCGCTCTTTCTTCCTCCGTAGATTTTGTTAAGGTTATTGCTGAGCATTGCGGCAAGGAAGCCGAGCACAAGGAAGCCGCCGAAGGGCATGAGCATACCCGAAAGGCAAATCTTGGCTCCCGTATCAATTCCGAAAACCGTTCCCGCACCCAAAAACTCTCTTATAATACCCGTCACAACCGCAACAACGCCGTAGCCGAAGGAAGCGGCAAAGGCGTCACGCAGGGCGCCTTTTAAGCCGTGCCTTACGGCAGCGCGCTCGCAGTGCAGAACTATAATCGAGTTTATTGCGGCAAGGGGAAGGAAAAGATTTAAGTTTGTGGAGCTGACCTTCTGCATGGTTACCACAAAGGGGGTTACGACAAGGGTGCCGATAAGGACATATACCGCAATTCTAATCCATGCGGGGAGGCGCTTTAAAATCAGAGAGGTTATGCCCTCCGCGACAATCAGCAGCACCATGGTAACTATGGCAAGATAGATGGCGGTTTCAGCGCTGACGGCAATAGCCGCTACAGAGCTGATACCAACCAGCTCTACAAGAACGGGGTTTCTGAAAAAGGCTCTGTAGAAAAGACCCTTTTTTACATTGTTGTCCTGATTATTCATAGGCAACACTCCTTTCGGAGCTTACGGCGTCTTCCGTTTGCTTTTTCTCTGTCAAAACGGGAGATTTGCGACTTTTTACGGGTCTGGGAGAGGTCATGGCGGCGATTACGCCGTTCATAAGCATTACGGCAAAGCAGACGCCCTCCTCATAGGCTCCGAAATACCTTAAAAGCATACAGACTGCGCCTGTTGCCATGCCGTAAAGCAGCCTGTGGGTGGGGTTTTTAAGCCTTAGAGTCTTTTGGGGAACAAGGAAGATTGCCGCAAACAAAAGCATTCCCGAAGAAAGCTCCATAAGCAGGGAAATTCTCCTGCCCGTAATGACCCTCGGGAACAATACGGCGAATATAGCGCAGGTGGCTATAAAGCCCGCGCCGGATATAAACATTTTGGGATTTCTAAGATACATATAAAGGGCGATTCCGCTCATTAAAAGCAGCGAGCCGGTGCCCATGGGCGAAGGTATAGCGCCCGTTAAGATATTGAGATAACCGAATACATTGACTCCGATTGAGTTGTTCTTTGACAGCATTTCGGCGATGGACGCGGAGGGGGCAAAGCTGGGACTTCCGTAAACCGCGACCTCTGCGCCCTGCTCTACAGCGGGATAAGAAAAGACCATCTGGGGGAATGAAATGCAAAGGAAAGCTATTCCCGCGGCAATCGGCACAAAGGGCAGATTGTCTTTGCCTCCAAAGGGCAGCTTTGCGGCGATAATAGCGAAGGAGCTGCCGATAACGGGCAGCCAGTAAGGAGATGAGGCGGGCAAAAGCAGGGCTATTGCCGCTCCCGTAAACAGCGCGTAAAGGGGGTCCGCCGCCTGCTTGTTATTTAAAAGGGAATTACCGAACCAATCCAGCAAAAGGGCTGTCAAAGCTGAGAAGAGAATAAGTCTCAAAGCCCTTTCACCGTAATAATACCATGCCAAAACGGCCATTGCCGCAAGCATGGCAAGAGCATCTATTATAAAAGTGTCCTTCTTTTTGCCTGAAGCCTTTGGCTTGTCCAAGGCTCTCACTTCGCTTTCCAGTTTTTTATTATTGCATAAACAGAATAGTCAGCATAATATAATAGTATATCAAAGGGTGCACAAGAAGCTTAAAATGTCTTTTAAGAACATCAAAGAATTTGTTCAAAGAGGTGGCGGCTTATATGAGAATTGAAGCTCATGACGATTACAGAATAGCGGTTGAATTGTCTGATGAGGATATGGATGAACTCGAAATTACATACGAGGATTTGGATTATTCAAACATCGAAACAAGACGCGTTCTGTGGACAATACTTGATGAAGCAAGGCAAGCCCTCGGCAAAGAAATAAACCTCTCTGAAAAAATGCTTATCGAAGCTGTCCCCTCCGGAAAGGGAGGCTGCACGATATACTTTACGGTGCTTCAAAAACCTTCGGAAAAGAATATTCAAAAGCTGCTTGTCAAAAAGGAAGTTGCTCCTGTTATTTGCGAATTCTCTGATGTTAACGCGCTTATTGACCTTTCAAGAATTCTCATCGATAAAATAAGCGGCGCCAAAAGCGAGCTGTATATCAAAGACAATACATACAGGCTCCTTCTCTTTCCCGAAACCGCGTATAAAAAGCGGATTGAAGCCGTTGCAAGCGAGTTTTGCGATGTAAAGGAATCAAACCACGACACCGTAAGTTTGACAAGAGAGCATTGGAAAAAGCTCTCGGGCCCCTATGCGGTAAATGAAATAGGCATATACTAATTTAAAATAAACAAATTAATCAAAGCCGTTTGCAATTGATCTTAGTTTCTCTATTGCAGCTTTTCTGTCCTCGGACTTAAAAATGTAGCTGCCGGAAACAAAGACATTTGCGCCGGCTTTTTTTGCCTGAGCGATTGTCTCGTCGTTTATTCCGCCGTCGATTTCGATATCGATATTAAGTCCTCGTCTTTCAATTTCCTCTTTCAATGCCGTGACTTTCGGCAAGACCGACGGCATAAAGCTCTGGCCGCCAAAGCCGGGTTCCACGCTCATAATGAGAACAAGACCTAATCTGTCAAGATAAGGCAGGACTGTGTCTATCGGGGTGTTTGGCGACACTGCCATGCCCGCAGTCTTGCCCGCTTTTTTTATTAAATCGATTACTTCATCCGCGGGTGAGTCCGCCTCCGCGTGGAATGTGATGATATCCGAACCCGCGTCCAAAAACTCGGGAATATAGCGTAAGGGTCTGTCTATCATAAGGTGAACATCCAGCTTTAAGGGAGTGCACTTTCTTATTGCCTTTACGACGGGAGGACCTATGGTAATATTGCGCACAAAGATGCCGTCCATAACATCAACATGGAGCAAATCCGCCCCTGAGTTTAGGCAGCTTTCTACTTCCTCGCCTATTCTTGAAAAGTCACATGAAAGAATGGATGGCGCGATAAGGTTCATCTCTACCTCCGTAAAGTATTCTGTAAATAATTTTCTCAGAATTTAGCAAAAAATACTACTCACCTTGTTTAACTATATTATTGTATCACAATAAGCCCTTTCGTCAATAGCAATACTTTTTTGGGGTCTGACAAAGGGGAAATCGGCATTTTATTTGTCAAAAATCGGTTTGTGACTTTGGCACTGAGCTTTAGTTTATTGTTGACTATTTTTTAAATAATTCCTATACTACTTTTGACCGCAGTTTTAGTTGAAAAAACAAACCACAGGGGGCGTTCCGATGGATAAAAAGCTCAGAATAGGAGTATTCGGGGCAGCAAGAGGCCACAGCATGATTTCGATTCTATTAAATCACCCGCACGCTGAGCTGGTGGCGGTTTGTGACAAGTACGAACCTTTGCTCATGAAGGCAAAAGAGGCTGCCGAAAAGGCAGGGCTTAGTATCACCTGCTACAAAACATTCGATGAATTTATTCAGCACGACATGGACGCTGTGGTTCTCGCAAACTACGCTAACGAACACGCTCCCTACGCTATCCGCTGCATGAAGGCGGGAATGCATGTGCTGAGCGAAGTGCTCCCATGCGAAACAATGGCTCAGGCTGTTGAGCTGATTGAGGCGGTCGAGGAAACGGGCATGGTTTATGCCTACGCTGAGAACTACTGCTACATGAAGCACGCCTTTGAGATGTGGCAGAGGTATCAAAGAGGAGATATCGGCGAGGTCATGTACGGAGAGGGCGAGTATATTCACGACTGCTCCTCCATATGGCCACGCATTACATACGGTGAGAGAAATCACTGGCGCAACCGCATGCACGCAAACTTTTACTGCACACACAGTCTCGGTCCCCTGCTCACCGCAACGGGACTCAGACCCGTAAAGGTAGTTGGCTTTGAGACGGTTCCCCCCGAAAACATGATTGAGCTGGGTGCCTTCAGAGGAACGGGAATCGAGATTGTAACCCTTGAAAACGGCGCTGTTTTAAAGAGCATTCACGGCGACCTTAAAAGAGAGCCTTCAAGCATAAACTACCAGCTTTACGGTCAAAAGGGAATGATGGAGACCGGAAGACTGGAGGGCGACAAGCTCCTTAATGTCTACATTGAGGGAAATGAGCGCTGCAAAGGTACTTGGGAAAATTACGACCCAGTAAACACGATTGCTGCGGATTTTGCCTCAAAGCACAGCGGACACGCGGGCGGCGACTACTACGCCACTCACTTCTTTATAGAAAAGATTCTGGGCAACCCCGACGGCAAATGGAGCATTAATGTCTATACCGCCGTCGACATGGGCATATGCGGCATACTTGCATACCGCTCGGTGCTTAATGGAAATATCCCGATTGATGTCCCGAACCTCAGACTTAAGGAAGAAAGGGACAAGTACAGAAATGACAATGCCTGCACGAATCCCGAAATAGCAGGCGACGATTTACTGCCCATTTCTTCGTTCGGCACCCCCGAATTCCCGGATGAAGTTTATGACAAAGTCAGACAGCTCTGGCTCGAAGGAAAGAATGCGTAAAATATGAAACTGCTTTTGATTGGTGTAACCCTTTTATCATTTACAATAAATCAGATTGCGATTCGTATCTTTCAGGTGAAGTACGAGCATAGAGGTTTATCCCTTTATTTCTTTCAGTTTGTCTTCTCCATGCTGGCCTCAATGCTATGCTTTCACACTGCGGGAAATCTTAGCGGACCGCAAAACACTACCCTTCTCTACGGATTCCTGTTCGGCATTTGCTACTTTCTAACGGTACTTCTTCTTTCCGTCTGTTTTTCAAGGGGCGAAATGGTCATCGGCAGCGTAATTGTAAATCTAAGTTTCATAGTGCCGATTGTTTACTCTCTGGCTGTGCTGAATGAGAGAATTACGCTTACACAGATTATAGGTACCATTTTAATGGGCATAGCCATATATTTTTCGGCTGCGGATAAAAGAGGAGAAAAGGGCAAATGCTCGCAATCGGTTCTGCTTTTTGCCCTCGGCGCTTTCCTTTGCAACGGGCTTTCCGCAGTTTTTCAAAAGCATTACAGGCTGACCTCCTCCATTGATGAGAGCATGCTTTTCCTGTCAACGGGCTATCTGACAGCGGCCATGTTTTTCGGTTTTCTCTTTGTGTTTAAGCGAAGGTCGCTTTTGGCTCCCGCCCCCGTGATAAAAGAAAAAGCGGAGGAAAATGAAGAGGTTTCCGCATATTTAAAGAACATCGGCGTATACTTACTTGCGATTGTGGCGGCGTTTTCCACATTTTTGGGCAACGGTCTTATAATGTGCCTGAGCGTCGCGGTTCCAGGGTCGATTCTCTATCCCATAATCAACGGCGGAATGACAATACTTATTGCCCTTTGCTCCGCTTTCTGCTTTGGTGAAAAGCTGACCAAAAACAAGCTTCTTCTGCTTTTCTTCGGAATACTCGCCATAGTCGTTGTAAATCTTTAGAAAACTTTAAATAAATATAAAAAAATGCTTGCAATATAGCCTTTGATTTGATATTATAGCTTGTGCAGTCAATTTGTCGATTTATTTGTAAGGAGGTGTACTCCATAATGGCAAAATGTGAATTTTGCGGCAAAGCAGTTGCCTTTGGTATACAGTTATCCCACTCACACAGGCGTTCTAACAGAACTTGGAAGCCTAATGTTAAAAAGGTAAGAGCAATAGTTAACGGAACACCCAAAAGGGTTAACGCTTGCACACGCTGCCTCCGTTCCGGAAAGGTAGTAAGAGCTGTTTAAGGCTAAGTTTAATTAATTGATTATAAGAAAAACGCTCCTTTCGGAGCGTTTTCTTTTTTATTTAAAAGTCTGTTTCAACTACCCTGCCCTCTTTAAGTGATGCCTTGGGGTCGATTACTCTTTGATTTCTGGAGCCGCGGAACCTCAGCTCCAGCGTCTTCTCTTCAAGAATAAATCTGCCGTCGACAAGAATGTCGGTTTCCTTAAGCAGTTCGATGTAGCCGTTTTCTTCGTTTGCGCCTTCTATAAGCTCTTCATAGGTATAGCCAGTGTAGGTGATGACATCAAGCCCAAGTTCATGAGCCTTTTTTGCGAGAACGGCTAAGGGCTTTGCCTGACAGAATGGCTCTCCCCCGCTTAAAGTCACGCCTTTAAGATAGGGGTTTTTCTTTACTTCATTAATTATGTTTTCAACCGTTGTGTCATATCCCCCGTCAAAATCATGGGTCTGGGGGTTATGGCAGCCCTTGCATCTGTGAGGACAGCCCTGGGCAAAGACCACAAAACGCCAGCCGGGTCCGTCAACGATTGATTCTCTTATAACGCCTGCAAGACGGAGCTTGTTTTCCATTGTGTCACTCTCTCTTTACTGCGGTCTGTACTTAAAAGGCACAGGTCATCCTGTGCCTTTTGCAAAACCGTTTTTCTGGGCGATTATACTCTCTCCATGTTACCGCTGTCTGCGTCAACGGTGTGCTTTACTCTGTCCTTTACCTCTGCCAGCTTTGCGTCGTTAAAGTTATCCAGAGTTCCTACAAGGTAGCCTGTAATGCGTCTTATTCTTTCAAAACGAACGCCTTCGCCTATAATTACATTTTGCTTTGCTGACATACTCTAATTCCTCCTTTGACTGTATACCGCGGAAATTAAGTTATTTTCCGCAGCAATCTACCGGATGAGTTACCTTGTCAAATTCCTCAAGCGGATTAATGCCGTTAGCCATAAGCTCCTTGTAGTTGAGTATCGGGTTGTAACCGGGGAGCTTTCTTAATTCTTCAAGGGGAACGCCCTCGCCGTCGTGTCTGCCGCATCTGGGGCACTTGTCGCCGATGATTCCGATATATCCGCATACGGGGTCGCGGTCAACATGGTGGTTGATGGAGCCGTAGCCGATATTGTTCTCCTTCATGCATCTGATGATTGCCTCAAATGCCTCAAGGTTCTCGCTCGGGTCGCCGTCCATCTCCACATAGGTGATGTGACCCGCGTTTGTAAGAGCGTGGAAGGGCGCTTCTATCCTAATCTTTTCAAATGCGGAGATGGGATAGTAAACGGGAATGTGGAAGGAGTTTGTATAGTAGGGTCTGTCGGTTACGCCCTCGATTACGCCGTAGCGCTCCCTGTCCATCTTAACAAATCTGCCCGAAAGTCCCTCTGCGGGGGTTGCAAGCAGGGTGAAGTTAAGACCCGTTTTCTCGGTCTGCTTGTCGCAGCGCTCTCTCATATGGGCAACGATTTCATAGCCCAGATTCCTTGCCTCTTCGCTTTCGCCGTGGTGAGCGCCGACAAGAGCTTTAAGAGTTTCGGCAAGACCGATAAATCCAATGGAGAGGGTGCCGTGCTTTAAGACCTCTCTGATTTCGTCGTTTATGCCGAGCTTCTCTGAGTCAAGCCAAATACCCTGACCCATAAGGAAGGGGAAGTTCTTAACCTTTTTACTCGACTGGATTTCAAGTCGCTCAAGGAGCTGGTCAAATACAAGGTCGATCTTTCTGTCAAGCTCCTCAAAGAACCACTCAAGGTTGCCGTGGGCATTGATTGCGATTCTCGGCAGGTTAATTGATGTAAAGCTGAGATTGCCTCTGCCCGCTGTCTTTTGGCGTGTCTTGTCGTAATAGTTGCCAATAACCCTTGTGCGGCATCCCATGTAGGCTACTTCTGTGTCATAGTCGCCCTCAACATAGTACTGCTTGTTGAAGGGGGCATCCATGAAGGAGAAGTTGGGGAAGAGCCTCTTTGCGGATACCCTGCAGGCCAGCTTGAACAAATCGTAGTTGGGGTCGCCTTCGTTGTAGTTGACGCCCTCTTTTACCCTGAAAATATGAATCGGGAAAACGGGGGTTTCTCCGTTGCCGAGACCTGCTTCAGTTGCAAGAAGCACATTCTTTATAACCATTCTGCCCTCTGGGGAGGTGTCCATACCGTAGTTAATGGAGGAGAAGGGAATCTGCGCGCCTGCCCTTGAGTGCATGGTGTTAAGGTTGTGAACCAATGCCTCCATGGCCTGATAGGTTGCCCTGTCGGTCTCTTTAACCGTGTGTTTAAGCACGAATTTGAGGATTTTGTCTACCTGCTTTTCATTCAAGCCGTGGTCGGAGATAAGAATCTCCTTAAGCTTCTCCTCATATCCGTTGTCGTTTGCGAGAACGGGATAGAGATGCTCGCTCTCTAATTTTTCATAGGCGGCCTTGGCAATATCCTGACCGTCCTCCCTGTCAAGAAGAAGGTCTATTGCCTTGCCCAGATTTCTCAGATATGTTCTGCGGTAAGTCTTTGCGACGCCCTTTGCCATGCCGTAGTCGAAATTGGGTATGCTCTGACCGCCGTGCTGGTCGTTCTGGTTGGACTGTATGGCAATACATGCAAGAGCGGAATAGCTGGCAATATCGTTGGGCTCTCTTAAATAGCCGTGACCGGTTGAGAAGCCGCCCTCAAAGAGCTTGATAATGTCGATTTGGCAGCAGGTTGTGGTAAGGGTAAGGAAATCAAGGTCGTGAATGTGAATATCGCCGTTCTTGTGGGCTCTGGAGTGCTCGGGGTTTAAAATAAACAGTTCGTTGAACTGCTTCGCGCCCTCGGAGCCGTATTTGAGCATGGTGCCCATGGCGGTGTCGCCGTCGATGTTGGCGTTTTCACGCTTTAAGTCGTTCTTTTTAGCCTCATCAAAGGTCAGACCCTCATAAATCTTCATAAGGCGGGTGTTCATTTCCCTGACCTTTGTGCGCTCTGCCCTATAAAGAATGTATTTTTTGGCTGTTCTTGCGTGACCCTGCTCTATAAGAACCTGCTCTACCACATCCTGAACCTGCTCAACCGTGGGCTTGTCAAGACCCTTTTCTTCCAGCTTTTTTACCACATGCTGAGCAATTTCCATCGCGCGGTCATAATTGCTGCCGCCGACAGACTGAGCTGCCTTAAATATTGCGTTTGCTATTTTATCGATAGAGAATTCAACCTCTCTACCGTCGCGCTTAATGATAGTCTTAATCATTTCTAACTCCCACTATATACTATATATTGTGTTTGTTTTTTATGAGTGCCTGTATTTTACCGCATATATTGTAAATAGTCAATGGTTTTGCCCCTAAAAAAACGGTTACAATGTTTGTGCAATTCGACATGATAATAAAGAAAAGGACAAAAAATTTATATGGATTTTTTCAGAATGGGAACGAAATTCACGATTATACGCTAAACGGCTCGGCAAAAAATTATTGGGGGCTTAGCACGCCTTTGATTTACCAGAATCGTTGTAAAAATTATACATTATATCTTTGCCAAATCTGTGACTAAAATACAAAACCTATGGGGATATTTATTTAAGATACGATATATAGTATATAAGACAGCCACAAACAAGGCAAGAGCAAGTTGAGAAATTTTAGAAAATACTTTGCTCTTAGACATTTTTTTGTTTACTGTACGGACAAGTTCTGATATAATTAAGTCAAATAGAAAAAATTAACAGAAGGAGAAAAAAATGAATATTTTCTTAATTGGCGGTACAGGTCTTTTGGGATGCGACGCCGCAAGAATGTTCATTGAACAAGGCCATAAAGTAAAGTCAATAGCACTCCCTCCCGTTCCGGAAGGAGTAGAGCTCCCCGAGGGAATGGAGCTGACTTTCGGCAGCTATCTTGATTTCAGCGACGATGATTACAGAGAGTTTTTCAAGGACTGCGACTGCTTTATCTTTGCCGCGGGCATTGACGACCGCGTTGAGCTGCCGCCCCCGATTTATGACGAGTATGTAAAGTACAATATCAAGCCCATTGACAGGATAATGACCATCGCAAAGGAATGCGGGGTTAAGAAGGCTGTCATTCTGGGCTCCTACTTCTCGTATTTCGCAAAGAAGTTCCCCGAAATGGAGCTTACAAAGAAACATCCTTATATCAGGAGCAGAATTGAGCAGGAAAAGACCGCCCTCAAATTCGCTGAGGACGGCAAGATGGATGTAGCGGTTCTTGAGCTGCCCTATATTTTCGGCACTCAGCCGGGCAGAAAGCCTGTTTGGGTAATTCTTGTCGAGCAAATAGCCAACATGCCCAAGGTCACACTATACCCGAAGGGCGGCACCACCATGGTAACGGTAAGGCAGGTTTCTCAGGCTATTGTGGGAGCCGCCACAAAGACAAAAGGCGGCGTGGCATACCCGATAGGCTACTATAATCTTACCTGGGATGAGCTTTTGAAGATTGTCCATGAGGAAATGGGCTTTAAGAACAGAAAGATAATTCATATTCCCAAATGGATGTTCAAGATGTACGGCAAGAAGCTGAAGAAGGAATATGAAGAAAAGAATCTTGAGCCCGGTCTTAACCCCATTGACCTTGCGGACATTATGTGCATGGAGGCCTTCATTGATAAAAAGTGGTCCGAAATGCTGGGCGTTACGGAGGATGACATAGAGAGCGCAATCAGGGACTCCATCGCCCTTTCCGTTGAGGCGATGAAAGGCAAAGAGCTCATCGGAATGAAAGCTGAATAAGAATTATAATTTTTAAGGGAGCGGAATTGCCGCTCCCTTTTCTGTTCTGAAAATAGCTTTTTCTTCATATATCAAAACTAGCCACACTTGAGTATGATATATTAGATTATTCCGCGACGGCAGAAAGGGGTGGGCTTATGACGCTGAGCTTTTGCTTTATTTTAAAAAAAGGTTACAAGAATATGTTTAAGAGCTTAAAAGACGCGTCCTTGATAGCCGATGAAATACTGGTCGCCGATTTTTCAAAAGACAATATACAAAACATAATGCAAAGCAATACCGGCCTTGCGGATGACGCTTTGGTTTATGGTTTTGATCCTTCCATAGACTACTCATTTGCCATTGATTATTTGTCGAAATCGGCAAGCGGCGACTGGATATTGCTCCTTTTCGGAGATGAGGATTTATCAGTGCCCAATCCCGATGAGGTAAAAAAAGAGCTGGAGAACACCGACGCGGAGGCGTTCTCCGTTAGAATAGTCCACCTATTGGGCAGAGCTCCCCACTCCCCCATAAGAGCTTTTAAAACTTATTCTCCGAGGCTTTTCAGAAAGGGTCAGAATTTTAGATTCTGCGGCAAAATACCCGAAATGCTTGGCTGCAATATAAGCGAAAACCGTCCTCAAGTCATGAAGGACATTACTATAAAGAATTACGCTTTTACCTTTGAGGGCATAGAGCCGAGCTGCGCCGATATACTGAGCGAAAACGGCTCAATGTTTTGCTGCAAAGCCTTTGAGAGCTTTTGCGCGGGAGAATACGATAAGGCTTTGAGCCTTTTGAATCAGGCGGAAAAGAATTATAAAGAGAAAGGCGAAAAGCCACCCGCTGTTCTTTATAAACTGCGGTTTGAGACAATGCTGAACATGGGTGAAATAGCTAAGGTATATAAGGAAATCAGAAACGCTATAAGGCTTTACCCCGATTATGTGGATTTGCATTTTTACAAGGCGCTGAGCCTATTTGCAAACAACAGGTTTAAAGAGGCTGCGGAGGGCTTTTCGTACTGCCTGCTGCTTGGTGAAGGGAACAAAGATTACATCATATCCTGCGGGTATGGCGCCTGCCTTGCTCTGTATTTTCTGGGAATCAGCTATACTAAGATGGGCGAAGAAAAGCACTTTGAGGAACTTTTCAATCAAGCGTCCCGTGTCTGCCCCGACCCAAAGGCCTTGGAAGCGGAGGCAAGAAAAATTCCCGGCATAAAACTTCAGCAATAAATAAAATCCCTTGTTTGACAAGGGATTTTTTATTTTTCTTTATCTTTGTCTTTGCAGTCAACGCAGTAGCCGAAAACCTCGAGATTGTGTCCCGTAACTTTAAACCCGCTGTCATCAATACTTAGATTCAAGTTCTCTATCGGGCACTCCTCAAGGTGTATTACCTTATTACAGGCAAGGCAGACGGCGTAATGCTTGTGGCTCTCGCGGTTTAATTCATATAGAGCCTTGCCTCCGGGGAGGATTCTTGCCTTGAGCGCAACTCCCCTGTCCACAAGCTGCTCAAGAGTGCGGTATATTGTCGAAAGCCATACATCCTCGCCCCGGGAGTCGATTTTGGAGTAAATATCGGCGGCGGACAAGGGTTCGGGGGAATTCTCTAGAACGGAGAGAATCGCCTCCCTTGCCTTGGTGCGCTTAAAATTTTCGGGCCATTTTATGCTTGATTCCATATCGCTACTTCCCTTTTTATTTTTCTCAGCGAGCTTTTGCGGACCTGTGTTTCTTGAAAATCCTCGGTAAGCCCTTTACAGCAAAGCTTAAAAGCAGGCAGACAACGCCTATAAGCACTATCGTGCCGCCGGGCTTTAGCCTCAGGTAATATGAGATGAAAAGTCCCGATATCATAAACAAAACCGCAAAGCAGATTGAATAAATGACGGTGCGTTTATAGCTCTTTGCGTACTGCATCGCGCAGGCCGTAGGGATAACCATAAGCGACGACACTATTAGGGCTCCAACGGTTCTTGCGGCAACGGAAACGGTGACCGCCGTAAGTATGGTGAATATGAAGTTTACCGCCCAGACGGGTACGCCCGCAAGCCTTGCAAGGCGTTCGTCAAGGGATATGAAAAACAGCTCCTTGTAAAGAAGAACAAAGGAAATAAGTACGAGCAGAGAAACCATTACTACAAGCCTTAGCTCAAAATCGCTGATTGCGACTATGCTGCCAAAAAGGAAGCTGTTAAAATTCGCGGTCTTTACAAAGCCCGAAAGCACGCCCGCAAGTCCGATGCCCGCTGACATTATTATGGCTATCGACATCTCAGCGTATTTGGGCAGGCGTTTCCTTATAAATTCGATACCGAGGGAAGCGGCAATGCAGGCGGTGATGGCTCCCGCTACGGGGTTTATGTTTAGAATCAGACCCGCCGCGACTCCCGCAAGGGATGTGTGCGCCAAGGAATCGCCTATCATTGAAAGCCTTTTGAGCACCACAATTACGCCGATGCAGGGTATAATCAGGGCAAGCAGTATACTCACAAGAAAGGCTCTCTGCATAAACTCAAACTCAAATATCGCCATAAATATACCCCTAATTCTCGTGATTTTGGCAGCAGTCGGTATCGGCTGTCCTGCCTTTTATGCTTTCGGTTCTTATAAAGTGGTGCTGATGATAATGAGCTAAAACATCGGGGTGACCGACGCCCTCCTCAATCAGGCAGCCGTCCTCAATGCAGAGCATTCGGTTTACATAGCCCGAAACTCTGACCGTATCGTGGGTAATCATCAGTATTGTTTTGCCCTGTTCTTCATTCAGCCTTGTCAGTATCTCATAAATCACCGCTACATTTTTGGAGTCAACGCCGCTGACGGGCTCATCAAGCAAAAGCAGCATGGGGTCAGCCACAAGCAGCATGGCAAGAGCTACCCTTTGCCTTTGACCGCCCGACATTTCGCCGAGTGTTTTGTCGGCATAGTCCGCCATACCGACGCTTTCCAGAGCCGCCATAGCCTTTTCCTTGTGCTCCTTTTTGGGAAAGCGGAACATGCCGATTTGAGAATAGAGGTTAGCCAGCACTATCTCTTTTGCTGTGGCGGGGAAGTTAATGGCGTCCTGAAGGCCCGACTGCTTTACATAGCCCACCTTATGCCAGTCCTTAAACTGCCTTACATCTTGTCCGAAAAGGGAAACAGAGCCCTTGTCCGGCTGCAGCTCGCCCAAAATCAGACGCATCAATGTGCTTTTGCCCGCTCCGTTTGAGCCGATGACAGCAGTGCAATCGCCCTCTTTTACGGAAAAACTTATGTCCGAGAAAAGAGGCTCGTTTTCATAGCTAAAGCTCAAATCCTTTACATCTATAAGATTCACGAATTATCCTCCGAAGTTCATTAAGAAAATAGGTTTCACCTGAAAAGTAAAATGCCATTACAAGAAAAGGCCCATTGCTTTACAGTTCATTCAAGGGCGTTTTTGAGGGCGGCAAGGTTTTTACGCATAACGGAGAAATAGTCCTCGCCGTTTTTTATCTCCTCATCGGTCAAGCCTTCAAGGGGGTTTAGAACTTCTGCTTTCGCGCCCGAGTTTGCTGAAATGGTCTGGGCGACCTTTGCGGAACTCAGACTTTCAAAGAAGATTACCTTTACATTATTCTCTTTAATAAACCTGATTAT
>LFSO01000036.1:18594-26605 GCA_001512765.1 Clostridiales bacterium DTU053
GCCTCGTGGGATACCACTATATCTCGTCTGGGGAGCGGTTCGATTACGCTTTTAAACTCGGCGTCAAGCGCGTCCAGCTCGGCGGAGTATTTGCTGAAGTTAGCCTCGTAGTATTCGGCGTTTTCGGGGTCAGCCTCGGCAAAAGCGTCTTTTATATTCTCCATCTGCTTTTTTGCGTTCATGGGACTCAGCCATACATGGGGGTCAGAGTGGTCGCCTTGGACATCCTCTATACCTGCGGATGCTTCAACAGTAATCAGCTTATTGCTGCCGATGGTTTTAAGGACATCCTCCGTCCAATGCTCCATCCCCTTGCCGTTGTAAATGAAAATATCCGCTCTTTCGAGTCCCGCAATATCGGCTGCGCTCGGCTCCCAGTCGTGAGGCTCTGTGCCCGCGGGAACCATATTTATGACCTCGGCCTTGTCTCCGCCAATCTTTTTAGCAAAGTCATACATTACATAAAAGCTCGTGTATACGGTAAGATTCCCTTCGCCGCTTTTTGGCGTTTGTTTGCCGCAGCCGAAGGCGCTAAATGTCAGCAGAAGTATAATCATTAAAGCGGTAATCTTTTTTAAATTCATATCCATATTCCTCTCAAGCGGAATAATACTTTTACAGTCCATTTTCTAATTGCACATGATTCGCATTTGCAGTTAGAGTATAGTCTTTTTACTTATTATTGTCAAGAAATATAAAAAACAGAGCCCCATATCCGCAGATATGGAGCTCGAAATAACAAAATCACGCTAATCTGTCCGTTTAATAAAGCTACTGCTCATCCCAATAGTAATCAAAATGCTCGCTTTCCATTTCCGGATAGCCGGGGAATCTGTTGCAGCGGCAAGGCTCACTGCCGCAGCAGTGGCAGAAGTTGCCGTGAGGCGGCGGAGGACCTACGCTATCGTCACAGCAAACAGGCTCCGGGCAGCAGTCAATGGGTCTTTTATCGCAGGGAGGAAGAGGAGGATGCGGCGGAGGAGGCGGAGGGCAAGGCTTTACATCGCAACGGCAGGGCTCGCATCCGCAAAACTCGCAAGGCTCCTTACACTTATGAGGCGGGAAGGGCTTTACATCGCAGGAGCATTTTCCGCATTTTTTGCAGATGTTTATATTAAGATAGAGTTTAAGGTTGGGATCGGATTTATCATTCTTTTTGTCTTTACCCCAATCGGGTCTGCCGTATGCGTAATAATCGGAACCGTAGTCTCTGTAATCATCCCTGAAGGGACCCTCGAATTTATTTCCCGAGAAATGCTGAGGCCTGAAGTCTTCATCGAATTCAAGCTCAAAAGTGTGGGGGCCGTCATCATTCATCGGAAATTCATATTCACCGTAGAAACCCTGATTGTTTCCCGAATTTCCTCTGCCGTTTCTCTCACCTTCAAAGCCGTGGTTTGACCATCTGCCGCCTTCTCTCTCATCTGCCTGAGCCTGCCTGCATGTGGGGCAGGAACACGGGATGCTTAATTTACTATAATCAAAATCTTTTGAACAGTACGGACAATCGTCTTTGCCGCCTTTTCGGGAATTATCTTTCTTTTTGAGCGGCACATTGTCTTTATAGTAGTAGTAATACATTTTGAAATCTCCCTTTATCATTTTCTGATTTTGACGATACGACTGACCGATTTGCCTTTAAAGTCAGCCTACAATTTCCGCTTTGACCGCCTGTCGGTCAAGCCAAAGCAGCTCAGTACATACTATGCTTTATCTTGGTTATGGTTCAAAAAACTCATTTGGAGATAAAAAAAGACCGCCTTAAGCGGTCGTGTTTTTATTCTTCGCAGCCGAGTTTTATGTTGTCTGTGTACTTTGCCGCAAAGGGTATCAGAGTTCCTCCGATTAGGTTGCCGAGGGCGACGACTGCCGAATGAATCAGCGCCGGGCTGCCCCACGCGCCTGCAAAGGTATAGTAAAACAGATTTGCTATGCTGTTCTCAAAGCCGGCAAGGATATATACCATAATCGGCAGGAACAGCGCGATATATTTGCCCGTGCCGTCTTTTATGGTTTTGAAGCCTAAAACAGAAATGCAAATCATCATTCCGCAGAGCACGGACATTACAAAGGCGCTGAAAAGTGTATCGGAGAGTTTAAGAGCCGCAATCTCCTGAGCTTTGGGAACAAGGATACTCAGCTTAGTAAAAGGGAGAACAAGCCCTAATGATACCGTGCCGATAAAATTGCCCAAATATGTAAGGATAATATCCTTAATAAAGGAGGATTGTTTATTCGGGATAAAGCAAACCTTGCCTGTGAATAAGCAAAAGCCGAAGCTGGAAACCGAAAATACTCCAAGGGTGAACAAAAACGCGCCTAAGGCTTTGTTTTCCACGGAAAGACAGGCTACAGCCCCTATTGCAATAACAAAGCCTCCAAGAAAAGACTTAACAAAATGTTTTAGCATAATAACCTCAAAAAACAGTACTGAAAAGCGCAAAGCAACGACGAGTATACCATCTTTGCGCCTTTCAGTCAACATAAATAAGCCCGACGATGTCGGGCTGTAATTATATTCTGTATTTTTCCACCGTGTCTATGATGGTCGAGAGGAAATTCTGCTCACCCACTGTGTTTATCTTAAAGAACACCGCCTGGCTGCCGCCTGAGGTTATGGCGCTGAATTTTATATCATCGCCCTTCTTAAACAGCAGGATGCTAAGACTCACCCTGTTGTTTCCAAAATAGCTGTATCTTTCATAAACTCTGAAAGCAAAGGCGGTGTCGCCGTCCTGATAAAAGCTGCCGTCTTCAAAGCTGGCGCTGAGGCTCTTTCTCATAACGCTATCTTCAATATCCTTGAGGATGATGTTAAAATCGCCCCTCAGAGTTGCCTCGTATTTTGCCATAATAAAAACCTCGATTCGAAATTAATAAGAGCTGTCGACAATAAGACCTTCAGCCAGCTTTACAAGAGAGCTGGTGCCGAGTCTGTCTGCTCCGAGAACGATAAAATCCTTTGCGTCTTCAAGGCTTTTTATTCCGCCCGCAGCCTTTATCTTAACGCTGTCGCCGATGTGTTCTTTAAACAGCAGTATGTCACGCCTTGTGGCTCCGCCCGATCCAAATCCCGTTGAGGTTTTGATATAATCGGCTCCCGACTTTGTGACCACTTTGCACATCTCGATTTTTTCTTCCTCGGTCAAAAGGCAGGTTTCTATTATAACCTTTAGTATCTTGCCATGGCAGGCTTCTCTGATAAGCAGGATTTCCGAGAGAACCTCATCGTATCTGCCTTCTTTGACAAGCCCGATGTTTATAACCATATCAATTTCATCGGCGCCGTCTTTGACAGCCAGGATTGTTTCAAACTCCTTTGCGAAAGGAGAATTATAGCCGTTCGGAAAGCCAACAACAGTGCAGATGTTAAGCTCGGGATAATGATACCTTGCCCGCCTTACAAACGAGGGCGGGATGCAGACGCTGGCGACAGAGTACTTAACCGCCTCGGCGCACACCCTGTCCACATCTTCCCAGACGGTTTCGGGTTTTAATATTGTATGGTCAACACGACTTAGTATTTCTTTAATATCCATTATTATAATGTTTTCTCCTTATGGTCAGATTCGCAGTAAATGCAGCGGTAAACACCGTCTTCGCCCTCGCTCATCTTGAAAATATGGTCTACTCCCCTCTCGGTGGATGTAATGCAGCGGGGATTCTTGCACCGCAGAATATTTACAAGAATCGTGGGCGGAGATATATGCCTTTTGTCAATTAGCTTTCCGTCTTTTATGGTGTTGACGGTAATATTCTTGTCGATATAGCCCAGATTATCAAAATTAAGGTCAATCATGCTGTCAATCTTTATAATGTCCTTGCGTCCGTATTTTGAACTCTTTACATTTTGAATTACCGCTACGGAGCAGTCCAGCTTGTCAAGCTCAAGAGCCTTGTAAATCTCCATGCCCTTGCCTGCGGTAATGTGGTCCAGCACAAAGCCGCAGTTAATGCCGTCTACATACATTTCTGTCCCCACCTCGTTTTTGCTTGTATTTATGTTTATTATTTCTAATCCCGTATATGCGCTCATACTAACTCCAGAAGTTTCATGATTAATGCCATTCTGATATATTTGCCGTTAAGAACCTGTTTGAAATAGCAGGCTCTCGGGTCGTCGTCCACTTCAACCGCTATTTCGTTGACCCTCGGCAGCGGATGCAGAATCGAAAGGTCCTGCTTTGCGGTCTTAAGTTTATCCAGTGTTAAGATGTAGCTGTCCTTCAGCCTTACATAATCGGCCTCGTTGAAGAATCTTTCGCGCTGAACTCTGGTCATGTAAAGAACATCGAGTTCGTCTATAACCTCCTCGAGCCTTTCAATCTCTACGAATTCGGCATTATGGTGCCTGAGGGCCTCTCTGATGTATCCCGGGACTCTCAGCTCATTGGGAGAAATCAGAACAAACTTAATTCCGCTGTACATAAGCAGCGCCTTTATAAGAGAGTGAACCGTTCTGCCGAACTGCAGGTCACCGCAGAAGCCGACGGTTATATCTCCGATGTATCCCTTTTCCCTCTTGATTGTGATAAGGTCGGTGAGGGTCTGGGTCGGGTGCTGATGACCGCCGTCGCCCGCGTTGATTATCGGTACCGTGGACTTCATTGCGGCGGCAAGGGGCGCGCCCTCCTTATTGTGACGCATGGCTATGATGTCCGCATAGCAGGCGACTGTTCTTACGGTGTCTGTCACGCTCTCGCCCTTAGCGGCGGAGCTTGTATCCGCTGAAGAAAATCCCAAGACCTGACCGCCAAGCTCAAGCATAGCAGCCTCAAAGCTAAGGCGGGTCCTTGTGCTGGGCTCAAAGAACAAGGTTGCCAGTTTCTTGCCGCGGCATACCTCGCTGTAATCCTTGGGATTCTCAATTATTTTCAGCCCAAGTTCAATAAGCTCATCAATTTCAGACTTTGTTAAATCCGTGATACTGATTAAGTGCCTCATAAAACCTCCTGAACACAAAAAAAAGGATTTTTGAATAGAATCAAAAATCCTTAACTTCTTCTTTTATTAAATTAAAAACGGGAAATGAACCGTGTTGGGGTGACGGTGAGCTCAAGACGGGTGATTTAAAATCGGAAAACGCAGGATGACCGAACAAGATTTTGTCCCCCAATCTCATGCGCTTCCACCTGCCTCACCGTCTGTTTTTTGTATTATACTATCTCGTCACAGTGTAGTCAAGCATTGTTTTGGTTTTAACTTGTCTTTTCCTAAACCTTTTATTTCAATAATTTTCTTCTCCCGCTGCCAAAGTTTTTATGCCGTAAAACCAGAAAATAAAGTATTGACTAAAAAGAGTCTGTATGCTAATATAATCACTGCGCGATGCGCTATGGGGGCGTAGCTCAGTCTGGGAGAGCGCTTGAATGGCATTCAAGAGGTCGAGGGTTCGATCCCCTTCGTCTCCACCAAGAGCCGACAGTTTAGACTGTCGGCTTTTTATTATGCAAAGTGTCATTTAAGTCTTAAATAAAAACAGGGTCCTTTTTGGGGACCCTGTTTTTGTGCGTGAATTAAAACTTATGCAGTTTTGCGGCTACACGGAGGATGATTCGCGCGTCTGTAGCCTCAATTTTCTTATTGCCGTCTGTGTCTCCCGCGAGCATTTGAAGCTCGGTAAGAGTACCGAGTTTAGCCACATGTCTTAGTACCAGTCTTGCGTCGTTCGCGAGCACCTTTCCGTCTCCGTTAACATCGCCAAGTACCGCGACTATTAGTGTATCGACTACCCTGCCGCCCGCGATAAGATTTATTATTGCTCCTGTACCTACAAACTTATCACCTGACAGCAGCACTCCGTCTTTGTTTCTTACTTCAATAGTTCCGCTGCCCGCAAAGTTCTTAACAAGGTCGCTTACTTTTGTTTCGGGCTTGATGTTATAAACAATTGTTCCGCTTTCATTAAGCTTATAGCCCAAGCCTGGTTTAAGCTCAATTTTGTTCGGAACGACTGTGACGGCGCAGGTTGCGGTAAATCCGCCGTCTGCGGTGGTGACGGTAATGACAGCCGTTCCGACCTTCAGTGCCGTTACTGCTCCATTTTGGCTTACGGACGCAACACTGCTGTTGCTCGAAGTCCAGACAACCTGCTTATTTGTGGCATCATCAGGAAGGACAGCAGCTAACAAACCCTCGCTCTCGCCGACTTGCAAGGTAAGGGATGACTTATTAAGTTCCACGCCAGTAACAGGCTGTGTCACTGTAACAGCGCAGACCGCTGTGAAGTTTCCGTCCTCTGTTATTACAGTGATTACGGCTGTGCCTGCTTTTTTGGCGGTTACCAATCCGTCATGTACCGAAGCCACATCCGTATCGCTGGAGGTCCATGTCACATTCTTGTTGGTTGCGTCAGTGGGCCGGATTGTGGCTATGAGTGTTTCATTTTCTCCCGCTTTAAGCTGAAGGGCGGTTTTGTTAAGGCTGACTCCGGTGACCGCTATCACAGGGGTTGAAACAATGTATCCGATGCTGCGCAAAATGGGATAATAATATTCTGTTGTCGGGTCAAGCATCCAAACACTCTCAAAGTCAAAACCTATAAAGTCCGTAGTTTCCTGCATTTGAGCCTCTGTAAGAGCTGTGCCGAATTCACTGGAAATCTCTGTGCATGTGTTAAGGTAATAGCAGTTTTCCACAGTGGCGTAATAGGAGACCTCTCCAACCACACCGCCTACACTCTCAGTTCCCCAAACCCTGCCGATGTTATAGCAGTTTACCATGGATGAGTACCATGAGTTGGAACCTGCCACTCCGCCGATTACTGCATTGCCCGAAACCGGACCTGCGTTAAAGCTTTCCGACAATTCTTTGCTGAAACTGTTGTTTCCGGCCACGCCGCCGACAGAGTCATAGCCCGAAACTGAGCCTGTATTGCAGCCGTTAATTATCTCGGACTCTTCTCCGACGGAGCCAAACACACCGCCGACATAATTATAACCCGAAACTGTTCCGCTGTTATAGCAGTCCGACATTGCAGAATCTTCGTTATATCCTGCCACGCCGCCCACATAGTGTCCCGCCGCTATATACGCCTCCTCTATGTGAACTCCCGTAACCGTGCCGCTGATTATATAGCCGAACAAGCCCTGATAATCTTCCGCGGTGTCAATATATAAGCCGCGAATGGTATGACCTGCGCCGTCAAAATTGCCCATAAATCGGTTTTCGTATGAGCCGATCGGAGTCCATTTTGAAGCGTTTAATATCCAATACTTAGCGGAAGTATTGTTAAGCACAATATCATTTTCAAGCTTAAAATATTTATCGTAATAAGTATTGCCGTCGGCTACTGAAAACGCTAAAAAAGCAAGCTCTTCTGCCGTTTGAATCAGGTAGGGGTCATCTTTTGAGCCTGTACCTACCGCAAAACCGTCGGCTACGGTACCATCCCATACGGCAGAAGGCTCACCTAAGTTAGGGTCAAGATTTATAATAAGCTGCGGATAAGCATAGCCAGTCGAGCTTTCAATAGCCCAAACATTCACAAAGTCAAAGCCCGCAAAGCTCTCTTTGAGCTGCATTTCGCTATCCGAGAGGGCTGTGCCTGAGTAGTTAGTCGCGTCGGGAACACAGGCGCTAAGATAATAAGTGTTTATCACCATGGATTTTTCTTCTTTACCGACCACGCCGCCGACACCGGTCTCTCCCGAAACTGAGCCGATGTTATAGCAGCTTTTAACTGTGGAGTAAAAATTATATCCGACTAAGCCGCCGATACTGTCTGCTCCGTAAATCTCGCCGTTGTTATAGCTGTTTGTCAAAAGGGTTTGATGATTATATCCGACCAAACCGCCGATGCTTTCATTTCCCGAAACGGCTCCGGAGTTATATAGACTTGTTATTACGGAGAAGGAGCTGTATCCAATCACGCCGCCGACATAAGTCTCTCCCGAAACTGTGCCTGTATTATTGCTGTTTTTCACTAAAGCTTCGTCGTTATATCCAATCACGCCGCCGACCCAGCTCCAGCCGAAAATAAATGAATCTTCAATTCCAAGGCGTGATACTG
>LFSO01000026.1 GCA_001512765.1 Clostridiales bacterium DTU053
TTCTTATTACAGCTGTCATATTTGTAAACGGCTGGACGGACGCGCCGAATGCAATTGCCACCTGCATATCAACCAGGTCGCTTACGCCCGCAAAGGGAATTTTGCTTGCCGCAATAATGAATTTTGCGGGTGTTTTTATAATGTCTATGATAAACCGCTCCGTTGCGAAAACGGTTTACGGGATAGCAAGCTTCGGCGAGGACTCAAAAATCGCCCTTGCGGCCCTCTCAGCATCACTTTTGTCAATTGTGATTTGGGCGGTTGTCGCTTGGTTTTTCGGCATACCCACAAGTGAAAGCCATGCGCTGATTGCGGGCATCACTGGAGCCTCATTCGCGGTTTTCGGAAGCTTCAAGGGTCTTGGCGCCGCAGAGTGGAAAAAGGTGCTGTGGGGCATTATCCTTTCCGTTTTGATAGGCTTTGGTTTAGGTCTTTTAATCGTTACTCTCACCCGCTTAATTGTTCAGCGTTTTAAGCTAAAGGGCACTACGGGAGTATTTCGGCGCCTGCAGGTTCTGTCGTCCGCGTTTATGGCATTTATGCACGGGGCGCAGGACGGGCAGAAGTTCATCGGAGTTTTTTTGCTCAGCGCCTATATCTCAAATAACAGGGCAAAAGGCGGCGAATTTCATATCCCTATTTGGCTTATGCTTTTTACAGCGCTTGTCATCAGCCTTGGCACCGCGACGGGCGGATACAGAATTATTAAATCCGTCAGTATGGATATGGTGAAACTCAAGGCATATCAGGGTTTTTCCGCCGACCTTGCGGGCTCCGTTTCTCTGCTTTTGTCTTCCTTTGCGGGGCTGCCTGTAAGCACGACTCAGGCTAAAACCTCTGCTATTATGGGCGTGGGGGCGTCAAGGGGGCTAAGATTTGTCAACTGGCGGATTGCGGGCAATATGGTTGCCACATGGCTTTTGACCTTTCCCGGCTGTGCGTTTATCTCATATTTCGTCACCAAGCTGTTTTTTGTTTTGATTGGCAAGTCTTGAATCTAAAGGAAACGGCGGTGATGAAATGAAGAATAGAATTGATTACATAGATAGCCTTACAGATATTATCAAGATATTAAAGCAGGAAGCAGCCGAGATTATAAAATACCTTGAAATGAGCCCCGAGCAGCGTTTTTACAGCTCTGCCAAAGCTCCCGATTGTACTAATAATGTGAGCGACATTACAAGGCAGATTGTAATGCGGCTTTCAAAAGAGCTGATTCTTGAAATCGAGAAGGACGATATCGCATTTTTAGCCCTTGAGCTGAACAGTATTTCCGCTCTTTTGACCGTGTTCAGAAAGCATCTGCTTGGCTCAAGACCTAATATCAAGACCACTGCTTTGTTTAATGAGCTGATTTCAGCTTTGAATGAGCTTGAAAACACTTTCTTAATGCTGCCCAATATAAAAAAGAGCGGCATTAAAATCATAGAGAAATGCTTTGCTTTAACGGAAAATCTAAATCAAAAGCAAAATGAGCTGTTGAACTATGGAGTCATGCCTGATTCCGCGCAGCTGAGCTTAATGAAAATAATCACATCGTTTAAAAATATAACGGAACGAATAATCTATGCGGTTATGCGTGTCGCTTAGCCGCAAAAAGGGGAAAACAATGAATTCGGAAATCTTTTTAAATTTAAGGCGAGAAATCATAAAAAAAGAATTCTCAAGAATGAACGACAGGCAGTTTGAAGCCGTTACCGAAACGGAAGGACCGCTGCTCATCCTTGCTGGCGCGGGCAGCGGCAAAACTACCGTGCTTGTAAACAGAATAGCGAATGTTATTAAATACGGCAGAGCATATAAGTCCGACTACCTTTGTCGAAATGTCACCGATGAAGACATTGGCGCGGCAAAGAGATTATTGGCGGGTGACAAGTCAGCGTATGAGGAAATATTTGACCTCCTTGCGGTAAATCCCGCAAGACCATGGGAGATTCTTGCCATAACATTTACCAATAAAGCCGCCAATGAGCTAAAAGAAAGGCTCGCCAATATGCTGGGGCAGGACGCGGGTGAAATCTGGGCAAGCACCTTCCATTCCGCATGCGGCAGAATTCTCAGAAGAGACGGCGAAAGAATAGACTATTCCAGCCACTTTACAATATACGATACCGACGACTCAAAGCGTCTTATTAAAGAGGTTCAAAGCTATTTGGGAATTGACGATAAGTTCATATCCCATAAGTCAATACTTTCAGCTATCAGCCGAGCCAAGGATTCGCTTATAGGGCCTAATGACTTCATTATGTCCGCGGGCAGCGATTTAAGGCTTCAAAAAATAGGACAAGCCTATGCCGAATATCAAAAGCGGCTTAAAAAAGCCGACGCCATGGACTTTGACGACATGGTTGTAAACACCGTAAAGCTCTTTAAAGAACATCCCGATGTCCTTGAAAAATATTCAAGAAAGTTCAGATATATTTTCGTTGACGAGTATCAGGACACAAACCATGCTCAGTACCTGCTTGTAAGCCTTCTTTCAAAGGCATGGAACAATATCTGCGTTGTGGGCGACGACGACCAGAGTATTTATAAGTTCAGAGGTGCCACAATCGAAAACATACTCAATTTCGAAAAGCACTACAAAGACGCAAAGATTATAAGGCTTGAGCAAAACTACCGCTCCACCCGGAACATACTCAACGCCGCAAACTCCATTATCGCGAACAATATCGGCAGAAAGGGCAAAAGCCTTTGGACTCAAAACGCCGAGGGTGAAAAGGTGACAGTGGTAGTCTGCGCCGATGAAACCGATGAGGGTACCTTTGTAGCAAATGAAATAATAGACAGCTCCGCCGCGGGCAGAAAGTGGAACGACCATGCCGTTTTATACAGAATGAACGCCCAGTCAAACAGCTTTGAGCGGGCGTTCACAAGGGCGGGCATACCTTATAGAATCGTCGGAGGTCTTAGGTTCTACGAAAGAAAAGAAATAAAGGATGTAATAGCCTACCTTGCGGTAATTGTAAACCCCTCCGATGAAATAAGGCTCAGAAGGATAATAAACGAGCCCAAAAGGGGTATAGGCGAGGCAAGTCTTAATAAGGCTGCGGAAATTGCCTCTGCCTTGGGACTCGATTTGTTTTCGGTTATCAGCAATGCAGCGGACTATCCTGCGCTCTCAAAGTCTGCTGGGAAATTCCAGAAGTTTGCGGAACTTATTAATGAACTGAGAGACCAATCTGAAAAAATGCCGCCCCATGAGCTGTTTAGCCTCATGCTCGAAAAGACCGGGTATCTCAAATCCCTTGAAAACGACCCCGAAACCTTTGAGGAGAGATTTGAGAACATTCAGGAGCTTTATTCAAACATAGTAAGATTCCAGGAAGAAAACCCGGGAGCGGGCATCCCCGAGTTCCTTGAGGATGTCGCATTGCTTTCCGATATTGATAATTACAACTCCGAAGCCGACGCCGTTGTAATGATGACCCTTCACTCATCAAAGGGTCTTGAGTTCCCCCTTGTATTCATTGCGGGTATGGAGGAAGGCATATTCCCGGGCAGACAGTCGCTTTATGACCCGAATGAAATTGAGGAGGAAAGACGCCTTGCCTATGTGGGCGTCACAAGGGCTAAAGAGAAGCTGTATCTTACACGGGCGAAAACCAGAATGCTTTTCGGCAACACTACCCACAATCAGCCTTCACCCTTCCTGCTTGAAATCGACCCTGCCTATGTAAATGAGATTAAAACCCAAAGGGCGTCTGGCAGCTCCTCGCTGTTCGGCTCGTCGTACGGTTCGGGTTACTCCTATCAGTCAAGGAGCAGCTATTACTCATCTTCAGACACATCTCAAGGCAGCTCATCCTCTTCTCAGACAAGCCCCGCCCCGCAGAGAGCGGGCAGAACCTTTACGGTTGGCACCGTTTCAAGCGCGCAAAATAAAGAGCCGCTCGACTCATACAGAGCCGGTGACTCGGTTAAGCATAAAAAGTTCGGCGTAGGCGTTGTTGTTAGCGCTGAGCCCGTGGGCAACGATATTCTGCTTGAGGTTGCCTTTATGGAATCGGGCACAAAGAAGCTGATGGCAAGGGCGGCAAGGCTCGAAAAGCTGTAAGCTATTCGGTAAACGGGGTTCTGATTCCTATCAGCATCAGGTTATCGAGCTGCTTAGTCTGATTATATCTGTAAATGCTGAGAATGAGACCGAGAGCTATGTAAACACTAAGGTTTGAGGAGCCTCCCGCGCTGAAAAACGGCAGTGTAATGCCCACAACGGGGAAAAGTTTAAGGCACATACCAATGTTAACAACCGCCTGCGCGGCAAGCATAATGGCGACTCCGTAGCACATGTTTGCCGTCGAATTGTCCCTTGATTTCTTGCCTGTGCCGATTATTCTTGCTATAATTAATGCAATCAGGACAATTGCGGTTACGGCTCCCACAAAGCCTAGCTCTTCACCGATGACCGTAAAAATCATGTCATTATGGTTTTCCGGCACAAGAGAGCCCTGTGTAAATGTTCCCTTGAACAAGCCGCTGCCCCAAAAGCCGCCGTTGCTGATAGCTCTTATGCCCATATCCTGCTGATAAATTACGGCAGGGTAAAGGTCGGGATAGAAAAGGGCGAGAATCCTTTGCTTTTGAAGGTCTTTAAGGGCGTAAATCCATGCAAGCGGTGAAATCGCCGCGACCAAACCCGCGCCAGCCGCAAAGTATCTGAGTTTTACGCCTGCCATATACATCATGCCGATGAAGATAATAATAAAGATAAGCGCGGAGCCTGCGTCACCAGTAATAATGATAAGAAAAACGGGTATCGCGCCGTGAACGCAAAGGAGAAATAAGGTCTTTATTTTGTCCAGTGTATCCTTCACGCTGTCAAGGTGTATTCCAAAAGTTATGATAAAGCCGACCTTGACAAGCTCCGAAGGCTGCAGATAAAAGCCCGTATCGCCTATAACCAGCCATGAACGGGCGTCGGGTCTTGCGGGCGGCGCCTTGCCCCAAAGCAGTGTCACAATCATAATTCCGATGCAGAAAAATCCTATAAGCGGCCACAGCTTTATTATCAGCTCATAGTCAATGAGCGAGATTATTATGGCAAAAACAATTCCAATCCCCACAGCGATGAGCATGGTTCTGAAATCTCTTGAAATAATAGCCCCTTCGCTTAACGAGGATTTAGTTGCGCTGTAGACCATCAAAAGCCCGTACACCGAGGTTAAAATGCTGAGGCTTATTAGGATTTTGTCTGTTGCTTGTATAAAATCTTTTATGGCGTTAATTATCTTATACATCTGATACCCCTTTTCGGGTTTTTATGTTTTTCGACTAAAGACTGCAAAAAGATTATAATGCTTTATGTCCTCATTATCAAGTGGAGAGTAAATTTAGTGAGATTATGAGAGAGTATTTTACAAACAGCGAAAGAGAAACCGAGGAGCTTGCCGCAAGACTTGCGGGCGAGTTTAAAAAGGGCGGCGTTCTTGCCTTTAAAGGCGGCATGGGAATGGGCAAAACCGCCTTTATCCGCGGACTTGTAAAAGGTCTCGGAAACACCGCTTTTGTAAGCAGCCCCACCTTTGCCATAGTCAATGACTACGGCGGCGAGCCTCATACTTTCCATTTTGATATGTATAGGGTAAGCTCATGGGAGGATTTGTATTCCACAGGCTTTTTTGATTATCTTGCTGAAGGAAATCTACTTTTAATTGAATGGAGCGAAAATATAGAAGAAGCCCTGCCCGAAGATACGATATTTATCGAGATTGAAAAGGGCGAGGGCGATACTCAAAGAATCATCAGAATTTCAGACAAGGAAGAAGGCAATATCGTTTGAAGGTTTTAGGAATAGAAACATCAGCCGCAGCGGCAAGCGCGGCTGTCGCGGAAAACTCAAAGGTTATTAGCGAAGCCTATATAAATATCGGTCTTACCCACTCTCAGACTCTCATGGAGCTGATTGACGATTGTCTCAGAAGGGCAAACACCAGCATTTCCGAAATTGACGCTATAGCTGTAACCTCAGGCCCCGGTTCCTTTACGGGCGTTAGAATCGGAATTGCGACCGCAAAGGGTCTGGCGGAGCCATTAAACATCCCCTGCATTTCCGTTTCGACTTTGCAGGCAATCGCTTATCCGCTTATGGGAACAGGGTGCATCGCCGCTGCCGTAATGGACGCCCGCTGCAATCAGGTGTATTCCGCGGACTTTTTATGTCAGAATAATATGGAGCGTCTTTGTGTGGATTCGGCCGTGAGCCTTGACGAACTTAAAAGCAGGCTCAGCTCATATAACATCGATTCGTCCATAGTATTTATCGGCGACGGCGCGGAGGTAGCGCATAAATACTTCAATGAGAGATATCCCGAATTTAAAGTCGGTATAGTAGCGGGCACTGTCCGGTTTCAAAGTGCATCCTCAGTCGCAATTATAGGATGCGAGGAATTTGAAAAGGGCAAAACGATTGACGCAAGCGTTTTGGTTCCCATATATTTAAGACCATCTCAGGCGGAAAGAGAACTGAAAAGGAAAACAGCTTTACAGCGTTAAGTGAATTACTTTACAGCAAAATAATTACGGAAAGGTGAGAATCATGATTGCATTGGGCGCGGACCACGGCGGATTTCATCTTAAAGAAGCGGCGAAAGAGTATTTGAAAGAAAAAGGCATTGAGTTTACCGACTTCGGAATCTATGAAGAAAAAAGCGTCGACTATCCCGACATAGCAAAGACCGTCTGCGAGGCAATTCAAAGCGGCAAGTGCCGGTATGGAATTTTGTTCTGCGGAACGGGCATCGGAATGTCTATAGCCGCAAACAAGCATAAGGGCATTCGCGCGGCATGCTGCTCCGACTACTTCAGCGCCAAGTACACAAGAATGCACAACGACGCAAATGTCCTCTGCCTCGGCGGCAGGGTAGTGGGCACAGGTCTTGCTATTGAACTTATTGACGCATTCTTAAACAGCGAGTTTGAAGCGGGCAGGCATGCTAAGAGGCTCGAAAAAATAGCCGAAATAGAAAATTCAATCGGAGGATAAAATGGAGGACTTCTTAGCTCAGGCAAAACAGGTTCAGTGGTTCCCCGGTCACATGGCAAAAACCTTAAGGCAGCTCAAAGAGCTTATGCCTAAGGTTGATATTGTAATTGAGATTACTGACGCCAGAATACCCGAAAGCAGCAGGAACCCAGAGCTTCCTTCATTAATCGGCAATAAACCTCATATTATTCTCCTTAACAAATCGGACCTTGCCGACCCCGAAATCAATAAAAAATGGATTGACTATTATAAAAAGCAGGGTATCAACGCCGTCCTTACCGACTGCAAAAGCGGGGGCGGCTTAAAGCAGTTTATGACGGTTTTGAGAAGCGTTTCAGCTCCCATAAAGGAGCGCAACGCTCAAAAGGGCATGCCCGGCAAAACCATAACCGTGCTTGTCGCAGGCATTCCCAATACGGGAAAGTCCTCATTCATAAACAGAATGGCAGGCAAGGCAAAGGCAAAGGTTGAGGACAGGGCAGGCGTTACAAGGCAGAATCAGCGCTACACAATCGACAAAGGCATTGATATGATTGACACTCCCGGTCTTTTATGGCCGAAATTCGAGGACCCCGCCGTCGGCGACAAGCTAGCATTTACGGGCGGAATTAAGGATACAATCCTTGACATCGAAACCCTTGCCGCAAGGCTCTTGACTGTTTTGGCTGAAATCTGCCCCGAAAAGCTCACCGCAAGATATAAACTGGAAGATACCTCCGGTCACTCAGGCTTTGAGCTTTTAGAAATGCTGGGCAGAAAAAGAGGTATGCTGCTGAGCGGAAAAGAGGTTGACACCGAAAGGGCGGCAAATACTTTACTCGACGAGTTCAGGGGCGGTAAGCTGGGCAGGATTTCACTTGAAGTGCCGACGGATTCCATGGAGGACGAAAATGATAAGCCTTGATATTGAAAACTCACTGAGAAGCGAAGGATATAACATCATCTGCGGAGTTGACGAAGCGGGAAGGGGCCCACTTGCAGGCCCTGTTTTTGCTGCCGCAGTAATTCTGCCTGAAGACTGCCCCGATATAGGCATAAACGATTCCAAGAAGCTGACCGAAAAGAAAAGGGAGCTTTTGTTTGACAAAATAACCGAAATCGCCCTTGACTATTCGATCGCGATAGTCAGCGAAAAGGAAATTGATGAAATAAACATCCTGAATGCCGCAATGCTTGCAATGAGAAAGGCTGTCGCCGGGCTAAAGATTAAACCCGATTTTGTTTTGATTGACGGCAACCGCCTCCCCGAAACGGGTTATCCCGAAAGATACATAGTAAAAGGCGATTCACTTTCAATGTCCATAGCCGCCGCGTCCATTCTGGCAAAAGTCAGCCGAGACCGCTATATGCTGTCATTGGATGAGCAATATCCCGAATACTGTTTTAACAAGCATAAGGGATACGGCACCGCTCTGCACTATCAGATGCTCGAAAAATACGGCATTTCTCCCGTTCACCGCAGGTCATTTCTAAAGAATCTCGCTAAGCACAATGGATGACAGAAGATTAAAGGGCGTTTTGGGAGAGCAGATAGCGGCAAGGTTTTTAAGGGAAAAGGGCTATGAGATAATCGCTGCAAACTTTAAATCCAAATGCGGGGAAATTGACATCATCGCAAAAAAGGCTGAGCTTATTGTCTTTGCGGAGGTTAAAACTCGGCAAAAAGACACCTTGATTGCTCCCTATTTGTCTGTTAACCAAGAAAAGCGAAGAAAGATAATTCTGACCGCTCAAGTCTTTTTAAAGCTGAACCCCCGATACTCAAAGTGCAGCTACAGGTTTGACATTATAGAAATCTTCCTAGACGGACAAAGGTTTTTGAACTTAAATCATTTGGAAAACGCCTACACTCCTCAAAAATATAAAAAGCTGGATTACTGAGGTGGTAATTTGAATTTTTTTGACCTTCACTGCGATACGATAACCGAGCTGCACAAAAAGGGAGAGTCCTTAAAAAATAACAGCCTTCACATATCCCTTGAGAAGGCAGATTGCTTTGATGCTTACAAGCAGGTCTTTGCCATATTCATTCCCGACACTTTAAGGGGCAAGACTGCGGCAGTCTATTTTGATGAGGTCTGCGATTTTTATTATGAGCAGCTCTCGGAAAACAAGGATTCTATATCTCCATACATAGATTTTGAAAACCAATCCAAGTACAAAGCGATTTTGGCGGTTGAAGGAGCCGCAGCCGCGGCTGGCACCATAGAAGGGCTGCATCATCTGTATAACAGGGGTGTAAAGCTGATAACCCTTACATGGAACGCCGACAACGAGGTGGCGAGCGGCTGTTTTTCGGAGACTGACAACGGCTTTACCCCTTTCGGCAAAGAGTTTGTTAAGGAGATGGAGCGGCTTAAAATTGCCGTTGATGTTTCCCACCTTTCCGATAAGAGCTTTTGGCATCTGGCGGAATTCGCGGAAAAACCCTTTATAGCAAGCCATTCCTGCTGCAGAATTGTTGATAATCCGTACGCTAAGCGGAGAAATCTCACAGATGAGCAGATAAAGCATATAATCGGCATCGGCGGAATTATAGGAATTAATTTCTGCGTAAGTTTTCTCGGCTGTGACGAAAAAAGCGGATTTGACGAGGTTTACAGGCATATTTACCATGCTCTGAGCCTTGGAGGAGAAAAGACTGTCTGCATCGGCAGCGACTTTGACGGCTGCAATGTTCCCGATGATTTAAACAGCCTCAATAAAATCCCCGAGCTTTATTCCTACCTTATATCAAGAGGAATAAAGCAAGATACCCTTGATGACATCTTCCATAACAACGCGGAAAGATTTTTTAAAAAATTGCTTGCATAAAAAGACCCTCTCCGAAATCTTTTGGAGAGGGATTTATTTTGCGTACTTTTTTGACTGCTTTACGGCAATTTTATCGCATCTTTCATTCTCGGGGTGACCGGCATGGCCTCTGAGCCATATGATTTTTACATCATGCTGAGCTATCAGATTTAAAAGCTGTTCCCACAAATCAGGGTTCAAAGCGGGTGAATTGTCGCCTTTTTTCCAGCCTTTTTTCCTCCAGCTTTCAGCCCAGCCTTTTGTAATGGCGTCGGCAACATATTTTGAGTCGGTATAGATTTCAACGGCGCATCTGCGTTTTAGAGCTTTTAGCCCTTCAATAACGGCGGTCAGCTCCATGCGGTTGTTGGTGGTGCTTTTCTCGCCGCCGCAAAGCACCTTTTCGTGCTCCCGGTACTTTAATATCGCGCACCATCCCCCGGGACCCGGGTTCATGGAGCAGGCTCCGTCTGTATATAATCTGACTATGCTATCCATTTCATTGCCTTTCTTTCATTACTTTGACAAAAATAATTCTATCATATTAAAGCTCGAATTCAAGTATATTTTGGTTATGTTTGATTAATTTCCAATCTCCTTGGCAATAATATCAAAGGAAAATATCGGCCTTATTGGCTTTGCTAAGGAGAGAATAAATGAAAGCTGTTATTATGGCAGGCGGGGAGGGCACTCGTTTAAGACCTCTGACCTGCAACCTTCCCAAACCTATGGCTCGTGTATTCGGCAGACCCGTTCTTGACTACATTGTGGATTTGCTCAGCGTACAGGGCTTTGACGAGGCTATTGTCACGCTGAAATATATGCCCGAATACATCAATGACTATATTGAGGATAATAATGGCTCAAAAATGAAGCTGAAAGGCATAGTGGAGGAGGGGGCACTGGGCACCGCGGGAAGCGTCAGGAATGCCGCCTCCGATTTCACCGAGCCTTTCCTTGTCATCAGCGGCGACGCTATTTGCGATTTTAATCTCAGAGACGCCTACAATAATCATATTGAGAACAATGCCCTGTTTACTGTTGTGGGCACAAGGGTTTCCGACCCGAGGGAATACGGTCTTATTAACGCCAGCAAGGACGGCAAGATTTTAAGTTTTAACGAAAAGCCCGGCTGGGGTCAGATTACCACAAACCTTGCTAATACGGGAATTTATATTATTAATCCCGAAGTGCTGAAACTCATACCCGAAGGCGAGTTTTTCGACTTTGCCTCCGATTTGTTCCCCCTTATGCTCTCAAAGGGTATGGAGCTGCGCGTCTATGAGGCGGGCGGCTACTGGTGCGATATAGGCGATGTTGAGGCATATAAATACTGCCACTTTGATATAATGAGCGGCAAGACGGGCATCATCCTGCCCTATACCGCAAAAGGCATTTATACCCGCGAAGTGCTGCCCGAAGGCGATTATACCCTTGTTCCCCCTGTGTATATAGGCAGGGATGTGACCATCGGCGACAAGGCGGTTATAGGCCCTAATACCGTTATTGACGACGGCTGCAATATCGGCGCGGGCGCTGAGGTTAAGTCCTCGGTTGTACTGAATTCCGTCCATATTGCCGCGAACGCATATCTTAATTCCTCGGTCGTATGCGAAGGCGCTGTGATAAAGAGCGGCGCAAGGCTGTTTGAAAATACCGTCATCGGAGCTAATGCCGTTATCGGCGAGAATGCGATAATTAAGAACAATGTACGAATTTGGCCCGAAAAGCAGGTTGGCGAAGGCGCAGAAGTCATTGACAATATAAGAGACGGTAATGTCACCAGAGATGTTTTCGGAGACGAGGGTATTGGCGGCATAACCTTCTCTGAGCTCAGCTGCGAAAAGGCGGCAAGACTCGGCTGCGCCGTTGGCAGCTCCAAGAACGGCAGAAGGGTATGCATTGCACACGACGGAAAGGCCGCGTCCCTTGCAATTGAAAAGGCTATTACAGCGGGGCTTATGTCGACAGGCGCAAGGGTTCTGGGGTTCGGTGACTCCTTTGTTTCGGAGCTTAAATTCTTTACAGGCTACTGTGACCTGAAATCGGGCATTTTTATCCGCACGGAGAACGACTATACCGAAATAATGCTCTTTGGCGAGCTGGGTCTGCCCCTTACAAGAAAGGCGGAGAGGGAAATCAGCGACAAATACAGGCGCTGCGATTTTATCCGCTGCACTCAGGACAGCTGCGCCGATGTGGTTGATATATCCGCCATTAAAGGCAGTTATCGCAGGGAGCTTGAAAAAAGCGCCTTCTCAAGCCTTGACGGTGTCGGCGCCAAGGTAAGCTCTGACAACGAAAAAATAAAGCTCGTTATAAACAACTGCCTGAATAATTTAAAACTTTCAGAGAAAGACTATCCTGTGTTTATTATCGATTCTACGGGTACAAAAGTTTACGCGAAGGATGAAAACGGCGAGGAGATTTCATACGAAACACTTCTCTGCCTTGCTGCATATGATGAGCTGTCACAGGGAAAGGATATCGTTATTTCCTCCGAGGCTCCCATGGTGATAGACACTCTCGCAAAGGATTTCGGCGTAAATGTAAGGCGTTATATAAGCAGCTCGCCCGAATTCGAGGACGAAGAAATGCGCGCTACCGCCGAGAAGAACAAATGGGGATATGACGCTCTGTTCCTGACAGTAAAAATCCTTTCAATGATGAAAAAAGAAGAAAGGTCTTTGTCGGAGCTTATAAAATACCTGCCTAAGTTTATGATAATTAAGAAGGCGATTCCGCTTAACTTCTCGCCTTCTAAGCTTACCGAGGTTTTCGCGAAGTCCGGAGGAGCAATTCCTATTACCGCGGACGGAAAAACTATAAAAATTGAGGCCGGCAAGGGCAGAGCGGTGCTTGCTCCCACAAGAACGGGAAAGATGCTTAAAGTCTACTCCGAGGGGCACGATACCGAGATAGCGGGCGAACTTGCCTTTGAGATAGAAAAAATAATAAACAGTGCCAATATTGACATCAAATAGCATAAATAGTACAATTTATACGGTATGCTGGGCAAAGCATACCTACATAATGTGCTGTAAATAAAATAGAATTGCAGCTTAAAATATATTCGATTTAATTTTTATTTGAACATTGAGTCTTGAGCAGAGTCAAGACTTTTTAATAAACAACAGCCAAACACATTTGAATGAAAATCCCTTTCTTGAGGGGTTAGTTGTCTATTGCTAAAATTTTGAGATCCCGGCATAGTTTAATGCGTGGGGGAGCTGAGTATTCCCGTCAAATGTGTTTTGGGCTAAGATAAGGAGATAATATGCAAACAACCAAAATCAAAAAGACAACCACATCCAAAAAACAAAGCGATATGCCGCTTTATTCAAAACGCAGTCCCGCGAGAAAGAAAGCGACATCCGAAAAGGGTAAGCCCGTTAAAATCGCTTTTCTCGGCGGACTTAACGAAATAGGAAAAAACATGACTCTCATAGAGTACGATGATGATATTATCATCATAGACTGCGGTCTCGCGTTCCCAGACAGCGATATGCTCGGCGTTGACCTTGTCATTCCCGATTTCACATATGTCGAGCGCAACGCCGACAAGCTCAAAGGTGTTCTCATTACACACGGACATGAGGACCATATCGGAGGACTTGCGTTCCTTCTCAAAACCGTAAAGGTTCCCGTTTACGCGACAAAGCTGTCTATTGGTCTTATCGAAGGTAAACTCAAAGAGCATAAGATTCTTGAAGACGCGAAGCTCAATGTAATAAAGCCAGGTCAGAAGTTTAAACTGGGCAAGTTTGAAATTGAGGCGATTCATGTAAACCATTCGATTCCCGACTCGGTTTCATACGCCATCAAGTGCGACGCGGGCACAATTCTGCATACAGGCGACTTTAAAATAGACACTACGCCGATTGACGGCGAGGTTATTGACCTTTCCCGCTTTGCCGAGCTTGGCAAGGAGGGTGTGCTTTGTATGCTTTCCGACTCCACAAACGCGGAGCGTGAAGGCTATTCCGCAAGCGAAAGCAAGGTCGGCGACTCTTTCGGAAATCTTTTCTCTAAGGCTGGAAAGAGAAGGCTTATTATCGCCACCTTCGCGTCCAATATTCACAGGATTCAGCAGATAATCGATGTCGCGCACAAAACTGGCAGAAAGGTTGCCCTCTCTGGACGCAGCATTGAGTATGTCGTTAAAATCAGCACAGAGTTGGGTTATCTCAATATCCCCGAAGGTTTGCTTATCGGCATTGAGAAAATCAACAACTACAACGACGACCAGCTTGTAATAATCACCACGGGCAGCCAGGGCGAGCCTATGTCCGCTCTGACAAGAATGGCTATGTCCGAGCACAGAAAAGTTGATATAGGCGCGAACGACTATGTCATTATTTCCGCAACGCCCATTCCCGGCAACGAAAAGACTGTAAGCAAGGTTATAAACGAGCTAATTAAGCTCGGCGCTGAGGTTATTTACGAAAAAATGCACGAGGTGCATGTTTCTGGCCACGCTTATCAGGAAGAGCTTAAACTCATGATGGCTCTTGTAAAGCCCAAATACTTTATACCTATCCACGGTGAGCAAAAGCATCTCAGAAAACATGCGGCTCTTGCGGAGCTTATCGGAATCCCCAGCGAAAACATTGTCATTGCCGACATCGGCTCTCAGGTTGAGTTCCTGGGCGACTCTATGCGAGTATCCACAGGTATTCCCGCTGGCAGAGTATTCGTCGACGGCTACGGCGTCGGCGATGTGGGCAGCATTGTGCTTCGCGACAGAAAGCTTCTTTCTCAGGACGGCATAATAGTTATTTCTTTCGTTATAGATTCGGTTTCAAGAGAAATAATTTCTCCCCCCGAAATCACATCAAGAGGCTTTGTATATGTAAGAGAGTCCGAGCAGCTGTTCAGTGCCGCCAGCGAGCAGGCTCTGCACATCGCGCAGAGAGTGCTTGACAACGATTCCTATGACCTTAATGCCGTTCGCACAAGGGTCAGGGACGACATCGCTAAGTTCATGTACGAAAAAACCAAGCGCAGCCCGATGGTCCTGCCAGTTATTCTTGAGGTTTAATTCACAGCTTTTTTAAAGCAGATGATGACTAATAGGGTTTTTTATGATACACTAAGTTAATAAATACTAAAATTACCCTATGTAGCTTTTTAAAGTTACAGAAAGGATTTGATATTATGCAGGTTATTTTGACTCAGGACATTAAAAACCTCGGCAAAAAGGGCGAGATGGTAAATGTTTCGGATGGTTATGCCCGCAACTATTTATTCCCCAGAAAGCTCGCAACCGAGGTTAACGCTCAGGCTCTGACTGAGCTTAAAAACAGAGAGGCGGCAAAGCAGCACAAGATAGACACAGAGATTGCCAACGCCAGAGCAAATGCCGAGAAGCTGGAAGGCAAGACTGTAAAGATCACCGCAAAAGCGGGTCAGAGCGGCAAGCTCTTCGGCTCGGTAACTTCAAAGGAAATCGCCGAGGCAATAAAAGAGCAAATCGGCATTGAAATTGACCGCAGGAAAATCAGCGTAGCCGAAATCAAGGCTTACGGTACATACCCCTGCGAGATAAAGCTTTATACAGGCATTTCCGCCACTATGTATGTTGCTGTGGGAGAATAGCATCTTAACCTTTATTTCAACGGGGTGCTAAGTTAAAACAATGATTGATTCCGTTTCTATCGACAATAACGCATTACCATACAGCTTGGAGGCTGAGCAGGCAGTGCTCGGCGCTCTTTTGCTCGACCCGCCTTCTCTAAGCAAGGTGGCAATGTTTTTAAAGCCCGAGCATTTTTATCTGGAGCACCATAAAAAGATTTATTCCACAATAATAAATCTTGACGCTGCCAAGGGCGGCAAGTTTGATGTATTGCTTGTTCTCGAGGCTTTAAAGGCTGAGAATATCTACTCAGACGAGGCTGGAAAGGCGTATCTCCTGCAGCTATCCCAGTCGGTTCCCTCCGCAGCGAATGTTGAAGCCTACGCGAAGATAGTCAAAGAAAAATACTACATAAGAACGCTTGTAAAGGTTTCCGAGGAGATTATTAAAACCGCAACCAGCGGCGAAGAAAGCGCCGATGTTCTCCTTGACAATGCTGAGCAGAGAATTTACGACATAAGGCAGGGCAGGGGCGTAGTCGGCCCCTCAAGGTTCAGCGAAGTCATAGGTCTTGTTTATGAAAAGCTCTATCAGCTCTCCTCCGACGAAAGGCACCTTTATGCGGGGCTTTCCACAGGTTTCAGCGACCTTGACAGGGTTATTACGGGACTTAATAAGTCGGACCTTATACTTATAGGCGCCCGCCCCGCAATGGGTAAGACAAGCTTTGCGCTGAATCTTGCGAGAAATGTTGCTGTAAAGGGCAATAAAAAGGTTGTTTTCTTCAGTCTTGAAATGTCCAAGGAGCAGCTTGCCCAAAGGGTCCTTGCCATGGAGGCTAGAATCAGGAGCCACAAAATGCGCACGGGCAACTTCACTCCCAAAGAGTGGGAGCAGCTTGCCTCCGCGGCGGCTTTCCTAAGTAATTGTGAATTGTACTTTGACGATACATCCAACATAACCGTGCCCGAAATGAAGGCAAGAATCAGGCGTCTTAAAGATGTTGACTGCGTATTCATCGACTACCTACAGCTTATGCAGTCCAGCAAGAGAACAGAGAACAGAGTGCAGGAGGTTTCCGAAATTACAAGGAGCCTCAAGCTCATGGCTAAGGATTTGAATATCCCTGTGGTAACCTGCGCTCAGCTGGCAAGAGCTACGGAGGCAAGGGGCAGATCCAAAAAGCCTCAGCTCTCCGACCTAAGAGAATCTGGCTCAATTGAGCAGGACGCCGATATAGTCATCATGCTTTATCGTGAGGACTATTATCAGAAGATGGAGGGCGAAACGGAAGTATCGGATATAAACAAGGCAGAGCTTTTGATTCAAAAGAACAGGCACGGCCCCACCGATACCGTAGAGCTTGCGTGGAATCCCGAATATACACTGTTTACTTCTATAGAAAGAGAAAGAGAGGACGAATAGCCTCTCTTTATATTTAATACCACAGTTTGCAAAGGGTAAAAATGACGGAAAAGGTTCTTAGATTCATAAAAGATAATATGCTCCTCAAGAGCGGCGACAGCGTAATTGTCGCCGTATCGGGAGGGGCTGATTCTATTGCCCTTTTGCATCTATTGAAGCAGAACGAGAAAAGGCTCGGCATCGAGGTTTCCGCCGCCCATGTTAACCACGGCATCAGAGGCGACGAGGCAAAAAGAGACGAGAACTTTGTAATAGAGTTTTGCGAAAAGCGCTCGATTCCTCTGAAGGTTTTCCATGAAGACATTCCCTCCCTCGCTAAAAAGCTTAAGATAGGGGAGGAGGAATGCGGCAGGAAAAGAAGATATGAGCTTTTATGCGGCATTGACGATTTTTCGCTTATTGCCACCGCCCACAATCTTAATGACAACCTTGAAACGGTGCTTTTGAATTTAACAAGAGGCACAGCCTTGACGGGGCTTTGCGGAATCCCCGTTAAGAGAGGCAGAATAATCCGCCCTTTGCTTAACTGCACAAGGGAAGAAATTGAAGCCTACTGCAAAGAAAACTCCCTTGAATATGTAACAGACAGCACAAATGATGACGCAAAATATTCAAGGAATAAAATTAGAAAATTTGTTATTCCTAAACTTCAGGATATTAACCCATCTATTTTAGAAAACTTCGCTGAGTTTCTGGAAAACATTAAACGGGATGAGGTGTATTTAAACGAACAGGCACAGCGCCTCTTGTCCGAAGCTGTTGAAAATGGTAAATTTAAGTCGGAGGCTTTCAAAAAAGCCCACCCCGCGGTAAGATACAGGGCAATTAAAGCTGTCATTTCCAACTATATCTCCGGCGGAATCGAAAAACGCCATATAGAAAAAGCGGATGAACTTCTAAGTAAATGCGGCAGCTTTGACCTTTGCGAAACCCACAGGGTAACCTCTGACGGCAAATATCTTTTTGTTGAGGAAAAGGCAAGTCTTAAGTCCGCAAAGCCGCCGGAGCCGATAGCAATTAACAAGACTGATATTACCGAAAAAGAAACCGAATTTAAATTTGCGGATTTTATAATCACGCTCAGACTTATTAGCAAAACAGAAATAGATTCGTTGCAAAAAATTAATAATGAGGTCTGTTATAATCTGTTAGATTATGATAAAATGACATCTGCTATCGTCATTCGCGGCAGAAAATCGGGAGACAGGCTCAGAATCAAAGAAAGAGGTTTATCCAAAACCCTCAAAAAGCTCTATTCCGAAAATAAACTGCCACAATCTTTGCGGGAAATTAATCCTATTATTGCGGATGATGAGGGCGTAGTCTTTGTAAACGGCTTCGGAGCCGACGAAAGGTGCGCCGCGGATAATAACAGCAAAAAAATCATACTTGTTTCTGTAAGGAGAAAATAATATGCAGGTTGAAAATATCATGCTTAAAGATATTGACAGAATACTTCTCAGCAAGGAAGAGCTTGACGAAGCCGTTAAAAGGCTCGGAAGGCAGATTTCAGAGGATTATAGAGAGAGAAACCTGCTGCTTGTCAGCGTTCTTAAAGGCTCTGTAGTTTTCATGGCAGACCTTATGCGTGCTATAGATATACCCTGCCGCATAGACTTTATGTGTGTTTCCAGCTACGGCAGCGGCACCAAGACCTCGGGCACTGTTAGAATTCTCAAGGATTTAGACATTGACATAGAGGGTTATGATTTGCTGCTTGTTGAGGATATTCTGGACAGCGGCAAAACTCTCAGCTACATTACCGAGATTCTGCTTGCAAGGAATCCCAAGAGCATAAGAATCTGCACCCTTCTTGACAAGCCCGACAGAAGGCAGGTTGACCTCACCGCCGAATACACGGGCTACACAATTCCCGACGAGTTTGTCGTCGGCTACGGTCTCGATTACGATGAAAAGTACAGGAACCTTCCTTTTGTGGGAGTGTTAAAGCGCTCTGTTTACGAAAAATAAAAAATTTATATTAATATTAATTTAAGCGGGGAAAGATAAGTTTAGATTAAACCCGCTGCAGGAGTGATAATGCTTTTGAAAAATATTAAGTGGAAACAATTACTTCCGTATGTGATAATACCGGTTTTTCTTATTATCATGCTTACCACCATGCTGTCAAGAACGACGCAGAAAAAGACCGAGTATTATCAGCTCGTTAATATGTTCCTTAACGATGAGATTGCCGAGTACTCACTTAATCTCACCAGCGGCGATATGAAATACAAGACAAGGAAAGAGCCGAATATTGAGCGCTCCTACACCGTTCCCAATGTCACAATGTTCATTGAGGATGTCCACAAATATGTTGTGGAGCACAATAAGGAGCGGCCCGAAAGCGAGCAGGTTAAGTTCGACTATATAGCGGGAACCTCCGGCGCGTGGATAATAAATCTTGTGCCGATTCTAGCGTTCTGCGTGATACTTCTTTTCGGTATTTTCTTTGTATCCAAGCGAATGGATCAGACCATCGCCAACGAATCCTCAAGGGCTCTCAGCTTCGGCAAGGCAAGGGTAAAGCTTGGCAAGGACGATAAGCGAAAGACCACCTTTGCCGATGTCGCGGGCGCTGAGGAAGAAAAGGAAGAACTTGTTGAAATAGTTGAATTCTTAAAGGACCCCGGCCGTTTCAGCCACCTTGGAGCAAGAATACCTAAGGGCGTTCTGCTCGTGGGACCTCCCGGAACGGGTAAAACTTTGCTTTCAAGGGCTGTCGCGGGCGAGGCTAATGTGCCTTTCTACTCAATTTCAGGCTCCGATTTCCTTGAAATGTATGTCGGTGTCGGTGCTGCCAGAGTAAGAGACCTGTTTAATCAGGCAAAGAAGTCAGCTCCCTGCATAGTCTTCATTGACGAAATCGACGCCGTCGGTCGCCACAGAGGCGCAGGTATGGGCGGCGGACACGATGAAAGAGAGCAGACTTTAAACCAGCTGCTTGTTGAAATGGACGGCTTTGTTGAGAATGAAGGCGTCATTGTGCTTGCTGCCACAAACCGTCCCGACATTCTCGACCCCGCTCTTTTAAGACCTGGCAGATTTGACCGTCAGATTACCGTCGGCTATCCCGACGCCAAGGGCAGAGAGGAAATTTTAAGGGTTCACTCCCGCAAGAAGCCTCTTGCTCCCGATGTTGACTTAGGCGTTATCGCAAGGTCAACCGTCGGCTTTACGGGCGCCGACCTTGAGAATCTCCTTAACGAAGCGGCTCTGCTTGCGGCAAGGCGCAAAAAGAGAGCCATCACCATGGCGGAAATTGAAGAAGCAACCGTCAAGGTGCTTGTAGGCGCCGAAAAACGCTCAAAAAAGCAGAGCGAAAAGGACAGAAAGCTCACCGCCTACCACGAGGCAGGTCACGCCGTTGTTTCATACTTCCTTGAAACTCAGGACCCCGTTCATCAAATTTCAATCATCGCAAGGGGCATGGCAGGCGGCTATACCATGTCGGTTCCCAAGGAGGATAGGTCTTACACCTCCAAGAGCTCAATGATTGAGGATATTGTCGAACTGCTTGGCGGCAGAATTGCTGAGGCTCTTATTATCGGCGACATATCTACAGGCGCCTCCAACGACATCGAAAGAGCAACCGACATCGCCCGCAAGATGGTTACAAGGTACGGAATGAGCGAAACCCTCGGTCCGATTGCCTTCGGCACGGGTCATGACGAGGTTTTCCTGGGCAAAGAGTACGGCACAATCAGAAACTACTCAGAGCTTACCGCATCTGAGATTGATAACGAAATTAACAGAATCATCACCAATGCTTACAACAGGGGCAAGGAGATTCTGTCTGACAATGTTCACAAGCTGCACCTTGTTGCGAACGCCCTTCTTGAGTTTGAGAAAATCAGCGGCGAGGACTTTAAGAGACTCATGGACGCAAAGAACGAGGAAGAAGAAAACGAAGTGCTTGAATCCATGAGAACCGCTCCTAAGGGCAGCACGGGCACTACCCTCTACTCCTATCACACAAAGAAGGCTAAGGAAGAAGAGCTCTTAAAGCAGTTTAAGGATGAAGTGACAAACACTGAAAAAGAAGCCGCCGAACCCGAAACTGCTAAAGATACAGAGCCAGCGCCCGAAAACGCTGCGGAAGCGGAGAAGGAAGACGCTGAGGACAGCGAAGAAAAATAAGGTTTTAAAGCTTACAGGCGAGGAATTTCTTCGCCTGTTTTTTAAAGGGGGATTTTAATGACCGGCAAAGAAATGTTCGGAAAAGCAAAATGGTTCTCGCCAAGCTCGGATTATTCTCAGCCCATATTCGCGGATACCTTTGAGGCTCCCGATTTTGACATGGCGGAGCTTATTATATGCGGGCTCGGTTTTTTTAAGGCATACATAAACGGAAGAAGTGTCAGCAGCGATTTGTTCGTCCCCGCATGGACCGACTATAACCATGTGGACCGATATATTAACGGCGAGCTTTATAAGGATAGATTCAGACATTCAATTAATGTCCTTAAATATGATGTTTCGCTGCATATAAAACCCCAAAACAATATAATCGCCGTACTCGTAGGTCCCGGCTGGTATGTAAAGTACAATTTCGGCAAGGTAAAGCTCTGCTTTAAAATTGACTTTTATAAAGACGGCAAGCTGCAGGGCAGCTTTTACTCAAACGACACTGTAAAATGGACCAAAAGCCACATAACAGAATCACAAATTATAAGACACGAAATTCAGGATTTCAATGTCGCCCCCGAGGGTTTTATTGAGAATCTGACTCCCGACAGCCTCAGCGATGACAGATGGCAAAAAGCCGTAGAAATAGAAGCTCCCGAATCGGATTATGTATTCCAAACTACCCCCGCGGACAAAGTTATAAGGACTTTATCTCCTAAACTCGTCAGGGACTTTGGAGATATAAAAGTCTATGATGTGGGACAGAACATTTCGGGCAGGGTAAAGATTGATATTTCGGGTCTTAAAGCAGGAGAGTCTGCTTTGATTGTTTACTCAGAGCTTATAAATGAAGATGGCGAGATAGACTTTGCGACCCACAGCTGGGGCAAACCTCAGGCAAACGAATTTATTTCCGACGGAAAGGCTAAGATCGCAGCTGCCGAATTCTCCTGGTTCGGCTTTAGATATTTCTCCCTTACATCAAACGCGAAGCCTATTGTCTGCGATGTAATACACGCCGATGTTCCCGTAACAAGCGGCTTTATGTCAAGCAGTTATGCTCTCAACTGGCTGTATGATGCTTTCATAAATACTCAGCTTACCAATATGCATGCTGGTATCCCCTCAGACTGCCCCCACAGAGAGGGCAGGGGATATACCGGTGACGGACAGCTTGTTTCCGGCTGCGGACTTCTGCTGTTTGACAGCAAGGAGTTCTATAAAAAATGGCTCAGGGATATTGCCGATTGTCAGGACGAAACAACGGGTCATGTCCAGTACACTGCTCCCTTTGTTCAGTCGGGCGGCGGTCCCGGCGGCTGGGGCGGCGCAATTGCCATTGTGCCGTATAATTATTATCTGAGATTCGGCGATTTGAGCGTACTGAAAGAGTTTTTCCCGAGAATGCTCAAATATTTTAAGTATCTCGATGACCACAGCGAAAACGACCTTGTGGTAAGTGACGAGCCCTGGGCATGGTGCCTCGGCGACTGGTGCACTCCCGATGAAATTAAAATCCCCGCGCCCTTTGTGAACAACTATTTCTATGTAAAAACCCTTGAAATAGCCATAAAGACCGCAAAGCTCATCGGCAAGGAAGAATATATCCCAGAGCTCAGTGAAAAGCTCAATATTAAAAAGGCGGCTACTGTAAAGCATTATTTCAATGAATCCACCGGGGATTTTGCGGATAATATTCAGGGCGCGAACGCCTTTGCCGTTGATATCGGGCTCGGCGATGAAAGGACATTCCAAAGAATGGCGGAGAATTACAAAAAGCTTGGAATGTACGACACAGGCATTTTCGGCACCGATATTGTAACAAGGGTTCTTTTCGAGAGGGGACAAGGTCAGCTGGCGTTTGACCTTTTGACCTCTGAAAAAGAAATCTCTTTCAGCACTCAAATGAAAAAAGGCGCCACAACAATTTGGGAGTACTGGACTCATAAAAAGTCCAACAATCACCCCATGTTCGGCGCGGTTGTAAAGTACCTTTTCGATTATCTCTTGGGCATTAGGCAAAAGGCAGAAACGGCAGGCTGCAAAGATATAATCATTTCACCTGTATTTGTTAATGGTCTTGATTTTGTCAGCGGCTATATAACACTCGACACAGGTAAGCTGGAAGTAACAATCAGCAAAAACGAGAAGAAAGCCGATGTTACGGTTTTTGTGCCCGACGGCATAAAGGCGACTTTGCTTGACGGCGATAAAGCTTTAGAGCTGAAGGCAGGAACAAACAAATATCAGTATAAACTTTAGTCTAACGGAGAGGTTATGGGTAAAATACTTGTTGTGGGCGGCGGACCTGCGGGCTTTATGGCCGCGATTTCCGCCGCAAGATACGGTGATGAAGTTTTTCTTCTTGAGAAAAATAATCGATATATGAAAAAGCTCCTTATTACGGGAAAGGGCAGGTGCAATGTAACAAACTATCAAACCCTGCTCAATGAGCTGATTGAAGCCGTTCCCGTGAACGGACGCTTTCTCTTCAGCGCATTTTCAAAATTTATGCCCACAGACACAATGGACTTTTTTGAAGATATGGGCGTTCCGCTGAAAGTGGAAAGGGGAAACAGGGTTTTCCCCGAATCGGACAAGTCCTCGGATATTGCCGACGCACTCTATAACAAAGCAAAGAAATTGGGCGTAAATTTCCTTCAGGGCAGGGCTGTAAAGCTCATTTTGGAAGACGGCGAATTAACGGGCGTTAAGACCGAAAATGAAACAATAAAAGCCGATAGGGTTATTATCGCAACCGGCGGCTTGTCTTACCCGCAAACAGGCTCTACGGGCGACGGCTATAAGCTGGCTAAAGAGGCCGGTCATACAATCGTGCCGTTAAAGCCCGCCCTTGTACCCATTGAAACAAAAGAGGACTGGTGCAGGGATTTAATGGGGCTTACCTTAAAAAACATCGCCATTTCAGTTGTTGACTCAGACACCTACCGCGAGGTTTACAATGACTTTGGCGAGATGCTTTTTAGCCATTTCGGAGTATCTGGTCCCGTTATTCTCAGCGCAAGCTCTCATATGAAGGACGCTGTAGAGGGCAAATACAAGATTATTATTGATTTAAAGCCCGCTCTGAATTATGATAAGCTTGATAACAGAATTTTACGGGATTTAGCCGAATTTGCAAATAAGGGAATGTCAAACGCCCTTGCAAAGCTCTTGCCCAAGGCTTTAATTCCCGTTGTGTTAAGGCTCTCCGAGATTCCCCACGACTTAAAGGCAAATCAGCTCAGAAAAGAGCAGAGGGCAGTGCTTGTAAATACTATCAAGAACTTGACGGTTACATTTAAAAAGTTCAGGCCAATAGAGGAAGCGATTGTGACATCGGGCGGAGTTTCGGTCAAAGAGATTAATCCTAAAACGATGGAATCTAAATTAATTAAGGGTCTGTATTTTGCGGGCGAGATTATAGATGTGAACGCATATACGGGCGGATATAACCTCCAGATTGCCTTTTCAACAGGCTACCTTGCGGGTGAATCCGCCGCGGAATCACTGAGAAACTGAAAGAGGGATAAGATGATTAACATAGCTATTGACGGCCCTTCTGGAGCGGGCAAAAGCACCGTTGCAAAGGCGGTAGCTAAAAAGCTTGGATTTATCTATGTTGACACGGGCGCTTTGTATAGGGCAATTGGCGTTAATGCCCTGAGGCTCGGTTATGACACAACCGACAGGGAAAAGGTTGTAAGCACCTTAAAAGATGTAAAGCTCGATTTGCGGTATATTAACGGCGAGCAGAGGGTTATCTTAAACGGCGAGGATGTTTCCGAGGCGATAAGACTGCCCGAAGCATCCATGGCGGCGTCTAATGTGTCCGCCATTCCCGAGGTCCGTCAGTTTCTTTTCGATTTGCAGCGCAGCCTTGCCGCCGAAAATAACTGCATTATGGACGGCAGGGACATAGGCACGGTAGTTCTCCCCAATGCGGATTTAAAGCTCTTTTTAACCGCCTCTCCCGAGGAAAGGGCAATGAGGCGTCACAGGGAGTTAATCCAAAGGGGTACTCCAGTCGACTATGAGGTTCTCCTTGAGGAGATAAAGCAAAGGGACTATAACGACTCCCACAGGGCGATTGCTCCCTTAAAGCCCGCGGATGACGCTATTATTGTTGATACATCGGGCAATACCCTTGAGGAGTCCATTGAAAATGTATTGGCATTAATTAAAGAAAAACTCGGAATAGATACTGAGAATTAGGTGATTTATACGGCTGAGATTAAGGTTGCCAAAACCGCAGGATTTTGCTTTGGCGTTGACAGAGCGGTAAACAAGGTAAATGAGCTTTTAGAGGCAGGTCAGAAGGTTTGTACCTTGGGGCCTTTGATTCATAATCCTCAGTTTATAAAGAGCCTAACGGAAAAAGGCGTTGTTGTGGCCGAATCTCCCGATGATTGCCCCGAGGGCTACACTCTTGTTGTCAGAACACACGGCATCACAAAAGAAACAGCGGATAGAATAAAGGAGCTAAGTATCAGTTTTGTCGACGCCACCTGCCCCTATGTTTCCAAGATTCATAAACTAGCCGAAAAGCACTATGAGAAAAGCGCGGTTATTATAGTCTGCGGCGACAGCAGCCATCCCGAGGTCAAGGGAATAGTCAGCCACTGCAAAGACAGAAGTTATGTAGTAAGCAGCGAAAGTCAGATTGAAGATGTAATTTCCGACATTAAAAAGAGGTTCGGAGAGCAATTTTCTGACATAGTTTTGTTAAGTCAAACAACTTTTAGCGTCGAAGAATTCAAAAAATGTGTAAAAAAGCTGAAAATACTATGTACAAATCCAATAATTTTTGATACAATATGCAGTGCTACTGCTGAAAGACAAGCCGAAGCTGTCAGTTTGGCTAAAACCTGTGACATGATGGTTGTTATCGGCGGTCGCAACAGCTCCAACACTCAAAAGCTAAAAGACGCTTGCGAAAAATATTGTCCTACTTATCTGGTTGAGTCGTATGAAGAGCTGAAAAACATCGACTTTGGCAAGGCTGAATGCATTGGTGTTACGGCGGGAGCCTCTACTCCCGCCTGCAATATAAAGGAGGTACTTAAATACATGTCCGACATGGTAAATGACCGCGACAATCTTGAAGCGCTGGCAGCAGAGGAGATTGCTGAGAATTCGGATTACATTTCCGAAGATGAGAAGCTTTTCGCAGAAGCTCTCGAAAAAATGGATAACGATAATTTCAACCCGAAGGTAATCGGTACAGTTCAGAGAATTACTCCTACCGAAATTCATGTTGATATAGAAGGCCGCAAGCAGACAGGTATTGTGCCTGTTGAAGAATACAGCTCAGACCCGAACGCCGACCCCTCAAAGGAGCTTAAAGTAGGTGACCAGCTTGAGCTTATTATCATGAAGACAAACGATGTGGAAGGCACAATAATGCTTTCAAAGCGCCGTCTTGACGCTTCTAAGCATTGGGAAGCCATTGTGGACGCCCATAAGAACGGAACTGTTGTTACCGGCAAAGTGGTTGAAGTTATCAGCAAGGGTGCAGTAGCATTTTCAAAGGGAATTCGTGTATTCATCCCCGCATCACTTGCAACAGCTTCAAGAAAAGACCGCATTGAAGACCTGCTTGACACTGAGGTTGAATTCATAATTATCGATATCGACAAACGCCGCAAGCGCGCAGTCGGCTCCATTAAGGATGTACTCCGCAAGAAGAAGGCAGAAGCCGCAGAAAAATTCTGGGCAACCGCAAAAGTGGGCGATGTTCTCAAGGGCACCGTCAAATCCCTTACATCCTTTGCGGCTTTCGTTGACCTTGGCGGCGTTGACGGCATGATTCATAAGTCCGAGCTTTCATGGAACCGTGTAGGACATCCTTCCGAAGTTGTTAAAGAGGGCGACGAGGTAGAGGTTTACATCAAAGCTCTTGACAGCGAAAAGAAGAAGATTTCTCTCGGCTACAGAAAGCCCGAGGACAATCCGTGGGAGATTCTCAAGAAGCAGTATCCTGTCGGCACAGTTCTTGATGTAACAATCACAGGACTTACAACCTTCGGCGCATTCGCACAGGTAATGCCCGGAATAGAGGGACTTATCCATATTTCCCAGATTTCCAATGAGCGTATAGCAAAGCCCCAGGATGTTCTTTCAATCGGCGATCAGGTCAAAGTCATGGTAACGGGCATTGACGCTGAGAAGAAGAGACTCAGCCTCTCCATGAGCGCACTTCTTGAGCCCCCTGCAAAGGAAGAAGCTGAAGAGCCCGAGCAGGATGAGCCTGTAGCTGTATCAATTGACGAACTTCTTGCATCTGCCGAGAATAAAGAGGCAGAGTAAGTTAAATCTGTTGAATTCCGCCGCAACTGACCTTTTTGCAGAAGGCTCTTGCGGCTTTTTTTTATTAATGCTAAACTGGAAATACGAAATTTTTGTTGTTTTGTGGAGGTGCTCAATGAAAGAAAAGCCATTTTGCCTGCCCGATGATAATTACGACACTCTACCTTCACCCCGTCAGCAAAAAGAAAAAATATTAAAAGAAAATCTTCCCTTCTGGGATAAGCTCACCGCGCAGGATTTGGAGCTGATTTACAACCACTCCACGCTGGTAAAGTTCCATAAGGGACTGAGAATTAATGCAGGCGATGAAAACTGCGTCGGAGTCATAATAATTACAAAGGGTGCTTTGAGCACATCATTGCTTTCTGATGAGGGCAGGGAAATTGTGCTTTTTAAGCTTTATAAGGGCGATATTTGCGTACTTTCTTCATCGTGCATAATGGAGCCCATTACCTTTGATGTGAACATTGAAGTTGATGAGGATATGGAAGGTCTTGTAATAAACTCGGATGCCTATAAAAAGCTCTGCGACAGCAATGTTTATGTAGACTGCTTTACATATAAGCTGGTTGCGGAAAACTTTTCAAGCGTAATGTGGGCGATTCATCAAATTCTCTTTATGCGCTTTGATAAAAGGCTTGCCGTTTTCCTTGTTGATGAAGCCGCAAGAACGGGCTCAAATATAATTAATCTAACACACGAGCAAATCGCTAAATATACAGGCAGCGCAAGAGAAGTAGTTTCCCGAATGCTTAAAAGATTTGCTGAAGACAATATCGTAAATCTCTCAAGAGGAGAAATCCAAATCGTCAATAAACGGGCGCTGCTTGACATTATTGATATGTAATAACCAAAACTTAGGGGCAGCTTTTATGCTGCCCCCAAATTTTATCCTATGAACATCTGTGTCCAGTAATTGCCGTCGGCAACATAACCGACGCCGATTTGCTTAAAGGATGCGTTCAGGATATTTGCCTTGTGACCGGGTGAGTTCCACCAAGCTTCAACAACCGCAGCAGGAGTCTTTTGGCCCTTCGCGATGTTTTCGCCCGCGGTGGAGTACTTAATGTTAAACTTCTTCATCATTTCAAAGGGGCTTCCGTAAGTCGGGCTCTGATGAGCAAAGTACTTTCTGTCATGCATATCCTGAGACTTGTATCTTGCAACCCTTGACAGCTCCCAGTTTGTCTTCAAGGCGCTTAAACCGTTCTGAGTTCTCTTAAGGTTCGTGAGTCTTATAACCTCTGCTTCGTAGTCCAGAATGCCCTGGTCCAGTAAGGGAACTTCGATTATCTGCTTAGGATATATAAGGTCAGGATTAGGGATTTGCGGGTTTGCGGCAATTATTTCGCTGAGACCTACCTGATATTTTTTTGCTATCAGCCAAAGTGATTCGCCTTTAATAACTGTATGGGGAACCGCGCTCGCAGTCAAGCTGAAAAGAGGCAGGGCAGACAGTATCAACGCAAGTACCAAAACAACAAATCTCTTTTTGTTCTTTTTCATACTTCATCCTTCCAGTTTATTTAAATTTTTTAGACTGTCCGTCCATGATTATTTTTTTCAGCAATATTCATATTAAGCAATGTAATTTTTACGGGGAAAATTAAATCTAATAGGAAAATAAAAGAAAAAATCTATCTCTGAAGAGATAGATTTTTTAAATCTCAAAATCTTTTTGGTCGAATTTAGGAAGGCGCGGAATCCGTTTAGGAATTCTTTTTAAATGGTCATATTTAAATTTTTTGCAATATGAATCCAAGGTCATTACACCCATATAAGGGCAAAGAATCATATCAGAATCTTTAAGGTTTCTGCCGTTTTGGCAGTATGAGCAGCGGGCTTCATAATTTGAATTAAAGAAATTTAGCTTCATATTCGCCACCTGAATTTGCTTTTTAATAAGTTTACCACAGTATAAAGGCGGCGGCAAGAATTATTATGCTTTTAATCGCTTATGTTTAACAGTTATTCCGTTTTGAAAGCTTGTGTCAAGGATTAAAACCGCGCACATAAACAAGAGAGCGATGCTTGCGGGCACAGAAGTGGAATAAAGCGCAAATTTGGGGTACTGACTTGGACCAAAGACTGCGGTTGTAATGGGGAATACGGTAAAGAGAATTTTTGCGATTATGCCCGCAATCGTGCCATGCACAAGTCTTGATATTAAAAATGAGGAAAACTTTACGCCGCACTGGAGTACATCGCTTAAAACCTGAAAATGAACGCAAAGCCCGCCAAATGCTACGATGAAAGCTATCAAAGCCGCGTTGCCCGTTGATGCTGCGGCATTGGTGCCCGCAGTTACCTCAGCGATATATTTAATAAACTGCAAAGCCTCTTTGCCCTTGAGTACCTCGTTCAAAGCCTCTGTCATGGCGGAAAAGAATATGACCCACGCAGAAATTGAAATTATTCCCGATGTTGCTTTAACTACAGCATTTGTCAGAGCTGTAAAGATATCCTGCTTTACGGGTGATTGCGCGTCTAAAATTTGTTCGTCACTGTAAAGCTCATTATCTTTGCGTTTTGTTTTATTTGCAAGCTCTTTTCCTTTACGGCTTGCGAGTTTGAAAAGGTTTAAATAAATGCCCATCAAAAGCATCGCAAGACCCGTTGAAATGAATAGCAAATATCCTGCCTTTCTTGAACCCAAAATCGCAGTGCCGACGGCAGCTATGGAGAAGGCGGGCCCCGAGTTCATGGCGAAAAGAATTAAATTTTTTGCCTCTTTTTTTGTAATGCTGCCGTTTTTGTAAAGCTGTCCGCTCATTTTGGCTCCGATGGGATAGCCGCCCACCATAGACATCAGAACAACCGTTCCTCCAGCCGGAGAAAGTCCGAAAAGGTATTTTGCCGGATACTTAAATACCTTTCCCAAAATTTCTGCGCCCCCGCTTTCAACCAGAAAAGAAGATATGACCATAAAGGGGAACAGCGAGGGGATAATTATCGAGCCGCAAATGCTAAGACCGTTGCTCACTCCTTTTCTTGTAATCTCCGGCATTGCAATTGTCGCGGCGGCAGCCAGCAGCACTGCCGCAAGTGATATAATGCTCGTCAGATTCTGTTTTAGCGTTTCTCTTGCTTTTTGCATTTTTGCTTTAGTTTTATCTTGTCTCATCATACTACCATGTATATGGCTTGTTTGTACTTTTTATAAAGACAGTTTCATATATTTTTTAACATAAGAAATCTTTATTCCGTGAGGTCGTAATATGGCTAAAAGCAGGAAAAAGGGCAAAGACAAGCAGCCGAAAACATCTTTAATGACAAAGCTCGCTACAGAGCTTGAAGTGCCTTCCGAGATTCTTCCCGGAGTTTTCCGCATTGAGCTTCAGGAAACCCGAGAGGCAACGGTAGACGGCTGCAAAGGCATTTTAGAGTATAAGGACGAACGGATAAAGCTTAAACTCAGCAACAAAACAGTGACCTTTGCTGGGCTGAATTTAGAGCTTAAGACCTTTACAAATGAAAGAGTAATTATCAGCGGATATATAGCGGGAATAGATTTTTCTGAATAAATATGGAGGAATTATCTTGGCGGTATTAAGGATTTTAAGATATATATTCGGATATGTGCATTTCAGAGCTTACGGCGGATTCGCCGAGCGTTTTATTAATCTTTGCGCAAAGGACAAAATCCCCATCTGGGATGTTAAGTATTTCGACGGCGGAATTACTGCCTACACCATGGCAGCGGCTGAGAAAACCATTTCATCCGCGGCCGAAAAATCGGGAATGATATTCGAGCCCATAGAAAAAAAGGGTGTTCCCTACTTTATTAAGCGCTACAGATTCAGGTTCGGCGTTGCAATCGGTCTTTTTCTGACCTTAATTTTTTCAATTATACTATCATCAATGATTTGGTATGTAAAAGTCGAGGGCAACGAGGAACTTACCGAAGAAGAAATAATAACCGAGCTTGAGGCTTTGGGTCTAAAGCCAGGAGTTTTTAAAAAGGGCATTGATGTAAAAGAGCTGCAAATGACAATGCTTTATAAGCTCGACGAGCTTTCGTGGATTTCTGTAAATATAAACGGCAGCACAGCCATAGTGGAGGTTAGGGAGAGAAACAAGGCACCCGAAATAATTGACAGAGGGCAGCCCTCCAATATTGTGGCGGGCCATGACGGTCAGATTATCAAACTGGAGGTTTATCAGGGCGACGGCATGGTAGAAGAAGGCTCAGCCGTCGTAAAGGGCGATTTGCTGATTTCCGGCGTTGAAACCCTTAAAGACGGCAAAGTTCTTTTCCACAGAGCGAGAGGCAGCGCCATAGCCAGAACCGAAAGGAATATTGTTTCAATAACCAACAACGGCTTTCCCGCCAAAAAACGCACATCGCAAAAACTTAAATACTCCGTATATTTCTTCGGAATCATCATTCCGCTTGCGCCGTCTGTGGAGGCGGACGAATGGTACAAAACAAATCATATGCTGATGTCAGATCAAACAATCATACCCGTGGGAATAATTAGAGAAAGATTTACATCTTATTCAAGCGGCACTTTGAAACTTACAAACGAGCAGCTTCGCCTTGTAACCATTCTGGATTTTTACAAGGACCAAAAAGAAAAGCTCGCAAATGTCAAGGAAATGAAAAGCTCAAAGTTCGGTATCGAGTCGAAAAGCGATTCCTGCAAGCTGACAGCAAATTACATTCTAATTGAAGAAATTGGTGTTGAAAAATTTTTTGAAGTGGAGGATAATCGAAAAAACAGTAACAATTAAATAAAAATTTCTCTTAGATTTCATATATTTTGACCGCTTTTCTTGATAATGCGCCGGTTTTATGCTATCATAACTTCGTGTTTTGTAGTCTTTTGATGTAATATTTGCATAATCTTGACGCATACTAAAAGGCGGAAATCTCCTTAGAGATTTCGGCATTATATTTGATTAAAGGGAAGATTTAATGTTCGAACAGACAATTAGTATTGACAGGCTTGACCATGCCGTCAGCCTTTTCGGCAGCTTTGACCAGCATATCAGAACTCTTGAAAAGGAGTTCGCGGTTTCAGTCGTAAACCGCGGCTCAGAGCTTAAAGTAACAGGCGAGCCCGAAGATGTTGGGCTTGCTGTCAGAGTTATCGGCGGGCTTTTGACCTTAATCAACAAGGGCGAGCACCTTTCTGACCAGAGCGTAAGATATGTTATTTCCCTTGTAAGGCAAGGCTCAGAGGACAAGCTGTCCACAATGACTCAGGACTGCATCTGCATTACTTCCAGAGGCAAGCCTGTAAAACCCAAGACCTTAGGACAGAAGAAGTATATTGAGGCTATAAAGAATAACACAATAGTTTTCGGAGTCGGGCCCGCAGGTACGGGCAAGACTTATCTTGCCGTTGCCATGGCGGTAACCGCTTTCAGGGCTAAAGAGGTCAACAGAATTGTGCTTACTCGCCCCGCGGTTGAGGCAGGCGAGAATCTCGGATTTTTGCCCGGCGACCTTCAGCACAAGGTTGACCCCTATCTGCGCCCCTTGTATGACGCGCTTTTTGACATGCTCGGCGCGGAGAATTTCCAAAAATTCCAGGAGAGGGGAAATATAGAGGTTGCGCCTCTTGCATACATGCGCGGCAGAACTCTTGACGACAGTTTTATAATACTTGATGAGGCGCAAAACACCACAAGGGAACAGATGAAGATGTTCCTTACCCGTCTCGGATTTAACTCCAAAATTGTTGTTACAGGCGATATTACACAGATAGACCTTCCGGAGGGCAAGCGCTCCGGTCTTATCGATGTCTTGAAAATATTGAAGGGTATTGATGATATTCAGCAGGTTTTCTTTACCGAACACGATGTTGTAAGACACAAACTGGTTCAGGATATTATCAGGGCCTACGAGAAAAGCGAGGAGGGCAAAAAACAACATGGCCGGAAAAGTTAAAGTAATTATAACTGATGACCAGAAGGATATAAGAATACCTACCGGCATTAGAATGCTTATAAGGCGTTGCTGCAACGCCGTTCTAAAGCTGGAAAACTTTGAAGGCGGTGCTGAAATCAGCGTCCGCTTTGTAAATGATGAGGAGATACATAGGCTAAATAAGGAATTCCGCAATGTGGACGCCCCGACCGATGTTCTCTCATTCCCGTTAAAGAACGGCGACGACTACGATATAAACTACGACACAGGGCTTAAAATGCTCGGCGATATAGTAATTTCAATCGAAAGAGCGGTAGATCAGGCAAAGGAGTATAACCATTCTCTGCAGAGAGAAATTGCTTATCTTACCGTTCACTCAATGTTTCATCTTCTCGGCTACGACCATGAAGGCGGCGGACTTCCCGCTGTCCGCATGAGGGAGAAGGAAGAAACCGTTCTTACTCAGATTGGTCTGCCCAGAAATTCGAGCTACTACATGGATGAATAAAGGAGAGAAAATGCCTAAGACCGCATTTATTTCAATAATAGGACGCCCCAATGTGGGCAAGTCCTCCATACTTAACGCGCTTATCGGACAAAAAATTGCAATAGTGACACCCAAGCCCCAAACCACAAGAACGAGAATCATGGGTGTTCTGACTAAGGGCGAGACCCAGCTTGTCTTTACCGACACTCCGGGCTTTCATCGCCCGAAAAATTTGTTGGGCGAAAAAATGGTAAAGGCAGTGGGCGAGACTATTTCCGCCGTTGATGTCTGCATGCTTGTCGTGGAGCCCGAGAATCAGATTCACCCCGCTGAGGAGGAACTGCTTTCCAAAATCAAGAAGCAGGAGATTCCCGCAATTCTTGTTATTAACAAAATTGATACTCTTAAAAACAAGGCTGAGATTCTCGCAACCATCGACCTTTTCAGAAATGAGTACGACTTTATCGCGATAGTTCCCGTCAGCGCCCTTGACGGCGACGGACTTGATGATTTGCTGAATGTCCTTTGCGAGCAGGCATACGAGTCGCCACATTTCTTCCCCGACGATGCCCTTACCGACCAGCCCGAAAGGGTAATCGCCGCGGAGATGATAAGAGAAAAGCTTCTTATGCTCCTTGATAAGGAAATCCCTCACGGCACAGCTGTCAGTATTGAGCGGTTCAGCGAAAGGGAGGACGGCAGCGGAATACTTGACATAGAAGCGGAAATCTACTGCGAGCGCAATACACATAAGGGAATCATCATCGGTAAAAACGGCTCAAAGCTAAAGGAAATCTCCACCCTTGCCAGAAAGGATATGGAGAATTTCTTCGGCTGCAAGGTCTTTTTAACAACATATGTAAAGGTCAAAGAGGGCTGGCGAAACAAAGGCGGTCTTATCCGCAACTTTGGTCTTGATCAGAGCTGAAGGATATGATATTCACCACAGATGCGGTTGTTATCAGAGAGCGTCAATCGGGCGAGGCGGACAGGCTTTTAACTCTGCTTACAAGGGATAGGGGAGTCATAAACGCCTTCGCCAAGGGCGCGTGCCGCCCAAAGAATAAGCTGCACAGTTCAACGCAGCTTTTTTCTTATGCTTCTTTTACCCTATATGAAGGAAAAAGCATTTCCGTAAACGAGGCGGCGCAGAAGGAGCTGTTTTTCGGGCTCAGAGAAGATATTGAAAAGCTGTCACTAGCCCAGTATTTTTGCGAGGTAATGTGCCTTTCGGTTCCGTCCAATACATATTCGGACGATTACTTAAGGCTCCTTTTAAACAGCCTGTATTTTCTGGCGGAAGGCGTTTTGCCCGCAAAGATGCTTAAATCAGTGTTTGAGCTGAGGACTGCCGTAATTGAAGGCTATATGCCCGAGCTTTCTTCTTGCGCAAATTGCGGAGCGGATACGGGTCAAATGTATTTTGATATTGAAAACGGCAGCTTAATCTGCTCAGAATGCAAAGTGACTTCAAAGAAGCTAAAGCCTCTCACCGGCGCGGTTCTTGCTGCCATGAGGCACATCTCGAATGCCTCTTTTAAGGATTTATTTAGGTATTCCCTCAGCGGCGAAAGTCTCAACGCTCTTTCCGATATTACCGAATCATATTTTCTCTACCACATGCCCTATACCTTTAAGACACTTGATTTTTATAAGTCAATAGCTACATAAAAAGCTGATGAGAAATGTCGCATCGGCTTAATTTTGTATTTCTGAATTGTATTGATTAAATCATCGGCATATTATACAATAATGTATAATATTGGAATTGATTTTTAGGGGCGGATAATATGGCTGAAAGATATTATCTCGGCGCTGACGGCGGCGGCACAAAGACAACGGTCAGAGTTTCGGACAGCAAAGGCAAGATAGTAGCCGAGGTTGTCGGCGGTTCCATCAATTTCTATTCAGAGGGAATGGAAAGAGCCAGAGAAAACATGGCGAATATTATTGCCGAGCTTAAAGTCAATAATCCCGACATTGAAATATATTCGGCATTTATAGGAATGTCTGCCCTATACAAAAGAGCCACCGAAAAGGAATGCGCCGACTTTTTCACAGGCGTAATCGACGCGCCCTATGCATTTATGGACAGCGACCTATTTATAGCTCTTGAGGCTATGGGCTTAGAGGGCGAGTGCGCCGTAATGATTTGCGGAACGGGCTCCATGATTGCGGGCAGAAAAAAAGACGGCTCAATCATTGTAAAAGGCGGCTATGGATACATACTCGGCGATGAAGGTAGCGGATACAATTTAGGTCTTGCGGGAATTAAAAGGGGAGTCGCCGCGTTTGAAGGCGCGAAATCCCCCACCGCTTTGGTTGACGCGATTCGAGAATACTATAAGGTCGAGGACCTGCACGAGCTTATTGATATTTTCTACGACCCGCCCATGGAGAGAAGCGCCATAGCCGACTTTGCGAGAGTAGTCTTTAAATGCGCCGAAAGCGGCGACGAGGCGGCTATTGAACTTGTAAAATTCGAGGCGGAGGAGGCGGCTTTAACCGCGGCGGCCCTTTTAAGGGAATTCGATGAGCCAATAAGTCTCGGAGTCTACGGCGGCATGTTCCAGCATCATAAGATTTACACCGATTTCTTTACTGATAAGCTAAACTCAATAATCGCAACAAAGGAAATAAAGCTATTGCCCATGCCCCCCGTCAACGGTGCCATACTTGCGGCGTTAAGAGAAAGCGGTACAGAGATTACCGATGAAATATTAAATAATTTAAAGGAGGCTAAATAATGGTTTTCCCCGCACCGCAAAAAATTGAGGCGTCAAAATACATTTCATGCAAAGAAGAGCCTATTATAAATCTTATAGCCCCTAAAGACATAATGGAAAAGAGAACAGCCTTCGGTTCTGCCTTTTCAAGCTCCGGCAATGTGGTTGTAACCGCGGAGGTTATAGACTCGAGAGAATACTCTTATGTGAACGAGATTGCTAAATACACAAAGGAAAAATACATCCTCAACATCACAGGCGATGAAAGCATGATAGAAATCAAAGCCTGTTCTTCTTCAAAAAGAGGGCTTTGGTACGCGCTGAATACCATTGAAAAGCTTGTGGAGAAAAACAGCTTCCCCATCGGTCAAATCGTGGATTACCCGCTTTTCCAAATGCGCGGTCTGATTGAGGGATTCTACGGCAATCCCTGGAGCTTCAGCGCAAGGCGTGAGCTTATAGCACTTGCCTCCAGAAACAATATGAATACCTACTTCTATGCTCCCAAGGATGACTCATACCACCGCAGACGCTGGAGAGAGCTTTATCCGGAGGAGGAGCTGTCGCAGCTAGCCGACCTTGTAAAGTTTACCGACGATGTTTGCATGGATTTTCATTACTGCATAGCTCCCGGTCTTTCAATGTGCTATTCATCAGAGGACGATTTCGAGTACCTTAAAAAGAAGACTGAACAGCTTTACTCTATCGGCATCAGGAAATTCGGACTTCTCCTTGACGATATACCGGAAAAGCTTGCGCATGAAGATGACGCAAAGCTTTACGGCGAAACCGTAAACGCCCATATTGACCTTATTAACAGGTATTATAACTACCTTCTTGAGCTTGACGGCAGCATTGAGCTTACAATTTGCCCGACGCAGTATCACGGCAAGGGCAACGAATACTATATCTCCAAGCTGGGTCAGGCAATCCCGCCGATGGTCAATATCTTCTGGACAGGTCTCGACATCTGCTCAAGGGAGATTACAACCTACGAGGCAATAAGGTTTATTGACAATACAAAGCATATGCCTTTGTACTGGGATAACTATCCCGTCAACGACGCGGAAATGATGAACGAAATGCACATAGGTCCGCTGATTGGCAGAGAAAAGGACCTTTACAAGGTATCAAGGGGTCTTATCGCAAACTGCATGGAATATGCCCAGTGCACCAAAATACCCCTCATGACTATTGCCGATTACCTCTGGAATCCCGAAAAATACGACTCCGACAAATCCTTTATGAACGCTATTGAGGCAAATATCGAGGAAGAGGGCAGGGAGCATTTCGTAATCTTTGCCGACCATCTTAAAACCTCTTGCCTTAAAGACAACAATTCTTATATTATGGAGCAGTCGCTTTCTAAAGCCGCCGCAATGCTGTCGGGCGGAGATTTTCTGGGAGCTTTCGCGGAGGTAGAGGCTTACGGCGAAAAACTCTTTGCCGCGGCAGAGTATTTAAAGAATAAGAATGATGGCATATACGCTGAGCTTAAACGCTGGAAAGATAAATTCATTTTCTGCGCCGAAATATTTGAGCAGGCGGTCGAATACATGAATTCCGGCGATGAGGAAGTCGGAAAGAAGATTGCGGAGATGAACAAAAAATACAACTCGGAAGCAACCGTTCTTACGGGCTTTGCTTTCAGAGCGTTTATAGAGCTTATACTTGCAGGACTGGATATCTAAATTTGAGGAGGACAGTTTAATGGCAAAAATTATAGGAGAGTCAATACCCAATATTCCGTGGCAGGAAAGACCCGCCGGCAGCAGCGAAATTGCATGGAGATATGACGGAAATCCAATTATAAAGCGTGACGCGATTCCCGGCTCGAACAGCATCTTCAACAGCGCCGTTGTAAAGTTTAAAGACGGCTTTGCAGGCGTTTTCAGAGTTGACGATACAACCCGCAAGCAGACTCTGCACAGAGGCTTCAGCAAGGACGGCATCAACTGGGATATTGACGAGAAGTGCATTGAGTTTGTCTGCGACGATCCTGAGATTTCAGAATTTGTTTACGGCTACGACCCGAGAGTTTGCTTTATAGAGGACAGATATTATGTAACATGGTGCAACTGCTATCACGGTCCCACAATCGGCGTTGCGTATACCTTTGATTTCGAAACCTTTTATCAGCTTGAGAACGCATATCTGCCCTTTAACCGCAACGGCGTAATGTTCCCGAGGAAAATAAACGGCAATTACTTTATGCTCAGTCGTCCCAGCGACAACGGTCACACACCTTTTGGCGACATCTTCATTAGCCAAAGCCCCGATATGTGCTATTGGGGTAAGCACAGGCATGTTATGTCGCCGAAAGAAAACTGGGAGGCAACCAAAATCGGCGCGGGTCCCATTCCCATTGAGCTTGACGAAGGCTGGCTGCTGATTTACCATGGCGTTCTTACCTCCTGCAACGGCTTTGTTTACAGCATGGGCGCCGCAATCCTTGATAAGGACGAGCCGTGGAAGGTATTATATCGCGCAAAGCCCTATATCTTAAATCCCCGAACCGACTATGAATGTGTTGGCGATGTGCCCAATGTAACCTTCCCTTGCGCCGCTCTTGCGGACGCTGATACGGGCAGAATAGCTATTTATTACGGCTGTGCTGACACAACCGTTGGCCTTGCCTTTACACAGGTTGACGAGCTTGTTGACTTCATTAAGAAGAATAACGGATAATAAAAAAAGCAGAGGCATTTTTGCCTCTGCTTTGATAAGTACTTAAATTAATTAGCCGACTTTTACGCCGTCCTTAATCTTGATTTTTCCGACCAGCGGAGCTTTCAGATAGCCGGACATCTTGTCGCCGTCGAACTCAAGGAATGCTTCGATTTCCTTGCCGGGCAGGAGAGAAACCTCACCTTTGCCTTTAAGCGTATTTCCATCTTCAACTATGTCATAGAAGCGGAAATCCGGAAGTTCCATGTCTGCGTTGAGGTCAATGTCGAAATCATACTCGCCGTTGTTGTCCTTAATCTCAAGTATGACATCGCCTTTGAAGAACATGTGATCGACACGAGCTTTCCATTTGCCTAAACCTATCATTTTACTATCTCCTTTTTTACAGCCGAAGCTGGAATAGCCAATACTTTGGTTGGACATATATTACCATTATTTAGTAAGAGAGTCAAGCGGGATAGAAATCAAATTTAACAGTTTATAAGATATAAACTGATTTTTATTAATACTTTTGTTTAATATGCTTAATGTAAGAGGTGGAATATGTCGCTGATGGAATTAAAGAGCGGTTCCGATATCAGAGGTACCGCAGTGGGAGAAAAGAATCAATTAACCGATGAGGTTGTAAGAAAACTAGCCCTGGCATTCTCTGTTCTTTTGTCCGAAAAGACTGGAAAAGAAACCGCATCTCTTAGCATAGCGATAGGTCATGATGTAAGAATCTCATCCGAAAGGATAAAGAACGCCGCGGTCGCAGCTTTTACCGATAGGGGAGTCACCGTTTATGACTGCGGTCTTTCATCCACTCCCGCCATGTTTATGACGACTTTAAAGCTGCCCATTGACGGAGCGGTGCAGATTACAGCAAGCCACCACCCCTATGACAAAAACGGTCTTAAATACTTTACAAAAGAAGGCGGACTTTCGGGAAAGGATATTGAAAGAATAATAAAAACCGCTGAAAGTTTGCCCGAAACTATGGTAAAGGCGGAAGGCAAAATCATAAAAACCGATTTTATGAAGGATTATGCCGCAGACCTTAGAAAGATGATTATAGCTGGTCTGCCGGGCGGAGGAGATAAGCCGCTTAGCGGTCTTAAAATCGTTGTTGACGCCGGCAACGGAGTGGGCGGCTTTTATGCCTATGATGTGCTGGAGCCTCTTGGCGCGGATATTTCGGGCAGTCAGTTCTTAGAGCCCGACGGATATTTCCCGAACCATACTCCCAACCCCGAAAACGCCGACGCGATAAAAAGCGTCAGCGAAGCGACTGTTAAGGCAAAGGCTGATTTGGGCATAATTTTTGACACGGATGTTGACAGAGCGGCATGTGTAGACGAAAGCGGTGAGGAGATTAACAGAAACCGCCTTGTTGCTCTTGCCTCTGCAATTGCTCTGAAAGACAACGAAGGCGGCACGATTGTAACCGACAGCGTAACCTCAGACGGCCTAAAGAAATTTATTGAGAATAAGCTGAAGGGAAAGCACCACAGATTCAAAAGGGGCTACAAAAATGTAATTGATGAAGCGATAAGGCTTAACAATGAAGGCATAAACGCGCCCCTTGCGATTGAAACCTCAGGTCATGCCGCATTCAGAGAAAACTATTTCCTTGACGACGGCGCGTATCTAATTACAAAAATCATTATCCTTATGTCCTCGCTAAAAAAGGAAGGAAAGACTTTACTTAGCGTCATCTCCGACCTTGAAGAGCCCGCTGAGGCAAAGGAAATAAGGATAGGAATCAAAGAATCTGACTTTAAATCCTATGGCGAAAAGGTAATTTCTGACCTTATTGCCCTCGCTGAGAAAAACGCAAACTGGAAATTGGCTGACGATAATTACGAGGGTGTAAGAGTTTCCGTAAACGGCGGAGAAGGCTGGTTCCTCTTGAGACTCAGCGTCCATGACCCGCTGCTTGTATTAAATCTTGAAAGCGCAAAAGAGGGCTGTATTCCGAAATATGCAGAAGAAATAAAGACATTCTTTGAGCAATATCCGTCATTGGATTTAAGTAAGTTCTAAGTTTTGAAACTAAACCGACGCCTCCCTATTAAGGGAGGCGTCTTTGTTATTTCCGGTTTATCGGAAATCCTTATTTAAGGCCCTGTTCGTAAGCCTGAATCATCTTTTTGACCATCTGGCCACCAATGGAGCCAGCCTGTCTTGCTGTAAGGTCGCCGTTGTAACCCTGCTTAAGAGTTACGCCAACTTCGCCGGCAGCTTCCATCTTGAAACGATTGAGAGCTTCACGAGCTTCAGGTACTAAACTTGATCTACCGCTTCTTGCCATCGTATTACAACTCCTTTAAATCTATTGCGTTTGCAATCATATTATTGACCCTGATTCTTTCAAATATTTCTGAAAATTTTTGGCTTGATTTTTAGAACTGTTTTAAAATCAGCCGTAGATTTCTGTATGCGGCTTATAAACTCAATTTTATTGAGCTTCGTAAACATTATTAATTTTTTTTGGCTTAGTATTCATTTCGAGAAAAATTGATGCCTTGGAAAATATGAATAAGATGTAAATAATTGGTGAAATCATTGAAAGTATAAATGTAAAATGTTACTATAATTTCAAGAGAATGGTAATAAATGGCCGACTATTCGGGATTTTTATCAGTTCTTTGTAAACAATTAGCATTAAGCTAATAAAAATAAACAGGTGTAGGAGGCTATTTATGAAACTCAAAAGGTTAATTGTTGTCTGTTTCTGTATTGCGCTGCTTATGATACCGCTCATTGTATCAAACGCAGCTGAAACGGTATTTGACCCGTCCAAAGAGTTTTGCTTAATCGGTGATGCCAATCTGGACGGAAGCGTAAATTCCGAAGATGCCCGCCTCATATTAAGGTATGTGGCTCGGTTCTCCGACCTGACTGAAGAGCAGAAGGCTCTTGCGGATGTTGACGGAAACGGAACAGTAAATGCATTTGATGCTCGTCAGGTTTTAAGATTTGTCGCAAAGCTTGATCCGCAGCCTAAACATCATGTTGTTCATCAGGAAGCCGTAGCAGCCACCTGCGTAAGCTCCGGTCTTACCGAGGGCTCTTACTGCGATATTTGCGGTAAAGTATTCTTAAAGCAGGAGACCATTCCGGCTCACGGTTTACATACAATCGCAGTTGATAAGTATGTTGCTCCCACCTGCACAGCGCCAGGACTCAGCAAAGGCTATCATTGCTTGGTCTGCAACACCGTTATTGACGCACAGGTTGAAATTCCCGCCCGCGGTCACAAGTTTGGCGACTGGCAGGTAGTCAACGCCGCTACATGCGTCGCT
>LFSO01000055.1:0-613 GCA_001512765.1 Clostridiales bacterium DTU053
TTTCTCAATATATTTATACTCCGAAGGGTATAAGTAACTTTCTTATGGAGGTGGTGAAAAGCTTGTCGAGGTAGCAGGATTTTTAACTCCAATGGAGAATATTACTAAAAGATATGCGTGCTTTGAGGGGGTGAGTTTTTGAGAGTTGCTTCTATGATATTAGGTATTATCGGCGGAATAGCCGGTTTTGGTGGAGCTCTTTTTGCGCTATTCGTTGGTGGAGTAGATGCTTCATTTTCAGCATCAGGTACGAGTTCTATAATTGGTCTAGGTGTTACGGCTATATTTTTTAGTTTACTTGGATTAGTAGGAGGTGCATTAGCACTAAAGAAACCAAAGGTCGCTGGAATAATGATGCTCATTAGCGCTATCGGAGGGGTTATTTCGATTTCGTGGGGCTATGTTGTAGCATTTCCAGTATTGCTGGTTGCAGGGATTCTTGCATTGATAGGTCAAAAAGAGAAAAATAAAACAACGTTAGATAAGGAGGTAGTATAATGTTTCTACATACTAGAAAACTACTTGTTGGTTTGTTAATTGGGCTTTTAATTGTGACGCTAACTGGCTGTGGTGAACCTTCAGGCGTAAAGACAGGGGCTGAGTCAGATTCCGC
>LFSO01000055.1:683-909 GCA_001512765.1 Clostridiales bacterium DTU053
AAAAAGAACGTATTCTTGTTGGTATGACAATTAAGAACGAAACCAGTGATAAATTAACTTTCTATCCAGACCAGGGTAGTGCTGTTGTTGGTAGTATGCAACTGGATGCGAATATGTTTATGACTGAAGGTGACGTCTCTGGTGATATTCAGCCCGGGGTTGAAAAATCCGGTGTAGTAGTTTTCACTACGCCAGAAGGTAAGACTTTAACTCCTGAAGAAGTCAC
>LFSO01000019.1:0-39154 GCA_001512765.1 Clostridiales bacterium DTU053
GCATGGGAATCCTCTTTATGAGAAAACGCTCAACGCCGCTGGATTTTGAGCAGTTAAAGCAGCTTGAGATGCCTGTAATGCTCTGTGTCGCAAGCGATGATGAATTTGTTCCGAATGATTCGGAGAATGCGATAAGACTCAGAAATTCCTTGCCCGCTCATACGGTCTATTATGTTATGCCCGATTCGACTCATTCATTAATCGAATCCAAAGCTGACGAAACCTTTGCGGTGACATTTGATTTCATAAACGGCATACTGCATTAATACATAAAACAATAAGCTCACCTTTCCGTGAACGCAATATCGGCATAGCTTTGGTTAACGGCTATGCCGATTTTCTATTTGTTGTTCTAAAAATACTTATTGTTAATAAGCTTATCTTGCCATATAATCAAATAGTAATCTCTGCCAAAAGGAGAAATGAAATGGCAAAGCAGGCACGAATGATTATACATAAAGAGTATAAAAAGGGAGATATAGACCCTAAGATTTACGGCTCCTTTATTGAACATCTCGGCAGGGCCGTCTATAGCGGAATATATGAGCCGGGGCATCCGACAGCCGATGAAAACAGCTTCAGGCAGGATGTGCTGGAGCTTGTAAAAAAGCTGAAGGTTCCCGCAGTGCGTTACCCAGGCGGCAATTTTGTTTCGGGCTACCGCTGGGAGGACGGCACGGGAGATAAAAAGAACCGCCCAGTCTGCGCGGACCTTGCTTGGCATACCATTGAAACCAATTAGGTTGGAATTGATGAATTTCAGGCATGGGCCAAGAAAGCGGAAACAGAAATTATTATGGCTGTAAACCTCGGCACAAGAGGACCCGAAGACGCCCGCAATCTGGTGGAGTATTGCAACGGCACAATGCCTACACAGTATGCCGAAATGAGAAGGAAAAACGGATTTGAGGAGCCTTTCGCCATTAAATATTGGTGCTTAGGCAATGAAATGGACGGGCACTGGCAAATCTGCCACAAAACCGCTGCGGAATATGGCAGGATTGCTTTAGAAGCGGGAAAGCTTATGAAAATGATTGACCCTGACATTAAACTTGTGCTCTGCGGCAGCTCCAATTACAACATGAGCACCTTCGGCGACTGGGAATGGACGGTTCTGAATGAGGCGTACAGCGTCGTCGACTATATTTCGCTGCATCAGTATTACTCCCGTTCCGAATTTAAATCAACCGAGGATTTCTTGGGCAGAGCTTCTCACATGGACTCATTTATAAAAGGCGTTGCCGCCATTTGCGACGCTGTTCAGGCAAAAAAGCACTCAAAGAAGAAAATCCACCTCTCCTTTGATGAATGGAATGTTTGGGACCAGAGGGTTTGGGGCGGCGACCCCGAGCCGGGTGAGCCCTGGCAGCAAAAGCCGCATAAACTGGAGCAGATTTATAATTTTGAAGACGCTTTGCTGGTCGGCACTATGCTCTCTACTCTCCAGAACAACTGCGACAGGGTGAAAATCGCCTGCATGGCGCAGCTTGTAAATGTTATCGCCCCCATTATGACTGAGGAGGGCGGCAAAGCATGGGTGCAAACTATTTTCTATCCCTATTATTACGCATCCGTTTTCGGCCGCGGCGAATGTCTTGACGCAAAGGTGTACTCTGACAGTTACCGCACTTCCGACGGATATAATGTTCCTTATGTCAACGCTTCGGTGGTTTTGTCTGAGAAGAAGGACAAAATCTATGTCTTTGCAAGCAATCTCTCTTTGGAAGAGGATATGGAATTAACCCTTAGCTTTGAGGCTTTTGGTGAAATAACCCCAATCTCAAAAACAGAGCTTTACTGTGATGATTTAAAGGCTGTGAACACCAAAGACTTTGAAGCGGTATCTCCAACAACCGTTCAGCTTAACGGAAAGAGTGATACTTCGCATACCTTGAGTCTAAAAAAGCATTCATGGAATATGTTTGAATTTAAGATTCAATAAATAAGCAAACCCGTTAGCCTGACATTTGGCTGATGGGTTCTTTTGCGGTATCGACTGTTCGTGAGGTACTTTTGCTTATCTGACAGTTAGTAAATATAAAAGCAGCTTAGCAAATCTGCCGTTTATTTTCTTATAAGTTCTATGCCCTTTTTTAAAGTATCTTCATCAATTGCGCCTATCGCTTTAGTTACTATATATCCGTCTTTATCAATAAACAGCGTCATGGGGATGGATGTAATGCCGTAGGCTTTGGCAGCTTCCTGATACATATCGAAATACACGGGGAATCTGTAGCCTCGGCTTGTTATAAACTCTAAGCCCTTTTCCCTCGTTTCCCTGTTTCCGTCAACAAGGTCAACCATCATAAAGGCGACGGCGGTGCCGTATTCTTCGTAAACCTTATTGAACTCCGGCATTTCCTCTTTGCACGGAGAACACCAGCTTGCCCAGAAGTTTACCACTACGGGTCTGCCAAGCATATCGGACAGCTTTACATATTTGCCGTCAATGTTTACAACCATAAAATCTTCGGCTTTTTTAAGATTGCCTTTACCCTCTTTTGTCTCCGCCCCGATTTGAATAAGGTCCTGATCCGGGGCGTATTCCCTCGTCAGCTCATTGTACAAAAATGCGCTCATGGCGATAATCAGAGCAAAGAAAACGATTAATAGAACAGTGTTTGTTTTTTTACTCATTTTCAGTCTCTTTTAAAAAGTCAGCAGAGAAAGAAATCTGCCCATAATTCCTGTAGCCATCAAAATGCCTACAATTATTAACAGCACGCCCGACAGCGTGTTAATAACCTTATAGTTCTTCTTTATAAAGTCAAATGCCGTTTTAAGTCTGTCGAGAAGTATAGCGCTCATGATAAAAGGAAGACCGAGACCTAAAGAAAAAGCAAGCAGCATTGTGATTCCTTTAAAGGCAGAGCCGCTGACAGCAGCCATCATAAGAGCAGAGCCAAGGAACGCTCCGACGCACGGAGTCCATCCGATTGAAAAGATTATACCAAAAAGAAGGCTTGAGAAAAATCCCAGCTCTTTAATCTCTCTGTCTTTTCCTCCGCTGCGGTTTAATAATCCTATTTTCAGAACTCCCAAAAAATTAAGACCTAAAACAATTACTATAAGACCTGTGACTATATTTACAACCGTCGAATAGCTTTGAAGCAGCCTGCCTACAGTGCCCGCAAAGGCGCCCATGGCGATGAACATTGCGGAAAAGCCAGAAACGAAGCCTATTGAGTTAATAAGGGCTTTTTTGCCCGCCGCCTGCCCTGCCGCGAAATATGAAACATATACGGGCAGCAGCGGCAAAATGCAGGGTGATATGAATGTTATTATGCCCTCCAAAAACAACAGCAGATACTGCATAATTTGTCTCCCTTTTATGTCCGAACCTCAACAGAACTCACTATGCAAATGCAATCTCAGTTACAATAGTGCTTTTTTAATACATTTATTATTTCCTCGACCCTGTGGTCGGCAATCCAATAAGTTATGTTCTGTCCGGACTTTTCAAAATCCAAGATAGAGTGAGATTTTAATATCGCAAGGTGCTGTGACAACGCCGACTGGGTAATGTTCGGTACCTTTTCGGAGATTCTGCTTACGGTTTTGGGCCCCTCCATAAGGGCGCACAGAATCATAAGACGGTTATCGTTGGCAAGCACCTTCAAAAGCTCTGCAATTTGTTTTGCTTTTTTCTCCACTAACTGACTCCCCTTTGTTTTTAATCTTACATATACCTTGTGTCATAGTTCCCATAGGACAATAGACGCACCAGGTACGCGGTTTGAAAATTATCATTGTGACTAAACCTAAAACTGTTGAAGTAAGCATTACAGAGTAAAATCCGAAGGCAAACTGAGCGACTACCGCGGGGACGAAGGAAACATCTGACCAATTCCACGGCAGCTTAAAGAGCCAAAGCAAGGTAACGGCTTGTTTTAGCGGCGCACCCGCAAAAACAAGATATGTGGAATAAATCATCATAAAAAACATACTTAAAAAGAAAACTAAAAAGCCGTACCTAAAAATAGATGACCTGAGAAATTTGGGCGGATCTTTTTTAAGGGAATTTCCGAGCTTATCCCCCAATATCGTGAAAAGCTGTCCCCGTCCGCAGTATTTGTTGCAGTAAGATTTATCTCCTCTTCTTATGGCAATCATTAGCGGAACTGTAAAGCATAATAATCCAATATATGCAAACAAAATGTTAAAAAATCCTAAAAAAAGGTAAACAAGTGAGAAAATCCACAGGTAATCGTACCATCTTTTGGTTCTCATTTGGGATTTTGCCTTAGGTTTTTGTGTTCTTCTCTCCCGCCCCTCTATGGAGATTACAGCGGCCGGACACGCCTTTGCGCATTTTCCGCAGCCAATGCAGATTTCTTCATCCACCACTGCGGTAATTCCTTTATTAATCGAAATCGCGTTCATCGGGCAGACCTTTAAGCAGGTGCCGCAGGCTACACAGTCTTTTGAAACATGAGCGTACTTTATACTTGACATATTCCACCTCAGCTCAATATATTAGTATATTCTTAAATACTAATATATAGTTATGCCAAAAGCATGTCAAGTGTTCAACCAAATATTGCAAAGAATACTTGAAAATAAAAAATCGGGCATAATAAGCTCAAAGGAGTGTTTTTATGAACGGTAATGCAGAGCTTTTAAACTTTATTTATCAGAACTCTCAGATGGGCGTTAATACCTTGAGCCAGCTTATGGATATAGCTGAAGATGAGGAGTTCAGAAAGCATCTTCAGCAGCAGTACGAGGAGTACAAGGACATTCACGAAAAGGCAAAGCAGGCTCTTAATGAAAACGGCTATGACGAAAAGGGAATAAGCGCCCTTGACAAGATTAAGACCTATATTATGGTCAACATTCAGACCCTGACTGACAAATCCTCATCCCACATCGCTGAAATGCTTATGGTGGGCAGCAATATGGGTATTATTAATGCCATCAAGAACCTTAAGAAATACAGCGATGCAGAACAAAGCATTAAAAGCCTTATGGAAAGGCTTTTAAAACTCGAAGAAAACAATGTTCAGCAGCTGAAAAACTTCCTATAAAAAAGCCGCCCCTTAGGGCGGTTTTTTTATACCCATTTTCGCGCTCCCACAATGTGAAGAAAGCGCATACCATCCGCGCCGACATAGCTGTCAAGCGGTCTGTTGAGGGCATCGTATGTATGGGCGGAAATCAGAATATTGCCGTTATTGTTTGACATCACCACAAGCGAATGATAGTAGGTTCCTGAGCTGTCTCTTAGCTGAATTATATCGCCTTTTTGAATGTGCTCCCTGTCGGTTTCGACGCAGTAGGGACCGACTTCTTTGTTGTTTATAAGGAATTTATACAGATACTGAACAGAGCTCCAAGCAGGGCTTCTGTTATTAAGATTAATGTAATACCAGCCGTAAATCGGCGTATAATTCATTACTCTGCAGCCTGCGTAAATGCACTGTGAAACGAAATTTGTGCAGTCGTCGCCCATGCCGTCAAAGTTAGCGTAGCGGGGATTTCTGCTCAGCGCCCATTTTGCCGCGTACTCCACCACCGCGTCTCTGTTATAAGGAACTGATACAAGCATAATATCACATCATTCGAATATTTTTTCTCGTTATATTCTATGACGCGAAAAAAACAAGGCTACAAAAAAGGCGCAGGATTTAACCTGCGCCTTGCTGTTTTTATTTCTTTAGTTTCTGTTCTTGAACATATCGAAGATATCGGTAAGGTCGTCATCGAAGCCGAATGCGTCGCCTTCCGCCTCTTCGGAGCCTGCAGCCTTAATTGCGTTGCCGTCCTTGCCAAAGCCTGTTGCGATGACTGTGACGATAACCTCGTCGTCAAGGTCGGGATTAATGGCAACACCGAAGATGATGTTGGCATCCTTGTCTGCCGCGTTGGAGATTGTTGTTGCCGCAGCGTCAACATCGTCAAGAGTGATGTCGGGCGAAGCGGTGATATTGATGATAACACCCTTTGCGCCCTGGATTGTTGTTTCAAGCAGAGGACTGGAGATAGCAGCGCTGGCTGCCTGAACTGCCTTGTCCTTGCCGCTTGCCTTGCCAACACCCATGTGAGCGTGACCTGCGTCCTTCATGACGGAGGTTACATCGGCAAAGTCAAGGTTGATAAGGCCCGGAATCTTAATAAGCTCTGAAATGCTCTGAACGCCCTGCCTTAAAACATCGTCGGCAATTTCAAAGGCGTTGAGGAATGTGAGCTTCTGGTCGGTAACCAGCTTAAGTCTCTCGTTGGGGATAACGATAAGGCTGTCCACATGCTGAGCAAGCTCGGAGATGCCTGCCTCTGCCTGCTGCATGCGGCGACGACCCTCAAACTCGAAGGGCTTTGTAACTATGCCGACTGTAAGTATACCCTTATCCTTAGCCATGCGGGCAACAACGGGAGCAGCGCCTGTGCCTGTGCCGCCGCCCATGCCTGCTGTGATAAATACCATATCTGTACCGGCAAGAGCCTCTTCAATAAGGTCAGAGCTCTCCTCAGCGGCCTTTTTGCCAACCTCGGGACGAGCGCCTGCGCCCTGACCGCTTGTTGTCTTCTCGCCTATCTGAATTTTATGTGTAGCTTTCGAATTGGAAAGAACCTGCTTGTCCGTGTTAATAGCGATAAATTCAACACCCTGAACATTCGCGTTAATCATGCGATTAATAGCATTTCCGCCGCCGCCGCCAACGCCGATAACCTTTATTTTGGTCACTACTTCAAACTCATTAGATATCTCAAAAGCCATTTTACATCCTCCGTTGATATGATATGAGGCTTACACCCTTATTACATACAATTAAACACAGATATAATAACATTTATTTTCGCAAATTTCAACATTTGAAACTATATTTAACACAAATTTAGCAAAACTTTGTATTAAACATAAATTTTTATACAGTTTTTTCCTAACGGTATATTACCATATTCGAATGTTAATTTCAAACACTTTCAGTCTGCTTTTCCGATGTGCTTTCACTCTCGCTTTCCGGCTCTTTTGAGGGCTCCGGCTGTGTTTCGGCAGAGGTTGTAATATCACGCACATGAGCCTCACGCAAGATTCTCAGGTCAATGTAAATCGGGTTTACAATGTTCTTTTCCTTTTCGGCGGCAATTACGGACTTCGCAAAACTGAGCTTCTTGTCAACATCGTTTATGCTGCCCAAATCCAGCCTGATAATGTCCTCTATCCAGACCCGCAGGTCAACGGTATCGGTCAAATCAATCTCGGTGATTTTCTCTAAACCGTTTGTTTCGATTGAGGTCAGAAGCTGAATTAAAAGCTCATAGCCGCCATCTTCGTTAAACTCAGCAATACTGCCCAGCTCGGGTTCTTTGAGGGTTAGGCCTCTGACCAGAGCCGCGGGGTCGGGCGGAATTGCCATACCTGTGGTGCCGAGGATTTTGGCGTTCTTGCTTAACAGGTAGTATGTATCTCCTGCCTCGACAGCCAAGGCAGGTACGGCGTCCGTCGTTTGAATAATTATTTTGTTGGGGAGAGAAATTTTGGTTTTCGCTGATTCGATATATGGCAAATCCTTTTCTATTTTTGCGGATACATTTTTTAAAGACTGCAAAAACATATTCTCGCCGAGCTTTATTCCCGATGCCTCAATAATTTCAGCCTCGGAATAATAAAGGCTGTCGGTGGTTGCTGTGATGACTTCGATATGGAAAAAGACAGTCAGGGACAAAACAATTCCCGCGCCGGCTACAAAAAGGGCAAGGAATATGTAAATCATTCTATCCCTGCGCCTTTTCTTCTTGCGGCGTTTTTCGTTATCCCTTATTACTCTTTCGGTGTTTGAAAGCTGTCTGTCGGGAACGCTGTTTTTTCTTTGTCCTTTCATATTTTTCTGTCCTTTCTTATAATAGGGCAGCTAATAAGAATTGTTTTCATCATTCAACTCGTTTTATATTGGCACCCATTGAGCTTAAAACATCCTCAAGACCGTCGTAGCCTCTGTCAATATGATTGATGGCGTCAACAACGGTGGTACCCTTAGCAGAGAGGCCCGCAAGAACAAGCGCGCAGCCTCCTCTGAGGTCGGGAGACACAACCTCTGCGCCGGTAAGACGGTCAACTCCTTCTACAACGGCGGTTCTGCCGTCAACCATAATTTTGGCGCCCAAGCGCGCAAGCTGACCCACATGCTTGAATCTGTTTTCAAATATGGTTTCGATTATTACGCTTGTGCCCTTTGCCACTGAGGTAAGCGCCATCACAGGTGCTTGCAAATCGGTCGGGAAACCCGGATAGGGCATGGTCCTTATTGTCTTTACCCTTTGGAGTCTGGAAGGCGCGACAAGGGTAAGATTTCTGCCGTTTATGCTGATGTCGCAGCCCATCTCCTCAAAAACAGAGATTACCGAACCGAGATGCGAGGGAATAATATTGCGAAGTGTTACACTGCCTTGCGTTATGGCGGCGGCTCCCATGTAGGTCGCGGCGGCTATTCTGTCGGGGATGACGGTGTGCTCTGTACCCGATAGGGATTTTACGCCCTCTATTACAACCGTGCTCTCGCCCGCGCCTGAAATCCTTGCGCCGCAGCCGTTGAGGAAATCCGCCAAATCGCTGATTTCCGGCTCCCTTGCTGCGTTGATTATTACCGTTGTTCCCACTGCGGTTGAGGCGGCGAGAATAATATTCTCCGTTGCGCCGACGCTCGGGAACGACAGCGTAATTGTGGCAGCCTTTAATCCGTTTTTCGCAGTGAATTCAAGCCTTCCGTGGCCTTCTTCAAGCTCGACGCCGAATTTCTCCATAGCGTCAAGATGCAGGTTTATAGGTCTGAGACCTATTTCGCATCCGCCGGGAGTAGAGATATTCGCCTTGCCGAGTCTTCCCAGTACGGCTCCCAAAAAGATAATCGAGGAGCGCATCTCGTGCATCAGGTTTTCGGGAATGTCGTAGCGGGTGATATCTGTGCTGTCCACTATCACCGTAGAGCCTTCCCTTTTTACCTTGCAGCCGAGATGTTCTAAAATATTGATTGTAGCAGCAATATCCAACAGCCGGGGACAGTTATGTATAACCGATACTCCCTTACACAGAACTGTCGCGGCCAAAATGGGAAGCGCACTGTTTTTTGAGCCTTGAACATCAATTTCGCCACGGAGCTTTCTTTGACCTTCTATAATATATTTCCCCATCTTATACACCCTTTCTGATGAAAGAAACGATCGTCTGCTTTCATATTATGAAGAAAGGGATGTTCTGGTGAAATTTCAAGTCCAGTTTTTAAAGGTTTGGTTTTAAGACTTTAAATCTGGCCTTTTGACGGGGAAGTTTACGAAAAAATTGATATTAGGCTTGTCCAAAATTCAAGCGGAAAAAAATTATTTTTCCACGAGCTTTAAAATTTCGTCGCAGATACGCTCTGTGGCGTCGGTTACAGCCATCTTTTTGGCGTTGGCGCCGAGCTCATCTCGTCTTTCTTTGTCCTGAACCAGCTCTTTTATGAACTGGACAAATTTCTTCGCGTCGAGGTCTTTTTCCTCAAAGAGAACCGCGGCGTTTTTGTCGGCAAGAGCCTTTGCGTTGTAATACTGGTGATTTTCCGAGACATTGGGAGAGGGAATAAGTATTGCCGCCTTGCCGAGCGCCTGAATTTCCGCTATGGCGCTGGCTCCCGCCCTTGATACGACTATATCCGCTGCGGACAGGCAGACATCCATATTGTAAATGTACTCTCTTACATCTATGTTTGGGGAATTGTCTATGTCGATTCCCCTTTCTTTCAGCTTTTCGGGGAACCAATGACCGTACTGACCGTGACCGTGTATAAATCTTAAATTCTTTTCCTTATGAAGCTCGGTAATAACCTCAAGCATAAGCTCATTTATGGTTCTGGCGCCGAGGCTGCCGCCTGTGGAAAAAATCAGAATCTCATTGGGCTTAATATGCAGCTCAGCGCGTGAGAAATCCTTGTTCGCGCAAAGAATCGCTCCCCTGACGGGAAGACCCGTTACAACGGGGGGATTTTTGCATTTTAATCTCTCCGTCGCCTCGGGAACGGCGGTCATAACAGTATCCGCATACTTCGCGAGAGTCTTGTTTGTAATGCCGGGGAAGGCGTTCTGCTCATGTATTGCGGTCTTAATGCCCATTTTGGCGGCGGTTCTTACGACCGGGCCGCTTACATAGCCGCCAAAGCCTATTACAGCGTCGGGCTTAAACTCTTTGAGTATCTTTTTTACCTGCGAGCCCGAGGTAATAAGCCTTTTTAAGGTGATTATGTTTCTCTTTATGTTCTGCGGCGTGAGTTTTCTTTGAAAGCCGCTGATTTCGATAGTCTTAAAATCAAAGCCCGCGTCGGGGACGAGCTTTGCTTCCATTTTGTCTTTTGTGCCTATAAAAAGAATATCCGCATCGGGGAATCTCCTTCTAATCTCACCCGCTGCGGCAAGCGCGGGGTTAATATGACCGCCTGTACCTCCTGCGGCAAATACAACTCTCATTTTGCATCTCCTTAAAATGCAGGATTAGTTATTTTTCTTGAGTGAGGTATATCTCGAAACCGATAGAATCATACCCATTTCAGCGAGTAGAATCAGCAGCGACGAACCGCCGTAGCTGAAGAAGGGAAGGCTTATTCCCGTATTGGGTATGCTGTCGGTGGCAACTGCGATATTGAGAACCGTCTGAAGTCCTACCTGGAATACAATGCCCATTGAAAGCAGCGCGCCGAATCTGCTCTTTGATTTAAGTCCGATAACAACGCCTCTCCAAACGAGAACCGCGAAAAGGAAGAGTATAATAACGGCTCCAACAAAGCCCAGCTCTTCGCAGACAATGGAGAAAATCATGTCGTTCTGCGGCTCTGAAACATACATATATTTCTGCTTGGAATTTCCGAGACCCGCTCCGAAAAAGCCGCCGGAGCCAATGGCGTAAAGCGCCTGATTTACCTGCCATCTTGCGCCCGTGGGCTCAAAGTCCTTGTCGAGCCATGCCACAATTCGCTCCGTCATGTATTCTTGCAAGATATTGGGTCTAAGGCTCGGGAACATTACAAAGACGGCGACCACAAAGGCGACAAGGAGAAATCCCGCAATAAACCAGCGCCTGTCAAAGCCGCCGAGATACAGCATTATAAGTCCTATGCAAAGCATTAGAATTGTGCCCGAAAGGTGATTTTCGAGGAATACGAGCACGGCGAAAACAAGGATAATTCCGCCGTACAAAACAAGGGACGCAAAGGACTCGGTTATTCTGATTCTGCCGTTTGTTATGCGGTTAAGAGAATGGGCAAACGGTGCTTTTATAAGCTCTTTTGAGTTAATCTTCTTATAGTTCTTATCGAACTGCCATGCGCAGAACATTATAAGTCCCAGTTTCGCTATTTCCGAAGGCTGTATGGTAAAGCCTGAAAGTCCGGGTATTGTCAGCCATCTGTGGTGACCTTCCTTAACCGCGGGGGTAAAGAGAACCAAAACCAATAGGAACAGGGACATGAAGAATCCGATTAATGCCGCGAGTCTGAAGTATTCGAACCTTACTCTTGACAGCACAATCATTATCACAAAGCCCATTACGGCAAAGATAAGCTGCCTGTAGAAAAAGTGGGTGGAATTTTTATATTTTTGCAGAGCGTAAGGATAGCTTGCAGAAAAGAGCATTACAAGACCTATAACCAAAAGAAGCGTTACGGTAATAAAGAATACAAGGTCGAAGCTGCCCTCGGCAACCGCCATTCTGATTAGGCTTTTTCTTCTGCGCTTTACTGCTTTTTCTGCCAAGCCGACCACCCCTAAAGGCTTATTTTCGTTTAAGTATATAACAAAACGCTACTTAATTCTGCCGAACCATGTAATAAGAATTGAGAAAAGTCCGCCAAGGGCTCCTATAAGGCTGAAAACCTTTACAATCTTGACCTCGCTCCAGCCGCTTTTTTCAAAGTGGTGGTGAATGGGAGCCATCTTGAATATGCGCTTTCCGCCGGTGAGTCTGAAGTAAACAATCTGAATGACATCGGAAAGGAACTCGATAACATAAATAATTCCAACCGTAAGCAAGAGCCACGGGGCGTCAAGTGCGTAGGATATGGCGATTACCATACCGCCGAGGAAAAGGGAGCCGACATCGCCCATCATAACCTTTGCGGGATGCCAGTTCCAGATAAGATAGCCGATGAGAGAACCGAAAAGCGCGCTGGAAATAAGGCTTACGCCGAACATTCCTCTGAGTACCGCGATTACGGCAAAGCTGACACATGCAACAGCTGTAACGGAGGCGCAAAGTCCGTCAATTCCGTCGGTAAAGTTAACCGCGTTTACTGTGCAGTAGATTGCGAGAACGCCCAAAATCCAGTAGAAAATTCCGATGTCCCTGACTCCCACAAAGGGAATATAAATATAGGTCGCTCCGACTGAGCTTAAAGTATAGAGATATAAACCCATGATTATAACCTGGGCAATGCTCTTTTGCATTATTGTAAGACCCAGATTCCTGCCCCTTTTGACCTTGATATAGTCATCTGCAAAGCCGACAAGGGCAAAGGCTATCGCCATCAAAAGTCCGCCGAAAATTTTTACCTTTACGGTATTCGGCACAACGGCGTCGCCCGAGATTATATCGTCTCCCATAAATCTATAGGTCAGAACGGTAACTATAAGGGAGGCGATTACTCCCGCTATAAAGAGTATGCCGCCCATGGTGGGGGTACCCTGCTTTTTCTTGTGCCATGAGGGACCTATATCAAGAATTGTCTGACCGAATTTAAGCTTATGGAGCCATGGGATTACCACATAGCCGAGGGCATAGGCTGTGCCAAAGCCCACGAGCGCTGATAAAATCAGAGCGAACCACTTATTCATTATATCCTGTCCTTTCCGAACTTATGCCATAGGCAAATGCAGATTGGTAATTATTTGTTTACTCTCCGAGTAAATCATACAGCTTGTTCAGTACATTTTCCAGCTTCATTCCCCTGCTGCCTTTTACGAGCACTCCGTCATTTGAACGAAGGATACTATAAAGCTTTTCCGCAAGGGCATCGTGGCTGTCAAAAGTATAAACCTCACTGACGCCGGAATCAATAGCTGTTCTTGCTGTATTCTTTGAAAGCTCGCCGTATGTGAACAGAATATCCACATTATTGTCCTTAGCCGATTTGCCGATTGATTCATGAGCCGATACCGCAATATCGCCAAGCTCCAGCATGTCGCCAAGAACGGCGATTCTTCTTTTTACAGTCATATTTTTAAGGACGCTGAGTGACGCGTTGACCGAATCGGGGCTTGCGTTGTAGCAGTCTTCTATAAAGGTTATGCCCTTTACGACTTTTACACGCTGGCGCATACCGCTGGGCTCGTAAAGCTGAAGAGCTTTACACATATCTTCAACCGGAATGTCAAAGACCTTTCCAGCCGCTAAAGCAAGAAGAGCGTTTATAATATTGTGCCTGCCGGCTGCGGGGAGCTTTACACTGCCCTTTTCGCCCAGGACATTTACCTGGAAATATGAGCCCTCTGCGGTTTCAATAATATTATTCGCATAGACATCGGCTTTTTTCTCCATGGAGCACCTGATTAGTCTAAAGCCTTTAATATCAAGACCTGAGAGCATATCGTTGTCCGCATTGATGATAAGCGGGCTGCCCTCTTTAAGACCGTCAAGGATTTCGAGCTTTGCTTTGAGGATATTCTCCCTTGAGCCGAGGTTTTCTATATGTGTAACGCCCACATTGGTTATTATTGCCGCGTCGGAGGCTGCTATTTTGCTGAGGAGTGAAATCTCCCCCGCATGGTTCATGCCCATCTCCACAACGGCGGCCTGATGACAAGCATCAATACTTAACAGCGTTGCGGGAACGCCTATATCATTATTGAGGTTGCCTTGAGTCTTGAAGGTATTATACTTTGCGGAAAAGCAAAGGTAGGTAAAGTCCTTTGTTGTGGTTTTTCCCACGCTTCCTGTAATGCCTACTACCTTTACACCTGTTTTTTGTCTGTAATAGGCTGCGAGCTTTTGATATGCGGCTTTGGTGTCGTCCACAAGGATATAAGGAACATCCGCATCCGGCGCTTTTCGGCACAAAACCGCTGCGGCACCTTCTTTTACCGCGGCACCGATAAAGTCGTGACCGTCAAAATTCTCACCTTCAATAGCTACAAACAGACCGCCTTTTACCGGCTTTCTGCTGTCGGTGAAAACTCCGTCAATGGTTATATCTTTTTCCGCTTTGCCGCCAACGGCTTTTGCTATTTCCTTAGTGCCGAGTTTAATCAAAGGATTTCCTCCTGTACTTTTTATTTCATTTCTTCAAGCAGTTCTTTTACAACCTCACGCTCATCGTAGTGAATGGTTTTGTCTTTTAATATCTGATAGGTTTCCTGACCTTTGCCCGCAAGAAGAACTATATCCCCTGCCTTTGCCTCCTTTAAGGCGATGGCGGTCGCTTTTCTTCTGTCAGGCTCCACGAAAACTTTAGCCTTTGTATTCTTAATGCCTTCCAGAATATCATCTATTATCTTCTGCGGGTCCTCGGTTCTGGGATTGTCGGATGTGACCACCACAACATCGGAGAGCTGGCTTGCCACATCGCCCATGATCGGACGCTTTGTCTTGTCTCTGTCTCCGCCGCAGCCGAAAAGAGTGATTATTCTGCCCGCGGCAATCTGCCTAAGCGCAGTAATAACATTTACAAGTCCGTCGGGTGTGTGGGCATAGTCAATAATTACGGTAAAGTCGGTATTTGTGGGCACGATTTCTACTCTGCCCTTTACGCCCTCAGCCTTTTCAAGAGCTTCAAGAACTTCTTTCATGCCAAAGCCCAATTCGACAAGGGTCACCGCCGCGGCCATTGAATTGTAAACGGAGAACTTGCCGGGGATGCCCACATGAGCCCTGCCAATGTCTCCTTTTGTTACAAGCTCATATGAAACGGCGGTCTGGCGATACTGTATGTTCTTTGCGGTAAAATCCGCAGCGTCGTCCTCTATTGAGTAAGTGACCACCTTTGAATTTGAGCCTTCCGCCATGTGTTTATAGTAACTGTCGTCCATGTTAAGCACGGAAATATCGCACATTCTAAAGAGTTTTTGCTTCGCGTCTGCGTAAGCCTCAAAACTGCCGTGATAATCCAGATGGTCCTGAGTGAGATTTGTGAACACAGCGGCTCTGAAATGGCAGCCCTCTACCCTCTCCTGAGCGAGAGCCTGAGAAGAAACCTCCATCACGCAGTATTCGCAGTTTTCGTCCGCCATTCTGCGGAACAGCGACTGCAACTCAAAGGGTTCGGGAGTTGTGAGAACTGCTTCAAGCTCTGTGTCGCCAATCATATTCTTAACGGTGCCGATTAGACCCGCTTTAATGCCCAGTTTATCCATAATGGATTTAATTAGGATAGCGGTTGTGCTCTTGCCGTTGGTGCCTGTAATGCCAATGAGCTTTAAATCTTCGGAGGGATTTGAAAAAAAGGCCGAGCACATAAGGGAATAGGCTTTTCTGGTATTGTCGCAAATAACCTGCCTGTCAAGACCTAAGTCACGCTCAACAATTACCGCAGCCGCGCCCTTTTGGAGAGCCTCTGCGGCAACATTATGGGCGTCAAACTTATTGCCCTTAATGCAGACAAAGGCGCAGCCCTCTGTGATTTTATTGGAGTTGTCGGTAACAGCGGTTATTTCGGTATCCTTATAATCTGACAAGACATTTACCTTTTTAAGCAGTTCGGATAGCTTCAAATGAGTCCCTCCAATGCCTTTTATTCGTCCGAGTCTGAAACATCGACATTTGACTTAAAGTAAACCGTTACAACGGTGCCGAGGGGAACCTTTTCGCCGGGGGCTATGCTTTGCCTGTAAGCGAAAACCTCTCCGCTGTTAAGTGAGCTGCCCGCAATCTTGACATTGAGTCCGTTATTAATGGCAGCCTTGTTTGCCGCAGATACCGTCATGCCCTTAAAGTCGGGAACAACAGCCTCCTGAGATGTGTTCTTTGACTCTGTGTAAAGCACAACCACGCCCTTTTTGGGTATTGCTCTGTCGGATTCGGGCGACTGTGCCACTACCGTATCGCCGCTGCCTATAACTCTTGCGGTAAAGCCCGCTCTGGTGATTTCGTTCTTTGCTTCGTTAACGCTCTTTGAAACCACATTCGGGGCGTAGCTTACAAGCAGGGCAAGCTCGTTGTCGGAGTACTGGGGCTCTATATTGAGGTAAGGCAGAACCTGGTCAAAGATTTCGCCGGCTACGGGAGCCGCAACCGCGCCGCCGCCGTGCTCGCCAACAGGTTCGTCTATAGCCACAAGCACAGCGACCTTCGGGTCATTTGCGGGGGCAAAGCCTACAAAGGATGCGACATAAGCGCCGTCTTTGCCGAGCTTCTGGGATGTACCCGTTTTGCCTGCCACATGGTAGCCGGCAACATAGGCGTTTTTACCTGTTCCCGATGTTACAACCGCCTCCAAATGCTCTCTTATGATGGCGGCTGTTTTCTCTGAGATTACCTGACGCTTGACTATGGGGCTAATCTCTTTAATAACCTTTCCTTCAGCGTCGATTTCCTTTGCGACCACATAGGGCTGCATCAGCTTTCCGCCGTTTGCGACCGCTGATATTGCGGTAATCATCTGTATGGGAGTGACCTGGAACGACTGACCGAAGGAATAGCTTGAAAGCTGAGATATACCAAAGTTCTTTTTGGAGTGATATGTTACGCCCTCATTGGGAGCCGCCTCGCCGGGCAGGTCAATGCCCGTCTTTTCGGTAAGACCGAAGGCTTCAAAATACTCGTAGTATTTTTCGGTGCCGACCAGCTTAGCAATTGTAACCGCAAAGGGGTTGCAGGAGTTTTTAAGAAGGTCGGGCAGCCTTTGCGAGCCGTGACCGCCGTGCTTCCAGCACCTAATGATTCTGTCCGCTACCGCGATTGAGCCTGTGCAGGTATAGCCGAAATTGTTGTTAACAAGACCTTCCTCAACCGCAGCAGAGACCGTCACAACCTTGAAAACTGAGCCCGGCTCATAGCTGTCGCTTATGGTCCTGTTTCTCCACTGGGCGTATTTGGCGTTTAATAGAGCCTCGTTTCTCTCTTTTTCGTCCTGAATGCTCTCAATTTGCTTTCTTACATTTTCATCTAATATAAGGTCGGGATTGTTGGGGTCAAAGTCGGGCAGGTTTGCCATTGCGAGAATCGCGCCCGTCTTGACATCCATAACAATGCCGTAAACATTCTTTGCCTTTGTTTCCTGCAAAGAGTGATTGAGTGCGCTTTCAAGGTAGTACTGAACGACTTCGTCTATTGTCAGAACAAGATTTGTGCCGGGGATAGCGTCATATGTTGACTCATACTGATTGGGCATGGCCTCAAGTCTGCCGTCTTTTGCGGTGACTACCCTGCCCGCGGTGCCTGTAAGAATGTCGTTATAAAGATATTCAAGCCCTGCTCTGCCAATATCGTCTTTACCCGTAAAACCGAGCACGGTGGCAGCAAAGCCTGAATAGGGATAATATCTCTTTGTGTCCGGGTCTATGTTTACTATGCCGGTCAATTTGTTTTGCTGAATGAACTTTAAGACTTCCTCCATTACCGGCTTTTCGATTTGACCCTTTATAAGCTCGTAGCCCACATGGGTTCTTTCGGCCTTCTTTTTGATTGTTTCGGGGTTTACTTCAAGTATCTGCGAAAGACCGTCGATAACGAGCTGTTTTGTGGCTTCGGTTTTGATTTTTGAAGGATTTATGTAAACCAGCCAAACTGACGCGCTTTGGGCAAGCACCTTCATATTCCTGTCATATATGGTGCCGCGCTGGGCTTTTATTACCGTATCGCTGAGCTGCTGAGCCTCCGCCTTCGCTTTGTATTCCTCTCCCTTAACAAGCTGCAGATAGGCAAGACGCCCGCTTAAAGAAAGAAAACCTGCAACTACCAACAGTGCAAGTATAATTAATCCTCTTGTTGCAAGGAGCTTTTGAGTTTTCAAAAAACACACTCTCCTTAAAGAACCTCCGCCGCAGGCTTGGAAGCTCGGCGGCAGAGGTTATTTTCCTTTTTGAATGCAAGTCTTACAACCCCTGCATTATAATTATTGCAGAATTAAAAAATATATGCCAAAAGCTGGCGGAAAATTGAGGGCTCCTCGTTTACCTCTTTGCCGCCCGATACTACAACCTCGTCGCCTTTGGACAGATTTATGTAAGACTCTCTGCCGGGCTCCATTTTCATCATGCCCAGCACATTCTCCGCGTACTCGTCCACATTCTTAACCGATACTATGGAATCTATAGCCATCTGAAGCCTGACCGCTTCGCTTTTTTCAACAGCCAGCTTCTGCTCTAATTTTGTTATCTCCTTAGTGGTTTCGTCAAGTACAACATTGCAGTAAATTTTTACCGACAGCATTGAAAACAACAACGCCATAACCGCAAATACCTTTACGCTCTTTTGCATATTGGCGCGCATTTGCAGCTTTATTGCTTTTTTTGTGTCGGTCTTTTTCTGCACCTTGGGGTAGACCTTGAGGTGCGGGTGCTCCTTTGTCTTTTTCTGAGGAGCTCTTTTGGGGGCTGCGCTGCTTGTTACCTTTTTCTCGTATGGCTCAAACAATGAAAAATCATATGCTTCTGTTCCATAGTATGAAGGCATTGTCAGTCCCTCTTTCTTAAGATTTTCTATTCTTTAGGCAGTTTTCTTACTGCTCTGAGTCTTGCGCTTCTGCTTCTGTTGTTTTCAGCGATTTCCGCCTCGCTGGGCTCAATCGATTTAAATGGCAGTTCCCCTTGCGGAACCTTGCCGCAAACGCAGACGGGGAAATCCTTTGGGCACTCACAGCCCTTGCAGTATGAAGCGAATATCTGCTTTACTATTCTGTCCTCAAGGGAGTGGAAGGTTATAACCGCCAAAATTCCGTTACCATTGAGGACGCTGAACATATTGTCTATTGCCTCGGGGAGCAGCTCAAGCTCCCTGTTTACTTCGATTCTGAGCGCCTGGAAGGTTCTTCTTGCCGGGTGACCGCCCTCTCTGCGGGCTCTTGCGGGAATTGAGTACTTTATAATTTCCGCAAGCTCGGAGGTGGTTTCGATGGGCTTTTTTGCTCTTTCTTTTACGATGTTCGCGGCTATGCTCTTTGCGAACTTTTCCTCGCCGTATCTGAAGATTATGTCTCTTAGCTGACTTTCGGAATATCCGTTCACCACATCTCTTGCGGAAAGCCCCGACTTGTCCATTCTCATGTCAAGGGGCGCGTCTTTATGAAATGAAAAGCCTCTTTCGTCGTTGTCAAGCTGGTATGAGCTCACGCCGAGGTCCGCGAGAATTCCGTCCACGCCGTCGATATTAAGCTCTGAGAGAACTTGTTTTATATCCGAAAAGTTTTTGTTGACTATCGTGACCCTGTCATCGCCCTTAAAGCGTTCGGTCAAGACGGAAACAGCGTCGGGGTCGCGGTCAATGGCGATTAGTCTGCCGTTTTTAAGCCTTCTCAGTATTTCGGCGCTGTGACCGCCGCCGCCTGCCGTGGCGTCAACATAGATACCGTTTTCTTTGATTTCAAGGGCGTCAACCGATTCGGCAAGCAAAACCGATTTGTGAACGAATTCCATTTGACTCCTCGCTTTGCTTTAGTAAATAATCTCGGGATAAATATCGTCGGTCATTTCCTCAGAGGATGCCATAGCCTCGTTGTTCCATCTGTCTAAATCCCAAATCTCGATTCGGTCGGTCATGCCAAATATCATTACATCTTTTTTAAGGCCCGCGTGGTCAACAAGGAATTGGCTTAATGTTATTCTGCCCTGCTTGTCCGGCTCAACGGTGAGAACGCCGTAGAACGCGCGCCTTTGCCTTTTTCTGTCCTCTATGGTGGCGGACTGCCCTTTAATCTGATTTGCTATGCTTTCCCATTTTTCGTTGGTAAATATAAAGAGGCAGCCGTCGGGGGCGGGATATACGATGAAGGAGTCGCCGAGTGCTTCACGGAAACGGGCGGGGATGAATATGCGGTTCTTAGAATCTATTGTGTGCTTAAAATCGCCCTGAAAAAGCATTCTCGAATCCTCCTTTCATCAAAATTTCGGGTGAGTGATGATTTTATGCCCCTATTTTAGTAATTTTTAAACTTTTTGCTCCACTTCTCACCACTTGTCTAACATTATATATTGCAAAACCATTAATTGCAAGGCTTTTAGGCAAACTAAATAAAAAAAATTGTCGCAAAATTGTGCCTGAACGAGCAATAATCCACAATATATATGACCATTTTTTGATTTAAGCCGGCAGGGAAGAATTTTTGACCGAATTGTCTAAAAAATTTAAAAAATTTTGTGAGTGAGCGCTAAAAAAATAAGAATTGCTCTGATGAGTTTGAACAAAAAGTGTTGATTTATCGGATTGCCTGTGTTATTATTTGGGTAGCAGAATTTGGCTAAAGATCCGGAAGAGAGGTGAATTTGATGGATCAACTTATGGCTTTCCTCGAGAAGCTGATTCAGTTCCTCATCGATATTCTTTACAGCTTGGGCATTGAGCTGGACTATGACAAGCTCTTCCCCACCGAACCCACCTCTGAGGAATAATTTTGGGCACCCAAAGCAAAAGAGGATACGCCGTATCCTCTTTTTTTGCTCTGATTTTTGCTATTATCCTGTATTTTTGCGCTTAAAGCTCAAAAAAACTGTTTGCAAATAGAATTAAAGCTATTGATTTACGCTTTAGAATGTGATATTATGTCTTTCGCGCGGTTTGCATTGCACCAGCTTTCGCTGTGCGCATATAATTTAATACACACTTCGGGGTGTGGCGAAGTTTGGTATCGCGCTTGGTTCGGGACCAAGAGGCCCCGGGTTCAAATCCCGGCACTCCGACCAGAAAACCCGTCAGTCTTTAAGTTTAGGCTGACGGGTTTTAATTTTTCATATCCTATTGTTTTCCGCGGCTTTGAATAAGTATCGAAATATTTGGGAAAAGTTTGAATGACTGATATTTTTATGCTGCGGGGAAAGAAAATGATACCTTTTAATTTCACTTATTACAGGCCCGATTCTTTAGAGGAAGCGGTTCGGATTCATTCAGAGCTTACTTCAAAAGGTCTAAGCGCAGTTTATTATTCGGGAGGCAGCGAAATCATCACTATGTGCCGCGCGGGAAGCATAAGACCCGACGCTGTGATAGATATTAAAGAAATCCCCGAATTAAAAAGTCTTGCCATGGATGAAAGCTGTCTTCGCATTGGCTCCGCATGCACTTTGTATAAGATTAAGCAGTCAAAGGCATATCCCCTTTTGGCTCTTGCATGCGGAAGGATTGCGGACCATACAAATCAGTGCAGAATCACCCTCGGCGGCAATATCTGCGGCACTATTATATATAAGGAAACAGTTCCGCCTCTGCTTTTATCGGATGCGGAGGTTACTCTTTTAGGTCCAGAGGGAAAAAGGACAGTTCCCTTCTCCGATGTTTTTGATGGAAGAATACATCTCCTGCCCAGTGAGCTTTTGGTGTCGGCGCAAATTCCGAAATGGGCTCTTTCGGCACAGCATTTTCATATAAAACTTACCGCGCAGGAGAAAATAGACTACCCTCTTGTATCCATAGCGGCACTTATAAAAGATAACTTTCTGAGAATTGCCTTTTCGGGGGTTTGCTCCTTTCCCTTCCGCAGTCAACAGATTGAGCTTGTGTTAAACAACAAATCTTTGTCCATATCCGAAAGGGCGGAAAGGGCAGCGTCGCTGATACCCGAGGAATACAGCGACAGAGCAGGCTCAGCGGAATATAGAAGGTTCGTTTTTAAGAATGCAATAGAAGAGCTTTTGGAGGAGTGGGAAAATGGTTAAGTACGAGGACAAGGTGGTCGTGACGCTCGACATTAACGGCGAGGTTCACAAAGCGGCTGTCAGACCCTCCGATGTGCTTCTTGATGTGCTTCGTCAAAAGCTCGGTCTTACGGCGGCAAAACCTGGGTGCAAAAACGGCGACTGCGGAACCTGCACAATTATAATTGACGGCCTGCCCGCAAAGTCCTGTCTTGTGCTCGCGGTCGAGGCGGAGAATCACAAAATCCAAACCGTAGAGGGGCTGCGCGGTCAGTCACCCGCTCAAAGGGCATTTGTGGACGCAAACGCTTTTCAGTGCGGCTACTGCACAAGCGGTTTTTTGATGGTCTGCGAGGCTTTAAGGCAGAACTACCCCACTTATCCAGATGAGCAGATTGTAGAGGAATGGCTGCAGTCCAATCTCTGCCGCTGCACAAGCTACAAAGAAATAAGGAACGCGGTAAGGCTGATGTACGAATATAAGACTTAAAAAGCTCCGATTTTTCGAAATATATGCGAATCCCTCGCGGAAATCTCTTATTTCTGAGAAAATTAAAGAAAATTCTTGCAAATAATAAAATGTCGTGTTATACTTTCAAGGCAAAACACACGCAGTCTGATTATCTTGTTGTGCATATCTATGTCGCAAGGTAAGTTGAGGGCTGCGGCGGCAAAACAAAAGGAGGCTAATTAATGGCAGTAGTATCAATGAAGCAGTTGCTCGAGGCCGGCGTTCACTTCGGGCATCAGACAAGAAGATGGAACCCCAAAATGGCTAAGTACATCTTCACAGAGCGCAACGGAATCTATATCATCGACCTTCAGAAGACAGTTAAGAAGCTCGAAGAGGCTTATGCATTCGTTCGCGAAATCGCCGCAAACGGTGAAGAAATTCTCTTTGTAGGCACAAAGAAGCAGGCCCAGGAATCCATTAAGGAAGAAGCCGAAAGATGCAATATGCCCTATGTTAACGCTCGCTGGCTGGGCGGTATGCTTACAAACTTCAATACAATTAAACTGCGCATAAAGAGACTCGCTCAGCTTAAGGCTATGGAAGAGAACGGCACATTCGACCTTCTCCCCAAAAAGGAAGTTGTTAAGCTGAAGCTGCAAATAGAGAAGCTTGAGAAATTCCTTGGCGGCATCACAGAAATGCGCCGCATGCCCGCTGCTATGTTCGTGGTTGACCCCCGCAAGGAGAAAATCGCAGTAGCAGAAGCAAGGAAGCTCGGCATTCCGATTATAGCTATTGTTGACACAAACTGCGACCCCGACCTTATCGACTATGTAATCCCCGGCAACGATGACGCTATCAGAGCTGTTAAGCTCATCGCAGGCGCTATTGCCGACGCGGTTCTTGAAGGCCGCCAGGGCGAACAGTTTGCTCCCGCAGCAGAAGGCGACGAGAACGCTGAAGAGGCTGNNGCTGAAGAGGCTGTCGAAGCTGCAGACGCAGAGTAATTTACTGAAATTCAAGCCCGTACCAAAGTGCGGGCTTTATTTTGAATCAGAAGTTTCAAAGATTTTCCGACTGCCCTAAATGCAGCTCGGTTAAATAATAGAATGAACAGGAGGATTTACCATGTCGTTCACCGCAAAAGATGTTCAGGCATTAAGAGAGAAAACAGGCGTTGGCATGATGGAGTGCAAAAAGGCTCTTGTTGAGGCCAACGGCGATATGGACAAGGCAATTGACATTCTTAGAGAAAAGGGACTTGCAGCCGCTAACAAGAAGGCAGGCAGAATCGCTGCCGAAGGCGTAGTTCTTGCTTATAGAGATAATGATTTAGGCGTCAGCGTTCTTGTTGAGGTTAACAGCGAGACCGACTTCGTAGCAAAGAACGAGGAATTCAGAGCTTTCGTTCTTGATGTCGCTAAGACAATCGCTAAGACCAACCCCGCTGATGTTGAGACTCTCCTCGCAACAAATCTTGTCGGTTCCGACCGTACAGTTCAGGAGCATGTTCAGGATAAGGTTCTTTCAATCGGTGAGAACATTAAGGTTCGCCGCTTTGTAAGAGTTGAGGGCAACACAGTTGAGTATATCCACGGCGGCGGCACAGTTGGCGTTATCGTTGTTCTTGAAGCTGACAAAGAGACAGCTGCTAAGGAAGAAGTCATCGCTATGGGCAAGGATGTCGCAATGCAGATTGCCGCTATGAGCCCGCTGTATCTTAAAGAGTCCGATGTTCCCGCCGATGTTATCGAGCATGAAAAGGGCATCCTTATGGCTCAGATTAAGGCTGACGAGAAGATGGCCAACAAGCCCGAGAAGGTTATCGAGGGCATCGTTAAGGGCAAGCTCTCCAAGTACTTTAAGGAGACCTGCCTCTTAGAGCAGCAGTTTGTTAAGGACGAGGATATCACCGTCGCTCAGTATATCGAGTCCGTCGCAAAGCAGGTTGGCGCTCCCGTTGCAGTATCTGCCTTCTATCGCTATGCTAAGGGCGAGGGCATCCAGAAGAAAGAGGACAACTTCGCTGAGGAAGTTTCCAGCATGATTAAATAAGAAATCAAAAATTAGGAGCTGTGATTTTTCACAGCTCTTTTTTTATGCATAAAAAATCGCCTGACTTATATCAGGCGGTTTATTCTTTAGTAGATATTCCATTTACCAAAGGGCACTACCCTTTTGAGGGCTTTGCCGAGGATATATCTTTCATCTATAAAGCCCACAAGGCTTGAGCGGCTGTCTGTGGAGTTGTTTCTGTTGTCACCCATGCAGAAAAGATAACCATACGGGACCACAACGGGGAAATCTATCTGGGAAACGGTTGGATTGGTTGTGGGAGTTGAAATATAGGGCTCGTCTAAAGCCTTGCTGTCCACATAAACGGTTCCGGTTTCGTTGTCTATATCCACCGTCTGGCCGCCGACAGCTATTACCCTTTTGATAAGCGGCTCTTTAAAGTATGTGGGCTGGGCAATGACAACAATGTCGCCGTATTTGGGCTCTGTGTATGTGGTGGTGACAAGAAGCCAGTCGCCGTGGGAAAGGGTTGTGTCCATTGAGTGCCCCGAAACGCCCACAAGGCGGAAAGCAAAGGTGAAAATTATCGCTATTATGATAATTGACGATACGAGGACGGAGGCGACCTCATACGCCATATCCACTATCTTATCCTTCATAAATCAATGCCCTTTCTGTCCGATGAAGAAAGTAATCTCTGGAGTGAGCCTTACAAGAACTTTGCCCAAAATGCGGTTTTCATCCACGCAGCCGACCAGAGAGGACCTGCTGTCAAGGGAGTGGTTTCTGTTGTCCCCCAGCACAAATACGCAGTTTTCGGGAACGGTAAGAGGAAAGCTCACATCAAAAGAGCGTTGGGTCGGGGTTGAAACATAAGGCTCATCGAGGATTTTGCCGTTTACCGAAACGGTGTTATTGTGGAAGTCTATATCTATAACATCGTTTTCTTTGCCTATTATCCTTTTTACAATCGGGGGCTCGTTAGTATTTTCCCTGCTGATAATGACAATATCGCCGTATTCGGGCTCAAAATAAAGGCTCGAAATACACAGCCAGTCGCCGTCGGAAAGGGTGTTCAGCATGGAATCGCCGTCAACATCCACCATTCTGAACAAAAAAGTAAAGACTATAAAAACCGTAAAAAGGGCGCCCGATATTGAGCCGAAAAAGTCGTAAACATAAAGCCAAAAGCGGCAGGGAGGCTTTTGCTGCGGCTCTGATTCTTCGTAGTCGAACTCTATAATATAGTCTTCACGCCGACGCAAAATATCGCCCCCTTACAAAGATTCCATAAAATTATAAATCTATTGGACTTAATTTGCAATAGCCTAAAAAAGCAAAAAAGGGACATCAAGTGCCCCTTCAGTGCTTGCAAGCAAAATTTAGATCTGCTCTTTAATCTTAGCAGCCTTACCGACGCGGTCACGCAGATAGTAGAGCTTAGCTCTGCGAACACGGCCGCGGCGTACAACCTCAACATTGGCTACATTGGGTGAATGGAGAGGGAATACTCTTTCAACGCCTACGCCGTAGGAAACGCGTCTGACGGTAAAGGTCTCGGAAACTCCGCTGCCCTTGCGCGCAATTACTGTGCCTTCAAAGGCCTGAATTCTTTCACGCTCACCCTCACGGATTTTAACATGAACTCTTACAGTATCGCCGACAGCGAACTCAGGAACATTTTCCTTAAGCTGACCTGCTTCAATGATTTTAAGTGCGTCCATAATAACCTCCTATTAATTCGACCGTTCTTGCAAATGCAGCGGAACGCCTGTTCAAAAGCGGAGAGCTTTTGACTCCGTTTGTCGCAATATCCGCAAACGAACGCTGAAATATAATATCACATATTACAATGTGTTGCAATAGTTATTTTTATTATTTGCTAAAGATTTGAAGATTTTCGAGGAATTTGAAAGATTTTTTGTTATTTCCAGAACTCAAATATTCTGCCGAAGGAGAAAAGAAGTCTGAGAATTTCATCCGAGGGTTTGTTGTAAACCTGCCATGACCAAAGCTCGGTGGTTACAAGTATTACCGATACGACAACCGAAAATACGAAAAGCTGAGTTAAGATTTTCTTTACGCCTTTGTTCTGCAGTCTATTATAAATTGTAAACATTATCGCGAAGGCGCAAACAAGAATCTGCCAGTTAAAGTCGGCGCCGTATCTTACTCCGTAGCCGCTCTCCCAAATTGAGGCTATGATTATAAAGGGCGCGGCGATTCCGAGCGCGAACAAGAGAGCGGTGTAAAGCTTTTTGTTCTTTGAATCGGAATTCTTATACGCCTTTCTCCAATAGCCTAAAGACAGAACGGGCATAGCCTTAAAGATTAGACCGATTGCCGTATTGGTGGCAACGAAATAATATCCGTTGGGCGAAAAGGTCTGAACCCTTGACACAAAGAACGGGAAGTCGGGGCTGAACTCCGGGAAGGCAAAGAGGAAGTTGAAGAAGCCAATTGCCGCAAGGTGAACATGAAACTCAGCCCTTGTAAAGTCGTTGATGGTTAAGGAATACTGAATTCCGAAATCAAGGGGAGAATCGAATCTTAAATAATTGTAAATCATCTGAATTCCGCCGAAGAAAGCGAAGGGAATGAGCGACGCGGCGGCGTATTTTATGAAATCCTTGTAAGCCTTGTTTCCAACCTTGCCCCTCAGCTTATTAAAGCCGGCGAAGATGAACAGCAGAGCCACAACCGAATAAACGGCGAGGGTGGGTCTGCAAAGCACCGCCAGGGCAAGGAAGGTGCTTGAAAGGCAAAGCGACGGCAGCCTTATTTCCCCCTCCCCTATTACATTTGACTTCAGCATGAAATACGCTCCCGCGGTAATGCACAAAAAGCCTGAGGTCTGTGCGATTTCATAGAACAGCGGGGTCGGGAAGCAGTACAGCACTCCGCTTGCCATCTGCAAAAGCACAAGAGAGCCGATAAAGAGGTTCAACGGCGTATCCTTGTGGAACTTCTTTATAAACTCATAGTAAAGGAGGGATAAGAAAATCATGCCGAGGCAGCCGAAAAGCAGTACCGCCCACGGTGTTGAGAAATAATAGCCCGTAATCAGGTTATACGGGAGGAAAAGGAACAATACAGGGGCGATGCCGTAGTAGGAATAGTGTTTTCCGTTATAAAGAACATGGTCCCAGAGTATGTCCATATCCTGTCTTAGGCTCTTATCATAGGGGTTTTCCAGCTCCAAAAGCTCCTTTGAAGGCTCCTCTATCAAGTGAACCTGACCTTTTTTGAAGGCGTCAACAAGCTCCTGAGTAATCTGGTTGCCCTTTGTGGTTCTGAATTCGGTCATAATGTCGCCCGTTTTGCCGTAAATCAGGAAGAAGGCGTAAAGGACAAACACCGCGGTAACGGCAAAGACAAGCACCTTTGCGGCGAATTCGTTTTTATAAAAGGGCTTTTTCATAAGCTCAGCGTTAAGAAGGAGATAAATTAATAATGCGCCGAGTACCACAATCAAGAACCTAACGGGGGACGCTTTAAGCCCCATGGGCTTATTGACTTCTACGGAGTTTACGACTATCCGCTCTCCCTCTGAAACGGGGATTTCTATAAGGATATCCCCTACTTTTCCAGAGGCGTTTATGGGGAAGGTTTTGCTTTTCTCATTACCGTTTATAATCTCCCCCGCGGCTATGTTATGCCTTAGTTTCTGGTTGGTTTCATCGGAGTAGCTTATATTTACTTTAGTCTTTTGATTCGTGTCGGACTCCAAATCGACAGTGAGAGTGCCGACGGGAACACCTATGTTTTTAAGCTTTATAATGGCGGAAGTTTCAAATCTGCTTCCTTTTATGTAAAGTTTGTCGCCGATAATTTCGCCGTCCAATGCGGCCTCAGATAAATCCGCATTTATGTGGGGATAATCCTTCGGCATCAGCTTATAGGAATTAAAGCTGAAAACAAAAAGCTCAAAGAATAAAGCGACAAAGAGCGTTTTGGCAAAGAAGGCAAGATGTGCTGTGCCTTTTTCTGTTTTTATGAATTTTCCTGAAAACTCAAGCAAAACAAATACAACAGCCGAAACCGCAAATACCCAAGCATTGAAACATTTTATATGATAGAGTTTTGCGATTCCCGTTATTTCGGATAACGCCAACAAGAACGAAAGTCCCAAAGCTCCAAAGGCTAAGGGTTTCAGCTTTTTCGCGCGGCTCTTTTCGGAGAGATTAAAGAATGTATATAGGCTGAAAACAATTGCTGAAAGACTTCCCAAAATCAAAAACATTATGTCAAGCATTTTAAAGCTCCTTTGCTTTGTGCTGTAACCCGATTAGTTTACCTAATATCAGATAATAAAACAATATAAACTGATGCAATTATAGCATAATTTTTCCTATTAGAAATACTGCCTGAGTCTTTTTTAAGAATTAATTAATATTATCCGCTATCTCGGTCAGTGTTATTGACAATAAAGTCACAAGCAAGTAAAATAAGACAGAATGAAGTGAAAAAAGGTGATATTTGTGGGTTTATCAATTACACATAAGCTGATTTCATCCCATTGGGTCAGCGGAAAAATGGTTCCGGGTGAGGAAATCGGTCTTAAAATCGACCAGACTCTTACTCAGGACGCTACAGGCACAATGGCCTATCTTCAGTTTGAAGCTATGGGCATTGACAGAGTGAAAACAGAGCTTTCTGTTTCTTATGTTGACCATAACACACTGCAGAGCGGCTTTGAAAACGCCGATGACCATAAATTTCTGCAAACAGTAGCAAAAAAGAGAGGCATATATTTCTCAAGGCCCGGCAACGGCATTTGCCATCAGGTTCACCTTGAGCGTTTCGGCGTACCCGGAAAGACTCTCTTAGGCTCCGACAGCCATACCCCCACCGGCGGCGGCATCGGAATGCTCGCAATGGGCGCTGGCGGTCTTGATGTTGCTGTCGCAATGGGCGGAGGCACTTACTACATAACCATGCCCAAGGTTGTTAATGTAAAGCTCATAGGCAAGCTCTCACCGTGGGTTGCCGCAAAGGATGTTATTCTTGAGGTTTTAAGGAGACTCACCGTAAAAGGCGGAGTCGGCAAAGTTATTGAGTACACAGGCGAGGGTGTAAAGACCCTCTCCGTTCCCGAAAGGGCTACAATCACAAACATGGGCGCAGAGCTGGGCGCCACCACAAGCGTATTCCCCTCTGATGAGATTACAAGGGAATTCTTAAAGGCTCAGGGTCGCGAAAAGGATTGGGCGGAGATTCTGCCCGATGAGGACGCTGTTTATGATGAGGAAATCGTTATAGATTTGTCCGAACTCAAGCCCCTTGCAGCAATGCCCCATATGCCCGACAAGGTAAAGGCTGTAAGCGAGATTGGTCCCATTAAGATTGACCAGGTATGCATCGGTTCATGCACAAACTCCTCTCTCCTCGATATGCTTAAAGTCGCGGCGATTTTAAAGGGCAAGACGGTTCATCCCGATGTAAGCCTTACCATATCCCCCGGCTCCAAGCAGGTTCTTAATATGCTCAGCGATTTGGGAGCTTTATCGGATATTATCGCCGCGGGCGCAAGAATTCTTGAGAGCGCTTGCGGACCCTGCATCGGCATGGGACAGGCACCCAAATCGGGCGGTGTTTCGCTCAGGACATTTAACAGAAACTTTGAAGGCCGTTCGGGCACCGCTGACGCACAGGTTTACCTCGTCAGCCCCGAAACCGCCGCTATTTCAGCGATTACGGGCGTTCTTACAGACCCACAGACACTCGGAGAAATGCCCGAGTTTACTCTCCCCTCGATGTTTAAAATTGATGACAATATGATTATACCTCCCGCTCCCGCTGAGGAGGCGGACAAGGTTGAGATAGTTTACGGTCCCAATATCAAGGAAGTTCCCAAGGGCAGACCGCTTGAGGACGAACTCAAGGCTACTGTGGTACTCAAGGTAGAGGACAATATCACCACAGACCACATTATGCCCGCGGGCGCAAAGATACTTCCCTACCGCTCCAATATCCCCTATCTCTCTCAGTTCTGCTTCAAGCAGCTTGATGAGAATTTCGCAGAAAACTGCAAGAAGGTCGGCAACGCAATCGTTGTGGGCGGCCAGAACTACGGTCAGGGCTCATCAAGAGAGCACGCCGCTTTGGTTCCCCTCTATCTCGGAGTCAGGGCTGTTATAGCAAAATCCTTCGCCCGCATGCACAAGGCAAACCTTATTAACGCGGGAATTCTGCCCCTTACATTTATAAACGAGGCAGACTATGACAGAATAGAAAAAGACGATGTCCTCACAATGCCATATGTTAAGGACGAGGTCTTAAACGGCAAAGATATTACCCTTAAAAACGAAACTAAGGGCGAGACATATAAGCTTGCCGGCGGATTCTCCGACAGGCAGAAGGACATCCTTATAAGCGGCGGGCTTTTAAGATACACCGCAAACAAGTAAATCAGGAGTGTAAATATGAACGAAGCTAATATAAAGAGTGCTGCTGAAAAATTTGAGGCTCTTTTGAGAGAGCAGCTCGAGAGAGCCGAGAAAATAAAAGAGGTTAAGGACTTTATCGACTACTCTACCCTTGACACCATTGTAATCGGAGTTTGTTACGGCGACGGCATTGGTCCCATCATCACAAAAGAGGCCGCAAGGGTCCTTGAGCACCTGCTCAAAAAAGAGGTAGAAAGCGGCAAGGTTCTGTTTAAAGTCATTGACGGTCTTACCATAGAGAACAGAATTAAGGTCAACAAAGCTATTCCCGATGATGTGCTTGAGGAATTAAAATCCTGCCATGTAATTCTCAAGGGACCCACAACCACCCCACAGGCAGGCGACGGCATGCCGAATATCGAGAGCGCGAATGTCGCCATGAGAAAGGCTCTTGACCTTTTCGCCAATGTCCGCCCCGTCAAGGTTCCCGAGCAGGGCATTGACTGGACATTCTTCAGAGAGAACACCGAGGGCGCATACGCCGTCGGCTCAAAGGGCATAAATGTAAGCGACGATTTGGCGGTTGACTTTGTTATTACCACAACCGAGGGTACCGAGAGAATCGCAAGGCTTGCCTATGAGTACGCAAGAAAGAACGGCAAGGACAGAGTTTCTATCGTCACAAAGGCTAATGTCATAAAGACAACAGACGGTAAATTCTTAAACCTTGCAAAAGAAATCGGCAAGGAATATCCCGAAATTACCACAGACGAGTGGTATATTGACATAATGACTGCAAAGCTTATTGATGAGAAGCGCAGAAGGGACTTTAAGGTATTTATCCTACCCAACCTTTACGGCGACATCATCACCGATGAGGCCGCGGAGTTCCAGGGCGGCGTAGGCACAGCCGGCAGCGCGAACATAGGCAAGAGATACGCCATGTTTGAGGCTATCCACGGCTCCGCTCCCAGAATGATTAAGGAAGGCAGAGGAGATTACGCAGACCCCTGCTCCATGCTGAGGGCCTCCGTAATGCTGCTTTCACACATCGGCATGCAGGACAAAGCCGATTTGCTTGAAAGAGCTCTTGATATCTGCATGTTTGAGGAGAAAAAGGTTGTTATCACAGGCCGACCCGGCGGCGGAACCTGCAGGGAGTTCGGCGATTATCTTATGTCTGTTCTTGACAGACTCAGCAGCGAACAGTAATTTTCTACATTATCATAAAATCAGGAGGAGCATATGAAGGATTCAACCGGAATTTCAATGTCTGTAATCAGAAGGCTCCCCCGCTATTATCAATATCTTACCGACCTTAGTAATAACGGGATAGAAAGAATTTCCTCCAGCGAGCTGGCAGAAAAAATGGGCCTTACCGCGTCACAGATAAGGCAGGACTTTAACTGCTTCGGAGGATTTGGGCTTCAGGGCTATGGCTACAACACAAAGCAGCTTGCGAACGCTTTGGCCGGTATAATGGGGCTTGATTCTGATTTTTCGGCTATTCTGATTGGCGCGGGCAATTTGGGCAGAGCCGTTGCCGCGCACCTGTTTTCCGAGCAGAATGGCTTTAAACTCATTGCGGTTTTTGACTCGGATAAAAAACTTGAAGGCAAAAAGGTCGGTAAATTCTCAGTAATGCACATGGACGCCCTTGAGGATTTCTGCAGGGAGAATAAGCCCGTTACCGCGGTGCTTTGCGTTCCCGACGAGGCGGCTAAAGAAGTAGCTCTTAAACTCGACTCTCTCGGAGTTAAGAGCTTCTGGAACTTCAGCCACTTTGACATCTCGTCGATACTTCCCAACTCAAGGGTTGAGAATGTACACCTTAAAGACAGCCTGATGACCCTTTGCTTCCTTATCAAGTCCGACATGGAAAAGAATAAGGAAAAGCACTGATTCTTCCTTCAGCGCTATCAGAAAGGATATGTTCGATGAGAAGAATTCTGAGCATTAATATAATCGATGTAGTTCCTTTTTCAAAGGGGCTACTTTTTGTGCGCAAAGAACAGCTCTCAAACGGCTCTGTCAAGGTGTCCTTTTTCAGCTACGACATTACCACGGGCAAAATTGCCCCCGTTACAAAAAGCGTGTATCTTCTTAATAAATTCGGCTCCGCTTACGCTCCCATCGCGGAGCATCTGGGCGACTATGTTTCCTGCGACACCTGCCGCCTGCCCAACGGTCAGACCTTTGTAATCTACACCACGGGCGAGGCTGGAATTTTCGACGACAAGGGCGCGGTGCTCTGGACGGGCGATATTCTCTATCAGGATGCGCCCGCAAGGGACGCTGCCGCCGACGGCAGGTTCGTCTGGTGCGTTGTGCCAAAGAAAAACGCGATAATAAAGTACTCTCCCGCCGGCAAAAAGGTCGTTATGAGAATCGGCGGCGACAGGACTACATCCTTCTCCCTGCCCGGCTCTGTTGCGATTTATGACAATATGCTCTATGTCAGCAACAGGGGCTCGAATAAGATTAGAACCATCAGGCTTTCCGACTTTGCGGTCGAGGATTACAGGCTGTTTGAGGAGCCTGTGCATAAATATTTAAGAGTTCAGGACAAGGAGTTCGTGATTCTCGATTCGGGAGTTTACATACTATAGTCAAGGCGGTGCTGCCTATCCTTAAGATTTATACCTGTTTTCTCGAAAATCCCCTTGAGGAAGACGCAAGGCAAAGGTTTATAAAGCTTTTGCCGGAGGACAGGCAGGCCAAAATCAAAGCCAAAAAGAATACTATAGCGGCGGACGAGAGCCTTATTGGCGAAATACTGGCAAGGTACGCTCTTTCAAATGAGCTTCTAAAGCCTTTAAAAGAAATAGAAATAAGGCATACCGAAAAGGGTATGCCCTATATTGAAGGAGATTTATTTTTCATTAGCATTACACACAGCCACGGGTTTGTTGCCTGCGCCGTTTCCGATAGCCCTGTCGGCATTGACGCTGAAAAACTCAGAGATTTCTCCGAGGGCGTGGCAAGGCGGATGTTTACTGAAAATGAGCTTTCCTTCATTGAATCATCGGATGACAAAACTCGCAGCTTTTATATGATTTGGACTTTGAAAGAAAGCTATTTAAAGGCAATAGGCACCGGGATTTCCTTCCCTATGAAGAATCTGGAGTTCACTGTGAAAGACGGCTCTATAAGCTTTAACCTTGACAATAATGCGAAATTTAGGGTCATTGAAAGCATAGACGGATATATTTTATCCGTCTGCCGCATAGCAGGGTCTAATAAAGCTCATATTATTGAAAAGGATTGAGAGGATGAAAAAATCTTTTAAGATTCTCTTTGCCTTAAGTTTACTTACCACGCTGCTCACTTTATGGGCATGCTCAGGAAAAAGCGACGATAAAGGAGAAAGCAAGTTGGTTATTGAAAAGAATCCGATTGTAACAATTGAAATGGAGGACGGCGGCATAATTAAGGCGGAGCTTTACCCCGAAATTGCCCCGAATACTGTTTACAATTTCATCTCCCTTGCGAACAAGGGCTGTTATGACGGAGTTATCTTCCACAGGGTTATTCCAAACTTTATGATTCAGGGCGGCGACCCCAACGGCGCCGGAACAGGCGGTCCCGGCTACAGAATCAAGGGCGAGTTTACCAACAACGGCTTTGAGAACAACTTAAAGCACGAAAGGGGCGTACTGTCCATGGCAAGGCAGGGCAACCCCTACAATCCCAAATCCGCATACGATACAGCCGGCAGCCAGTTCTTTATTATGGTTGCCGAGGCTCCCCACCTTGACGGCGACTATGCCGCATTCGGCAAAGTAATTGAAGGTATGGATGTTGTGGATAAGATTGTATCCGTCAAAAGGAATTTAGCCGACAAGCCTTTAGAGGACCAAAGAATGAAAAAGGTAAGCGTCGAAACCTTTGGCGTAAACTACCCAGAGCCCGAAACACTCCCGAAATAAAAAACAAAAAAAGACGGTCGTTTGACCGTCTTATTTTTTTAATAGGGGCCCTCGGCATGGGGCGTTCTGTTTATAATTGTTACAGCCTGGCGTCCAGTTGAGGTAAAGCTCGCTTCAAACTGCTCTCTTTTTACCTTCTGCACTCCCTCAGGCTTTAAGGGGTCATTCAGATACACATATTCTTTATCCACGCCGACAAGCAAAACCGTATGTGAGCCGACGGGATAGGTATAAGTGAAGTTTCCGTCCAATGATTTCCACTGATATACCTTCGTTGCCTCTTTGTAGTCCTGTGTTGTCCAGACTACTGCGGGCAGGAATAAAGAAAGAAAATCAAGACTAGTCTGGCTTATATCAACAGCCTTGTAGTTTTCGCTGCCTATTGCTGAGGTGAGAGCCTCGGTTATAACTGGGGCAAAGCATCCCCAGCCTCTCCTTTCGCTTGCGGGGTCGCCCGCATAGCATTTTGACGGGTCGGGACCGTATCTCACGCCGTCTTTATCGATTACTTCCTCTTTTTTCAAATGGTTATCCACAAAATCCTTTAAAGTAATGTCAAAGCCGCAGTATCTGAGCAGCATCACCGCTGAGGCGGATTCGCAGCCGTTGGGATAATCGGGATTCTGGGCTATCAGCTCTGCCTCAACGCGATTCGGGATGAATCCCTCATGTCTTTTAAGGTCAGAATGTATCTTTTCCCTGTAAAGCTTTTCAAAGATAATGCCCTTGTCGCTCCAATCGTTAATGAAGCTGTAATCCGTCAAGGTTTTCATTCTGGTAAAATAATCTTTTTCGGGGCTTGATATTATGCTAATTTTGATTTTTTGAGTTTCCATATGCAGCTTATAGTACAGAAATACATTAGTCGCCAAAGAAACCATAAACAGTATAGCAAGGGTTAGGGTGATTATTTTTTGTTTGTTTACCTTTTTCATCCTATTTTCTCCCTAAAACAAATCATTAGTTGGACTTAGTATAAAAGATAGCAGCTGCTTTATGCCCCGATTTTCGCAGCAGTTTTTTGCACTGCTGCAATTAATTCACATTGCAAACGGGAGTTTTTAATATTCTGTGAATAATTTCGAAAGATGTAATTAAAGGAAATTTTACGGAAAAACAAAGAAAATCCCGCAAGCCTAAATTTAAGACTTGCGGGATTTTGGCGGAGAGTCAGGGATTCGAACCCTGGGTGAGTTTCCCCACACAGCATTTCGAGTGCTGCACCTTCGACCACTCGGACAACTCTCCGTGTGAAATTCAGCTTAGAGATTTTAGCATAAAACCTCATTATGTGCAAGAGCAATCAAAAAAATGTTTTTGTGATTTTGTTCCATTAATCTTGCAATACTTTGTGTCCGGTGTTAATATAATAACAAAAGAATACAAGAAATAAGGCAAAGGCTATTTGCCGATGCCGAATTTCGGTTAAACCAACGACTTGAACTGATGCTGAAAGTTACGCTTGAGGCTAAAGGCAAGGCGGATGTCGCGGTATATTGACACCCCCTTGCGGGGTGTTTTTTGTTTCTTTAGCCCAAAGCAAGAGATTTCACGAAAGGATGCGGCAAATGGAAACCAGAGTTGCTTTAATCGGCATAATTGTCGAGTGTCCCGACGCGGCGGGAATGCTTAATGATGTTCTGCACGACTACGGCAAATACATCATCGGCAGAATGGGCATTCCCTATCACAAAAGGGAAATCAATATTATCAGCATAGTAATTGATGCCCCGCTGGACATCATTAACTCTCTTACGGGCAGGCTGGGCATGATTAAGGGCATTTCAGCAAAGGCTATGTTCGCCAAAATGCCGAATGAGAAGGTGAAGAATTGTTAAAGTTACTTATAGATAAACTGGAAAAGGAAAACCGCCTTACAAAAGAGGAATTCGCAATTCTGATTGACAACGCCACTGAGGAAGACAGACAGTATCTTTTCTCTAAGGCTCGCAAAATCAAGGAAAGATATTTTGGCAACAAAATATACATAAGGGGTCTTATTGAGTTTACAAACTACTGCAAAAACGACTGCTACTACTGCGGCATAAGGCGCAGCAACAAAGAGGCAGAGCGCTACAGACTTACTAAGGATGATATTCTCTCCTGCTGTGAGACGGGATATTCCCTGGGTTTTAGAACCTTTGTGCTTCAGGGCGGCGAGGACCCGTACTTTAACGATGAACGCATGACGGATATTGTGTCCTCTATAAAGGAGAGATACAGCGACTGCGCGCTGACTCTTTCACTTGGCGAAAGAAGTTACGAAAGCTACAAGGCTTTATATGAGGCGGGCGCTGACAGGTATCTGCTAAGGCATGAAACTGCCGACAGCGGGCATTATTCAAAGCTGCACCCCGAGGAGATGCTTCTCAGCACACGAAAAGAGGCTCTGTACGCCCTTAAAGAGATAGGCTATCAGGTAGGCACCGGCTTTATGGTGGGCTCGCCTTATCAGACTACCGAGCACATATGCACCGACCTTGAGTTTATAGCTGATTTTAAACCCCATATGGTCGGCATTGGGCCTTTTATCCCCCACCACAACACGCCCTTTAAGGATTTCAAGGCTGGCAGCGTGGAGCTTACTTTACTGCTTATAGGAATTATCCGCTTAATGCTCCCCTGCTGTCTTATTCCCGCAACAACAGCTCTCGGAACCCTGGCAGCGACGGGTCGCGAGATGGGCGTTCTTGCGGGGGCGAATGTGGTAATGCCGAACCTCTCGCCGTCCACAGTCAGAAACAAATACCTGCTTTACGACAACAAAATCTGCACGGGCGACGAGGCGGCGGAGTGCAGAATGTGCCTAGAAAGACGCATGAACAGCATCGGCAGCGTAATCGCAGTTGACAGAGGCGATTCGCCGCTGGTTACAAGCTCAATATAATTTTTTCGAAAGGAAGTCCTTATAATGACCGTTACCAATGCAATTCCCTACAATCCCAAATCCTCAAAGGCTGAGGAGTTTATAAATCATCAGGAGGTTTTGGATACTCTCCGGTATGCCGCTGAAAACAAGAATAATGTTAAGCTCATTGACGAGATTCTTAAAAAGGCGGCGGAAAAGAAGGGTCTTTCGCACCGTGAGGCTGCGGTATTGCTGGAGTGCGATATTCCCGAAAAGAACAAGGAGATTTTCGCCCTCGCAAAGAAAATTAAGGACGAAATCTACGGCAACAGAATTGTTCTTTTCGCTCCCCTTTATCTTTCGAACTACTGCGTAAACTCATGCGTTTACTGCCCTTATCATATTTCAAACAAGCATATTCCGAGAAAGAAGCTAACGCAAGATGAGATAAGGGCTGAGGTTATAGCTTTGCAGGATATGGGTCACAAGCGTCTGGCTCTTGAGACGGGCGAGGACCCTGTAAACAACCCGATTGAGTATGTGCTCGAAAGCATTGACACCATTTACAGCATTAAGCACAAGAACGGCGCGATCAGGCGAGTTAATGTCAATATCGCCGCGACTACGGTTGAGAATTACAGGAAGCTTAAAGAGGCGGGAATCGGCACATACATCCTCTTTCAGGAGACCTATCACAAGGACAGCTACGAGAAACTCCACCCGAAGGGACCGAAGCACGACTATGCCTACCACACTGAGGCTATGGACAGGGCAATGCAGGGCGGCATAGACGATGTGGGACTGGGCGTTCTTTTCGGACTCGAGCTTTACAAGTACGAATTCGCCGCTCTCTTAATGCATGCCGAGCACCTTGAGGCGGTTTTCGGCGTTGGTCCTCATACAATCAGCGTTCCGAGAATCAGGCGCGCCGACGACATTGACCCGTCTGCCTTTGACAACGGCATTGACGACGACACCTTTGCGAAGATTGTGGCTTGCATCAGAATTGCCGTTCCCTATACGGGCATGATTGTTTCAACAAGGGAGAGCAAGAAGGTCCGTGAAAGAGTGCTTGAGCTGGGCGTATCGCAAATCAGCGGCGGCTCAAGAACCAGCGTGGGCGGATATATCCACCCCGAGGAGGACGAGGGCACCGAGCAGTTTGATGTTTCCGACCGCAGACCCCTTGACGAGGTTGTATGCTGGCTTATGGAAAGGGGCTTTACCCCCAGTTTCTGCACAGCCTGCTACAGAGAGGGCAGAACGGGCGACAGATTTATGAGCCTTGTAAAGAACGGTCAGATTCTCAACTGCTGCCATCCCAACGCTCTGATTACTCTCAAAGAGTATTTGGTAGACTATGCGTGGCCGAGAACAAAAGAGGTCGGAGACAGATTCATAGCCGAGGAGCTTAACAGAATACCCAAAGAAAAGGTAAGGCATATAACCGAAAATTATCTCAAAGAAATAGAAAACGGCAAAAGGGATTTTAGATTCTAAATTCGAGGAGTTAATATATGAGCCTTAACGCTACACCAAAGTCAGAAAGAACTCATATCGGAATTTTCGGCAGCATTAATGCCGGCAAGTCGAGCATTATCAACGCGATTACGGGTCAGGACGCGGCGATTGTGTCCGATGTCAGCGGCACTACCACCGACCCCGTTTACAAATCAATGGAGCTTTTACCCTTAGGTCCCGTTGTGCTTATAGACACCCCCGGACTTGACGACAAGGGTCAGCTGGGAAAACTCAGGGTGGAAAAGAGTCTTAGAGTGCT
>LFSO01000019.1:39192-135808 GCA_001512765.1 Clostridiales bacterium DTU053
AAGATAGAGCAAAAGAACCTCCCCTATGTTCTTGTCATGAATAAATCCGACACTCCCGAGGCAAAGGCATACATAGAAAAAATGCCCGAGGACGAAAAGGAAAAATACAGCTTTGTAAGCGCAAAGACCGGCGAGGGCATTTGGGAGCTTAAAGAGAAAATCGCCTCCCTTGCGCCCAAGGGAAATGAAAAAAGGCTGATTGCCGATTTGTTAAAGCCGGGGGATATGGTAATACTTGTAGTGCCCATAGACTCCGCCGCTCCCAAGGGCAGGCTGATTCTGCCTCAGCAGCAGGTTATAAGGGACATTCTTGAGGCATTCGCCGTATCGGTTGTGATTCGAGAGACAGAAGTCGCAAGCACAATCAAGGCTTTGGGTCAAAAGCCAAGGCTCGTTGTCACTGACAGCCAGGCGTTCAAAACCGTATCGGAGCAGACTCCGCCTGATATTCAGCTTACATCCTTCTCAATCCTCTTTGCCCGCTACAAGGGCAATTTAAAGCAGCTGGTGGAGGGCGTCAAAACCCTTGACACTCTCAAAGACGGCGATACCGTACTTATAAGCGAGGGCTGCACCCACCACAGGCAATGCGATGACATAGGAACGGTTAAGCTCCCAAGATGGATTAAGAATCACACCAAAAAGGAGCTGAACTTTGAATTTACAAGCGGCGGGCATTTCCCAAGCGATTTGAGCAAATACAGCCTAATTATCCACTGCGGAGCTTGCATGCTCAACGAAAAGGAAATGCAGTACAGACTTTCTCAGGCAAGAGAAAGCGGAATTCCCATGACCAACTACGGCACCGCCATCGCGTATATGCACGGAATCTTAAAAAGAACCCTTGAACCCTTTACTGACATTACTATTTAATAACAAAACGGGACATAATAGGGGGTGATGGATATGAAAAGAATAGCGTTTTTCGATACTAAACCCTACGACAGAACATGGTTTGACGCTCTTAACACAAAATATGAAATCGATTACTTTGAAATAAAGCTGAACGAAAGAACCGCTGTTTTGACAAAGGGCTTTGACGGCGTGATTGCCTTTGTGAATGACGAGATTAACGAAAAGGCGATTAATACCCTTGTGGAAAACGGCGTAAAGGTCATCGCCATGCGCTGCGCGGGCTACAACAATGTGGATATCAAGGCGGCGGACAAAAAAATTACCATTGTCAGAGTGCCCGCCTACTCTCCCCATGCGGTCGCTGAGCACACAATGGCTCTGCTTTTAACTCTTAACCGCAAGATTCACAAGGCATATTTGAGAACAAGGGATTTCAACTTCAGCCTTGTGGGACTTATGGGCTTTGACCTTTACGGCAAGACGGTGGGCGTTATAGGCACGGGTAAAATCGGCAGGGCGTTCATCGACATATGCAAGGGCTTTGGAATGAAGGTTCTGGCGTACGACCCCTACCCCGCCGACATTCCCGATGTTAAGTATGTGTCTCTTGACACGCTTCTCTCTGAAAGCGACATCATATCACTTCACTGCCCGCTCACCGAGGAGACAAGGCATATTCTTGACGAGGAGGCTTTCTCCAAAATCAAAAAGGGCGCGGTCGTCATTAACACTTCAAGGGGCGAGCTGATAGACAGCCATGCGCTGCTGAACGCTCTCAACAACGAAACCCTTTTCGGCGCGGCGCTTGATGTTTACGAGGAGGAGTCGGAGTTCTTCTTTGAGGATTACTCCAATACGATAATCAAGGACGATATCCTCTCTCTCCTGCTCTCAAGACCGAACACCATCATCACCTCCCATCAGGGCTTTTTTACCAAGGAAGCGATGAAGAGCATCGCGGAGACCACGCTTAAAAACCTTGATGATTTCTTTGAGGGCAGACCCCTAAAAAATGAGGTTTGCTTCCGCTGCCCGAACAATTAAATCCAAACCGATAAATGCCGATAGCAGTTTGCTCTCGGCATTAGTTTTGTTGACAGCCTTTTAAGCTTTAGTGTATTATATTGAAGTGCAAAACTTAAATTTAAGGGGTAATTTATGCTTCAGTTTGAAGAGCTGAGATTTGAGCTTTTGGGCAGCAAGGATGCCCTTATAAATCTTGCGGACGCCATAGACCTTGAAAATCTTAAAAACGAACTTAAATCCCTTGAGGAGAAAATGAGCGAAGAGGGATTTTGGAACGATATAGAAAATGCCAATAAGGTAAATAAGAGAATAAGCGCACTGAGAGGAAAGATAAACAAATACAATTCTTTATACCGCCTTTATGAGGATACCCTAACGCTTATAGAGCTTGCAATGGAGGAAGGTGACGAGAGCCTTTACGACGAGTGCAAGGCTAATGTGGAGAGCTTTAAGTCCGAGCTTGAAATTCAGACCCTTTCCACCCTATTAACCGGCGAGTATGACAATAACAACGCCATTATAACCTTCCACGCGGGCGCGGGCGGCACAGAGGCTCAGGACTGGGCGCTCATGCTTTACAGAATGTATAACCGCTGGTGCGAGCGTCACGGCTTTAAGACATCCACACTGGACTATCTTGACGGAGATGAGGCGGGTATAAAGTCCGCCGTTATGCTGGTGGAGGGTCAGAACGCCTACGGATTTTTAAAGAGCGAGATGGGTATTCACAGACTTGTCCGCATTTCTCCCTTTGACGCGTCGGGCAGAAGGCATACATCCTTTGCCTCCGTTGAAGTCATTCCCGAAATTGACGACGACATCAATGTGGAGATAAGACCCGAGGACATCAAGATGGATGTTTACAGGGCAAGCGGCGCGGGCGGTCAGAAGGTTAACAAGACCTCCTCTGCGGTAAGACTTACCCATATCCCCACGGGCATTGTCGTTGCCTGCCAGGTTGAGAGAAGCCAGCATCAGAACCGCGAGGTCGCCATGAGGATGCTGAAATCAAAGCTAATTGAGATTAAGGAAAGAGAAAACCTTGAGAAAATCGAGGATATCAAGGGCGTTCAGAAGGAAATCGCCTGGGGCAGCCAGATAAGGTCATATGTCTTCATGCCCTACACCCTTGTTAAGGACCACAGAACCAACTACGAGAGCGGAAATATCAACGCCGTAATGGACGGAGACCTTGACGGCTTTATCAACGCATATTTAAAGATGCAGTCAAAAGGGGCGAATAACAATAAATAAAACTAACGGCGGCTTTTTAAAGGGAAAATTCATAAGACGCTCCGCTATTTTCGTTTGCGGGGCGGCGGTTTTCGTGCTCATCTCCACCGCATTGATTAATTTAATTATGGTCAAGGGCACTGAGAGCAGAATAATCTCTTTGGAAAAGGCCGCTGAAAACGGGGATTACGACTGCATTTTGGTTCTGGGCGCGAAAGTGATGCCCGACGGAAGTCTAAGCCCCATACTCAAAGACAGGGTTAAGGTAGGTTTGGAGCTTTACTTTAACGGAGCTGCGCCAAAGCTCTTAATGAGCGGCGACCACGGCAGGAAAGAATACGATGAAGTGGGAGCCATGAAAAACTTTGCCATAAGCGAGGGCGTCAGCTCGGCTGACCTTTTTATGGACCACGCGGGCTTTTCAACTTATGAGTCGGTATACAGGGCTAAGGAGATTTTCGGCGCAAAGCGGGTTTTGATAGTGACGCAGAAATACCACCTGCACAGGGCTTTGTATATCGCCAAAAGGCTAGGACTGGAGGCAGACGGAGTCGCCTCCGACCTTAGAGATTATCGGAGCATGGCATACAATAACACAAGGGAGTACCTTGCGAGAATCAAGGCTTTCGGCATGTGCATTTTCAAGCCCGAGCCCACATATCTTGGCGAGACCATTCCCATTTACGGCGACGGAAATCTTACAAACGACTAAAACTGCGGCTAAAGCTAACTGCTTTGGCCGTTTTTTTATTGCTTATTGCATAAAATGGATAAAATTTGTATAATTTATTTAAATTTACATTAGGCGGAGGAAATATGGATTACAAGATTCATGTGGCTTTCGGTTTTCATGTAAACTGCTATCACTCGTACAGAGGCGACACGAACGATGAGTTCGGCTTTGGCGGGGATATCAGGATTATACGAGGCATTATAAACACGCTGAACGAGTTTAACGAAAGCGGCGTTAATGTCAAGGGAACATGGGATTTTGAAAACTACTATTCCCTTGAAAAGATACTGCCCGAATACGCTCCCGACATTATTGAGGAGGTTAAAGAAAGGGTCAAAAAATACGGCGACGAGAACATAATAATGGGCTATAACAACGGCGCTTTGTCCGCCATGACGGACGAAGAATTCAAAAGCTCAATTGAGCTTGCTGTCACCAATGAGCAAAAATCGGGCCTTCTTGATATTTTCGGCGAATATGCTCCGATTGTCAGACCCCAGGAGGTTATGTTCACTCCGTCGCAGGTTTCTTTATACAACAAACTTGGCATTAAGGCTTTGTGCCTTTATTACAGCTGCATACCCTTTGACGCCTTTAAGACGCTGATTCCTCCTCTGCCCGAAAAGGACGCCTTTAACTTTGTAAACTATACATATAAGAGCGAGAGCATTCCCGTTCTGCCAACAATCAGTAATGTGGACCTTATCGATTACGGCTCTTTAAAATTCCTTGTAAAATCCCTTCACCAAAAGCAGCTGAAGGGCGAGATTGACAGCGACCTTTTCATATTTATTAATATGGACGCTGACGCTGTTTTCTGGGAGGGGCTGAAGTTAAAGGGCGCTCTCATCAAAATCCCCAACCTTGACGGCATAAGGGGTCTTGTGAATGAGGTTAAAGACCTCGATTATGTGGTATTTGATACCCCGTACAATTACCTTAAATCTCACCCGCCCGTAGCCAAAATAGAGTTTACTCAGGACACAGCCGACGGCAATTTTACCGGCTACAGCAGCTGGGCAGAAAAGCCCTTTAACCGCAAAATCTGGAGCCGTCTTGAAAGGGCAAGGGCGTATTCCTCGCTTTACGAAAACGAAAAGGACTCCCCTTCCTTTAAAGACAGAATCCTTCTTTTATCCACCACCCATTTCGGACTCTCCTCCCCCGTTCTGAACATTGTCAGAGAGCAAAGGGCGCTTGAGCTGTCTGAGGCTATGGTCAAAAAAGAGCTTGATGCCGCTCCCGAAAGGGAGAATCTGACCTTATACAATATCGCCGGCTCAAGTCTTGTTTCGGCTCAAATTGAGGTTAAGAAGGGCATTGTAAAGGATATCTCCGCTCTTGAAATCAACTCCGATGAGCTATTAAGCTATGGCGCTGTGGCAAACAGCTTTTATGACGACGGGTCGGTAAAGAGCATTTTTGCGGTATTCCGCTTTGAGAGCGTAAAAAAGGAATATCCGCTATCGATAGAAATAAAAAGCTCAAATAAGAAAAGCGAAAGCAAGCCGAATGCGCTTAAAACAAAGAGCATTGAAGTAAAGCTCAGCGAAGGCGGTGAAATTCGCTCCGTTTTCTATAAGGGCAAGCAAATTGGCGCTGAGGATTTTATTAAGAGCTTTATTAACTACGATTATAAAAAATACAGCTTCTCTCCCCGAAAGTGCGAAAGGCTAAACGCCGCCGGGGATATTGAGGGCATTTCCGTTCAGGGCAAAGTTTCCCTCCCCTATGAGCTTAAAAGCGGCGGCTTCCGTCTTGAGCTGTTTACTGTAAAAGGCATTGACAGCTTATTTATAAAAATGAGCGTGAATTATCCTTATACCGAGGAGACGACGGCAATCTCAAACGAAAACGCCTCTTTGGGCAGAAACTGCGACATGAAGTGGATTGAGACAGTGCCATTGCAGATAAAGCCCGCCCTTTACGGTGATATTTCGATTATTAAAAGGAATTATTCCGACGACATAAGCAGCTTTAAAGTGTCAAGTTTCTGGGAAGCTGTACCCGAAAACAAAAAGCTCGATTCCTTTAACCATCAAATTACAAACGGCTTTGTGGCAGTCAGCGACGGGGAAACGGGTCTTGTAATAGCTAACGCAAAGCAGGTTCTGAACTCCATGGCTCACTGCCCAATGAGGCTGAGAAGGAAAGATGATAAAGCATATGTCACATTAAATCCCTTCGGCACATATTTCGGCAGGCAAAGAAAGCACCCCTCCGCATCGGGCGGTGCCGTTATGGACGCTTATATGATGATCGCGACGCAGGGCAAATCCCTGGCTCCCGCTTACAACGGAGCGAAAGAAACCTTTGCGCTCGCCCTTTTCGGCTTTGATTCAGACAGAATCGGCTACAAGCTGCTGTCTGACATAAAGGGCTTTTCCGAGGGCGCTGTGGTGCTGGCAAGCAAAAACAGCCCGTTCGGTCCCTCTGTAGAGGATAACGCCGAAGTCGCAAATGTCGAGCCTAAAAATACCGAAGCAAAGGGACTCGGCATCCCCGTAAACTATAAATCCATAAAGGTTGCCCTTAAAGTGGCAAAGAAAATCGTTGAAACGGAGATTAAATCCGCATTAATGAAATAAGGGGTAATTAATTTGAGCAGGGTGAGCGAAAACAGAATCGGATTTAAGGACAAAATAGGCTATGCTTTCGGCGATGTGGGCTCAAGCTTAATTTTCGGTCTGGGCAGCACCTTTTCAATGGTTTACTATACCGATGTTTTGGGGCTGCCAACAGCGGCTTTGAGCATTATGTTCCTGGTATTAAAGATTGTTGACGGAGCGATTGACCCCTTCCTCGGAATGTTTTTTGACTCAAGAAGGCCCACAAAAAGCGGAAAATTCAAAAAATACCTTGTAATTTTCGCCGTCCCCGTTGCGTTGTCCGCTGTTTTGATGTTCTTTCCCTTTAGCTATTTCGGGATAAATCTTAGCGGCAAACAGGCAATTACCTTTGCGAGCGTTGCTTATCTTTTGTATGTGGTTACATATTCAAGCGTAAATGTGCCATACGGCTCACTCGCGTCTGTCATTACGGACGACCAGAAGGGACGCACAAGCCTTTCGACCTTCAGGTCTTTGGGCTCGGGGCTTGGCGGACTTCCCTCCGCGCTTATACTCCCCATGCTGGTTTACAGCAGCGTAAAAAGCGTCGATAAGGTGACTGGCGAGAGCATTACCGTTCAGGTTATAAAGCCCGATATGCTGTTCTGGTGCGTTATCGCCATGAGCGTCGCCTGCGTTGTTTTCCTCTTCCTTTCTTACAAAATGACCACTGAGAGAATAAGGCTTGATGAAACTCAGGAAAAGACCGATATCGCAAAGACGCTTAAAAGCCTTATTAAGAGCAAGCCGTTTATTTCGATTTCCCTTGCCTCTTTGGTGCTTATAATGTATCAGACCTTTAATGTGTCCTTCCTTCAGTATCTCGGCAAGGACTATTTCGGCAACAAGGCGTTTATTACCCTCAGTTCTCTTTGCTTCTACGCCCCGTTTGTTCTGCTGTTGCCGTTTTTGTCAAAGCTGATTGAACGCTATGGCAAAAAAGAGGTTTGCTCGGCAGGTCTGTTTATTGCGGCTTTTGCACATTTGCTGCTTTTCATCCTGCAGACCAAAAATCATATTCTTTACCTTGCGCTTCTCTTTGTCGCGGGCACAGGGGCAACAATAATAATCCTTCAGGTTTGGGCGCTGGTTGCCGATGTTATAGACTATCAGGAGCTTATAAGAGGCAAGCGTGAGGAGGCCACCACATTCTCCATATATTTCTTCATTCGCACATTCGGTAACGCCTTATCTCTTTTCTTTGCCAACAGATTCTTAGGCTTAGTCGGCTATCAGGAGGCTGTGAACGGCATATCTCAGATTCAGACTGAGGCTACTGTAAAGGGCATATACAATATCGCCGCGCTGTTCCCCGCCGCGTGCTGCCTTATAATGGCTTTGCTTTTGGCTTTCCTATATCCTCTTAATAAAAAAGAGGCAAATTCCTTAAAGGAAAAGCTGAAAGTCAGCAGAATTGAAAGAGGCATTACGGTAAGCGAGACTTAAAGCATAAAAACCTAAATATAAAAAGCGGTATCTTTCGATGCCGCTTTTTCATTTTTTTACACTTATATTTTCGCCATGAAAGTAAAAAATATTTTTATGCTGAGAAGAAAGCTGTCGTAAAGTTGTTAACTTTTAAAAGAATGAACTCATTTTGGACAGGCAATAATTAATAGCGGAAACAAAAATTTCCTCTCCTGTTATTTATCGTACATAAAAGGAGGGGGGAAGAAGGATGTATTTCAATAAGGTTGAAATCTGCGGGGTAAACACATCAGAGCTGAAAGTGCTAAAAGAAAGCGAAAAAACCGAGCTATTAAGGCGTGTTAAGCAGGGCGACAAGGCTGCAAGAGACGCGCTGATAAACGGCAATTTAAGGCTGGTTTTAAGCGTTATTCAAAGGTTTGCGGGCAGAGGCGAAAACCTTGACGACCTGTTTCAGATAGGCTGCATAGGGCTTATAAAATCCATAGACAATTTTGATGTTACTCAAGATGTTAAATTCTCCACATACGCCGTTCCGATGATTATAGGCGAAATCCGGCGTTATCTCAGGGATAACAACAGCGTGAGGGTCAGCCGCTCGCTTAGGGACACAGCATACAAGGCTATGCAGGTTAAAGAGGATTTACAGAACGAACTGAACAGAGAGCCCGACATTGAGGAGATTGCCGAAAGAATGGGCATACCGAAATCACAGGTTGTGCTGGCTCTCGAATCCATTGTGGAGCCCGTTTCTTTGTTTGAGCCCGTTTATTCAGACGGCGGCGACACGATTTTCGTGATGGACCAGGTCAGCGACAGGGTGACAGACACCGACTGGATGGACGAGATACTGTTTAAGGAGTCCCTTGAAAAGCTAAGCGAAAGAGAAAAAATGATTTTGAATCTTCGCTTTTTGCAGGGCAAAACCCAGATGGAAGTCGCTGAGGAAATAGGCATTTCTCAGGCTCAGGTTTCAAGGCTCGAAAAGGGCGCAGTGCAAAAAATTAAAGAAAACGGATAAATTCATTTGCTTTTCTCCCTCTAAATAAAAAATGCAGGTTTAAAACCTGCATTTCTTTTTATTCTCTATTCTGCCCTCCGCCTTCGCAGAAGGAGGGACCTAAATTCCTGCTTTTTTCAATTAAGTCCGCAAGAGTTATGCTGTCAATGTAGTTCAGCACCGCTTCGTGCAGACCGTTCCAGAACAGCGCCATGGGGCAGCTGTCCAGTTTGGGGCAGCTTTTGTCCGTAATCTCTATACAGTCAACGGGGGCGAGATTGCCCTCGGTTGCCCTCAGAATATCGCCTATGATGTATTCCGACGGCTTTCTTGTGAGCATATAGCCGCCCTGAGGACCTCTAATGCTGTGAAGGAGACCCGCCTTGCTGAGCATATTCATTATCTGCTCAAGGTATTTGAGCGAGAGCTGCTGTCTTGCCGCGATTTCTTTTATGGGAGTGTAAACATTCGGAGGGCATTGAGCTAAGTCGAGCATTATTTGAAGGGCGTACCTGCCCTTTGACGATATTTTCATTTCACCCACCTCAAATTTTATGATAGCACAATTCGCCCGACTTAGCAAGAATCACAGCCTTTACAGCTTGTCGCTTCTGAGGATTCTGACAGAATTCAGCACCGCGAGCATTGCGACGCCCACATCGCCGAAAACCGCTGCCCACATTGAGGCAAGGTTCATGGCGGCAAGGATGAGGATTATTGCCTTTACAGCAAGAGAGACAACGATATTCTGTATTACCACCCTGTTTGTCTTGCGGGCGATTTTGATTGTATCGGCAAGCCTTGAGGGTTCATCCGTCATGATTACCGCGTCCGCAGCCTCGATTGCCGCGTCGGAGCCGAGACCGCCCATGGCAATGCCTACATCCGCCATCGCAAGCACGGGCGAGTCGTTTATACCGTCGCCCACAAAAACTACAGAGCCTTTGCCCTTAGTTTCAGCCTTTATTCTTTCCACGACCGAGACCTTATCCTGCGGCAGAAGCTCGGACTCTGTCATGTCAATTCCCAGCTCTCCTGCCACCTTATCAGCGGCGTCCGCTTTGTCGCCTGTGAGCATGACGACCTTTGAAACGCCGAGGGCTTTGAGTTTAGCAACAATTGTCCTGCTGTCGCTTTTTATGCTGTCCTCGATCGAAATTGTGCCGGCGAACATATTGTTTACAGCGACATAAATGATTGTGTTTGCGGACGGCTCGGAGCCTTCGACCTCGATGCCGTTCATTGTCATAAGCTCCTTTTTGCCGACGAGGATTTTCTTGTTGTCCACCACGGCGGAGATGCCGTAGCCCGCGATTTCCTCATAATCGGAGATGAGCCTTTGCTCGGGCTTTTCGCCGAATTCTTTAAGGATTGACTTAGCTATGGGGTGGGAGGAGAAACTCTCCGCATAGGAGGAATAGCGCAGAACCTCGGAAACCGTAAAGGGGCTGACGGGGCGGATTTCGCTTACGCTGAACTGACCCTTTGTGAGTGTGCCTGTTTTATCGAAAATGACTGTGTCTACATTTTTAAGCCTTTCAAGGTTCTCGCTGCCCTTTACAAGCACGCCGATTTTAGACGCCTTGCCGATACCGCCGAAGAATGCGAGTGGCACCGACAGCACAAGGGCGCAGGGGCAGGAAACCACAAGGAAAGCAAGAGCTCGCTTTACCCAGCCCGAGAAGGGCGCGCCTGTGAGTACGGGCGGGATTATTGCCAAGGCAAGAGCGAGGAAAACCACGATGGGTGTATAGTATTTCGCGAACCTTGTGATGAATTTTTCTGTTCTTGCCTTTTTCTCTCCCGCTTTTTCAACAAGTTCAAGGATTCTTGAAACCGCTGAAGTCTCAAGGCTTCTGATTGTTTTAAGGACAAGAACCGAATTCAGATTTATTGTGCCTGACAGAACCTCATCGCCTTCGTTTGCCTCTCTCGGCATGGATTCACCCGTAAGAGCTGATGTGTCAACAAGACCGCTGCCCTGCAAGACAATACCGTCGATGGGGATTCTCTCACCGGGCTTTACGATTATATGAGAACCGACAGCTACCTTTGCGGGGTCGACTTTTACTTCTTCCTCCCCAACAAGCAGGTTGGCAAAGTAGGGTTTTAGCTCCATAAGGGATTTGATTGACTTTCTGGATTTGCTTACGGAGAGGTCCTGGAAGAACTCGCCAACCTGATAAAAGAGCATAACGGCTGCCGCCTCGTGGTAGCTCTTTATAAAAAACGCTCCAATCGTGGCGACGGACATAAGGAAATTCTCGTCGAAAACCTTGCCCTTTAGAATATTTCTGAAGGCTTTCAGCAGCACTTCTCCGCCGATAATGAGATATGCTATGAGATTTATAATAAGCGATGGTACGCTGCCGTCGCCAAAAAGGAAACCTATGCCGAACAGTACAGAGCTGACTATAAGCCTTATAATCATTATCCTCTTTTCCTTCTCTTCGTCATCGTCCAAAGCGTCGTTTGAGCTTTTATGTAAAGGCTCCTGCTTTGGACTTGCGGCCAGCTCTATGCCCGGGTGGGCGTTTTTAGCGGCGGAAATGGCTGACTTTAAGACCTCTGCCCTGTCCTCGTTTGGCTCTATCTCAATATTCAGTTTCATTTGCAGGGAATTAAGATTCGCAGATTTTACACCTTTCTGCCTCGACACCGCCTGCTCTGTTTTACTTGCGCAGTCGGGACAGTCAAGGTTTTTTACAGAAAAATCGAAGCTGTATTCATTTTCGGCAGAGCTTCTAATCAGCTTTTCTATATCCACTTCGTAATCCGCCTTTTTTTCCTGAACCAATTTCATAAGCTTTATCCTTTCATCAAGATTGAACAGGTGAACAAATCTTCAACCATATGGCAAAATAAAAGGTTATTCTAAAATGTGCGCGAGACCCTGGTCTATAATCTTCGCGATGTGCTCGTCGTCAAGGGAGTAGTAAACCACCTTGCCGTCCCTGCGGTTTTTTACGAGCTTTGACTGCTTGAGAATTCTGAGCTGATGGGAAATTGCCGACTTTGTCATGCCCAAAAGGGCGGCAATGTCGCAGACGCACATTTCCGAACGGAAAAGAGCGCAGATTATGCGCACTCTTGTGGAGTCGCCGAAAATTTTAAAAAACTCCGCAAGGTTAAACATAACCTCATCGTCGGGCATTGATTTGCCTACTTCTCTTACCACATCTTCGTGAATTACAGAGCAGTCGCAGGCAGGGGTTAAATTATCATTTATTTTTTCCATTTCGCACCTCTCAGTTGAATAACCGTTCAACTGTATTATATGCTCGTACCATACAAATGTCAACACAAAATAAAAAATCCCCGCATCATGCGGAGATTTTTTTTACCAGCTTACTTTTATGCGGTTTTTGCCTACCTGAGATTTAATTTTGAGGATGGTGCAGTTGTCGTTCTCCTCTGTTTCGGCAGCGGCGCCTTCGGGGAGCTCTAAAACGCTTATTTTTCCCGGGACAAATATCTCGGTGGGAACATCAAAATCGCCATCCTGCATGTACTCGAGGGTAAAGGATTTTTTGTCCCAATCCTGACCGTAGCTTGTAATATTGCCCGTTACCGCAATTGGATATGCTCTTTTGAGCACGGTTTGGGCGAACTCTGTGTCGGGCAGTTCGGGGAAGAATACCCAATAGGTGTGGCTCCACTTGTGCTTATCGAACATATCGAGGATGTATTTTGCGTGGAAGAACCACTCGTTGCCCTCGGAGGAGCCGCCCCACTCTCCTACTATTACGGGTATGCCGAGTCTTTCCTGAGTTCTCCTGTGCTCGTCAAAGATAAACTTGATTCTCTCGTTGCTGGCGTACTTATACAGCGGTGTGTCCACGCCGAAATCATAGCCATGGGGAGCGAAGCACTGGAGCTTATCCTTTTCGCCCTTTACCATAATGGGCCCCGCAAGGCAGGGGATGCCCAAATTGCAGTAGTATGAGTTGTCAACGAAAAGAATCAGATTGTTGTTGACCTCTCTTACAGCGGCGCCCATTTTGTTAAGGAAGGGGTTGTACTTTTCAACATCGAACTTATTAAGAACGGGCGCTGCTCCCAGAACCAGCTCTGCGAAAACCCTTGCGTTAAAGTTGTCCAGAATGTACTTATGCCTGTCTTTTATAATCAAGTCGCCAAGAAGTTTTGTGCGGCTGATGTTCCTTGAAGTAAAGGCAACCTTTACAGCGGAAGAAAGGAGGCTCTTTATAACCTGATTGCTGACGCTGCCGGGGAAGGGCTCGTTTAAAAAGTCAATTCCCAAAAGGGCGGGCTTATTGCCGAGACGCTCAGTCAGGTGCTTTATCATATCGGCATAATAGTCCTGAAGTCCCTTGCCGCCTACTTTAGTATTGTTCCAGAAATTATCGAAGGAGCGATGTACCGCCTTGCCCCAGAAATAGCCTTCTGCCCAAACAAAACGCTGGTCCTTAAATTCGTATCCGTCGGTAAGTGTCGCCCATGCGGGAGCGCCGTCGCCCACTCCCCCCTTGCTGCCTGAATAAAGGTCCTGATGCAAATCAAGGAAGGCGTAGATGCCGTTTTCATGCAGCTCATCAAGGGTTTTGGAAAGAAAATCTATGTATTTTTCATTGTATTTGCCCGGCTGGGGCTCTATCACATCCCATGTAAAGCCAAGCCTTACAAGGTTAATGCCCAATGCTTTAAGACGCTTGATTCTGTCGTCTTCCCATGAGTAGGCATACTCACGGACGCCGTTAGTCGGCTTTCCCTTATCCACTATGTTAATGCCGTTAAAAATTCTCTCGCGGCCGAATTCGTCAACAAAAGCCTTACCCTTAGTGAGTATCTTTTCCATAAGGCTGCCTCCTAATCAATTACTTTACATAATCAAAAATGGGGGAATCCTCGGGAGCGTTTACGGTTTTAAGCGCTGTGTCACGGAATGCGTCCTTGCCAAGCTCTTTTATGTCAGTGAGGAAATCCACCGACTCAAGAGATGTGCAGGTAAAGAAGGCGTATTTTTCGATTACCTTTACGCTTGCGGGAATTTTTACATATTTAAGGGAGGTGCATTCCTCAAAGGCTCCCCTGCATATAGTTTCCACACCCTCAGCGATTTGAAGGTCTGTAAGCGCGGTGTTCTGGAAAAACGCGCTCTGACCGATTGTTTTGCAGCTTGAAGGGATAACAACCTTTTCAGCGGCAAAGCACTTTAAGAAGGCGTATTTCTCAATTAATTCGGTGCCTTCGCTGAGGATTATCTCCTTTGCGGCGGAGCATTTAGCGAATGCCCAGTCGCCTATGGTCTTAACAGAGGGGAGATTGATTTTCTCAAGGGATGAGCAAAGATAGAAAGCCTTTGTGTCAATGGTCTCGGGCGTTCCTTTAAACTCTACGGTCTTTAAACCGGAGCATCCGTTAAAGGCGCTGACGCCTATGTAAGAAACATTTGCCCCGATTTTGACGCTTTCAAGATTTACTGCCTCCATAAAAGAGAAGTTGCCAATAACTTTTACTGTGTCGGGAATTATAAGGCGCTTTACGGTTTTGTTGCCGTAAAGGGCTTTGTTTTCTATGCCCACAACGGTCTTGCCCTCGAAAGTCTCGGGGATGTCAAGTGTATCGCCGCTTCCCGTATAGCCACTCAGAACAAGACTGCCGTCGTTTAAAACCTTGAATACAAAGCTGTCTTTAGATAGGTCGCTTACATAGGTTTTTCCGAGGATATTCGCGGCCTTTACATTGGCGGGGTCGTTGGGGTCATCTATTGTTTCGCTAATGTCGCAGGAGCAAAGCGAAAGCAGAAGGGCTAATAGACAAAGAACCGATAATACTTTATATTTCATTATCTTCTCCTCCCCTTCTTTGCTGTTTCTTTTTGCTGTGCGGCCTGCTCCTCGATTTCTCTGTTCTGCTGCTTCTCAAGCTCAAGGGCAGCCTTGGCTTCCTCGTACTTCTCCATCAGCTCGTCGAAATTTGACTGGTTGTGATATTCACGCACGATTCTCTGAGCGTCGTGGAGCGCTTTAGTAGCCTTTTTGTATAAGTCCTCGGCTTTGTCAAGGTCTTTAAAAGCCTTTTTCTTTTTAAGAGCCTCTGCAAAGCTGTTTTCGGACATTGCCTCTACAGCCGCTCTGTCTTCGTCGGTTATGGGAGTAATGCCGTTCGGGAACTTTTTAATAAGCAGTTTCTTGCAGCTAAGGAGCTGTTTTGCCTCGGTTATGGCGTCTGAGCGGATTGCCTTTTCCTCCGCGGAGTTGGCGGGCAAAGCTCTTGCCTCTTCAAGAACTGTGTCGGGCGTCTTGTAAAGACCATCTATTCCTGCCTCGCAAATCTTCCGGGCTCTTAAAAGCTTTGCCTGCATGCGGGGCGTATTGAACTTTTCGATTTCGTCTATGACATATAAAGCCTCGACTATCTTCTTTTGCTGCTCTTTGTAATCCTTTTTGAGCTTCTTTTTCTCAGCTTTGGCTGCCTTCTTTTCCTCTTTGGTTTTTGCGGCAGCTTTGATTTCCTCAATTTCCTTTTTAAGGCTCTCTTTATTCTCTTTGCGCTTTAATTTAAGCTCTGAGAGCCTTTGTTCTTTTGCCTTCTTTTCCGTCTCGTTATGGGTCTTTTGCTTCTTTATTATGTTTATATAGTCTTTTGCGATGATTTCGTCTTTTTTCTTTATGTTCTCTTTTGCGGCGTTAATGATGTCAACAACCTCAACAAGAGCGGAGTTGTTAATAATGCCGTTGCCGTAGTCTTCAAGCAGCGCCCTGATTTTAAGAACGCTTATTATGCCTTTGTGCTTTATTTCCGTAAAGTCGTAGAAGAAGTACGGGATAACATTTAAAGTAGCTCCAATGACCGCGGCGATAATCAGAACCTCTGACATCTCGTATCTGAAGGAGGAGACCTCAAGAACATCGTAGTTGTTTACAAGTCCGAGGTGTTCGTAAATCATGGGCAGCACCATGCCCGTAAACATGCCAAGGAAGCTGCCGATAAGACCGACGGTACCGAACATACCGTCGATTCTCTCGCCGCTGATGTATTGCTGATAGTCTCTAATGTCAGCGGAGATGCCCACATCGTAAACAAGGGCAAAGTGTTTTGCAAAACCGTTGAGATAGTAAAGCAGAATCAGTATATATATGTTCTTGTAGGTGGGCAAAAGGGCGCCTATGAAAATTATGTTTGCGATATTGCACCAGATAAGAAGATTTCTCTTGCCGATAAGTCTAATGGCGATGGGAGCAAGTAGCATCGACCAAAATGCCGCGTTGCCGATTAAGGTTGTGGCAAGGGCATAGGTGCCCATGCGGTCCGCGTAGCCGTAGACAAATGTCCATGTGAGAACTACCGCAACAGCGTCCTCAAGGAAGCCTATCCAGCCTGCTGTGGAGATAATCCAGAAATATTTGTTTTTAGAAACAGCCTTAAGAGCGCTTATAAAGCTGAAACTCCTCTCATGGGAGACAGCCTCAACTATTCTTTCCTTTACTCCGAAAACGGTAAAGGAGGTAAGTATTGCGCCGACTATGGCGATGGATGGGTGTATAAATCTGTATGTAGTGATATTGTTAAGTCCGCCCGTAAATTTTGAGAGAATCGGAACTATGAAGTTCGCAATGGAGGGAGCCAAGGAATAGAGAATTGAAGCGATTGAAATTATGTCAGTTCTCTCGTTGCTGTCGGGGGATATAACATTGGCGATATTGTTGTATGATTCTCGATAGAATGGGAAAAAGAGCATAAGCAGGTTGTAGCAGATGAAAACCGCCACTACCTTAGAGCTGTATGACATCGTTTCATACGGCAGCCATACAAAAATAATTGAAATAATGACCGTGGGGATTGTGGTAATGGCAAGCCAGGGTCTGAACTTGCCCATCTTAAACTTTGCTGTGTCTATAAGATAGGATTTAAGAATCGTAATGCCAAAGCCTATGATTGTGGAAATGACGCTCATCAGCTGAAGATGAACGGGCTGAATGCCTATGGTGTTTCCCACAAGCAAACTGGAGGAGGTAAGGGCGATAAGGCCGCCGAAATAAATAATGAACTGAACGCCTATGCCGCCTATGCCGTAGTTAATGACCTCTTTAAGATTTACATACTTGCCCTCCGGGGGCTTTTTCCAGTAGCGTCTTATATAATTTATAACGCTCTTTGCCTTAGTTAAAATGCCTTCATTCATTGCATTACACCCATCTCGGTTTCAAGATTTCAGTTTTTCAGTCAAAATTATAGACATTGGGATAAATCCCGATGTCTGTTTCTTCATTAAATATAAACAATTAAGGGCATTAAAATATGCTATAATTATAGCAATTTATTCAACACATTTCAACAAAAAGACGGCTATTAATACAAAGTTAACAAACGCTCAAAAATTAAGGCATATATTGATTTACACTATTGATAATCGTTAATAATTAGCACTGTTTTGCGATTAAAGGTAAAAAAGCACCCGTATTTCAGGGTGCCTTTTTATTATCTTGCCTGAATCTCAAACAGCTTTCTCATGGAGTGGTTGTCATCCACAATCTCATCATAGAAGATGTGAGTCCACATATTGTGCCTTTCGGACTTTACGGCGTCGTAGGCAAAGTGGATTCTGCCGTTTACCATAAGTTTTGCGGCGCACCACCAAGAATTCATAATGTCGTCCTCTGTGAACTTAACATCGAATTCATAGCGCTCCTTGCTGTGAGGTTTGAGACTTACGGGAATTGCGCAGGGGCCAACCTCTCCCCTTGCGGCGGTGTTAAAGCCTAAGAGAGACCATGTTTCAAAGGGTGTCGCAAGGGCGAGCTCGCCGTTTAAGTGTGAATCGGTATCGTTGGTGACGGTGACTTTGACCTTGTTGTCTTCTATCTTGAGCCTTACTTTAGGATTAAAGTAGCCGAATTCAAAGATGTCCTCAAAGACCTGACCGTCGTGGGTGAACTGAAGTTTAATAAAGCCTTTGGCGTCCTTTGCGGGCTTTGTGACAACCACGGAATACTCAAGAAGGCTGTCGGGGGCAATTTCATAGGGGAACTCGGTTTTGTCAGCCTTAAAGCCGTCGGGGAGAATGAGCTTTAATACTCCCGATTCGCTCTTGTCGGGCTGATTGTTGGCAAGGGAGATGCCGAGTCTGACATTCAGGTCATCGAGAGCCTCGACCTTTCTGCTTATAGCGGCGACCAGTCTGTAATAGCCCATGGGCATTGAGCCGAGGTCGTGCTCATAGCTCCTAATATAAGTGGGCTCGGCGATTTCTCTTGTTCTGCCAAGGGGATTTGAGGCTGAAATGGTATTCTGCGGCTTTTTGACGGCGATATTGTAGGTTTCGATTGAGTGGGTCGGAATAAAGGCGGTAAAGCCGTTTTTGCCGCTCTTAACCTCAGTTTCGTTCTCGTCAAGCAGGTCGGTGTTTTTGACCTTGCCGATTTCAAAGTCGAACTTAAACATTGTTTCGCAGTCTGTACCGTTCGACTCAAAGCCGCGGACTGTGATGCCTCTTTCAAATACGCTCTTAATACCACCCTCCATTTTAGCAAGGGGATAGCCGCCCGCCTTGAAGGCTGTGACTATAAAGGTGCCGTCGGTCTTAAAGAAGGATTTGCTTTCGGGCAGGAAGGGGTTTTCGGCGGTTTCAAATTCGGTTACGGCGAACATGGGCTCGTTAAACTCCATGCCCTTTTTAAATAGCTCTGCCTCACGGTAGCTTTTTTCATGGGGGTAGATTGCGTACTCGAAAACATGGGTTTTGTTTTCGGGGATAAGCTCGGTGCTGCCCGTTACCTTGCCAATGTTGCCGTAGAACTCGGCGGTGTGGAAGAGCATCATGTTGAGCATATTCTCGCCCTCAACACTGCAGGCGATTGTGCCCTTGTTGAGGATTCCGAGACCGAAGTCATCGATAGCCTCAAGCTCGGAGGCGATGACCGCTCCCCTAATCTCAGCCGCATAGCCCATGGAGTATGCTTTTTCAAGCTCGTCAAGATAGGCGTTCAGGGTATATACGCTCTTTGCCTTTATAAGAAGCACATCAATGGGCTTTTTGAAGTAATTGTCTGAGTCCTTGATATAGAGAGCCGCGACGCCTTTTTTGTTGAGAAGGTTTTGGAATTTTTCACGCTGCTTTTCAGTCAGTTTCGAAAGCAGCTCATCTTCATACAGATTCCGAACGCCCTCGACCGAGAGCACAAAGCGGGTATCGGTGTAGGAAATATCCTCGTTAAAGTGAATGATTTTTGTAGCTCTGCGCTCGGTGCGGTCATGGTAAGGCGTTACGGGAATGGCCTTTTTGCTTAAGGTCTTAAGCAGTTTGTTTGCAGAGAGGATTAAATCCTTTTCCTCGGGTCTGATAATTGCCGTCATGCCGATATTGAGGCTGCCCTTGAGTCTGCCTGCGGAGTTTGTGAATTTGAGCTGGGTGGTGGGACCCAAGTCAAACCAATTGACGCTGGGGGCAACCTGACAGCGGGAATACATAAAGAACTGGTGGGTTTGGAAGGACAGCTTCTTTGCGCTCTTTGCTGTGACATGGGGCGCGAATCTATCCTCGTAAACAGGCTTTACGCCTTTTAATGCGGCGGGGAATGTGACTGTGAACATATCGTCGTTGTCTATGTAGTCCTCGACGATGGTTTTGCAGTCTATCTTCTTTGAGTTTTTGTAAAGGGTGATTTCCTGCCTTACCCTTGCCACAACATCGAGCCTTACGGTTACTATCAGCTTATCGTAAAGCGAGGTCTTTTCACTGCTTACATCGGCTATGAATTCATCGGAGAACAACTTGTGACCAGTAGTGTAGAACTCGTGCTGGGTTTCCATTCTGTTGTGGATTTCCTTTAAAACAGCGATTCTGTTTGCGGGACCGTCAGTGCTCGGGTCTATGAATTCACGCTTGTTGACTTTATCGTAAATGGATACGATTCCGCCGCCCCTTTGCGGGTCAACGGTGACCTTGAAGTACTTGTTTTCAATGCTTGTATCCTTGGATTTGATGACGGTTTTCGGCTTATCGGTCTTTTTAAGGTAGAAGGTCTTATAGCCGAATGCGGGGACCTTTGCAATAACAACCGCTTTAAGTTTCTTGCCGTCGTGAGTTTTGCCTATTATCTCAAAGCTGTGCTCCTTGCCCTTTGAATCAAAGAGGGCATAGCCGCTCTCAGCCCACAATGGCAGGGTAAATTCAATAGCCTCGTCCCTGTCCCATGTGTGCTGGTTGAATATGATTACGGGGAAGGCTTCATCGCTGCGCTTAATTGCGGAGGCGATAAATTCCGATGCGTTCTTTACGATTTCTGCTGCGAGCTCCGCTGCTTCACGATATTCAATCATAAGGTCAACGAAGGAGACTTCGTTGTTTGTGCCTGTAATTGAGTCGTGGTGCTGGGCGCAAAGGAGCTGGCGCCATGCCTTATCGAGAGCTTTTTCGGGATACTCCGCGCCGTAAAGGGCCGCTATGGTGCTGAATTTCTCCGCGGTGACAAGCAGGTTCTCTATAAGTCTGTTAGCCTGCTTGTAATCGGTTCTTGTAAGCAGAACAGCGGCGTGGTGTTGGGTCATATCCCTTGAGGTGTACTCTATTTTGGAAATGCCCTTTTCCTTAACCGTTTCTTTTTCGTCCTCAATAATGCCGTCCATCATGTTTGAGAACAGCGAGAACTTTGCGCCGTTGAGGGTCTTTGACATCCATGAGGTGTCGCCCTCCTTGGGGTACAATTCAAAGCCGGCGTTCACTTTGGTTGACCTGTCGCAGTGGGTAATTCCTAAGCGCATAGCGTTTTCAACGCTTATGCCCTTGCTGTGGAGAATGTCGCTGCCGTCGGGGGAAACATGGTGGAACAGCGCGTCAAGACCTATAATCATCTTGCCCCATCTTGCACTGTTGCAGCCGCCCTTGCGGCAAATCTGGGACATCTGGTTCGGGTGTCCGAAAACATCGCCGGGTGAATAGACGCTGACTATTCTGCCCAAGACATCTCTGTGGTATAGCTGACCGTAAATGAGATTTCTGACAATCGCCTCGCCCGATGAGGTCAGCTCATTGGGCTGGTTGTAGAAGCAGTCTGCCTCTACCCTGCCCGTTTTGTATGCCTCTTTTAGTATCTTTCTGCACTCCGGGTAAAGGGAATATACGGGGTGCAGATAGTCAATCTCGGATATGGTGGCGGTGAACAGGGGGTTCCTTGCAATCTCCTTAAGTATCTCCATAGTTATGTAGATGGCGCCGATTGCGTAGGTCCTCTGCTCCTGATGATATGTGGTGTCAAAGTGGAAGTCGGTAAAGATATGCTCCGTCCCCACAAAGCCGTTGTAGGGCGTCAGCTCATAATTATTAGAGTAATTGCCCGAGGGATTTGCGCCTTCTTTCAGCTCAAGGCTGATTTCCGCCGTAAAGGGCTTATCCTTTACGGGGGCAGAAGTATATATAAGGCTTGTGGAGCCTGCGGTCATGGGCTCAATATTATGAATTTCGGTATAGTCGCCGCTCTTGAGTGTCAGCTCTGCGCAGTTTGTTTCGGAAAGGGCGCCGACAAAGAGGGGCAGAATCTGTCTGGGCTCTTCCTTAGTGCCGAAATATGCGGTAGAGGTAACGGGAGGGGTAATTACCACATTGCCCGACCGAGCCACGACGGGATAGATTTCACAGTTGCTCATGCTTATGTCAATGCTGTCAGCTATGTAGCCGACCCTGATTTTAAACATCAGGAGGTTCCTGCCCTTTTTAAAGCGCACAAGGACTCTTTCGCCTATTCTGCCAAGTCCTTTAACTCTGCCGTAGGGTGTATTGCTTACCAGCTCGCCGTTGAGATACAAAAGGCAGCCGGAGTTTATGTAGCAGATTACGGCGTCCTGCTCTTTGTCGGAGTTTATGTAAACAGCCGCATAGTAGACGCAGTTTCTCTGCTCGGTGCGGAAAAGCGCCTCGTCGCAGCTTTCATAGGGGTTGTCAAATCTCAAATCACCCCATTTTCTGATGCCTTTTCTCCAAGTTAAGAATTCGGGGCCGTAGTACTTGTTCTTTACCTGCTTGCCGAGATACGGCACTTCTGACGCCTCGCCGCCGGATTCGGCAAGGTAGTCGTGGTCAAGGACCTTGTGTCTTTCGTAAAAATACTCGGTTTCAAAGGCTCCGTCGGTTTCAAGAACAAAGGGTCCCAAAGTCATAAAGTCATAGAGTTTATATTCGGGTGATGGATTATCTTTTGTGGGAATAAAGTCAGAAAGATTGTATTCGCATTTTTCCGTCTGCGAAACGGCTGAATAATCAGCTTTTCCGGCCATGATTACCCTCCCAAACCAATATTTTTACTTATAGTACAATATACCGCCGGTTAATTCAATCATATATTGAAAAACATACATTACAATTTGCCCCGCTGTGGTATTTGTAACGGGCAAATAAAAAGACCGCGCTGATTTACAGCGCGGTCTGTATTTGTGTTTTTTACTCAACAGACTTTAAGGAGTCTGCCATGTTGATTGCCTTCATCTTCTTATGCATTATCATGTTGATTATGAAGGCGAACAATGCTGTTACGATTGCGGCAAAGAAGTAGTTGAAGAAGGTGGTATCTCTGCTGAACATAACAGCGTCAACCTCTGCGATGCTTACCACAATTCTGTGCATAAATACGCCCGCAATAAGTCCGAAGAAGATTCCGAGGGCTGTGAGGACAATGTTCTCCCTGTAGATGTACGCGGAGACCTCTCTGTCGTAGAAGCCGAGAACCTTGATTGAGGCAAGCTCTCTGATTCTCTCGTTGATGTTGATGTTCGAGAGGTTGTAGAGAACCAAGAGCGCAAGAGCGGAGGCTGAGCCCATGATGACATAGACGACTATGAGCATTGCGGAGATAATCTCGCTGAAGCTCTTTGCCGTATCCGACATGAATGCGAGGGATTTTACGGTCTTGTGCTTCATAATGTCGGTGGCGAGCATGGTCTTTTGAGTGCTCTCGCCCTCTTTTGCGGCTGCCGCCTCTTCGCGTACAGAATCGGAGAATCTGCCGATTGCGTACAGGAATTCGGGCGCCTCGCCGAACAAGTTCTTATATGTTGTAGGAGTAATGTATACAAAGTGGAAGGTGTAGTTCTCCACAATGCCCACGACGGGGATTGTTACTGTTTTGCCGTCAACGGTGTTGATTACCGCATTGTCGCCCACCTTGATGTTAGTATCGCGGGCGAACTTTTCGGTGACCAGCGCTCCCTCGTCGGTAAGGCTGAGATACTGACGCTTGTTCGAAGCGTTAATAAGCCTTATATAGTTGCCAAGCTCAACGGGAATGTCGGGAACGAAAAGGTAAACATCGTGTACCTTGTCCGACTTCTCCGAAGTGCCGTAAACCGATGTCATGGATGTGAGCATCAATGACTCGACTCTCGGGTCGTTTTCAAAGTCTTTGAACAGGTCGACTCTGCCGGGAGTCTGGGGATTTTCAAATACTACCTGGAAGTCGTAGTCGGAAATTCCTCCGTCGTTATACTGCTTGTGCATAATGGAGCCGACCGAATGGTAAAGACCTGAGCCTGTAAGAAGCAGCGCGGTGCAGCCCGCGATGCCTATTACGGTCATGAAGAACCTGCGGCGGTTTCTTAAAAGGTTTCTGACGGTGACCTTTGAAAGGAAGCTGAGCCTGTTCCAGATTGCGGGTATCTTCTCCAGGAATACCCTGCGTCCGGGTCTCGGCGCCTTCGGGCGCATAAGGGTTGCAGGCTGTGACATAAGGTCCTTTCTGCATGCGATGTAGGTAGCGAGTATGGTGCTTCCTACGCCTATAAGGAAGGATACGATAATCCATCCAACGGGATAGGTTATCTCAATCGGCGGCATACTGTACATAATTCCGTATGCCTTGAAGATGGCGTATGGGAAGAAGTAAAGTCCCGTAAATATGCCGATAACCGAGCCCAATGTGCTTGCGATTGCCGCATAGAGAAGATACTTTGCCATTATGCTCTTTTCGGTATAGCCCAGAGCGAGCAGAACGCCCATGTATGTGCGCTCTTCCTCAACCATTCTTGTCATGGTTGTAAGGCAGATAAGAATTGCGACGATTATGAAGAATATGGGGAATACATTCGCGAGATTTCTGATATTCAGAGCGGTTTCGCCGTAGCCCTGATAGCCGGGTGTATCGTTTCGGTCATAGATGCTCCACTTTGCCTGCGGAATGGTGGCAAGCAGCTTTTCCGCCTCTTCTATATCATATTCGGCGTTTTGTATGTCTTTTGTGTATTTAGCTTCCGCTTTTTCAATCTCAGTCTTCAGCTTTTCATAATTCTCGGGAGCGTTCTGAACATTCATCTCGAGATTTAAGATTTCCTGCCTTTTCTCCAGCTTAATCTGCAAAAGCTGAAGCTGCGACTGGGTTAAGGTCGCGCCCTGCGCAAGCAAGGTGCTGAAGCTGTTTTCCAGCTTTGTTTTTTCGATATTGAGCTGTCTTTCCGCAGCCTTGAGCTCACGGTCTGCCGCGGCTAAGGTTTCCGCGCTTGCCGCCAGCTCTCTTTCGGCCGCGCTAATCTGCTGCTGAGCGGCTTTAAGCTCCTTTTCTCTTGCGGCGAGCTTAGCCTTCTGCTCATCCAAGTAGGGCTTTATGGTGGCTATTGCCGCGCCCATCATGCCCTGAGCGGTCAAGTTTTTGATTGAGGTGTAAAGGGAGGGGTAAACATCCTCAAGAACCGCGATAATGCTTTGAATCTGCTCCTGGTCCAAAGCGGAGCTTTGGGTTTCCTCAAGGGTTTTTAAGACCGTTTCTGTCGTATTGATTATGTAGTTTAAAGACTCAATGGCGGTGGTCGCGGTATTGATTATTGTTTTGTTGGCGTCTACTTTTTGCTTGGTTTCGTCATAAAGACCCTTTTTAATCTTGTATTCCTGGCTTTTTTCGTTAAAATCCTGCTGTGCCTGAGCAAGTTTTATTGTGCCTTCGTTATATTGACGGATAAACTGATTGTACTTTTCCTGATTGGTGCCAAGGAGCTCGTCCCTGGGACCGAACTCCGCCTCAAAGGCTGCCCATGCCTCGGCAACCCTTGCGCTGCCGTTGTCCACAAGGTCTTTAAGAAGATTTAATGTTTCCTTATGCTCTTTAAGCTCTTCTTCAAGCTGAGCTTTTTTCTCGGCTAAAGTGATTTTTCCGTCCGCGATTTTGTTGGGCAGTTCGTTCTGCAAAAAGTTTGCCCTTTCCTGCAAGCGGTCGTCGGCGATATTGCCGATAGCGTCCGCGACGGGCTTTATGTAGTCAAAGTATTCGTCGGAATAGGGGTCGTAATTGCCGGAGCCCCTGACGGTTACATAGACCTCGGTATAATAATCGGTGTTAAAGGCTTCGTCGGGGATGATTATGAAGGTGCCGACTTTGCCGGAGCCGATGTTTGTGTTGCCTCTTTCAAATGACAGGTAGTAGGGGGAACGGATAATGCCGACTATCTCGAATTCTGTGGTGTTCAGCTTGCCTTCGATATTCTGCCTGTCGCCCGTAAGGGTTATTTTGTTGCCTATCTTATAGCTTTCGGGGGTTGACAGCTTGCTTGCGTCAACAAGGCACTCATTCTTACGGGTGGGGTATCTGCCTTCTATGAGGGTCGGGCGGTTCATAAAACTGCCGTCGTCATAGCCCTTTGAGAATTCTTCAAGCATTTTCATGCTGATGCCGTATGCTCTTGCGCTGATTTGAGAACCGTCGATGTCGGTTTCTATCTCGCCGTTGACGAGCACAAGCGCGTCAACAAAGCGCATGGGCATAACATATTCAACGCCATCAACCTTAGAGATAGCGGTTACATCTGCCTTAGTGAGTCCCAAATTGGACTGGACTCTTATGTCCATCAGGTTATTCTCTTTAAAGTATTTTTTAGCGGTTTCAAGCATGTCCGGATATGTAGCCTTGAATCCCGCGAAAAAGCTAACACCAAGCGCAACAATGAGCACAATGGAAATAAAGCGGCTTATGCTGCTGCGGACTGAACGGAGTATGCTTTTTATCAGTGATTTGCTCATCCGCTTATCCTCCTTAAGAATAAGATGAATGTCTGACTACCATTCAAGGAGCTCAACAGGTCTGGGATTGTCGTTTATGGCAATCCTGTGCACTCTGCCGCTTCGCATGGTGATAACTCTGTCGGCAATAGGCGTGATAGCCTGGTTATGTGTGATTATGATTATGGTCATGCCTGTTTCACGGCTGGTTTCCTGAAGGAGTTTAAGAATCTGCTTGCCTGTGTTATAGTCAAGAGCGCCGGTGGGCTCATCGCACAAAAGCAGTTTGGGGTTCTTTGCTAGAGCTCTCGCTATGGAAACTCTCTGCTGCTCGCCGCCCGAAAGCTGCGAGGGGAAGTTTTGCATTCTTTCGGCAAGTCCGACGCGCTCAAGCACCTTTTCGGCGCTGAGAGCCTTGTTGCTTATCTGAGTCGCGAGCTCAACATTTTCAAGAGCGGTAAGGTTAGGCACAAGATTATAAAATTGGAATACAAAGCCGACATCATATCTTCTGTACTCTGTCAGCCTCTTTTTGTCGTAATCGTTTATAAGCTCGCCGCCGACGCGGATTTTGCCGTCGTCGCACTCGTCGATGCCGCCGAGTATGTTAAGCACGGTGGTTTTGCCGGCGCCGCTGGGGCCGACAATAACGCACAGTTCGCCCTGCTCAACAGAAAAGGTAACGCCGTCTGCGGCGCTGATTGTAACTTCACCCATTTTATAGCGCTTGTAAACAGATTCCAATTCTATAAAGCTCATACACTTTTCCCTTCCGTCTTTTTAGTACCCCTAAGTTTTAGACTCAAGATTTATGTTAAATAATTTAATTTTTTGCAGAATTTGCGATTTTCGTTAAATTTATTGTAAATTTATAATATTACAAAACAGACTTCAAGTCAAATAAAGATATTGATAAATTTACCTATTTTTTACACTGCTTGTCCGAATGCTGTCAGCAATTTCGACAAGTTTTTTAAGTCTTCTGTTGACAGCGGAGAGGGAAATCGGGACCGACAGAGACGCCGCCAGCTCCTTTTGGCTCATGTCGGGATTTTCAAGGCGGAGCATGGCAAGCTCCTTTAAATCCGACGGCAGTGAATTCAATCCCTTTGCCTTTTCTATGGTTCTGATGGCGTCGATGTAAATCATCGCGGAGTCGGTGGAGCGTTTTATGTTCGCCTTGTCGAAGTTTACTCTGCGGTTTGTGTTGTTGATAACGCTCTTATACATCTTAATGCCCATCAGTGAAAGGGAGGCATTGGTGGCTCCCATGGCGGTGAGCAAATCCTCTATGTTGGTGCTGTCTTTAAAGTAGACTATGTGGTTGTTCTGGCGGATAGTGGTCTTCGGGGAGAACCCCAGCTCCTCGCAAAGGCGGACAAAGTCTTTAGTGAGGTTTTTGTATGGAATTGTAAATTCCAGATGATATTCCTTTTCGGGGTCGGTAATGGTGCCGCAGGACAAAAAGGCTCCGCGGATAAAGGCTCTGCTGCAGCATTCGTCGGAGAGGTTGGCAAGATTGATTCTGAGGCTTACCTCATTGGCGTCATGCCCGAAATAGGAAAGGAGCTTTAGTCTTTGCTCCTTATTTCTGACAATGAGCTTATGATTGCCCGCGGGAGTCTTTTTTATTTCCGCCGGCTTGCCCGTTGCCATTACCACATAGTCATTATATTTTTGAACAAGACTCTCCTGCTCTGACAAAAACTCGATTGAGTTCGCAGAGAAACTGCGGCTAAATAATAAGAGCCCGTATGCTTCGGCCTTTTGACAACAGGGCTCGTTTTTTTGCTCGATTAATTCCAGTTTTACATCGCTTGAAAATGACATATCCTCAGCCTGTACCCTTTATTTTGTCAAAATCGTTCCTATGGCTCCAGTCTCCGATAATTTTAACCTCAGGCTCGAGAAGAAACCCTGTTTTGTCAAAGACCTCTTGTCGTACTCGTAAAATAAGACTAAAAATATCGTCGCTTGTTGCATTGTCTTTATTGATTATAAAACCTGCGTGCTTTTCGCTGACGCAAGCGCCGCCCACCGACAGCCCTTTGAGCCCGCACTGGTCTATAAGAAGACTTGCATAAGAACCTTTGGGCCTCTTAAAGGTGCTGCCCGCGCTGGGGTATTCAAGGGGCTGCTTTTCCTTGCGGCGGGACATAAGGTCCTGCATTTTGCTTTCGATTTCTTCTCTATTGCCTTTTTTAAGTCTTACCGTAACTGAAAGAATCCACAAATCGCTGTCGGAATAAATGCTGTGCCTGTAGGAAAAATCAAGCTCGGGATTTGTTAAAACGCTTACTTTGCCGCTGGGGTCCACATGGCGGCAGTGAAGGATTACATCCTTCATTTCGCCGTCGTATGCTCCCGCGTTCATATAAGCGGCGCCGCCCACAGAGCCGGGAATTCCGTAAGCGAATTCAAGCCCAGTAAGCGAACGCTCCAGAGCGTGGCGGCAGAAGTGTTTAAGCGGCAATCCTGCTCCTGCGGTAAAGGTCAGCTCGTCGTCGTCTTTAATCTCAGTTAGCTTTGAGGTTGAAACAACAACGCCCCGTATTCCGTTATCCGAAACCAGTAGATTGCTGCCGTTTCCGATAACAGTAACAGGGGTGCCGCAGCTTCTGCATATTTTCGCGAGGGAAATGAACTCTTCCTCGGTTTTCGGGTAAACCAGGATATCAGCATTGCCCCCTGTGCGAAAGCTGGTGAGCTTTCGCATAGGGGCGTTTTCTATATATTCGCTGCCTGATTTTTTAATTTCGTTAAGTACGGCGGGGTTTATTTGCTGCATTGAATCATCTCTATTCGTCAAGTAGTGCTGCGCCGATTACGCCTGCATCGTTGCCGAGAACAGCACTGCAAAGACGGGTCTGCTTTTTGGCGTAGAGGCTGTATCTCTCCCTCTCGACTATACGGCGCAGAGGCTCAAGCAGATACTCGCCCTCGTGACCGACGCCGCCGCCGATGCAGATCATATCGGGCTGCAAAGCATTGATTATATTAATTATACCGCATGCGACATAAGAAATATACCTATCTACGACAGCTTTTGCGGCCTGGTCGCCCTGACGCATCGCGTCAAAGGCTGTTCTGCCCGAAACGGCGTCAATATTGTTGTTTACAAGAGCCCACATCTTGCTGTCGTGGTTGTTGCGCATAGCGTCTTTTGTCTGCTCAATAAGGGCGGGGGCGGAGGCATACTTCTCCCAGCATCCGCGTCTGCCGCAGCTGCACTGTTCGCCGTCAAACTTAATTACCATGTGTCCCATTTCGCCCGCGGCGTAGTTAAGACCTACAACCAGCTTGCCGTCGATGATGATGCCGCTTCCGACACCCGTTCCGAGGGTAATGGCGACAAAGTTCTTAACACCGTTGCCGGCGCCCGCTACTGCCTCGCCAAGGGCTGCACAGTTGGCGTCGTTGTCAAGATATATGGTTCTGCCGAGTCTTTCTTTCAGCATTTCGGCAGCCGGAACCTGATTAAAGTCAAGATTGTTCGCAAACTCTATATATCCTGTTTCCTTATTAACCGAACCGGGGGTGCCAACGCCGATTGACTTGACATCTTCAAGGGTAATTCCCGCGTCGGCCACAGCTTTTTTGACAACGCTTGCGATATCGTCAAAAATCAGCTCGGGTTTTCTGGGAGCGTTTGTCTTTACGCTTGCCCTGCTGAGAATCTTATTATTTTCGTCAATAACTCCTGCGACAATGTTTGTGCCGCCTAAATCAACGCCAACTCTATACATTTTTATACCTCCGATTTATTTTTCATTCATCCTGCCAAAAATCATGCTCAACGGGTTCGGTCTCGATATCATGCAGCCCTAAGTTCTTCATAAGCTCCTTGGCAGCGTTATAGCCCATCTTCTTCTGACGGTTATTTATAGCGGCAACCTCTATGATTACCGCCAGGTTGCGTCCCGGATTTACGGGAATGACTATTGCGGGAACCTTAATGCCGAGTATTGTGGTGGTTTCCTCGTCAAGACCTATTCTGTCGTAGACCTTGTTTGAATCCCACGGCTCAAGCTGAATAACAAGGTCGATTTTCTCCGTAAGCTTTACGGCTCCCGTACCGAAAATCCTTCTTGCGTTCACTATGCCTATGCCGCGCACTTCGATGAAGTGGCGGATATTGTCGGGCGCTGAGCCTACAAGGGTTTTCTTTGATACCCTTCTGATTTCCACAGCGTCGTCGGCAATAAGTCTGTGTCCGCGCTTAATAAGCTCGATTGCGGTTTCGCTTTTACCTACACCGCTGTCGCCCAGAATCAGAACGCCTTCGCCCGCTACCTCAACAAGAACGCCGTGCCTTGTGATTCTCTCGGCAAGCTCTACGCTGAGATATGAAATCAGCGCGGACATTGCGGCTGAAGTTGAGTCCGAGGTCCTGAGAACCGGCACTTCGTATTTTTGCGCCGTTTCTAAAAGTCCGTCAATCGGCTCAAGATTTCGGGTTATGAGCACCACGGGCGGACGCTTTGAAAAGAAACGCTCAAAGCTCTCAAGGCGTTTTTCGCGTGATAAAGTGCTTAAAAACTTCATCTCCATGAGCCCCAAAAACTGAACTCTGGCGGGCTCGAAATATTCCTCAAAGCCTGAAAGAATAAGTCCGGGTCGGTTAACTTCCTGGGAGCTTATAAATATGCTTGCGGGGTCAGCGGGAAGATAAATTGTCTCAAAGCCGTTTTCCCTTATGACCTTTGCAAGCGAAACGGAATATTTTGATTCCAAATCCTCACTCCCCTTTTTGTAGTCTGACTGCTTTCCCTTTAGCCGTTGAATACAGCTTTCCAGGCGTATTCAAAGGCTTCGCCCGGCTGAAGGGCGTTTATGCCCTCTTTATTCTTAAACTCGCCGTATTTCTCAATAGAATCATTTACTCCGAACCAAGGCTCTATGCATACATAGGGAGCGCCCGGCTTTGCCCATATGCCGAGATACGGAGCGTCGCCAAAGGTAAACTCCACGGTTCTGCCGCTTGATTTATTGGTAAGGGTAATTTTCTTTGACTTATAGCCCGAAAGAATAAGCGCGTCTTCGTTGAAAATATCCTTGGTGATAACTATATCCTTTGAATTCTCGAGAACGGGATAGGTTTCGGGAATTCTTAAAGACTCAGAATTTATACGCTGGGTGGAAAGGGTTTCGTCCTGCTCAAATCTCAGCGTATCGCCGATTTCGCAGTTAAAGCCAGGGTGGGCGCCGAGGGAGAAATACATTGTGTCGGCGCTCTTGTTTACTACCTTGTGATTTACCTCAAGGGCGTTGTCGATAAGCCTGAAGGTAACGATAAGGTCAAACTCAAAGGGATAGAGCTTTTTTGTCTCTTCATTGTCGGAAAGGCGGAAAACAAGGCTGTCGTCGGTTTTGGCGACGAACTCGAACTTCGACCTTCTTGCAAAGCCGTGCTTAGGTATGGTGTACTCTACGCCGTTTAACAGATATTTGTCGTCAGCGAGCCTGCCCACGATGGGGAAAAGAATGGGCGACTGACCGTACCAAATATCGGGATTGCCCTGCCACAAAAACTCATATCCGCTCTCTTTTGATTTGACTGAGGTGAGCTCTGCGCCGGCTTGTTTTACGCCTATTGAGAGTTTTTCATTACTCAAATGACAAACTATCAAATCCACTCAACACCTTTATGAAAATTCTAAAATATTGTACACTTTAAAGTGTTTATTTGCAAGTATATTCATGCATTAAAATGGATAAAAACTCTGATATTGCTAAGATTTTGTTGTATTTTATTATTTACTCTGCCTAAAAGGATTTATGTCAAAACTCGACGCAAACAAAAAANNAGCTTCTGCTGCGGCCTGCTTTTCGGCTGCTTTTGCCGCGGCGGCTGCTTCTTTCTCAGCCTGCAAACGCTCCTCGGCAGTGTTGTTGGTCTGAATACCCCAGCGGGCAATCTTTATCTTGTTCCTGTCGGAGCCTGTTTCGATAACAAGCGAATCTTCCTTAATGGTAACAACTCTGCCCATAATGCCGCCCAGTGTGGTGATTTCATCGCCTATCTGGACGGAATCGCGCATTTCCTGCTCTTGCTTGCGCCTTTTCTTCTCAGGCCTTAAAATAGTGAAATACATAAGAGCCATAAAAGGAATAAGCATCAGCAAAGAAGCAAAGGGATTTGCTCTGTTTGTGGTTGCTTCATCAAGAAGATGCAAGGTAAAATCCAAATACATTTTTTGTCCTCCATTTTTATTCTCGCTTTATTATATAGTTTCCTCAATACTAATGCAAGACTATTATTTAGCAAAGCGGTTATTTTTTGCACAAAAAATAATAATTATAAAAGAGAAAAAGCGCAGCAAGAACTGCGCTTTTTCCATGCTGTGTTCTGTATTGGTAGGGGGGATTGTCACTTTATCAGCATGAAGGCGGGTACTTAAGCATACTGTAAGGAATTGTAAAGGTGGGAGTGCCTGAAGCATAGGGGGCAATCTCGTATTCCTGATAGTAGATTACAAGTCCCGGGGTCGGACCCGCGTCAGTCAGATAGTAGCTTTCGGGGTCGAAATTCTGCTCCATAAGCTCGGCATAATTTTCAAAGTATATTGACGGGTCGGCGTCTGCCTGACGGATTGCCTCGGTCAGGATTATGTTCTTGTAATCAGCTCCCCTTTCAAAGTAGTCGGAAATGGGAATCAGCCTTCCCGTTCTTATGTTCCATGTATCGGAGCGCTTTTCGGTGGTGCCGTGGGCTCCTCCCGTGTATTGGAACATCTCTCTGAAAATGCTCAGGTGGCAGTTTCTGTTGTACTCCACATTATAGGACAGTACAGCGGAAAACTCTCTGAAGGGGTAGCCGTTCTGCATTGCGTTTCTGTATTCGCTTACGGCCTCCCTGTAAAGCTGGTTTCTTACATAATTCCAAAAGGAATTTACCTGACTTCTTATTCTGCCGTTAATAATCGCGGCGGCTCTGTTTCCTATTCCCGATACTACGGGGTATTCCATTTCAACATTAAGCACTTCGGTGCCTCTGTAATAAAAGCTGCGTTCTACGCTGCGCAATGTCACCTGCGCGCTCTGGAATGTACTATACATTGTGATACCTCCGACTCTTTATTACCCTGTTACATTCTATGCAAAGGGCAAATTTAGGACACAGAAAGTCGGAGACAAAAAAATACCCTTAGAAATCTAAGGGCATTTTGGTTTGTGCAATTATATAAGTTTAAGCAGTTCTTCGGTAATTTCTGCGGTATTCTTGTCGCCGCCAAGGTCTCTTGTAAGGAATCCTTTGTTAAGAACTTCCTCAACTGCGTTTTCAATCTCTTTAGCCTCTGCTTCGAGATTAAAGGAGTATCTGAGCATCATGGCGACTGAGAGAATTGTGGCCAAGGGGTTTGCTATGCCCTTGCCGGCAATGTCGGGGGCGGAGCCGTGAATGGGCTCGTACATTCCCCTTGTGCCCTCGCCGAGAGAGGCGGAGGGGAGCATACCGATTGAGCCTGTGAGCTGGGAGGCTTCGTCTGAGAGAATGTCGCCGAACATATTTGATGTGACTATAACATCAAACTGCGCCGGGTCTCTTATAAGCTGCATTGCTGCGTTGTCAACAAGCATGTCCGAATACTCAACATCGGGGTATTCCTCGGCAAGACGATGCATAGTCTCTCTCCAAAGCCTTGAGCTTTCAAGGACATTCGCCTTGTCGATGCTTGTGAGCTTCTTGTTTCTCTTTAAGGCGGTTTCAAAGCCTACTCTGCCGATGCGCTCGATTTCTTTTACGGTGTAGTACTCGGTATCGAAAGCGGCCTCGCCCATTTGGCCGGCGTCTTCTCTGCCGCTTTTGCCGAAGTAAATGCCGCCTGTAAGCTCTCTTATAATGACTATGTCAAAGGAGGCTGCGCTCCTTAAAGGACATCTTTCGGTAAGGGCGGAATAAAGGGTTGCGGGACGGATGTTGGCATAAAGTCCAAGGGCTTTTCTGACACCCAGAAGCGCCTTTTCGGGGCGGAGATGTCCGGGCAGTGTGTCCCACTTGGGACCGCCGACAGCGCCCAGAATTACGCTGTCGCTTTCAAGGCAGCCCTTTAAGGTTTCTTCGGGCAGCGGAACGCCCACTGCGTCAATGGCGCAGCCGCCCGCAAGGTACTCGTTGTATTTAACGGTATGATTGTATTTGGAGCAGATTCTGTTAAGAACCGCAATCGCGCTGTCAACGATTTCGGGGCCGATTCCGTCGCCTTTAAGCAAAGCTAAGTTGAAATTCATTATTCCTTACCTCCGAAAATATTAGCGTTCACGGCTTCGACAAGTCCGCCCTTTTCGATAATAGCCTGAATGAAGGGAGGGAAGGCGGCAGCCTTGTACTGCTTATTCTTTGTGTAGTTGACAATGACACCGCTGTCAAAGTCCATGCCGATTTCGTCGCCGTTTTCAGCGTCGGCGACAGCCTCGGGGCACTCTATGATGGGAAGTCCGATATTAATAGCGTTGCGGTAGAAAATTCTCGCGAAGCTGTTGGCTATGATAAGAGCGATGCCGCTCTCCTTAATGGCGATGGGGCCATGCTCCCTTGATGAGCCGCAGCCGAAGTTGTTGCCCGCAACGAGAATGTCGCCGGGGTTTATTTTCTTATGGAAGTCTTTGTCAAGGTCCTCCATGCAGTGGGAGGCAAGCTCCTTTTTGTCGGTGGTATTAAGGTATCTTGCGGGGATTATAACATCGGTGTCGATGTTGTCGCCGTATTTTATTGCTTTGCCTTTGACATTCATCTACATAACCTCCTTAGGCTCGGAAATGCGGCCGGTGATTGCGCTTGCTGCGGCAACCTCAGGGCTTGCGAGATAGACTTCTGACTCGGGGTGGCCCATTCTGCCGACAAAGTTTCTGTTGGTGGTGGCTACTGCCCTTTCGCCCTTGGCGAGAATGCCCATGTGTCCGCCAAGGCAGGGGCCGCATGTGGGTGTTGAAACGAGAGCGCCAGCTTCGATAAAGGTCTTTAAGACGCCCATTTCCATAGCCTCGAGGTAAATCTTCTGTGTGGCGGGAATGACTATGACCCTGACGCCCTTTTTGACCTTTTTGCCCTTTAAGATTTCGGCAGCCTTTACAAGGTCCTCAAGTCTGCCGTTTGTGCATGAGCCGATGACAACCTGGTCTATCTTGACTTCGCCTATCTGGTCAAAGGTGCGGACATTGGAGGGAAGGTGCGGGAACGCTACTGTGGGGGTAATTTCGCTGAGGTCAATCTCGTAAACCTCATCATATACGGCGTCCTCGTCAGCCTTGTAGATGACGGGCTCCTTTGCGCCTGCCTCTTTGAGGAACTGGAGAGTCTTGTCGTCAACCTCAAAGATGCCGTTCTTTGCGCCTGCCTCAATTGCCATGTTGGCAATGCAGAGCCTGTCGCTGACGCTAAGCTCGGCTACGCCCTCGCCTGTGTACTCCATTGATTTGTAGAGGGCTCCGTCAACGCCGATTTTGCCGATGATGTGGAGTATTACATCCTTGCCGGATACCCATTTGTTCAGCTTGCCTTTGAGAACGAACTTAATTGCCGAGGGAACTTTGAGCCATGCCTTGCCCGTTGCCATGCCGCATGCCATATCGGTGGAGCCAACGCCTGTTGAGAAAGCGCCCAGAGCGCCGTATGTACAGGTGTGGGAGTCCGCGCCGATTACAAGGTCGCCTGCGGTTACAAGTCCCTTTTCGGGCAGAAGCGCGTGCTCAACGCCCATTTCTCCGCCGTCAAAGAAGTTTACAATGCCTTTTTCATTCGCAAAGTCGCGGCACTTCTTGCACTGCTCTGCTGCCTTAATATCCTTGTTGGGAGCAAAGTGGTCCATAACAAGGGAGATTTTGTTTTTGTCGAAAACATTTTCTTTGCCGAACCTGCCGAACTCGTTTATCGCGACGGGCGCGGTAACATCGTTGGCAAGAACCATGTCAAGGTCGACGAGAACCAGCTCGCCCGCTTCGACATAGGGCTTTCCTGCGTGGGCTGCAAGAATCTTTTGGGTCATTGTCATTGGTTTATTCACAGTTTTACCTCCCGAAAGTTTAAGGTCGTGCCAGCTTATACTCTAAGGAATCGATGAGAGCTATCAAGCTGGCTTCTATAATATCGTTGGAAACGCCTATTGTTGTCCATGAACCTGTATCGTCGGAGCTTTCGATAAGAACCCTTACCTTTGCGGCTGTCGTGCTGTTCTGCTCGAGCACGCGAACCTTATAGTCGGTGAGCACAACATTGCGGATTTGCGGGTAGAAAACCGAAAGGGCTTTTCTGAGCGCAAGGTCGAGAGCGTTGACGGGACCGTTGCCCATCTCCGCTGTGATTTCCTCCTTGCCGTCAACCTGAACCTGAACCGTCGCATAGGCGGGCAGGGTGCCCTCCTTTACGGGGTAGTCGCCCATGGTTTTGAACATGACGATTTTGAAGTGGGGCGTAAAGGTACCCAGAACTCTTCTTACAAGCAGCTCAAAGCTGGCGTCGGCTGCTTCGAAATGATAGCCGAAATGCTCAAGCTCTTTAAGCTGCTTTAAAATCTCGGCAATTTCGGGAGAATCCTTTGAAAGATGAGGCGCTAAGTACCTTATCTTCTCCACAACGGTGCTTCTGCCCGAAACTTCGGACATAAGGAAACGCCTCTGGTTGCCGACGGCTTCGGGGTTGATGTGCTCGAATGAGCGGGAGAGCTTCAAAACTCCGTCGATATGCATGCCCGCTTTATGAGCAAAGGCGCTTGCCCCGGTGTAGGGCTTTGAGTTGTCAATCTGTGTATTGGCAATCTCGGCAATCTTTCTTGCGGAATTAAAGAGCGAAGAAACATCGCCCGAGCAGTTAAGACCCTTTTTGAGCTTGAGATTGGGGACTATGATGCTCAGGTCCGCGTTGCCGCACCTTTCGCCGATTCCCGTAAAGGTGCCCTGAACATGAACCGCTCCCGCCTCAACCGCCATCATGGAGTTGGCTACGGCGCAGCCAGTGTCGTTGTGGCAGTGGATACCGATTTTCTTATCGGGATATTTCTCTACAACAACCTTTGTGATTTCGTAGACCTCAAGGGGCATGCAGCCGCCGTTGGTGTCGCAGAGCACAAGTGTGTCCGCTCCGCCCTTTACGGCAGCCTCAAGGGCTGAGAGGGCGTAAGCAGGGTTTTCCTTATATCCGTCAAAGAAATGCTCGGCGTCAAAAATTACCTCTTTGCCGCAGGATTTAAGGTAAGAAACGGTGTTCTCGATAATCTCAAGATTATTCTCAAGGCTGATTTTAAGGATTTGGGTTACATGCAGATCCCACGACTTGCCGAAAATCGCAACGGCGGGGGTATTGGCGCTCAATAGCGACTTGATGTTGGCATCGTCTTTAGGCTCAATTCCGTACCTTGCCGTGCTGCCGAAAGCGCATAGCTTCGCGTTCTTGAGCTTGAGCTTCGACGCCTGATTGAAGAAATCCAAATCCTTTGGGTTTGAGCCGGGGTTGCCCGCCTCTATATAGTCAAAACCGAAATCGTCAATTGCTTTTACGATGTTCAGCTTATCGTTTACGGAAAATGAGATTCCTTCGCTTTGGGCTCCGTCGCGTAGCGTTGAGTCAAAGATTTCTATTCTTTTTTCGCTGTTCATTAATTTGCACCCTCCAAACGAAGCTCAAAAACCTAGAAGTTTGTTGATTCCGTTAATATACGCAAGAATACTGGACTCGATAATGTCGGTTGAAAGTCCTTTGCCTGTAATTGTTCTGTCGCCTGAGCGCAGTCTGACCGTAACTTCGCCCAGAGCGTCGTTGCCGTCGCTGACGGAGTGAATCGAGTAGCTGCTCATCTCCTCGCAGACATTGCCCGTAATCTTATCTATGGCGTTGTACGCGGCGTTAATCGGGCCGTCGCCGAGGGAAACCTCCTCGAATACCTCGTCGTCGCGCCTGAGCCTTATTACGCAAGTGGACTTGGAATCCTTGGTGGTATGGACATCGAAGAACTCGAGTGTATATTTGCTCTCTGCCCTCTCCTTAAAATTTACAAGGGCTTCTATATCGCTGTCGGTAACAACCTTTTTTCTGTCGCAGAGCTCCTTGAATCTCTTGTAGAAATCCTCGAACTCGGCGTCGGAAAGGCTGTAGCCCAGCTCTTCAAGTCTGTCAATAAGGGCGTGCTTGCCCGAGTGCTTGCCGAGTATGAGCTTTCTCTTGGGGATGCCCAGTTCCTCGGGGGACATAATCTCATAGGTTGAACGCTCTGCCAGAACGCCGTGCTGGTGGATGCCCGATTCATGGGCAAAGGCGTTGGGTCCGACAATGGGCTTTGTGAGAGCGGGCGACTGACCTATGATGCTGTAAACCAGCTTGCTGGTTTTGTTAATCTGAGTGGTATTGATGTTTGTGTAGGCATTTACAAGGTCCTTGCGGGTCTTGATTGCCATTACGATTTCCTCAAGGGCCGCGTTGCCTGCCCTTTCGCCCAGACCGTTGACGGTGCACTCAATCTGAGACGCGCCCGCCATAATACCCGCAAAGGAGTTTGCCACTGCCATGCCGAGGTCGTTATGGCAGTGCATGGAGATATCCGCCTTATCTATGTTGGGCACATTGTTTCTCATATATGTAACCCTGTCGAATATCTCCTGGGGAGCGCAGTAGCCTACCGTGTCGGGGAGATTCACGGTGGTTGCTCCCGCGTCTATTACTGCCTCGATGACCTTTGCAAGGAATTCGGGTTCGCTGCGCATTGCGTCCTCTGCAGAGAACTCAATGTCCGAGCAGTATTTCTTTGCGTATTTAACCGCGTAGACAGCCTTTTCAAGCACCTGCTCGGGGGTCATTTTGAGTTTGTACTGCATGTGTATCGGCGAGGTCGCAAGGAAAACATGGATTCTCGGGGAAACGGCATGCTTCAAAGCGTTGTACGCCGCATCGATATCCTTTTCAACAGCTCTTGCAAGGGAGGCAGTGGTGCAGTTCTTTAGCTCTTTTGCTATTACCTCCACTGACTTAAAGTCGCCGGGAGATGAGATTGCAAACCCTGCTTCGATAATGTCAACGCCCAAAATCTCTAACTGCTTTGCTACCTCGATTTTTTCGTTTAAATTCATGCTGCAGCCGGGAGCCTGTTCTCCATCTCTCAAGGTTGTATCGAATATCTTAATTCGCCTTTCCACAGCCGCTTCTCCTCCTTATCGTCGTTGTAGTGTTATTCTATTACTGCGCCTTTATCCGCAGATGAAACAAGTCTTGCGTACTTTGCTATGTAGCCTGTAAGATTTGTCTTTTTCTTAATCTCGGTTGTTTTCTTTCTGTTTTCGAACTCTTCTTCGGAAATCTCAACATTCAAGCTGTTCTCGGGGATATTGATGCTGATGATATCTCCGTCTTTGATGTAGGCAATCGGGCCGCCTGCCGCCGCCTCGGGCGAAACATGGCCTATTGAGGCTCCCCTTGTGGCGCCTGAGAAACGACCGTCGGTAATAAGGGCTACCTCCTTGTCAAGTCCCATGCCCGCTATTGCGGAGGTGGGGGAAAGCATCTCCCTCATACCGGGACCGCCTGCGGGACCCTCATAGCGGATTACCACAACATCTCCGCTCTTTATTTCCTTATTATATATGGCCTTGATTGCCTCTTCCTCGCTGTCAAACACCCTTGCGGGTCCCTTGTGAACGAGCATTTCGGGGTCAACGGCGCTCTGCTTTACGACCGCTCCGTCGGGCGCAAGGTTGCCTCTTAATACCGCTATGCCGCCTGTTTTGGAATAGGGGTTGTCGATGGGTCTGATTACTGTCGGGTCGGTAATGGTGTAGGTCTGACCCTTGATTGCCTCACCTATCGTTACTCCCATGGCGGTCATGGCGTCGGCGTTTATAAGACCTGCGTCTAATAGAACATCCATAACCTTATAGACGCCGCCAGCGTTGTAAAGGTCCTGCATGTGGTGCTTGCCCGCGGGTGCCAGTTTGCAGAGATTGGGTGTTCTCTTGCTGACTTCGTTGATAATGTCGAGATTCAGTTTAACTTTGGCCTCGTGCGCCACTGCCATAAGGTGCAGAACGGAGTTTGTGGAGCAGCCGAGCGCCATATCTACTGCGAGGGCGTTCATAAATGCTTTTTCGGTCAGAACATCTAAGGGGCGGACATTCTTCTCCAAGGTTTCGACAATCTGCTCGCCTGCGGCTTTCGCAAGTCTGATTCTTTTTGCGTATACCGCGGGGATTGTGCCGTTGCCCGGCAGCGCCATGCCTATTGCTTCGGTAAGGCAATTCATTGAGTTCGCTGTGAACATACCTGAGCAGGAGCCGCAGCCGGGGCAGCAGTTCTCCTCTACCTCCCAAAGCTCCTTTTCGGTGATTTTGCCGCTCTTGTATGCTCCGACAGCCTCAAAGGAACTGTTAAGGTCAAGTCCGCGTCCGCTCGCGTCATTAAGTGACAGCATGGGACCGCCGGAAACGAAAATGCTGGGGAGATTTAGCCTTGCCGCTGCCATAAGCATGGCGGGGACAATCTTGTCGCAGTTGGGGATAAATACAAGGGCGTCAAAACCGTGAGCCATAACCATGCACTCAATGCTGTCGGCTATTACCTCCCTTGATGAAAGGGAATAGCTCATGCCCCTGTGACCCATGGCGATTCCGTCGCATACTCCTATGACATTGAACTCAATGGGAGTGCCGCCGCCGGCAAGAACACCGTCCTTAACCGCTCTGGAAATTGTCTGAAGGTGGATATGTCCGGGGATAATCTCGTTAAAGGAGTTTACTATGCCTATAAGCGGCTTTTTAAGCTGATTATCCGTATATCCCATTGCCTTGAAAAGAGCTCTGTGGGGAGTTCTTTCAGGGCCTTTTTTAACTGTGTCGCTTCTCATATTTACACCACCCAAAACGCTCGCCCTCTTTTCTTTTTATTTAGGGTGCAGACTGTTAGTCTTTCTTCCAGCTCATCATCTTTCTGAGCTCGGCGCCGACCTTCTCGCACAGGTGCTCCTGCTGCTGTTTGCGCATTGCGAGGAATGAAGGTCTGTTGGCCTGATTCTCGAGTATCCACTTGGTAGCGAATTCGCCGCTTTGAATCTCCTCAAGGACCTTCTTCATTTCCTTTTTGGTCTCTTCGGTGATGATTCTCTTGCCAACGGTGTAGTCGCCGTATTCGGCTGTATCGCTGATTGAGTAGCGCATGAAGGACATGCCGCCCTCTATGATAAGGTCGATGATGAGCTTCATTTCGTGGATGCACTCAAAGTATGCGCTTTCGGGCTGATAGCCTGCCTCAACAAGGGTCTCAAAGCCTGCCTTCATAAGAGCGGTTACGCCGCCGCAGAGAACTGCCTGCTCGCCGAAAAGGTCTGTTTCGGTCTCCTCTTTGAAGGTGGTCTCAAGGATGCCTGCTCTTGCGCCGCCGATGCCTGCTGCGTATGCCAGAGCTATTTCCTTTGCGCTGCCTGTTGCGTCCTGATATACGGCTACAAGGCAGGGAACGCCTTTGCCCTCAATAAACTGGCTTCTGACGGTGTGACCGGGGCCCTTGGGAGCAATCATGATAACATCCACATCCGAGGGAGGAACGATTTGATTGAAGTGAATGTTAAAGCCGTGTGCGAACGCAAGTGCCGCTCCTGACTTGAGGTTGGGCTCAATGTCCTTTTTGTAAAGTGCTGCCTGCTTTTCGTCGTTGACAAGAATCATAACAACATCCGCGGATTTAACAGCCTCTGCTGTCGTCTTGACGGTGAGACCTGCTTCTCTTGCTCTTTCCGCAGACTTGGAGCCCTCGTAAAGACCTACAACTACATTGACTCCGCTTTCATGAAGGTTTAACGCGTGGGCGTGACCCTGACTGCCGTAGCCGATAACCGCTACCGTTTTTCCGCTGAGTACATTAAGATTGCAATCCTTTTCGTAATACATTTTTGCCATTGTCCATTACTCCTTTATATAAGAATTTAAGTTCTGATTAATCCTCATTGTATTCGCCGTTCAAAGCGCCTGGGCCTCTCTTGACCGCCAAAGCTCCCGCCCTGCAAAGCTCGATAATTCCAAAGGTCTTGGCATAGTCAATAAATGCGTCCAGCTTGGAGCTTTCGCCTGTCATTTCGATTGTGACCGAGTCGGCGTTAAAGTCTATAACCTTTGCTCTGAAGATGTTTGCGGCTTCGGTAATCTCCGAAATGGAATGCCCTTTAATGTCGAGCTTTATAAGCATGTGCTCCCTTAACACGGTTGCGTCCGCGGGCAATAGCTCGACCTTTTTGACATCCCTGAGCTTTGAGAGCTGTTTTACTATTTGGTTTTTGATATAGTCGTCGCCTGTGACTATGATTGTCATTCTTGAAAACTTGGGGTCCTCGGTTTCGCTGACATTAAGGCTGTCGATGTTGTAGCCTCTGCGGGAAAACAATCCCGAAACCCTTGTCAGCACGCCGAAATGGTTTGAAACGATAACTCCCAATATGAACTGGTCCTGACGCATTTTCCTCAACCTCAATTCAATATAATGTCTTCGATAGAGCCGCCCGCCGGAATCATCGGGTAAACATTTTCGTCCATATCTATAATGCAGTCGATAACTACCGGGCCGTCTGTCTGGAATGCCTTCTTCATTGCCGAGTCAAGCTCGCTCTCGTCTGTTATTCTGACGCCGGCGGCTCCGAAAGCCTTGGCAAGGCGGACAAAGTCTGTTTTTCTGTTCAGAGTTGTGTTGGAGTAGCGTTTTCCGAAGAACAGTGTCTGCCACTGACGAACCATGCCCAAAACTCCGTTGTTCATGATGACTATTCTTAGCGGCAGGTTCTGGGATACCGCTGTGGCAAGCTCGGTCAGATTCATTCCGAAACTGCCGTCGCCCGTTACAAGTACCGTTTGAGCTTTGCCCTTCGCTACCGACGCTCCGATTGCGGCTCCCATGCCAAAGCCCATTGTTCCGAGTCCGCCGGAAGTCAGCAGCGTGCGAGGCTTGTAGAGCTTGTAGTTCTGGGCGGTCCACATCTGGTGCTGACCTACATCGGTTACGACGATTGTGTCTTTGCTTGTGCAGTTTTGAAGCGCCGCGATAATCTTTTGGGGTGTGAGCCTGCCGACATTTTGCGGCGCGTACTTTTCTTCGTCGGCTCTAAGCTCGTCAATTCTTCTCTGCCAGGGTGTTCTGTCCTTATCCTCTATAAGGGGCAGGAGCCTTCCCACCGCGTTCTTTATGTCTCCCGCTGAGCTTATGGTGGAGTCGATATTCTTATTAAGCTCCGCCGGGTCGATGTCTATGTGAATGATTTTGGCGTCTCTCTTGAATTTGTTCTTGTCGCCCGTTGCTCTGTCGCTGAATCTTACGCCGAGGGCTATAATCAAATCCGCCTCATAGTTTGCCTTGGTGGAGCTGTAGCGGCCGTGCATGCCCATCATTCCCAGCCAGTTGGGGAAATCACGGGGAATTGAGGAAAGTCCCATGATGCTAAGACCTATCGGTGCGCCGAGTTTAAGCGAGAGAGCCTTTATTTCCTCCGAGGCGTCTGCGGCTATCACTCCGCCGCCGCAGTAGATGTAGGGACGCTCCGATGCGTTGATTAATGCCGCGCACTTTGAAAGGAAGTTGTCGGATACCTTTCTTTTCGGCTCAGCCTCAAGCATTCCTACAGGCTCGAACTCGCATTTAGCAAGCTGAATGTCTTTGGGCACATCGACAAGAACAGGGCCGGGTCTGCCGGACTTCGCGACCACGAATGCCTCTCTGATAATGCTTGCCAAATCCTTAACATCTTTTACGATGTAGTTATGTTTGGTGATGGGCATTGTGATTCCCGTGCTGTCAACCTCCTGGAAGCTGTCGCGTCCAAGCATTGAAAGGGGTACATTGCCTGTGATTGCGACTATCGGGGTTGAATCCAGGAAAGCGGTCGCGATACCCGTAACAAGATTTGTCACGCCGGGACCCGATGTGGCTATTACAACGCCTACCTTACCCGTGGCTCTTGCGTAGCCGTCCGCCGCGTGGGCGGCTCCCTGCTCGTGCGCCGTGATTATATGCTTAATTCTGTCCGAATTCTTGTATAGCTCATCATAGATGTTCAGGACGAAGCCTCCCGGATAACCAAACACGGTGTCACAGCCCTGTTCTATTAATGTTTCGATAATGATTTCGGCTCCGGTAAGCAGCATAATTATCATCCTTTCACAATATCTTTTTTTATCGCTTTAAAGTGATGTCGCTTGAAGGTAATAAAAAAATCTTACAGTTTTTGCACTGTAAGATTCTGTCACAATTTGTAAATTCAGTTACAGCTTAACTTGTGTAACGCTTATAACATTGCGAGAATCTAAGTACAGCGCAAAAAAAATCGTCAATAATCACTACCGGTACTAATAGCACGGGTAGTATAATGACGATTATTATAATAATTATTGCAGCTATACTTAACATCGATTTTCGCTCCAATAAATGTTAAATGATTGGATATATTTTTACATAAAACGGGCCCTATGTCAATTGTATATATTGCATAATCTTACATTACCAATAAACAGTCATTATGGAAAAGTTGATGGAATCTGCTAAAAAAAAGCTTAATTATCTATAATATTAGACATTTAAAGCATAAATACTACAATCGGACTGCGTTCCGTTTATTATTTAAGTATATGCGTTTTAACCATTCGGAGCACCAAAATTTTTGTTTTTTCTTGACTTATGACATATTGACAGTGTTAAATAATGGGGGTATAATAATTCCATAGTAAAGTGATAGGAAATTAATTCGGTTATCCCGTGGAGGTTTAGATATGTTGATATATGCTGACAATGCTGCCACAACGGCAGTGAGCAAAAAGGCACTTGAGGCAATGCTGCCCTACTTTACGGAGCATTACGGCAACGCCTCAAGCATACACAGAGTAGGTCAGGAGGCAAACAAGGCTTTGCAGCAGGCAAGGGCTGAAATCGCCGCCATACTCGGCGCGGAGCCCAAAGAGCTGATTTTTACCTCCGGAGGCAGCGAATCGGACAACCAGGCCATTATCTCCGCAGCACTGCAGGGAGCTAAAAAGGGCAAGAAGCACATCATTTCCTCCAAGATTGAGCACCATGCTGTTCTTCATGTGCTTGACAAGCTGGAAAAGGAAGGTTATGATATTACTCTCCTCGATGTTTCGCCCGAGGGACTTGTTTCTCCCGAAAGCGTGGAGAAGGCTATAAGAGAAGACACTGCCCTTGTAACAATCATGTTCGCCAACAACGAAATCGGCACCATTGAGCCGATTAAGGAGATAGGCGAAATCTGCAGAAAGCACGGCGTCATTTTCCATACCGACGCTGTTCAGGCAGTGGGACATGTTCCGATTAATGTTAAGGAAATGAACATTGACATGCTCTCCTTCTCCGCTCACAAGTTCCACGGCCCCAAAGGCATAGGAGGTCTTTATGTCCGCAAGGGAATAAGGCTCCTGCCTTTGATTGAGGGCGGCGCTCAGGAAAGAGGGCTCAGAGCCGGCACGGAAAATGTTGCCGCTGTAGTGGGCATGGCAGCCGCTTTAAAAGAGCAGGTCGAAAACATGGAGAAGAACGCCGAGAAGCTCACAAAGATGCGCGACAGGCTGATTGACAGCATTCTTAAAGAGGTTCCGAGAGTAAGACTTAACGGCGACAGAGTAAAAAGGCTCCCCGGCAATGTAAACTTCTGCTTTGAGGGAATTGAGGGCGAAGCGCTGCTCTTAATGCTTGACAATCTCGGCATCTGCGGTTCATCGGGCTCAGCCTGCACATCGGGCTCCCTTGACCCCAGCCATGTGCTTCTCGCAATCGGTTTGCCCCATGAAATTGCGCACGGTTCACTCAGACTGACATTCAGTGAATATAATACAGAGGAAGAAATTGACTATATAATTAAGGTTATCCCTCAGGTTGTAAAGCGATTAAGAGATATGTCGCCTATGTGGGAGAGAATTGTTAAGGAGGAAGCATAATGTTATACAGCGATAAGGTTATGGACCATTTTATGAATCCGAGGAATGTCGGCAAGATTGACGACGCCGACGGTGTCGGAGAAGTCGGCAACGCAAAGTGCGGCGACATTATGAAGGTTTACATCAAGGTTGATAACGATATAATCACCGATGTTAAATTCAATACATTCGGCTGCGCCTCTGCCATTGCGACAAGCTCAATCGCAACCGAAATGATTAAGGGAAAGCCCATTTCAGAGGCTCTCAAGCTCACCAACAAGGCGGTTGTTGAAGCTCTTGACGGTCTGCCGCCGGTAAAGATTCACTGCTCCGTTCTCGCTGAGGAGGCAGTAAAGGCTGCTATCGCCGACTATTACAAGAAAATCGGCAAAGAGCCCGACCCGGAGATTTTCTCCTGCACGGGCTGCTGCGAATCCTGCGGCGCAGAGGGCGCACATTCCCACTAAGAAAACAAAAGAAAAGTCCCCGTTTTGGCGGGGATTTTTTTGTTACCTTTTGTAAGTTGAAATAATTTCCAGTTTTTATTACAATACTAATATACTGATGATACTTTTAATAAATTTTACTGAATTCATTTTTTGGAGGTTCATCATGGCTGAATCAATGAAGCCTGCCGCAAGCTACAGCTCAAAGAAAGATAACAGGAATATTGTAAGCGTTATTATAATTCTTGTATGCGTTGCCGTAGCGGGAATACCTCTCGGAGTTTTCCTCGGCAAAAAGCTGCCCAAACAGGCATCTGACACAACCACAACTCAGCCCCAAACAACCGAGGCGGCAACGGAAACGCAGACAACGGTTACAACTCCGAATGTTCCTCTTTATCCCACAGGTCTTTATACAGTCGCGACCGAGTCGAGCAATCTGAATCTCCGCTCAGGTCCCGGCAGCGAGTTCCCCACGATCAACAGTATCCCCAAAGGCACAGTTCTGACCGTGGTAGAGGTTCAGGGCGACTGGGGCAGGGTTGATTATAAGACCACAATAGGCTGGGTAAACATGAAGTACATGAAGGCGGCAAATCCCGATGAGACTACTACCGCTGAGTCTACCAGCACAACCGCGGCCACTGGTGTAACCGAAACGGCAGCCAATCAATAAAATAGCTTGTATACACTTGAAATATTTGGTCTCTTGTGTTATAGTACTGTAGAAATACAGCGTAATTCGGAGGACAATTATGAAACACATCAAAACTATCAATTCCGCAAACCTTAAAAAGAGCACTGAAAAGGGCGGCTGCGGCGAGTGCCAGGCATCCTGCCAGTCGGCTTGCAAAACATCCTGCACAGTAGCAAATCAGGAATGCGAGAGAAAATAATTGATTCATAAGTACGAACTCAACGGATACAAAATTGTAATCGACCCTTGCAGCGGAGCCGTGCATCTTTTTGATGACACGGCTTATGATATTGTTTCCTTAATAAAAGCCGCTCCCATGTCCCCTGATTGCCCTGAGGATATTGTAAACTCGCTTTCCGAGAAGTACTCGACCGACAGCATTAAAGAAGCATACTCGGATATTTATGCTCTTTACCGCGAGGGCACGCTTTTCAGCGAGGACGATTATGCTGAATTCGCCGAAATGCTGGGCCCCGCTCCCGTTAAGTCCATGTGCCTGAATGTTGCCCACGACTGCAATCTTAAATGCGAATACTGCTTTGCCGCTCAGGGCGATTTCGGAATGGAAAAGGGACTTATGCCCTTTGAGGTCGCAAAGAGCGCGATTGACTTTCTTATAAAGCACTCGGGCGGAAGGCGAAACCTTGAGCTGGACTTCTTTGGCGGCGAGCCGCTGATGAACTTTGATGTCGTTAAGAAAACAGTGGAGTACGCAAGGAGCGTAGAAAAGGAGCACGGCAAGAACTTCAGGTTCACCCTTACCACCAACGGACTTCTTTTGAACGATGAGATAATCGACTACCTTAACAGGGAGATGTATAATCTGGTGCTCTCCCTTGACGGCAGAAAAGAGGTAAACGACAAACTCAGACCCACCCGCTCCGGCAGCGGCAGCTATGACATAATAGTGCCGAAATATCAAAAGCTCATAGAGAAAAGGGGCGACGGTCAGTACTATGTAAGGGGTACCTTTACAAGGCATAACCTTGACTTTGCCGATGACCTTCTGCACCTTGCCGACGATTTGGGCTTTGACCAGCTCTCTGTCGAGCCGGTTGTAACCGCCGACGAAAACGACTATGCGCTGAGAGAAAGCGATTTGCCCAGAATCTTTGAGGAATACGAGAGACTGGCGAATATAATCCTTGAAAGAAAGCTCAAAGGCAATTGCTTTAATTTCTTCCACTTTATGATTGACCTTGAGCAGGGTCCCTGCGCAATTAAGAGGCTTAGGGGCTGCAGCTGCGGAAACGAGTACATAGCGGTAACTCCCAACGGCGACATTTACCCCTGCCATCAGTTTGTGGGCATGGATGAATGGAAGATGGGCAATGTCCTTGACGGCTCTTTGGATTATGAAAAGAAAAAGTATTTCTCAAAGACCCATATTTACTACAAGGACGAGTGCAAGAACTGCTGGGCAAGGTTCTACTGCAGCGGTGGCTGCAACGCCAACAACTACGCGTCCCGCGGCAGCGTTTTAAAGCCTCACAGGCTCTCATGCGAGCTTGAGAAGAAGCGTCTTGAATGCGCCATAATGATTAAGGTTGCCTTAGCTGCGGCAGAATAACTCATTAAAAAGATTTAACCGCCGAAAAAAACGGCGGTTATATTTTTTTATCCTACGGCATAGTTTTATTTAGGGACAACCCTTAAAAGCCCTAAGCAAAACGGAGGAAGCGTTATGAAATTCAGGACAGGCAAGGTAATCAGGGTTTCGGCAAATCTCATTAAGGTGCTGAAAGAATATTACAGACTGGTTTTATTAATCAGCCTTTTTATCGCGGGCATGCTTATCGGAGCCTTTACATTTAAGCACGGGGGCGGAGATGTATCTTCGCTGCTGACCGACATGGTAATTAAGCACAGCGCGGAGAGGACATCTCAAGCGGCGTTCGTGACCTTTATAAACTCTCTGCTTGTTAACTGCGCTTTTGTGGGCATTGCCTTTACAATGGGAATGTGCTGCATCGGCACTCCCTTTATAGGACTTTTGCCGCTTATAAAGGGCCTCGGGCTCGGCGTGGTGGCAGGCTACTTTTACAATAATGATGTGGCGGGAGTGCTGTATTATCTCCTTATTATTCTCCCCGGCGCGGTAATATCGACGGTCGCGCTGATTATAAGCTGCGGGGAGAGCATAAGAATGTCAAGCGAGATGCTGCAGATTATGTCTCAGAAAAAGTCCGCCTCCCCCGACGGCATTAAGGTTTATATGTCAAGATACACGATAATACTGGCGCTGATACTTATTTCTTCCGTAATTGACATGTTCCTTACAAAGGCGTTTTCGTTCCTGTTCTAAGAAGAAAAAAGCCGCTTAAAGCGGCTTAAACTTTTTTCTTTTTTCTAACATAGTCAATAGCGTTTAAGGCTGCCTTCGCGCCTTCCGCAACCGCTGTGGAAACCTGCATTATTCCTCCCGTGCAGTCCCCCGCCGCATAAAGGCCGGGGATATTTGTTTCCATATCGTTGTTGACTTCGATTTTGTTGTCCACAACATTCGCGCCAAGCTTTCTTGCCAGGTCGCCAGCGGCGGCGCTGCCCACAGCGATGAACAGTCCGCTGAAATTAAGCATCTCGCCGTCGGCAAACTCAGCGCCTTCAAGGGTCTCAGAGCCGAAAAGCCTTTTTATTTTTGAAGTATATACTTTTACATTTTCGGGGAATTCTGCGTCGGGCGCCATGCCGTTTGTTAATACCGAAACCTTTGAGGCGATGGGCAGAAGCTCTTTTACCTCGTGGAGGGCGTATTCGCTGTGACCCAAAACAGCAACCTCCTTGCCCCTGTAGAAGAAACCGTCGCAGACGGCGCAGTAGCTGACCCCCATGCCTTCAAACTGCCGCAGTCCCTCGATTCTCGGCGCCTTTCTTGCCGCGCCCGTTGCCAAAAGAACCGCCAAAGCCTTGTAGCTGCCGTTCTTTACGGCTACTTCAAAACCCTCATCGGCGTAGGATATATCCAGAACTTCCTCGGTAATGTGCTCCACTCCCAGCTCCTTTGCCTGTCTGAGGCCAATCTGTATCAGCTCGGAGCCTGACATTGCCTTTTCAAGTCCGAAATAATTCTGTATTTTATCGGCCTTTTCAAGAGAGCCGCCGTCTTTGCCTATGAGCTTTACCGACAGCCCGGCGCGCTTTATATACAAAGAGGCGGAGATTCCCGCGGGGCCGCTTCCGACAATAATAATATCGTCCATGTTTCACATCTCCGTTTCCAAGCTCGAAAAAACAAACTTATATTGAATAAATCGGAAAATTAATGTAATATGTATCTAAGGTCATTTTACCCCAGCTTCTATTTTTTTACAAGTATAATAACAAAAACGGAATATTAATGTAACCTTGTTACAGAATAAATTATGGAAGTATTTATAATCATATAATAGATTATGAGTTTTTTGGGAGGAAATAATATGTCAGTTATAAAAATAACAAAAGAAAACTTCAATTCCGAGGTACTCAAGTCCGATGTTCCCGTTCTTATAGATTTTTGGGCTCCCTGGTGCGGTCCCTGCCGTGCGCTCTCCCCTCTGATTGACGAGATTGCCGAGGAGGCAAACGGAAAATTTAAGGTTGGAAAAGTAAATGTGGATGAGCAGCCCGAGCTTGCCTCAAAGTTCTCAGTAATGAGCATACCGACTCTGGTTGTTATGAAGAACGGCGAGCTTGTAAACAAAACCGTCGGCTCAAGACCTAAGGAGCAGATTTTAAGCCTTATAGAGGGTTAACAGCATAAACCTTATAGCCGGGAAGGGTTCCCGGCTATTTTTTTGTCTATTTTTTAACTATTTTTGTTTTTATCTATTGACATATTATTGGATGATATATATAATATTCCAAAAGTATATAGCAACCATGAGGGAGTAGTTGGCGCATTATATAATGCGTGTCAAGTCAACATCATAGCCGAAGGGCTTGGCTTGAATTAAATGACCAGACTCATGTATAGTTGGTAGCCCTGACTATACATGAGTTTTTTTATAATACGCCGGCTTGTATTTTCCCGATGGAAAAGCAATATACTTTATTTTGATGGCCCCAAAAGCGGCTGAAAATTACATTGAAAGGAAATAAAGCATGAAGTACTACCTTGAGAATGTCTCAGAAGTATTGCGAAAAGTTTCCGCAACCGAAAACGGCCTTAGCTCCCAAGAGGCCGCAAAACGACTTGAGCAGAATGGCAGGAATAAGCTCAAGGAAGCAGAGAAGGAGTCCTTGATTAAGAGATTCTTCGACCAGCTTAAGGACCCCATGCTGATTATTCTCATCATCGCTTCAATCGTTTCAGCGGTTACCACCTTCATTTCCAACCGAACTTCCGGGCACAGCGAAGGATATGCGGATTTTTTCATCATTATGATTGTTGTGCTTATCAACGCTGTTCTCGGTGTGTATCAGGAAAGCAAGGCTGAAAAGGCCATTGAGGCACTGCAGAAGCTGTCAGCCGCTACCTCAAAGGTACTTAGAGACGGCAAAATAGTCACCATACCCAGCGAGGAGCTTGTTGTCGGCGATTTTGTTCTGCTTGAAGCAGGCGACGCTGTACCCGCCGACGGCAGAATACTTAGCTGCGCCAGCATGAAAGTGGAAGAAGCCGCGCTTACCGGTGAGAGCGTTCCCGTAAGCAAAACGGAAGAGACATTGAGCGGCGGCGGCAGCGACGATATTCCGCTCGGTGACCGCAAGAACATGGTTTACATGGGCAGCACCGTTGTCTACGGCAGAGGTACAGCAGTTATCACCGCAACGGGCATGGATACCGAAATGGGCAAGATAGCCGACGCCCTTGCCACCGCTGAGGAGGGCCAGACTCCCCTGCAGCTCAAGCTCGCTCAGCTCAGCAAGATACTCAGCATTCTAGTACTCGGCATCTGCCTCTTTATGTTCATCTTTACAATCGTAATTCAGAGAAAGACCGAGTTTATAGATATTCTTAATGTCTTTATGCTTGCGGTAAGCCTTGCGGTTGCCGCCATCCCCGAAGGTCTCGCGACGGTTGTTACAATAGTTCTTTCGATCGGCGTTACCAACATGTCAAAGAGAAACGCCATTATAAGAAAGCTGACCGCAGTTGAAACCCTGGGCTGCGCTCAGATAATATGCAGCGACAAGACGGGAACACTTACACAAAACAAGATGACCGTTGTTGAGCATTTCGGCGATGATGTGGACCTGCTTGCGACTGCCATGGCTTTGTGCAGCGACGCAGAGCTCCTTGAGGACGGCAGCATTGTCGGCGAGCCCACAGAGGCGGCTTTAGTCAGCTTCGCAAAGGAAAAGGGTCATCCCAAGCCCGAGCTTAAGGCAAAGGCTCCCAGAATCGGCGAGGCTCCCTTTGACAGCAACAGAAAGATGATGAGCACCGTTCACAACATAAACGGCAAGATATATCAGTATACCAAGGGCGCTCCCGATGAGGTCCTCAAAAGGTGTACAGCATATATCAGCGGCGGCGAAATCAAGCCCATGACCGACACAATGAGGGCTCAGATTGCAAACGCCAACAAGAACCTTGCAAGCAAGGCTTTGAGAGTTCTCTGCGCTGCTATGAGAATTCATAACGAGGCACCCGCCTCATTTGAGCCCGAGGCTCTTGAACGCGACCTTATCTTTATAGGTCTTACGGGCATGATTGACCCAGTACGCCCCGAGGTTATCGACGCAGTTAAGGAGTGCAAGGAGGCAGGTATCCGCCCGATAATGATTACAGGCGACCACAAAGATACCGCCGTTGCAATCGCAAAACAGCTGGGACTTCTTGAAAGCGAAGAGGCCGCAATTACAGGCACAGAGCTTAATATGCTCAACGACGAGGAATTTGAAAACAGCATTGAGAAATACAGCGTTTATGCCCGCGTTCAACCCGAGCACAAGAGCCGCATAGTCAACGCATGGCGCCAAAAGGGCTATGTAACCGCCATGACTGGCGACGGCGTAAACGACGCGCCCAGCATTAAGAACGCCGACATCGGCGTGGGCATGGGCATTACCGGTACGGATGTTACCAAGAATGTTGCTGATATGGTTCTTGCCGACGACAACTTTGCAACAATAGTCAACGCGGTTGAAGAAGGCAGAAGAATCTACGACAATATCAGAAAGGCAATTCAGTTCCTGCTTGCCTCCAACCTCAGTGAAGTTCTGGTTATCTTTGCTGCAACGCTCATGGGCTTTACAATTCTCTATCCCGTTCACCTTCTCTGGATTAACCTTATTACAGACGCATTCCCCGCACTCTCCCTCGGCTTTGAAAAGGCTGAGAAGAATATAATGAAGCGCAAGCCCAGAAATCCCAAAGACGGTGTATTTGCCGGCGGTATCGGTTTTGACATCGCATATCAGGGTATTGCGGTTGCCATATTGACATTTGCCGCTTACTTTATAGGTCACTACATCGAAACAAAGACATGGACCGCCACAAACAGCGCAGACGGCACCACGATGGCGTTTCTGACTTTGAGCATGGCGGAGATTTTCCACAGCTTCAATATGCGCAGCCAGAGAGGCAGCATTTTCTCGGTAAAGGGTCAGAACAAGTTCCTGTGGTTTGCAGCCATCTCCAGCTTCTTAATGACCTGCCTTGTAATCTATGTTCCCTTCCTCAGCAACGCGTTCAACTTTACCCACATCAGCCTTGAGGAGTTCGCGGTAGCGATGGTTCTGGCATTCGCAATTGTCCCGATTGTAGAAATCGTAAAGCTTATAACAAGGCTTGCGACAAAGAAAAAATCATAGATTAAATTAGCCGCTGCAAAACGCAGCGGCTGTTTTTTTGCGCTTTTTTAAGGCTTTAGAGGGGTATTACAGCTCCCCTGCTCTTTTTGGCTCTCTATTAACAAGAGAGACCCTTTTGATATTCGCAGGCAAGCTGCGGTGAAATCGCTTTCGCCGGATTAGATATTAGCAATAGGGATGAAAATTAGCGAAAATGCTTTTATATGCTTTAAATGCGGTATTAATCGGGCGATATAATGGCATTATGCTTATGTTAGGTTTACAGAGTATGCGTGTATTGATTAGGCAAATCAATCAAAGAAATATCTAACCTCGCGCTTTAAGGCATAAAAAAACCGGCACCGTTTGAGCGGTGCCGGTAAGTTTAATTACAGCTTAATTCCGGGATAAATTGAGAAGATGTACTGGAGGAGATAGAGGAATACCTTTGCGAACTGAACGAGGTATGCGGGAACCTGAGCCATCTTGAGAGCGATAAACTCAGCTTCTGTAAACAAATCGTTGTATGTAAAGGCCTCTGTCTCGTATGTGCCGTTCTCGTCAAGAACGAAGAGTCTTGCGCCTCTGACGGCGTCATCGCCGTAGGAGTGCATTGAAACGCCTGCGGTCTGAATAAGGTCAATGCCCTTATATGTGCCTACAAAGCTGTTTATATGGTCGTGACCGAAAGCAATGCCCAGAAGGTCACCGCGCTCAACGAATGCGTCGAACTGACCGCTGTTTACAACGGGCGGGCAGGAGAACTCACCCAGATAGCCTGTTGCCATTTCGGGGTTGAGCTTGAGGGCATAGGTCTTGCCGTTGTATTCCTTTGTCGGGCTGTCACCGGGCTGAGCCTCGAGATACAGCTCATAGATTTCCGGAACGGGAATGTGCTGGAACGCAAGGGAAGGAACCTTGTAGCCTGCCTGAGCCTCAAGAGCCTCGCTTGTTCTCTTGTACCACTCTATCTGGTCCTCGTGAACAAAGTCGTACTCTCTCTTGCCGGTGGAGTACTCATACATATTGGAGTCAAAAATCCAGATGTTGAAAGCAATCCTTGAACCGTCGGAGCTGAGAATTGTATGGTTGCAGGTTCCCATGCCTGAAAGATCAGGGTCTGCGTCGTATGCTATGCAGTTGGGATAGCTTCTGTAAACCTGATACATTCTCTCCTTGGAGATTGACTCAGCGTCGTGGTTGCCGAATGTAAAGGTGAAGGGAATGCCTGCCTTTGCAACCGGGTCGATAATAGCCTCAATTGCCATCTTGTTCAGAGGAGCAAGGGGCTGAACCACATTGTCGCCTGTAAATACTACAAGGTCGGGTTTGTAAACTTCAAGAGTCTTCTCAATGAAGTTTACCATAAGAGGTGAATGCAGTGCTATATCCTGGCAGTCTGCAAACTGAATGATTCTGAACTTTCCGTCTTCGTTAAACTGAAGCTGGATGTCAGTGGGCTGAGTTACATCAATTGCGTCGGCAGCAAATGAGGAGAAAACCATTACAACGGACATTGCTGCGACCAGAAGTAAGCTCAAAATGCGCTTTGTGCTTTTTTTCATCCTACAACACTCCTGTAGTTTTAAAGTTTTATACCTATAAAATAAATCATTCTGCTCAAAATAGCAATAGAATCAGGTTAATTATTTGTAAACATTTAAGGCAGGATTAATCAAAGTGTGACAAAATATTACAGGGTGGTCTTTAAGAGCTTAAGTCTGCCCGCCAAGGCTATTTTATCTTTGCATGCGGGAATGAAGATGCTGTCGCCTCTTTTTACGGGCATAACCTCGCCGCCGCAGCCGACGGCGCCGCTGCCTTCAAGTACAAGGAAGGATGTAAAGCTCTCCTCGGTCGCGTACTCTTCGGTTCTGCTTTCTACCTCTATAAGCTCCATTGTGAAGTATTCGCTCTTTTTAAGCAGGGTTTTGCAGCCGCCGCAGATTTCACTTCTTTCTCCCTCAGGCTCAAAGTTCGCCTCTGCCTTTGCGGTGTTTGCGACCTCGACGGCCTTGTCTATATGAAGCTCTCTTTTGCAGCCGTTTTTATCTATGCGGTCATAATCATATACTCTGTATGTAAGGTTGGAGCTTTGCTGAACCTCTGCAAGCAGAATACCAGAGCCTATGGCATGCACGGTACCTGAGGGCAGATAGATTACATCTCCCCTTTTGACTTTGACGGTGTTCAGCACTTCGGAAAGGCTGCCGTTTTTGATTCTATCCTTAAACTCTTCCTTTGTTATGTCTCTGTTAAAACCGTAAACTATACATGCGTCCTCTTCGGCGTCTAAGACAAACCATGCCTCGGTCTTGCCGTTTGAGTTTTCAAACTCTCTCGCATAAGCGTTATCCGGGTGGACCTGAACCGACAGCTTGTCCTTGGCGTCAATGAGCTTTATAAGCAATGGGAACTCTGTTAAACCCTCCGCCTTTGTGCCGAGACACTCGGGGTCCATTGACTTTATTGTCTCCTCAAGGGTTCTGCCTGCGTACTCGCCGTTGCGGACAACGCTATGTCCGTCCTTGTGGCCGGACAGTACCCATGCTTCGGCAATATTCGCCATAGAGACGCTATCAGGATACAATTCCATGAGCTTTTTGCCGCCCCAAATTATCTCTTTCAATGACGGTTTGACAGAAAACAGCTTCATTTGACAACACCTCAAGTGAAATTCCTGAATATGTTATCACATATCCGACAATTTTTCAAACTATTTTTGCACACAATTTAACAAAAAACTAACCATTTTGTTTACAAATCTGTAAATATTAATAAATTCGCTAAAATTTTATCTAAATTCAAAAATTTTGTCGATTTTTGACGAATTAATTTCCGTATTAGAATAACTGCATTTCAAATGCAAAACATAAATCAGAAGACATATATAAGCCACATAATTGAAGACAAATAAATATAAAAGGACTTTACATTTAATTTCCGCTGTGCTATAATACAACAGCTGTCGGCTGCGGTCAGACAGCTTCCAGAATCTCGGTGCATGGATTAAACTCTCTTTGAGTTATTCACCTGCCTTGCTCTGGGGTCTCGGAAAAATCTTAATGAGGTGAAAAAGTATGACACAAGAAGAAAAACAGGCCATAATGAAGGAATACGGCCTTCATGAAGGCGACACCGGTTCACCGGAAGTACAGATTGCTCTTTTAACTTACAGAATCAACAATCTTACAGAGCATCTCAAGACACACAAGAAGGACCACCACTCCCGCCGCGGACTTCTTAAAATGGTAGGTCACAGGCGCAACCTTCTTGCTTATCTGCAAAAGAAAGATATCGAAAGATACCGTTCTATTATTGCAAAGCTCGGCATCCGTAAATAACAACCAATTAGGGCGGGGGCTATTTCAGTCCATCGCCCTAAATTTAATTTATACAAATACTTATAACATTTTTTTTGCCGTAATGGCTATAATAATTTAGAATCCAAAGGTAAAGCACGCGGGTTAGCAGTGAATAGAGTGATTTGGCCCATGCGGAATCACTGTATTTATTGCTAAACGAGTGCTTGCCTTGGAAATATATATTTCAGAGGTAGTGAAATGTTCGAAGAGTTCAGAAAATTTGAGACAACACTTGCCGGCAGACCGCTTGTTATCGAAACTGGCAAGATGGCTCAGCTGGCCAGCGGTTCGTGCCTTGTAAGGTACGGTGAAACCGAAGTTCTCTGCACCGCCACCATGGCGGACAAACCCAGGGAAGGCATAGACTTCTTCCCCCTGTCTGTTGACTATGAAGAAAAGCTTTATGCCGTAGGCAAAATCCCCGGCTCTTTCCAGAGAAGAGAAGGCAGGGCAAGCGAAAAGGCTACCCTTGCTTCAAGACTTATTGACAGACCGATTAGACCTCTTTTCCCCAAAGATATGAGAAACGATGTGGGCATTATCGCAACCGTTATGTCGGTTGACCCCGACTGCTCACCCGAGATTACCGCAATGATAGGCGTTTCCGTGGCTCTGAGCATTTCGGAGATTCCGTGGGACGGCCCCATCGCTGGCGTTGCCGTAGGTCTTGTTGACGGCGAAATCGTCATCAACCCCACAGAGGCTCAGAGAGAGGTTTCAGACCTTACTCTGACCGTCGCCTCCACCGACAGCCTTGTAGCCATGATTGAGGCAGCGGCAAACGAAGTGCCCGAGGATGTAATGCTGAAGGCAATCATGAAGGCACATGAAGTCAACCAAGAACTGGTTGAGTTTATTAAAGGCATTCAGAAGGAAATCGGAAAGCCGAAGGTAGACTTCCCGTCCAACGACCCGCCCGCCGAAATGTTTGAGGCAATCAAGGAATTTGCAATTGACGACATTAAATTCGCCCTTGACACTAACGACAAGCGCATAAGAGAAGAGAGACTCAAACCCGTTTACGAAAAGGTTCACGAAAAGTTTGACGAGCTGTACCCTGAGGAGACCGTAAAGATAGACGACTGTCTGTATCTGCTGCAGAAGTATGTTGTCAGGCGCTGGCTCCTTGATGAGGGCAAGCGCGTAGACGGCAGAGGCATGGACGAAATCCGTCCGCTCGCCGCTGAAATTGATGTTCTCAGCCGAGTTCACGGCTCAGCACTCTTCACAAGAGGTCAGACGCAGGTATTGACAGTTACAACACTCGGCACCGCAAGCGATGCTCAGAACCTTGACGGACTTGACAATGAGGAAATCAAGAGATATATGCACCACTACAACTTCCCCTCATTCTCCGTCGGCGAAACCAAGCCTCCCAGAGGTCCCGGAAGAAGGGAAATCGGTCACGGCGCGCTTGCGGAGAAGGCTCTCCTGCCCGTAATCCCGCCCGTTGAGGAGTTCCCCTACACCATAAGACTTGTTTCAGAGGTTCTCTCATCCAACGGCTCCACATCCCAGGGCGCAATCTGCTCATCCACTCTGTCGCTTATGGCGGCCGGCGTTCCGATTAAGGCTCCCGTAGCGGGCATTTCCTGCGGACTTGTGACCGAGGGCGACCGCTATATCACAATGGTGGACATTCAGGGCGTTGAGGACTTCTTCGGCGACATGGACTTTAAGGTAGGCGGCACAAAGAAGGGCATTACCGCCATTCAGATGGATATTAAGATTCACGGTCTTACCTTTGAGATAATCGAGGAAGCTCTTGAAAAGACAAGGAAGGCAAGACTCTATATTCTTGACGAGGTCATGCTGCCCGTTATCTCCGAGCCGAGAAAAGAGCTTTCAAAATACGCTCCCAAAATGCTCCTTACCAAGATTGACATTGACAAAATCGGCGATGTTATCGGAAAACAGGGCAAGGTCATTCAGAAGATTTGCTCCGAGTGCAACTGCAAAGTCGATGTTGAGGAAGACGGTACTATTTATATCACCGCTATTGATATTGACGACGCAAGACGCGCTCTCAACATGATTGAGACCATTGCCAACGACCCCGAGGTGGGCGCAATCTACAAGGGCGTTGTTACAAAGATTATGAGCTTCGGCGCATTCGTTGAAATTGCTCCCGGCAAGGAAGGTCTTGTTCACATCAGCCACCTTGATGTAAAGCGCACCGAAAAGGTTGAGGATGTTGTTCATGTGGGCGATGAGATTATCGTTCAGGTTCTCGGCATCGACGAGCAAGACAGAATCAATCTCTCAAGAAGAAACGCTCTTATTGAGGTTGAGGGTCTGACTCCCGAGAACACCCCCGCGCCCCGCCGCCCCGCCCCTCCGAGGCACGGTGGAAATAAGCCCAACAACCGCCGCAGATAATATAAAATGATATGCAGTCTCCTGATTTTCAGGGGACTGCATTTGCAAAAAGTTAAAAGGGGTTTTGATATGAAGCTGCTTTTTATTAACGGTCCAAACCTCAATATGCTGGGAATAAGAGAGCCCGAGATTTACGGCAGCAAAACCTATGCGGACCTTGTGGAGTTTATTAACGGATTCTGTAAGGAGCTGGGAATTGAGGCTGAGATTTTTCAGTCCAACCATGAGGGAGCGATTGTGGATAAAATACAGGAGGCTCTCGGAAAATTCGACGGCATTGTGATAAATCCCGCGGCCTATACGCATACGAGCGTTGCTATTTTAGACGCAGTAAAAGCGGTAGGGCTGCCGACGGTTGAGGTACATATCTCCGATGTTTCAAAAAGGGAAGGCTTCAGACAGGTTTCTTATATCAGAGAAGCGTGCATAGCCACAATATCGGGTCAGGGCTTTGAGGGCTATAAAACCGCAGCCCTGACGCTGCTCAAGGAGCTTAATAAATAACAAATCCGAGTTTAACGGCAAAGGCGTAGCTGTGCTATTGTCTTTGCCGTTTTGCTATGCTATCATTAACGAAACCGCATGGAAAGAAGGTTTTATATGAAAACTCCCAAACCGATGGTTTTAGAGTTTATGATGCGCCAGCTGAAAAAATACAGGGATTTTGAATCCTTTAACATTGAAAACTGGGTATTTGTTAAAGAGGGCAAATACTTAGGCGACGGCAAATACGAGTACGGCGAGGAGCTTAATATCCCCGTTAAGCTGGGCGATGATTGGGCGGCAACATATGACTGCTCAAAGATATACACCGCAAGCGTGGAAATACCCGAAAGCTACAAAAACGCCAAGGTTTATCTTGAAATCGACTTTGGCGGCGAGGCGCTTGTGAAATTAAACGGCTGGATTGTGGGTTCTCTCAGCTCCACGATGAACAGAGGCTGGAAGTCAAGGGATACCATTATCGTTGACTCAAAGATCCTTGAAAGCGGCGTTTTGAATATTGAGCTTGAGCTGGCGGTTGACTCCGCGGGCTTTTGCGATTATGCCATGGACGGCGCTAAGTCAATCACCTACAACTTCGCGAAGGCAAGGCTCTGCAGGGTTGATGAGGAGTGCGAGGCTTTTATTTTTGACACCGATTTGCTTCTTGATTCTTTCAAGGCTGCAGAGGACGAGTACATAAAGGAAAGCCTCTACAAAGTCCTTGACGACAGCATTCATATGGTTGACTTTGATTTTGACGACAGCGAGGTCAGGCAGTCCATATACAAGGCAAGGGAGTATCTGAACTCCGAGCTTAAAAAGATTAAATTTACCCCGCAGAGCGAGGTAGTAATGCAGGGGCACTCTCACATTGACATTGCGTGGCTGTGGAGGATTCAGGAGACAGAGCGCAAGGCCGCGAGAACCTTTGCCAATAATCTGTCGCTCATGGACAAATACCCCGAATTTAAGTGCGCTCAAAGTCAGGCTATAGTTTACGACATGACAAAGCGGATTTACCCCGCCCTTTACGACAGGATAAAGGAGAAGGTCAAAAACGGACAGTGGGAAATTGTAGGCAATGTCTGGGTTGAGGCGGACACCAACATCGCGTCTGGTGAAAGTCTTATAAGGCAGCTTCTCTACGGCAGGGAGTTCTTTTTAAAGGAATTCGGCGTTGTTTCCGACACCTACTGGCTCCCCGACTGCTTCGGCTTTTCATGGGCTCTGCCGCAGATTATAAGGCGCAGTGGCATGAAGTATTTTATCACCGCAAAGCTGTGCGGTCAGGATACCAACCGCTTCCCCTATACTTCTTTTGTCTGGAAGGGTCACGACGGTTCTGAAATTGTGGGCTATCTTGCCCGCACCCATTATCAGGGAGATTACACTCCGTCAGATCTTATGAAGGCTCAAAAGGAAAACGACCAAAGGGATGTTTTCCGCAAAGCCTTCGGAATGTACGGCTACGGCGACGGCGGCGGAGGCACCACCTACGCCATGCTTGAAAGAGCAAAGAGGCTGAAAGCTTACCCCGGTCTCCCCTCCTCCAAAACGGGCACGGCCGGCGAGTTTTTTGACGAGCTGAACAAAGTGCGTGACGAGCTGCCCGTTATTAATGATGAGCTTTATTACGAGAATCACAGAGGTACATATACAAGTCAGGGCTTTATAAAAAAGGGCAACCGCAAGGGAGAGATTCTGCTTTGCGAGGCTGAGTCGGCGTCTCTGATTGCCTCCGCTCTGTCGGGTTTTGAATACGATAAGGATAGACTTGAATCCGTCTGGAAAATCCTCCTTACAAATCAGTTCCATGACATTCTCCCCGGCACTTCAATTCATGAGGCTATGGAGGATTGCAGACCCGCTTATGAAAAGATTTACTCGGAAGGCGGCGAGATTAAACTCAGCGCGCTGAAGGCTGTAAGCAGTAATATCGGCAGCCCCGCAGAGGGCGTGGCGGTGTGGAATCTTTCAAACCACACTGTTTCGTCTGAAGTTGTAATTGATACAGACGGCAGGTATTTAAGAGCGGCTGACGGCTCAGAGCCGATTCAGACTCTTACCGCAGACGGAAAACTGAAAATGCTTGCCGAGGATATTCCGCCCATGGGCTATAAGGTTTACCTTTACAGTGCGGACCCACTCGGCGCAAAGGGCGGCGTAAAGGTTACCACAAGGCTTTTGGAGAATGATTGCCTCAGAGTTGAACTCGATGAAAACGGCATCATAACAAGCATTTATGACAAGGTAAATTCGAGGGAAACATTGAAGGGCTGCGGAAACCTTCTAAGCGTATTCCAGGACAAATGCGTGCATGAGACCGCGTGGAACTTAGAGCTTAACTACAAAAAGAAGCGCTGGGATTTAATTAAGGCTGAAAGCATTGAAATTAAGGAGCAGAACGATGTCTGCGGAATCATCACTATTCGCAGAAGGTTCAACCGCTCCGAGATTGTTCAGGATATAACTCTCAGGGCAAATGAAAACCATGTGGAGTTTGACACTTATGTAAACTGGCAGGAGCGGGATAAGATACTCAAAGCCGCCTTTGATGTGGATATTCTTAATACTTATGCCAGCTTTGAGATAGCCCACGGAGCCATAAAGAGACCCAATCACGCAAACAACAGTTACGACAAGGCAAGGTTTGAGCAGTGCGGACACAAGTGGGCGGACCTTTCAGAGGGCGATTACGGCGTGAGCCTCATAACCGACTGCAAGTACGGCTACGATGTATTCGGCAGCGTTATGAGGATAAGTCTGCTCAGAGCGCCCAACTGCCCCGACAGAACCGCCGACAGCGGTGAGCACAGATTCAAATACGCCTACTATCCCCACAAATACACTTGGCAGCTCGGCGGCACAGTACAGAAGGCTATTACCTTTAACAAGGAGCTTTGCGCGGTAGAGGTCGGCAAAAACGGCGGCAAACTGCCCGTATCCTACTCATTTGCAGAAACAAGCGGCAAGTATGTGGTTCTGGACGCTCTTAAAAAGGCTCAGGACGGAAACGGCTATATCTTACGAGTTTATGAGCCCGAACAGTCAAGGGGTACAGTTAAAATTACTTTGAATCTCCCCTTCTCAAAGGTCACCGAGTGCAATCTGATGGAGGTTGACGAAAGGGATATTGAAACCGACGGCAATTCCTTCAGCTTTGAAATTAAGCCCTTTGAGGTAAGGACCTTCCGCATAAGATAAAAAAGAGCCTCCGAAATTCGGAGGCTTTTTATTTGGGAAAAAGTTGAATAATATTCATTGGTGTCCACGGAAATATTCACTCGCTTTGAAAAAGCCCGTCTTTATGCACAAACGGAGGCAGCGAAATTACAGCACCGTGAACAAACGGCGGGCAAATATTTTTCTATATCAGAATAATAATGCCGTTACTTGAGCAACATATACAAAAATTTTTATACATTTTTATAAGGTTCATACAAATTACGAATTCCCAAAATAAGCTAAAGCTGATATACTATAAGTGCAATGAGAGGTTAAATTAAGGCCCGTAAGTTAAGAAAGGATGAATGTTATGAGCAAAAGCCTTATTTGGTCGGTTCTTTCACTTGTAGTAGCAGCAAGCCTGATTTACGGTTTCGTAGTTGCGGTTTTCTCAGAAGGCGGTCCCTTTGGTCCCGAAAAGCCCTCTTCAGCAGTTGAGGCAGAGGCAGAGGCCAACGACGCCGGCAATTTACCCGATGTCATTTTCAGCTAAAGGTGCATGATGACAATGGGTTGTACGGCTGCAAGACGCAGCAAAAATAAAAGAATAAATATTAAAACTTATGGGTTAATCTCCGTGTTAAAATAAACGACAGCAGGCGCTTTAAAGTACCTACTGTCGTTGTTTTATTTTATTCCTTTTTCTCGCCTTCGGGTTCGGGTTTAGTAAGGACATTAATAATTTCCTCAAGGGCTTCAAGGGGGCCCTGATTTTTTAGTCTTCTTACGGAGATATATGGCTTTTTGGCGGCGGATACGAATATTCTGCCTTTAAGACCGTTGGCGAGCTTAGACACCATGGTCATATCCGTTTCGGGAGTGAATAATAACAGACTGTCGCCACGCTGACCAACCTCGTAAATACCGAGTCTTGCGGCGGCGTTTCTGAGCATGGAGATTTTGATAAGCCCCATAACCGCGTCGGGCGGGTCGCCGAATCTGTCGGTCAGCTCGTCAAGCACATCGTCGGCGTCATCCTGATTCTTAATCTCCGCAATTCGCCTGTAAATGCTGAGGCGCTGGGGTACGCTTTCGATATACTTTTCGGGGATATGGGCGTCAACCTGCAGGTCGATAAGGCATTCCTCGGTTTTGACTTCGGTTTCCTCGCCCTTCTCTTTGCTGACTTCCTGAGCGAGGAGTTTAAGGTACAAGTCATAGCCCACAGCTTCCATGTGTCCGTGCTGGCTGGCGCCGAGAAGGTCGCCCGCTCCCCTGATTTCAAGGTCTCGCATGGCTATTTTAAAGCCTGAGCCGAACTCGGTGTACTCCCTAATGGCGCTGAGCCTGCGGTATGCGGTTTCCGAAAGCTCCTTGCCCTTGACAAATGTGAAATACGCGCTGGCGCGTCTGGAGGACCTGCCTACCCTGCCCCTCATTTGATGGAGCTGGGCAAGACCCATATGGTCGGCGTTTTCGATAATAAGTGTATTTACATTGGGCACATCGACGCCCGTTTCTATAATCGTGGTGCAGACAAGTATATCAATCTCGCCCTCGATGAGCCTGCGCCAAATATCGCTCAGAACGCTCTCGGACATCTTGCCGTGGGCGATTTCTATTCTCGCGTCGGGCAGATACTCCTTAATTCTGAGGGCGGTTCGCTCAATTGTTTCAATACGGTTATGGACATAATAGACCTGACCGCCGCGCCTGAGTTCCTTAGCCATAGCCTCGGCGAGTATGCCCATATCGTGCTCCAGAACATAGGTCTGGACGGGCTGTCTGTCCTGGGGAGCCTCCTCTATTATGGACATATCCCTTATGCCCGACATAGCCATGTTAAGTGTACGGGGAATGGGTGTTGCCGAAATTGTAAGGCAGTCTACGGCGGGGAAACGCTCTTTGAGCTTTTCCTTTTGCTCAACGCCGAAGCGCTGCTCCTCATCGATTATTAAAAGCCCCAAATCTTTAAACTCTACGCTGTTTGCGATTATGCTGTGGGTGCCCACAACAATGTCTATGCTGCCTCTTTTGAGGCCTTTTTTTATTGCCTCCTGCTCCTTGGGGGTTCTGAAGCGGGAAAGCATTTCGGCGGTTATCGGAAAGCCCTCAAACCGTTTGAGAATTGTCTGGTAGTGCTGAAGGGCGAGAATAGTGGTGGGTACCAGAATAGCGCACTGCTTGCCGTCGGCAACGCATTTAAAGGCGGCTCTGAGAGCAACCTCGGTTTTGCCGAATCCCACATCGCCGCAGAGCAATCTGTCCATGGGATAGGGCTGCTCCATGTCGTTCTTGATTTCGTTGACGCACCTTAGCTGGTCCTCGGTTTCCTCAAACTCAAAGCGCCGCTCAAAGTCGTTCTGCATATCAATGTCCTTTGAGAACGCAAAGCCTTTTGTGGAGACCCTTTTGGCGTAGAGAGCGAGAAGCTGCTTTGCCATGTCCTTGACACTCTTGCGCACTCTGTTTTTGGTCTTTTCCCATTCGGCGCTGCCAAGGCGGCTGAGCTTTACCTGCCTTGCGCCCTCATAGGGTCCTATATACTTTGATACAAGGTCAAGCTGAGTAACGGGGACATATAAAACATCGTTCTTGTCGTACTTGATTTTTATATAGTCCTTGACCACTCCGCCCGTCTCAATTTTTTGGATTCCGTCAAAGATGCCGATGCCGTGGACGGAGTGAACCACATAATCTCCCTTGACAAGCTCCTCAAGAGAATTAAAGCCCTCTGAGATTTTAAAACCTGTATTCTTGCCCCTGCGCTTTTCCTCCGCTCGCTTGCCGAAGGATATGATAAGGACCTTTTCACCGGGATAGTCCGCTCCCGCTGTCAGGGTACCGGGGACAATGCTTACCTTTCCCTTTGGAAATTCGCTCGGGAGGTCGGAGAAAAACAAAGAGTTCAGACCCTTTTCGTTAAGCTCATCGCATAACGACTCCCCTGCCTTTGCGGTTCCGCAGAGAATTACCGTCGTGTAGCCCCTCTGATGCATGGGGAGGATGTCCTCCAAAAGAAGCTTTACAGAGCCGTCCCAAACGGGAAGCTGCCTTGTGTTGACGGTTACAAGGTCTTTAACGGGGGTGTCAAAGCTGCCCCTTGCGAAGTTGTCAAGGTAAACCGCTCCGAACCTTTCGTAAGCTGCGGCAAGGTAGGCAAAATCGTGCATGAAGCTGTCAAGCCCCTTGCAGAGTATGCCCTCCTCAAAGAAGTGTTTTACTTCCTCGTGATGAAGCGCCACAGCGGCGTCAAGCTTTTCCTTTACCGCTGAGCTTTCGCAGACGAAAAGAAGATTGTCTTTGAAATAATCAAGCAGACATACTTTTTCTCTATACGCAAGTGGTATAAACTTATCTATATTGCCGAGTCTTATGCCGTTTTTGACGCTGTCCGCGTCCTTTAAAAGCAGATCCTTCGCCTTCTCTGCTTTTTTGCCCTTTAAGGAGGCGGCGAGCTTTTCTATCGCGTCGGCAAAATACTCATCCGACGGGAAAAGAATTTCCGCGGCGGGGGTAATGCTGACAAGGCGCAGGTTTTCGCTCCTTCTTTGTGAGAGCACATCAAAATAGGCTATGGAGTCGACCTCGTCGCCCCAGAACTCGACTCTTACAGCGTCGGAAAATCCGGGCGGGTAAAAGTCCAGTATGCCGCCTCTTACGGAAAACTGACCAGGACCCTCTACCATATCGGCTCTTGTATAGCCCGAGCTTAAAAAGGTTTCAATCACCTGATTTAAGGGCAGCTCGTCGCCGATTTTTATAGTGAGGGTCTTTCTTTTGAATATGTCCTTAGGAATTGTGAACTGCATTGCCGCGTCGGCTGTGGCGACTATAATATCCGCATGGTCGAAAACAATTCCCGACAGCGCGGCAAGGCGCTCCATTTCGTACTGCCTTGACTTGGTGGCGGAGTCAATAAAAACAAAATCCTTGGCGGGATAAAACACTGCTTTGCCGCCGAGGGATTTTATGTCGGAGGTAAGTTTTCTGCCCGCTGACTCGTCGGGCACGATGCAAAGCGCCTTTTTGCCTACCCTTTCGGCAAGGAAGTTTAAAATATGCGCCTTTGCGGAAAAGGGCAGTCCCAAAACGCCCATGGGAAGGCGCCCCTTCTCAATGGACATAAGAATTTGGGTATATTCTTTATTGCTTTCAAAGAGATTTACAAAACAGGACATGCGGCCTCCTGATATCAGCCCGAGTATTTGGACATCGCCATGTCAATATCGCCTGTAACCATAATATTTATGGCTTCCAATGCCCTATCTATGCACGGCAGAATAAGCTCCAAATCTTCTTTTGTAAACACGCTGAGGACATAGTCTTTTAAATCGAAGTCCGGATGGGGCTTTGAGCCGATGCCGATTTTTATTCTCGGGAACTGGTCGCTGTTTAGATGATAGATGATGCTCTTAATTCCGTTATGCCCGCCGTCGGAGCCTTTTCTTCTGATTCTGAGTTTGCCGGTCGGCAGGGCTGTGTCGTCATAAACGACGATTACCTTCTCGGGGGGGATTTTATAGAAATTTGCAATATCCCTAATAGCCTCCCCGCTGTTATTCATATATGTCATGGGCTTTACCAATATACACCTAACGCCGTTTATCATGGCGTCGGCGGTATCCGCCTTAAACTTGCTGGGCTTAAAGACGGCGTTATGTTTCTCCGCAAGGGCGTCGGCAAACATAAAGCCGGCATTATGTCTTGTTTTCTCATAATCCCTCCCGGGGTTGCCGAGCCCCGCGATTATATATTCGATGGGTCCGTAAGCTATAGTTTCTTCTGTTTTATTCTTCCTTTTAAAAAACATAATTCTTCCCTTTCAGCTTTTCTTTACAGCAAAGAACAGGCGAGAGCGAAGCGCCCCACCCCTCTTTGAGTTTATATTTTCGGCAAAGCCGCTTTTATCTGTCCGCTGGTCTTACCCAGTTTTCCTTATTGACCTGACGCTCCCTTGCAATGGCAAGCGAGTTGTCGGGCACATCCTCGGTAATCGTTGAGCCAGCCGCGGTATAGGCGTTTTTGCCCACCTTGACGGGGGCGATTAGATTTGTGTTGCAGCCGATAAACGCGTTGTCCTCAACTATGGTGCGCATTTTGTTTTTGCCGTCGTAGTTGACGGTCACGCAGCCGCAGCCGAAGTTTACATTTTTGCCCACATCGGAGTCGCCCACATAGGTAAGGTGAGAAATCTTTGAGCCGTCGCCTATTACGGAGTTCTTTATCTCCACAAAATTGCCCACTCTTGCGCTGTTGCCTATGTCGGAGCCCGGTCTGAGATGGGCATAGGGCCCGACGGTTGTGTTGTCTCCGATTTTGGAGCCGAAGCACTGGGAGAAGTTTATTACGGTTTTGTTTCCCACCTTAGTGTCGGACAAAACGCTTGAAGGACCTATAATGCAGCCCTCACCTATCTCTACTTTTGAAAGAATTATGGTGTTCGGCAGAATTACGGTGCCGGTGCCTATAACCGCGTCATCGCTTATGATTATCCCCGTAAAATCGGGAATGATAACTCCCTCTTTTACAAGTTCGTTTAAATCCTTTTTGTTAAAGCCGTTTACAAGCTCATTAAAGGGTGAGCTTTCAACAGGGCTCTTCTTTTTTTCGTTAGCGCTCATTATCATTACCTCCCGAAAAGAATAGCACAAACAAAGCCTGTTCGCAAGAATCTAAAGATTTATGAGTTTTAGAGTTTAGGCTTTTATAGCTTTTTGAGGGCAATGTCATAAGGTCTTGTACCTTTAGTTTTTGTATATTATATCAAAATCTCCCTAATAGTATTTGTTAATATTTGTCAAGGCGTACAATAATGAAAAAAATTGAAAAAAGACTTTACTTTAGTCTGCTAATATGTTAGCATATCACCAAGAGGCGAGAAAGCCAACATTACATAGGAGGAAATTTTGATGAAGAAATTCACATCCGTAGCACTTGTTCTTGTGCTGATTCTTTCTGTCTTTGCAATGGCTTCCTGCGCAAAGAAAGATGGCGACACCACAACAGCCGCTGACACAACTGTTCCCGTAGAAGCAGTTGCAAAATACAGAATTCTTGATGACGGCCTTAATGAAGAAGAATACGCAATCGGCTTCAGAAAAGGCGACCAGACTCTTAGAGACAAGGTTCAGTCCATTCTTGCCGAGATGAAGGCAGACGGAACACTTGGCGAGATTTCAACAAAGTGGTTCGGCTCCGATGTTACAACAGTAAAGACCACCCCCACCACATTAAATCCCGACGCTAAGGACGACTCACTCAAGAAGGTTCTTGACGCAGGCGTACTTGTTCTCGGTCTTGACGCGTCATTTAAGCCCATGGGCTTTACAAACGAGAACGGCGAAATCGTAGGCTTTGACATTGATGTCGCGGAAGAAGTCTGCAAGAGAATGGGCGTAAAGCTTGAGAAGAAGGGCATTGAATGGTCCACCAAGGAAAAGCCTCTGAACACAGGAATTATTGACTGCATCTGGAACGGCATGTCGGTCAGCGAGGAGAGAGCTAAGGCAATGAACCTCTCCGAGGCTTACATGGACAACAAGATGGTATTTGTTGTTCCCGCTTCTTCCGACATCACTTCACCCGAGCAGCTCAAGGGCAAGAAGGTAGCTCTCCAGAGCGGCTCCACAGCTCAGGAAATCCTTGAAGGCAGCGAATACGCAGCTGACATGGAAATCGTAGCTCTCGGCACAAATGTTGAGGCTCTCCAGCAGCTTGACCTTGGAATGGTTGACGCTGTATTTATGGATCTGGTAGTCGCCGAATACGAAAACACACAGTCTAAATAAATCCTTCCTTGCAGAGCCGGGCTATTAGCCCGGCATTTTTTTGTCGCAAAATCCTTGATTATTTGCATATTTAATTGTATCATATACTTTAGTTTGCTCATATGCTAACATATTAGCTTTATTATAAACTTTTGAGGTGCTGCATGACCTGGAATGACATACTTAAAGCGACAGAAGTAATGCTGAGATACTTAGGTCCGACTCTGAAGGTATTCTTCTACACCCTTTTGTTTTCAATACCTTTGGGAGTCGTGGTTGCCGTTCTCAGAAAAGTTAAATTTAAGCCCGTTTCGTGGCTTACAGCCGTATATATTCTGATAATGCGCGGCACTCCCCTGATGCTTCAGATTATAACCGTATATTACGCAATACCCATGCTGAGGATAAACTCCTTCCCGTGGCTTCAGAACCTGCTGGCGGGCATAGATGTAAGAAGCGAAAGGTATCAGTTCTCCGCGCTGATTTTTGCCTTTATTATAAATTATGCGGCATACTTCGCGGAAATTTTCAGAGGCGGCATAGAATCTATACCGATTGGTCAGTATGAGGCCGCCTTCTCCCTTGGATACACAAAGTTCCAGACATTTTTCAGAATTATCTTGCCGCAGGTTATTAAAAGAATCGTCCCCGCAAGCTCGAATGAGATTATTACCCTTGTTAAAGACACGGCGCTTGCCTCCGTGGTTGCGTACCCGGAGATATTCCGCATAGCAAAAGAGCAGATGAACTATTACAGCTCGCTTGTTCCCCTTTTCGTTGCAGGTCTTTTCTACTTTGTGATGAACGCTATACTTACAATTGTGCTGGGCAGCATCGAAAAGAAGCTGGATTACTATAAGTAAAGCGAGGAGCGCGAAATGAAAGTATTAGAAGTAAACAACCTTTCAAAGAGCTTCGGCACACTTGAGGTAATAAAGGATATATCCTTCGATGTGGAGAAGGGTCAGGTTATCTCCATAATCGGCCCGTCGGGCAGCGGCAAGTCCACTTTGCTGCGCTGCATAAATCAGCTTGAAAGGGTTTCGGGCGGCACCATAAAAATCTGCGGTCTTGACATGATAACAGGCTACGAAAAGGGCAAGCCCGCATATGCGGAGCCGAAAACGCTCAGAGAAATCAAGCTGAAAATGGGGCTTATCTTTCAGAATTTTAATCTCTTTCCCCACTTTTCGGTTCTTAAAAATATAACCGACGCGCAAATTCATGTGCTTAAAAGGTCAAAAGAAGAGGCGGAGGAAATCGCCATGGACCTTTTAAGGCAGATGGGTCTTCCCGAAAAGGCGGACGCGTATCCCTATCAGCTCTCTGGCGGTCAGCAGCAGAGAGTATCCATAGCAAGGGCTCTTGCCTTGAACCCTGAGATACTTTTCTTTGATGAGCCCACAAGCGCGCTTGACCCCGAGCTTACCGGCGAGATTCTGAAGGTCATAAGACAGCTTGCGGCAAAGAGCATGACAATGGTAATAGTCACCCATGAGATGGCTTTTGCGCGCGATGTTGCCGATACGGTAATCTTTATGGACCAGGGGGTCATAGTTGAGCAGGGTCCCGCTGAGCAGGTTATAAACAACCCCACATCAGAGAGAACAAAGCTCTTCCTTAACAGATTTGAAAATTAAAAGAAATTGATATTTATGACTTAAAAGACTGAAGCCTTATGGGCGTCAGTCTTTTCTTTTACGAGTCAAAGCAAAATTTAATCAAATCTTAATCGGATATTTATATTTGCTTATAATAAAAATCTTATTATGTAATTGAGGATAATTGGCTTATGGCGGAAATATATATAAGTCAAAGAAAATAAAAATTCGATTAGTTTTTTGTTTCTTAACGGACGAATTTGTGCTACAATTATGGTGAAATGAAATACCCATGCGCGGGCTTTCGTTTCCTTAAAAGGGAGGGAAAATATGAATATACTGGACTTTATTTTTATTGCTGTTGTTGTGCTTACCGTATTCTTTGCCGCAAAAAAAGGCTTTGTGCTGTCGCTCATTGAGTTTGTTTCAGGACTTTTGGCAATTTTCATCTCCTACGCCGTTGCCCCTGCCGTGGCAGGTTCCATATACAACTCATACTTTAAGGAGAAGGTTATAGGCATACTCACAGAGAAGTTCCCCGCTCTTGCCGGCGGAAAGCCATTAACCATTTCCATAAGCGACATTACAAACATATTGCCCAAAAGCCTTTCATTTCTGGCTGAAAATGTTGGACTCGAAAGCGGCAGGATTGAGCTGCCCAACGCCTCAAAATACATATCCATAGAGCAGCTTGAGCAGAACCTTGCCGCTCCCATTATGAAGGTAGCTTTGACGGTTATAGCCTTTGCGATTCTTTCGATTGTTCTTATTATCGCGCTCAGAATAGCCGCAAGGCTTTTAAACAAACTGGTCAAAGTCACCCCGCTTAGAAGTCTAAATACCCTTCTCGGAGCGGTTTTCGGAGCCGTAAAGGGAATTCTTCAGACAGGCATTCTCGCGGCGGTGCTGTCGCTTCTCGGTTCGCTCACCACGCCCTCCGCTCTGTCGGGGCTTGTTGAAAACTCAAAGATTTGCGAATTCGTGCTGAAACTGTTTTAATTTATTCTGAAAAGGGAGATTTTTATGAGTGATAGCAAGAAGAAAAACAGTGACTTACTTACAAATATATGGACAGTGCCCAACATATTGACTATGATAAGGATAATCCTTGTCCCGATTTTCGCGGTACTGTTTTTAAAGGGCTCGTATATTCCCGCTCTGGTTGTTCTTCTTTTGTCAGGTCTTACCGACTTTTTTGACGGCAAGATTGCCAGAAGGTTCAATCAGATAAGCGAGCTCGGAAAGATACTTGACCCCATCGCAGACAAGTTCACCCAGATTACCATCGCGGTTTTGCTTTTCTTTAAATTCAGAACCGCAAGCGACGCGTCGCTCAAGGCTTTCAGCTGGGTATTCCTCCTCTTCCTTGTAAAAGAGGCGTCAATGCTTATCGGCGGCTCGATAATGCTCTCCAAGGGCATACGCCCCGGCGCGTCGGAGCTTCCCGGCAAAATCGCAACCTTCTTCTTCTACGGCGCGATGCTTGTAATACTTGGCTTCGGTCCCGAAATCGGCGCCTTTACAAAGAGCAATCCCGACTTTGCCATAAGCTCAACAGTTACAATGGTTCTGGTTGTAATTTCCGCTATACTTACCTTTGTAGCGCTGTTCAGCTACTTCCCCGGCTTATTTAAGCAGATTAAAGAGTATAGGGAGTCCCAAAAAACGGACTTGAACTAAATAACAATAGAGTCATAATATATAAGTGATATTGATAGCATTAAAAAAAGACAAACATACAATAATATATTAAATATTAAGACTTTTTTGCTCGATTAAGGAGATTCGATGAATAAACTAATTTGTTCCAAGTGCAAAATCAGACCTGCAGTCATTTTCGTATCGAAAATAGAGGGCGACAAGACCACTCAGGAGGGTTTTTGCATACAGTGCGCCATGAAAATGAACATCGGCCCCATTAAGGATATCATGGACAAAATGGGCATCAGCGAGGAGGACCTGGAGGAATTCAGCCAGCAGTTCAGCGAGATGTTCAACTCCGTTGACGCGGATTCATTGTTCGAGGCCGGCGGCGCACCCACCCTGCCTTTGTTCCAAGGTTTTGGCGTAAATCCTGTTATGCAGGACGCATCGGGCGTTCAGGCAAGCAAAGAGGAGCCCGCAGGCGACAACAAGCTGCAAAAGACCGATAACGAAACAAGGGACAACAGAAGACCAAAGAATAAAAAGAACCAGCCCAAGCGCAAATTCCTGAATGTCTACTGCACAGACCTTACCGAAAAGGCAAGGAACGGTCAGATTGACAGAATCGTTGGCAGAGAAAAGGAGATTTACAGGGTAACTCAGATTCTTTGCCGCCGTTCAAAGAACAACCCCTGCCTTATCGGTGAGCCCGGCGTTGGTAAGACGGCCATTGCCGAAGGTCTGGCTTTAAAGATTGCATCGGGCGATGTCCCCGCAAAGCTCGCAAACAAAGAGCTGCACCTTCTTGACCTTACCGCTTTAGTGGCTGGCACACAGTTCAGAGGTCAGTTTGAAAGCAGAATAAAGGGTCTTGTGAATGAGGTTCGCAACGAAGGCAATATAATTCTCTTCATCGACGAGGTTCACAATCTCGTAGGCACAGGCGACGCCGAAGGCTCGATGAACGCCGCGAATATCTTAAAGCCCGCTCTTTCAAGGGGCGAAATTCAGGTTATTGGCGCAACAACCTTCAATGAGTACAGAAAGCATATTGAAAAGGACGCCGCTCTCGAAAGGCGTTTCCAGCCCGTTAAGGTCGAAGAGCCCTCAATAAACGACACATACGAAATGCTCAAAGGCATAAAGTCTTATTACGAGGATTATCACAAGGTCAAAATCAGCGACTCGCTTTTACACAAGGCGGTCGTTCTCTCCGAAAGGTATATCACCGACAGGTATCTGCCCGACAAGGCTATTGACCTTTTGGACGAGGCTTGCACCTGCGCAAATCTTCGCAATAAGGCTATAAGCGAATATGAGCTCAATGAGCTTGAAATCGCCGATTTAAAAGAGCAGATTGACTTTATAATGTCCGAAACGGATTCGATAGACTATGAGGAGCTGGCAAGGCTGCGCTCAGAGCTTGAGAAAAAGCAGCTAAAAAGCGAGGAGCTGAGAGTAAAAGCTCAGGACAACGCCGTTCTCGAAGAGGATTTGGCTAAGGTCATTAGCCTCTGGCTCGGCATACCCGTAAGCAAGATTATTGAAAGCGACCTCAAGAAACTTGCCAACCTTGAGGAAAAGCTGAAAAAGAGGATTGTGGGTCAGGACGACGCCATTAAAGCGGTTGCGGCAGCTGTTCGCCGCAGCAGGGTTCAGATAAATCCGCAAAGACGCCCCGCGTCGTTTATCTTCGTAGGTCCCACGGGCGTCGGCAAAACAGAGCTTGTAAAGCAGCTTGCCAATGAGCTGTTTGATACTCCCGAAACGCTGATTAGGCTCGATATGTCCGAGTTTATGGAAAAGCACAGCGTTTCAAGGATTATCGGCTCACCTCCCGGCTATGTGGGCTATGACGAGGCGGGACAGCTTACCGAAAAGGTACGCCGCAAGCCTTACAGCGTTATACTTCTTGACGAGATAGAAAAGGCTCACCCGGATGTGCTGAACATCCTCCTGCAAATTCTTGATGAAGGCAAGACCAGCGACGCTCAGGGCAGAGTCGTAAACTTTGAGAATACGGTCATCATAATGACCTCCAACGCCGGCAGCGAGCGAAAGAGCACATCTCTCGGCTTTGCCAAGGATACCAGCACCCAGTCAAGGGAAAAGGTTCTGAAGGCTCTCTCCGATTTCCTGCGCCCCGAATTTTTGGGCAGAGTCGATGAAATAGTCGTCTTTGACCCGCTGGGAGAAAAGGAATACGAAAAGATTGCCGAAATCCTCCTTGGCGACATGGTAGAGCCTTTGAAAGACAAGGGCATTACTCTTAACATCGGCGAAGGAGTGCCTGCCCTGATAGCTAAGAACGCCATCAAGGGCATAAGAGGCGCAAGAGATGTCAAGAATGAAATCCGCCGCAAGATAGAAGACAAAATCGCGGGGTTAATAATTGACAACGCCGACACTCCGATTACTGAGATTAATATCACTGCCGAAAACGGCGAAATCGTCGTAAGGGGCAGATAAAAAACAAAAATTAACCACCCTCTTTTGGAGGGTGGTTTTTTTATTAGCAATTGCCTGTGTCTCCGGCATCTGCGGGTAGGGTCGGGGCGTCTGCGCCGCCTGCCTGCCTTACCTTTTCATCTCTGCGCTGCAGAAGCTCCATATACATTCTTTCTCTCTTCTCGCCGGAGAGATCGTAGAAGAGCTTCGGAATCATGCCGAGGCTGCCTGTTACAAAGGGAATTACTGTGCACATCGCGAACAGATAGTACTTTGTTTTGTCGGACTGCTTTAAGTGTCCTGCGCCCTGAACATAGCCGATTTTCTTCATAAGGAAGGCTCTGATTGTGGCTCCCACGGTGTTAACCAGCTTGCTTGCAAGTCCCCTTGCGACGCTGGTCATGCCCTCCGTGCGGTAGCCGTTCTTCCATTCGCAGTAGTCCATCGCCTCGTTGTACATTTCCTTGGGGATGACCTTGCGTATGCCGTAAACGAACATAAACAATGTTTCCTGTATCATTATGGCGATTATCATAGGAAGACGGCGCTTGTAAAGACCGTTCTTTATGCCGCCTATGGAGCCGAAGAGGAATACAAGAGCCATGAGGAAGTCGCCCGTGCTGGAGCCTAAGAGCCACAGAACTTTTGTGGAGAAATGTCTTCTGAACCAGGGAACCAATGCAAAGCTGGGGGTTGAAACAAAGCTGCCGGGTATGCCGACTATCATATAAATTGAGGATGAGCCGAGAACATCTATGTAGTAGTTCGTCATGCCCGTATTGATGGAGAAGGAGCTTAAAAACTCCGCAAGGGTTATAAGCAGTATGGGCTTGTTGTTAAGAATCGACTTGATTCCGTCCATTACGCTGGGGCCCTTTTCGGACTGGATAATTCTCTCTTTTGCTAAAAGCGAGAAGTACAAAGCGAACAGACCCGAAACCAAGGTGGTAAAGCAGCCCATTGTGACATAAATGCTCTTCATCTGGAACTTAAGTATGCCGTTGTTGATTCCGTCAATCAATAGGGACATCAGCGCTTCGGGGATATTGTCGCCTATGGAGAGAAGGTGCGCCAAGGTAATTAGCCTTGTTCTTTCCACAGGGTGCGGCGATATTGTCGCCAGCATGCCCGTTACGGAAATGCCTCTGAAAGTCTCAATCGTCTCCCTGGTGACAGCTAGCAAGAAGTATGTTAGGAGCTTCATAAAGTGGGTTTCGGAGGTATTGGGGAAGAATATGGGCAGCATCCAGTAAAGCAGGGTGCCTATGGTGCCGGGAATCGCAAGAGTTACAAGATAGGGCTTGAACTTACCCCATCTTGTTCTTGTCTTGTCAACTATGGCGCCTATGATTGTGTCATTGACGACATCCCAGATTCCGCCCACAAAATTAGTAAATGCCTGAAAGGCAAAATCGATTCTTACGACATCGAATATAAATCTCTCGTTGTATTTGTTAATCGTAAAGTTCTGGGCAAAGTCAAAGAGTATGTAGGCTATTGTTTCCTTTTTGCCCACATATCTGCGGTTTTCGTACACATAGTTGCGATATTCTTCTTCGGTTGGGGTTAAAACTTTGGTGGTGTTTACTGCTTGTTCAGACAAAGGCTTCACCCTTTCGGCGGAGAATAATACTCTAAAACGCTTATATGGTAAATCTATCACAAAAAGAATATAATTACAACAGTATTTTATGCAAAAACAACACTGTAAATTTTTGCATTTGATACTTTTGTGGATAAGCCGTTATCTTCTGCTGGCCTCACGAATAGTATTTATAGGACAGGAGGGATGTACTTGGCTTTAAATATTTCGGATATAACAGATAAAATCACCGCGGTGAATGAGACCGCAAACTCTTTTATCTGGGGCACTCCCCTGCTTATACTTCTTATCGGAACAGGCATATTTTTTACGCTGAGACTTAAGGTTTTTCAGATAACAAAGGCAAAGTACATATTTAAAGAAACCGTCGGCTCATTGTTTGAAAAGGACAGTGAGGCTAGAAAAAGCGGCAAAGGGTCTATTTCGCAGTTTCAGGCTGTTTCCACTATACTGGCCGCAACGATTGGAACGGGCAACATTGCGGGAGTCGCCACAGCCATAACCGCGGGCGGCCCGGGAGCAGTTTTCTGGATGTGGATTTCCGCCTTCTTTGGAATGATGACTATGTACGCTGAGGGCGTACTTGCGGTTTTTTTCAGGAAAAGAAACAAAGCGGGTGAATGGACGGGCGGCACCATGTATACCCTTGAGGAGGGGCTGAAAACAAGAGGAGGAACTAAGCGCCTCGCCAAACCCCTTGGCGTTATGTTCGCTGTGATGTGCGTAATTGCCTCTTTTGGGATAGGCAATATGACACAGTCCAACTCGATTTCGGACGCTTTAAAGACCAATTTCGGCGTTCCTCTTGCCGTTTCGGGCTTTGCGGTTGCATTTGTTACGGGCATTGTGATTTTCGGCGGAATTAAGAAAATAGGAGCCGCCGCGGAAAAAATAATGCCCGCCGCTTCTCTTTTTTATATTGCGGCTGCGCTGATTATAATATTCAAAAACTCTCAAAACCTTCAAAACGCCGCTCTGTCGGTGCTCAATAACGCATTTTCATTAAGGTCCATAGGCGGCGGAATCGGCGGCTACGCTGTTTCAAGGGCTCTTTCTTTCGGGCTTAGAAGGGGCGTTTTTTCAAATGAGGCGGGACTCGGATCCTCCGCTACGCTTCACGCCGCCTCTGACGCGGCAGAGCCCGCTGTTCAGGGCATGTGGGGAATCTTTGCGGTGTTTGTGGATACCATACTCATCTGCTCACTTACCGCCTTTGCGCTGCTTTCTGTCAATGTCAGAGCCCTGCCCATAGATGCCGCCGCAATGCGCATTACAGAGAAGGGCACATTGGTGGCACTCTCTACATTGCCCGAAAACTCGGAGCGGGATGGGGCGATGGTGCCTCTGATACTCAGAGAGCCTTTGAATGACGATGACGCTTACAGAAAATATGAGGGGCTATACGGCGTTGCCTACGGCAAAAAGGTAAAGATAATACCAAGCGATGATTTTTACTCCTCAACTCTATATAACCGCTACACAAATGTCGCGGTTTTGAGGGGTATAGCAAAAGTCGACGCTAAGGGAATGAAAATTCTTGACGGCAAAGGCAGACCGATAATTGAATACGCAGAGCTTGCGCCATTGGGCGGCGTGGGACTTGTCAGCACCGCGTTTTCATCTGTACTGGGCAGCGCGGCGGGGAAAATCATCGCAATATCAATTTTCCTCTTTGCCTTTGCTACTCTCCTCGGCTGGTCATACAACGGCGGCAAGGCTTTGGAATATCTTTTAAACGGCAAGGGTATGACCGCATATAAGTTTATTTTCACGCTGTTTATAATAATCGGCGCCGTGTGCAATCTGGAGCTGGCGTGGAGCATATCCGACACCTTCAACGGACTTATGGCAATTCCAAACCTTATTGGACTTATTCTCCTGTCGGGTACGGTGGTTAAGATAACCGAAAATTACTTAAAGAGAAAGTCTAACAGGCAGGTCGCGGAAGAAAAGCCAATGCTCTCAAACTATGCTGATTTGCAAGCAGAGGCGGAAAAAAGGGTATAAAAAAGAGCCGAAACTTTCGTTTCGGCTCTGTGTTTTTAATTAGGCGTTTGCCTTAACAAGGCACTTTTCGATTTCCTCAACAACCTTGTCATATGTGCAGTGATAGAGGTTCTTGCCGTTAATGCTTACTGCGGGACCCTTGCTGCACTGCTCGGTGCAGAAGGAAGCCTTGAAGTTTACAAGATCCTCGATGCCCTTGTCACGGACATACTGTGAAAGCTGGGTGTAGAGGTTCTGAGCGCCTCTCTCGAAGCATCTTTCGCCCAGGCAGATTGAAAGCTCAATCTTTGCGGACTCGTGCTTTTTGGAGAGTTCAAGGTCGCCGGAAGCAATTCTGCGCCTGTTCTTATACTTGGTGTGGAAGAGCTCGTGGGCAAGCTCCTCTGTGATTTCGTCTGCGTAAATCTTCTGGAGATAGGGGTTCTCGTCGGAGCTGTGGTACTCTAGATTTCTGTCGTTCTCGTAAAGACCCATTGCTCTGTCGTGAACAGCGGATTTGTTCTCGGATACGGGCTGGCCGCCGCCGTTTACGCAGCCGCCGCAGCATGCCATAACCTCGATAAGGTCATAGTGCTCTTCGCCGCGCCTTACCTTTTCGATAAGTCTCTTGGCGTTTGCAAGTCCGCTGACAACAGCCAGACGGAGCTTAAGGTCGCCGAGTTTTACCTCTGTAGTCTTAACGCCCTGGAGAGCTCTGAGCTGTGTGAACTCAAGCTTTACGCCCTTTACAAGGCTTGCTGCCGCAAAGCGGAGAACTGCCTCGCTTACGCCGCCGGAGCTGCCGAAGATGACGCCTGCGCCTGTCTTGAAGCCGAAGGGCATATCAAACTCTTCATTTTCAAGCTCTGCGAACTTAATGCCTCTCTCCTTAATCATGACGGAGAGCTCCTGAGTGGTGAGAACAAAGTCAACATCGGGGTTGCCGTCAACAGAGAACTCGGGGCGCTGTGCCTCGAACTTCTTGGCTGTGCAGGGCATTACGGATACTACGACAATATTCTCTCTGGGGATGTTCATATCCTTGGAGAGGAGCTCCTTGCAAAGGGAGCCGAACATCTGCTGGGGTGACTTGCAGGTTGAGAGGTTATTGAGGTAGTCGGGATAATACTGCTCTGCGTACTTTACCCATGCGGGGCAGCAGGATGTGAACTGGGGCAGTCTTTCGCCCTTCTTGAATCTCTCAAGGAACTCTCTGCCCTCTTCGATAACTGTAAAGTCTGCCGCGAAGGAGGTATCGTAAACCTTGTCAAAGCCGAGTCTTCTGAGGGCCGAAACCATGCGGCCTGTGGTGAGCTCGCCGGGCTTAAAGCCGAAATACTCACCGATTGCGACTCTGACAGCGGGTGCTATCTGAACGACAACATACTTTTCGGGGTCAAGGAGAACATTCCAAACCTCGTTGGTCTGATATTTGGGGATAAGTGCGCCAACGGGGCAAACCTTGATGCACTGGCCGCAGTTTACGCACTCAACATCGCCGATGCCCTTGTTGAAGTAAGGTGTAACCTTAGCGTCCGCGCCTCTGTTAGCGAAATCAAGAACGCCAACGGACTGGATTTCCTTACATACTCTTACGCAGTCGCCGCAGAGAACGCACTTAGCGGAATCTCTGTAGATTGCGGGTGAGCTGAGGTCCGGCTCTGGGAACTCGGTGCGCTGCTTAAATCTTACCTTTACAATGCCCATCTGCTTTGCGATTCTCTGGAGTTTGCAGGTACCGCTCTTGGGGCATGTGGTGCAGCTCTGGTCATGGCTTGCGAGCATAAGCTCGACAATTATTTTTCTCATGTCTCTGAGCTGCTTTGTGTTTGTCTTGACCTTCATTCCGTCATAGACTCTTGTGGAGCAGGAGGGAACGATGCCCATGCCTTCAACCTCAACCATGCACATACGGCAGGCGCCTGCTATGCTGATTTCGGAGTGATAGCAGAATGTGGGCAGGTCAATCTTAGCTTTTCTAATGAGCTCAAGCAGGTTGGGCTCGTTATCTATCTTAACTTCTATGCCGTCAATAATTGCTGTTTTATCTGCCATTGGTTTCACCTCACATTACTAATACAGCATCAAACTTGCAAGCGTCTATGCAGCTTCCGCATTTAATGCACTTTTCAACATCAATTGTGTAGGGCTCTGTCTTTGAACCGGTAATTGCGTCAACGGGGCATTTTCTTGCGCACAGACCGCACTTCTTGCACTTTGCCGCATCGATGCTGTACTGCTTAAACGCTTCGCACTTGCCTGCCGGGCAGCGCTTATCCCTGATGTGCGCGATATATTCATCTCTGAAGTATCTGAGAGTTGAGAGAACCGGGTTGGGAGCGCTCTTGCCGAGGGCGCAGAGCGAACCTGTCTGAACGGTCTTTGCGAGCTCCTCGAGAAGGTCGAGGGTTTCCATTGTTGCGTCGCCGTTGAGAATGTCGTCAAGGAGAAGGAGCATCTGCTTTGTTCCCTCACGGCATACAACGCACTTGCCGCAGGACTCGTTCTGTGTGAACTGCATGAAGAACCTTGCGATCTGGACTATGCAGGTCTGGTTGTTCATAACGACAAGACCGCCGGAGCCGACCATTGCGCCAACCTCTTTGAGGCTTTCGTACTCGATGGGCAGGTCGATATGTTCCTGAGTAAGGCATCCGCCTGAGGGGCCGCCGATCTGAACAGCCTTGTAGTCGGTGCCGCAAACGGTTCCGTCGTCGTTTACAACGCCGCCGCCGATTTTGCCGACGATTTCTCTTAATGTGGTGCCGAAGGGAATCTCAATAAGACCTGTGTTAACGACATGACCTGTAAGCGAGAAGGTCTTTGTGCCCTTTGAGCCTTCGGTGCCGATGGCTGCGTAGTTCTTTGCGCCCATTCTTAAAATCATCGGGATAGAGGCAAGGGTCTCAACATTGTTGATGGCAGTGGGCTTGCCGAAAAGACCCTTTTCTGCCGGGAAGGTCGGCTTCGGGCTGGGCATGCCTCTCTTGCCTTCGATTGAAGCGATGAGGGCTGTTTCCTCGCCGCATACGAATGCGCCTGCGCCTTCCTTAATCTCTATATCAAAGTTCATGCCGGAGCCGAAAATATTTTCGCCAAGAATACCGGCTTTTCTTGCGTCCTCAACTGCTTTCCTGAGTCTCTTAACAGCGAGAGGATACTCTGTACGGACATATACATAGCCGTGGGTTGCGCCGATTGCCTTTGCGGCGATCATAAGACCCTCAAGAACCGCATGGGGTGTACCCTCCATAACGCAGCTGTCCATAAATGCGCCGGGGTCGCCTTCGTCGCCGTTGCAGATAACATATTTTACATCGCTCTTCTGCATTCTGGTTAAATCCCATTTGCGTCCTGTGGGGAAACCTGCGCCGCCGCGGCCTCTGATGCCGGAAGCAAGGATTTCGTCGCAGATTTCCTTATCGGTCATCTCAAGGATTGCCTTGCGTGCCATCTCATAACCGCCGTTGGCTATATACTCGTCAAGGTCCTGAGCGTCGATTCTGCCGCACATATCCAGAACTTTTCTCATCTGGGTTGCGTAGAAGGGGATTTCCTGCGTGGTCTTGCACGGAGTATTTGTATCGGGGGTATGATAAAGGAGTCTTTCGACTATCTCGTTGTTTACAAGAGTTTTGTCAATGATTTCTTCAACATCCTCAGGCTTTACTCTTACATAAAGAACGCCTGCGGGATATACGGTTACCAGCGGGCTCATCTGGCAGAAGCCCTGACATCCGCTTTCGGAAAGCAGGTAGTCAGCCTTCTCTCTCTCCAGAGAAACGGTGAATGACAGACCCTTATCTTTAAGCACCTTCTTAAAGCGCTCATAAAGGACAACGGCGCCGTTGGCAACGCAGCCGGTTCCGCCGCATACCACTATGCGGGCCTTATAATTTTTCATGCATTCATCGAACGCGGCTTTTATATGTTCAAGGACCTTAGCATCAGACATTTTCTACACCTTCCTGTTCCTGCTTCTTAATATCTTCGATGAGCTTTATTGTTGAGTCGGGCGTCATCAAGCCGTGAACCTCACCATTTATAACAACTGCGGGAGCAAGGCTGCATGCGCCGAGGCATGCGACTGTCTCAACAGTAAACAGGCCGTCGGAAGTTGTTTTTTTGTTCTTGCCGAGGCCGAGGTGCTTCTGCAGAGCCTTTAATATATCCTCGGACTTCTTAACATGGCATGCTGTGCCGTCGCAGATGCGGATGATATATTTGCCCTTGGGCTCCAGTGTGAAGTGGGAATAGAATGTGGCAACACCGTATACCGATGAAGGAGGAATACCCAGAGCTGTGGAGACATAAGTCATAATCTCCTCAGGCAGATAGGTATATTCCGCCTGCAGTTCCTGAAGTATGGCGATTAAATGATGCGGATTTCTCTCATGTCTGTCAAGAATCTCACAAACCTTATCGAACTTCGCTGTGATAATATCTTCCATCATAAGACTCCTTTTTTCCAAATTGATTATATACTTTCGGAGCATTAAGGCTGTTTGGAGCCTGCAATCTCCGCAAGTTTCTTATTAATTATTGTAAGGGACGAGACTATGTTCTCATTCTGAACGATTATGCCCTCGGGGACATTGAGCATAACGGGGGCAAAGTTCCAGATTGCCTTTATGTTCGACTTTATAAGCAAGTCGCAGGTTGACTGGGCTGCCTCCGCGGGAACGGTTATGATGCCGATTGCGGCGTCGGTGCTTTGGCAGAATTCCCGGAGGGAAGCGATGTGATACACGGGCTTTCCCGCGATTTCCGTTCCGACTACCGAGGGGTCCGAATCGAACGCGGCGATGATTTTGAGTCCGTATGCCTCAAAGCCTTTGTAGGCAAGAAGCGCTCTGCCCAGATGACCTACGCCCACGAGTATGCCGCAGTTATTGTCCTCGCAGCCTATGTAGGCTTGAATGTCTCTTATCAGAACATCGATTTCAAAGCCTTTTTTGGGCTTGCCCGCTACGGAGCTGATTGCCGCGATGTCCTTTCTGACCTGCACCTCGTTAAGGTCCAGCTCGCTCGCTATGACAGGGGCGGAGATATAAGCAACATCGGTGTTTTTGAGGCTCTTAAGGTAGCTCAGATAGTATGGCAAACGCCTTAAAGTGTTTGCCGAGACCTGATTCGGAGTACTCTTTTCGCTCATGCCCGGCCCTCCATTTCCCTGACTTTTTTCTTCGGTTTTCGATATAATTATAGCATATTTTCGTGAATGTTAAAATAATATCAGTAAAATTATATCGATAAAACCTAAATTATTTTAAATGCATAAGTACAAAAAGTCAATAGAAATGAAAATATTATTGTTTTTGGGCAAAAAAATGAGCCAAATCCATAAAATTCAGACTTGGCTTCTATATATTTTAGACACTTTTTCAGGGGTCAATAAACGGGATATTATATCCTTTTTACCAGTCTGTCTTTATTGGAAAAATAGAAATCTTCAAATGTATCGTTATCAAGGGCGTTTCTGATTTTTTCCATCAGATTGTTGTAGAAATAAAGGTTGTGGATAACCGCAAGGCGCATGCCCAGCATCTCCCCCGCTTTCATTAGGTGCCTGATATATCCTCTTGATGCAGTGCGGCAGGCGGGGCATTGGCATTCGGGGTCAATGGGGCTGTCGTCAAGCTCGTACTTTGCGTTGTTGATATTGATGATGCCGTCCCATGTAAACAGGTGACCGTGCCTTGCGTTTCTGCTCGGCATTACGCAGTCAAAGAGGTCGACTCCCCTTTTGACTCCCTCCAGGATGTTTTCGGGAGTGCCCACGCCCATGAGGTATCTGGGCTTGTCCTTGGGCATGAAGGGCTCAACGACGGAAATTATCCTATACATTACCTCTTTGGGCTCGCCCACCGCAAGTCCGCCGATTGCGTAGCCGTCAAGGTCCAGCTTTGCTATTTCCTCCATGTGCTTTGCCCTTAAATCGTCAAAGACGGAGCCTTGGTTTATACCGAAAAGCATCTGCTTTTTGTTGACCGCGTCGGGTCTTGCAATCAGCTCGTTGTGCTTTTCGAGGCATCTTATAAGCCAGCGGGTTGTTCTATCGCAGGAAAGCTTAGCGTAATCGTATGGGGCGGGGTTTTCTACGCATTCATCAAACGCCATGGCTATGTCGGAGCCCAGGTTTGCCTGAATGGTCATGCTCTCCTCAGGCCCGATGAAAATTCTTCTGCCGTCTATATGGGAGTTGAAGCTGACTCCCTCCTCCTTAATATCCCTCAGCTTTGCCAGGGAAAAGACCTGAAAGCCGCCGCTGTCGGTAAGGATTGTTCCGTCCCAGCCTGTGAACTTATGAAGTCCTCCGAAGGCTTTGACGATTTCATCGCCGGGTCTTAAATGCAGGTGATAGGTATTGCAAAGCATTACCTGACATTTAAGGTCCTTTAAGTCATAGGCGGACAGCCCGCCTTTTATAGCTGCCGCTGTGGCGACATTCATAAAAGCAGGCGTCTGAACCGTTCCGTGGGCTGTGGTAAACTCGCCCCTTCTTGCTGTATTGCATTGTTTCAACAGTTTAAACATTTAGGCACCAACTTTTGTTTGCTTTTATTAAATAGAGTCCTGTCAAGCCCGTATTGCATAAATTAATAACGGGCGAAAAAATAAACTTAAAAATTAGAAAGTAAATTTTATTAAATGATAAACATCGCGTCGCCGAAAGAGAAGAACCTGTAGCGTTCTTTTACAGCCTCGTTATAAGCTCTTAGGGTGTTTTCCCTGCCGCAGAAGGCGGCTACAAGCATAATGAGGGTGCTTTCGGGCAGGTGGAAATTGGTGATTAGACCGTCTATGCACTTGAACTTATAACCGGGATATATGAAAATATCCGTTTCCGCGCTGCAGGGGGTTACATAGCCTCTTTCGTCGCTGTTGCTCTCAAGGGTTCTGCAGGAGGTTGTTCCGACTGAGATTACCCTGCCGCCGTTATCCCTTGTGGAGTTTATGATTTCGGCAGCTTTTTCGCTGATAGTGTAGCTCTCAAAGTGCATTTTATGGTCCTCTATATTCTCCGCTTTGACGGGTCTGAAGGTTCCGATGCCGATATGAAGAGTAATATAAGCCAGCTTTACTCCCTTCTTTTCGATTTCCCTCAGCATTTCCTCGGTAAAGTGCAGACCCGCAGTAGGAGCCGCCGCGGAGCCCAGCTTCTTTGAGTAAACGGTCTGATACCTTTCGCTGTCCTCCAGCTTTTTCTTGATATAAGGCGGCAGCGGAATTTCGCCGATTCTCTCCAGCACCTCAAGGAAAATGCCGTCATATATGAGCTTTATGAGTCTGTTGCCGTTGTCAAGCTCCTCTTCCACGACTCCGCGCATTATGCCGTTGCCGAAAGTAAACTCGCTGCCCTTCTTAGCTCTTCTTGCGGGACCCGCCATAGCCTCCCAGACATCGTTACCCATATTCTTCAGAAGCAGAAACTCCACATGGGCGCCTGTGGGGATTTTTGTGCCGATAAGCCTTGCGGGCAGCACCCTTGTGTCGTTGAGAACAAGACAATCCCCCGGATTAAGATAGTTTATAAGCTCGGGGAATCTGGTGTGGGTAATTTCCCCCGTTCTTCTGTCCAGTTTTAATAGTCTTGAATCGGTTCTGTTTTTGGGAGGCTCCTGGGCAATCAGCTCTTCGGGAAGATCAAAATAAAAATCGCTTTTTTTCATAAAAATTACTCCAAAAAATTTTGACTCAGCTCTAAAATCGTTTGACTTCAACGAGTTCAAGTGTTATTATATAAAATAATTAAACTTTAAATTGGGGAAGAATTTTATTTTTCCATCGCATACTTGAATATTATATTGCAGAAACATATTAAAAACAATAGCAATTTATTTGTCAAGTCGGAGGATACATATGAAAAAGTACAAAGTAGGCATTATAGGCGCAACAGGAATGGTAGGTCAGAGGTTTGCTCTGATACTCGCAAACCACCCTTGGTATGAGGTAACCGTACTGGCGGCGAGCCCCAGATCCGCGGGCAAGACCTACAAAGAGGCGCTTGGAAATAGATGGGTTATGGAAGAGGCTCTGCCTGAAAACTTGGCGGACATCGTAGTTATGGACGCAACGGCAGATATAGAGAAAATCGCAAAGAGCGTGGACTTTGTATTCTGCGCAGTCGATATGCCCAAAGAGGAGATTAAGGCTCTTGAGGAGGCATACGCAAAGGCAGAGTGCCCCGTTATGTCCAACAACAGCGCTCACAGGTTCACAGAGGATGTGCCCATGCTTATCCCCGAGCTGAACCATGAGCATGCTGCGGTTATAGAGGCACAGAAAAAGCGTCTTGGAACAAAGCGCGGCTTTATTGCGGTTAAATCCAACTGCTCGCTTCAGAGCTATGTTCCCGCCCTCTATCCCGTTGACAAGAAGTTTAAGGTTAAGGATGTTCTGGTCTGCACCTATCAGGCAATTTCAGGCGCAGGCAAGACATTTGAAACATGGCCCGAGATGGTGGACAATGTAATCCCCTACATCGGCGGAGAAGAAGAGAAGTCTGAAAAAGAGCCCCTCAAGATTTGGGGTAAGGTTGAAAACGGAAAGATTGTTAATGCATCCGAGCCGAACTTTACAGCACAGTGCATAAGAGTTCCCGTTACAAACGGTCACCTTGCCGCTGTGTTTGTAAGGTTTGAAAACAAGCCCTCAAAAGAAGAAATCCTTGAGATATGGAAAAACTTCAAGGGCAGGCCCCAGGAGCTGGAGCTCCCCTCCGCTCCCAAACAGTTCCTCCATTACTTTGAGGAGGACAATATGCCTCAGACAAAGCTGCACAGGAATCTTGAGAACGGCATGGCTGTGTCACTCGGCAGACTGCGCGAGGACACTCAGTATGACTATAAGTTCATCTGCCTGTCCCACAACACACTCAGAGGCGCTGCGGGCGGCGCGGTTCTTATGGCTGAGCTGCTTTGCGCTGAGGGCTACATCACTCCCCGCGATTAACCTTTAAGCTACCTTTAATAAAAGGAGTAATTTTTATGAAGGACTTACTGTTTACCGGTTCGGGCGTTGCAATTGTTACACCCTTTACCGAAGACGGCAGGGAAATTGATTTTCCCATGCTTGAGAAACTTATAAACTTCCAGATTGAAAACCATACCGACGCAATCATTATTTGCGGCACAACAGGAGAAGGCTCAACGCTTACCCATGAGGAGCACGCCGCGGCCATCGACTTTGCGGTAAAAGTAGTTGCGGGCAGAGTTCCCGTTATCGCGGGCACCGGCAGCAACGACACAGAGTATGCCGTAAAGCTCTCCAACGAGGCCGAGCGCTCCGGAGTTGACGGACTGTTAATGGTTACTCCTTATTACAACAAGACCTCTCAGGACGGTCTTATAGAGCACTACAACTACATAGCCGACAGAGTTTCGACACCGATTATATTATATAATGTCCCCAGCAGAACGGGTTTAGACATTAAGCCCTCAACATATCTTGAGCTTTCAAAGCATAAGAGAATAGTGGCGGCTAAAGAAGCCAACGGAAACATCTCCGCCATTGCTCAGACGGCAGCCCTTTGCGGCGACAATCTGCACATTTACTCGGGCAATGACGACCAGATACTCGCCATCATGGCTCACGGCGGCAAGGGCGTAATTTCGGTTCTCGCAAATGTGGTGCCGAAAGCAGCTCACGATATTGCGGCCGCTTATCTTGAGGGCGATGTGGAGCGTTCAAGGAAACTGCAGTTCGAATATCTTGACCTTTGCAACGATTTGTTCATCGATGTAAACCCGATTCCCGTAAAAGAAGCCCTTAACATGATGGGCTTCAAGGTCGGTCCGTGCAGAAGGCCCTTGGCTCCCCTGTCAAAGGCTAACAGAGAAAAACTGGCCGCAACGCTTAAAAAGCACAATCTTATTTAGTAAAAAGCCTAAACGGGTGACCGTTTAGGCTAAAATATAGATTCTGCTTTTTGGAAATTGAGTATAAAGGATGATTCAGGTTGCTTAGGATTATATTAAGAGGCTGTTCCGGAAAAATGGGCAGGGTTGTGACAGAGGTCGCGTCCACACAGGAGGATTTGAGAATTGTCGCCGGCGTTGATGTTATAGACAACGCCTCAATGCCCTACCCAATATTCACGAGCTTCTCTGAGGTTCCCGTTGAAGCCGAAGTTGTCGTGGATTTCTCCAATCCCTCAAACCTTGATGATTTTTTGAACTTCCTTACAAAAAAGAAAATGCCTGCGGTTATAGCGTCCACGGGCTTTTCCGACGAGCAGCTTGAGAGGATTGCCGAGGCGGCAACGGAAACTCCCATATTCATGGCTTCAAATATGTCTATCGGAATAAACCTCCTCGCTGAGCTTGCAAAAACCGCGGCCAAGGTGCTGGGCGGCTCCTTTGATATTGAAATTGTTGAGGCTCATCACAATCAAAAGCTGGACGCTCCCAGCGGAACCGCAAAGACCCTCGCCAAAGCGGTTGAAGCGGGTCTTGATTACGAGCCCATATACACATACGACCGTCATGACAGACGGGCAAAGCGCGACAAGCATGAAATAGGCATGCATGCCATAAGAGGCGGCACAATTGTCGGAGAACATGAGATTATCTTTGCGGGAAACGACGAGGTAATAAAACTCTCCCACAGCGCACTGTCAAAGAACATCTTCGCGGAGGGCGCGCTGAACGCCGCAAGATACATAGTAAAGAAACAGCCGGGGCTGTATTCGATGCATGATTTAGTTTCAGAATCCTAATAAGGAGGGTCACAATGGAAAACAACACTTCGCTTGAGTTACTTGAAGATGTAACTCTGATAACCCTGCAGGATTGCCCTGCCGATGCGGCTAAAATTGCTTATCTTTTCAAGATTATTGCCGATGAAGGCATTGATGTGGATATGATTTCTCAGATAGCCACCCCCAAAAGGACCTTTGAGCTTTCCTTTACCGTCAGCGGCGATGACTTCGGCAAGATTCTGGACATTGCCACAAAGCTGAGAAAGGAAGAGCCTGAACTTAAACTCAATGTAAGCAACGGCAATTCAAAAATCACCGTTTCGGCAGAATGGATGAAGAACTGCCCCGGAATCGCAGCAAAGGTACTGGATATAGTATCGAAAGCCTCTGCGGATATTATGATGATTACCACATCCGAAACTGAGATTTCGATTCTTGTGCCCCAGGCAGACGGCGACAATACCTTAGCCGCGCTTGAGAAAGAATTTGTGGAATGCTCCGCTTAGTATAATCCAAAATCAAGCACCCCGAGAATAACTCGGGGTGTTTTTGCATTTTAGGCTTATTATTGATTTGGCTCCGTGCCGCTGAGCTTTGCTTTGAAATACTGCCTGTTGTGCTCCACTGCCTGAGAATCCGGCTTAAAGCTGGCGGCAATCTCGTTGTAATGATTCGCGCGCAGTGTATCGCCTATGGCGTCGTAGCATACCACAAGCTCAAGGGCGGGAATATAGCCCCAGTAGTCATCGTAGAAAAATCCCCAGCTGTCCTTCGGCTTTTGCAGCCTGAGTGCGGTTTCAAACCAGTAAATCGCCTGATGGTATGCCCGATGAAACTTGAAGTAATAGCCTATCTGACATACGATTTCCGCCCTCGGAAGGTCATAGAGAAAACTCCTTGTGAGGGCATGGAAAGACTCCTCCCATCTGCCCAAAAGCAGAAGGCATTTTGACCTTTCAAGGCAGGCGTTGATATTGTCCTCCACCCAGCCCTTGTTGGAGTCAAGGAATTTAAGGAACATATCGGCGGCTTCTTCATAGCGGCCGTTGTCCTTGAGTTCCCGCGCGTAGTAGTATGTTCCGCGGGGGCTGAGTTCTCCTTTTTCTTTAAGCTGCTTTTCGTAGATTCTAAGGTTCCTGTCGCTAAAGCCCCTGTGCTTTTTTGTGTGGGTAACGGCTATATCCACATTGATTGACTTGCCCGTAAAGGCAAGATATTCGTGAACGGGCTCCATCCATATAAAGCCCTTGTCACGCCTTGCGAGCCTTTCTCTGTAATAGGAAAAGGTCACATTGCCGTTTTCGTCAAAGCCCACATTGTACTTCATAAAAACCATATCTATGTCGGGGGAAAGGGTTTGTTTCAGCTCCAAGAATTTGCGCTTATCCTCGGGCAGAATCACATCATCGGCGTCAAGCCACATAACATATTCCTTTGTGGCCTTGGAGCAGGCAAAATTCCTCGCGGCGGAAAAGTCGTCTATCCACTCAAAATCGAATATCTTGTCGGTAAATTTGCTTGCCACCTCTTTTGTTTTGTCCGTAGAACCCGTATCCACTATAACTATTTCATCCACAATGTCCTTTACGCTTTCAAGGCAGTTGCCGAGGGTGTTCTCCTCATTTTTAACAATCATTGCAAGACTTATTGTAATCACCTGAAAACCCTCTTTCCGCTAAAGTCAGATTCCCTTTCAGTCTATGCGGGGAAAAGTCGTACCGTGACGCAAAGCCAATCTAAAGGACAAAACAGGTATGTACGGGGAAGTTTGGACATATATATTGATGGAAGGGCAAGCCATTAAATTTTGAATTCGGGGTGAATAGATTGAAGCTGCTGATACTTACAAAAAAACATCTGCTTGTTGCAATTGCGGTTTGCATTGCTTTATGCCTTGCCGTAATTGGAGTTTCAAAGGGTCTGTCGGTCGCCGTATCGGCTCCGAAACGAGAGATTCCCATTTACAGCGTGGCAACGGATGAGAAAAAGGTCGCCCTTACCTTTAACGCCGCGTGGAGCGACAGCGACATTGACGAGATTATTTCGGTACTTAAAAAGTTTAAGGTTAAGGCAACATTCTTCATCGTGGGAGAATTCGCGGACAAATATCCCGAAGCTGTTAGGAAGCTGAGCAACGCAGGTCATGAAATCGCAAACCACTCTGACAAACATGCGAACATGACCAAAATGAAATATGAGGACATAAAGGCGGATATTGCCGCGTCCAACGAAAAATTAAAGAAGCTGACGGGCAAAACTCCTGATTTGTTCAGGGCGCCTTACGGCGACTACAATAATGATGTTGTAAAGGCCGCAAAGTCGCTCTCAATGTTTGCGATTCAGTGGGATGTCGACAGCCTTGACTACAAGGATTTATCTGCTGAGGACATAAAGAAAAGGGTTGTGCCCAAGGTTCAAAACGGCTCCATAGTTTTATTCCACACCGACACCCTTTCAACCGCAAAGGCGCTGCCGTCAATCATTAAGGAGCTGCAAGAAAAGGGCTATGAGCTTGTAACCGTTGGCGAGCTGATTTACAAGGAGAATTACAGCATTGACCATACAGGCAAGCAGAGCAAGGTAACGGCGCCCACAACCGCGCCGCCTACAACGGCAGAGCAAACAACGGCAGTACCCACAACCGCGGCCGAAACGAAAGCCACAGAGCCTACTACAAAGAAGAAATAAATAAAGCCGCCCTTTAGGGCGGCTCTTTTATCTTTTTACCAGCCTGTGACTTCTCTGAAAACATCCCATGAGGGGTATTCATAGAACCTGTGACCTTCGTCGCCGGGGACAAGCCTGATTTTGTCCTCCGCGCCGAATTTCTTATAGATTTCTTTGGCAACCTCGTATGCCTTCAGAACGCCGTGCTCAGGGAAGATATTGTCCTTTTTGCCGTAGACCACGACAAGGGGACGGGGCGCTAGAAGGACCGCAAGGTCAGCCATTTCAAAGTATTTAAGCATGCCGGGCATAAAGTTGCACTGGCAGTGGGATATGCTGAAAATCGAGTCCTCTACTGTGCAGAAGGCGCAGGAGGGCATAAGAGCCTTGATTCTGTCCTCTGTGCAGGAGGCATAATAGGTTGCGGTTCCGCCGCCGCTGTTGCCCATAATGCCGATTCTGTCTGTATCGGCAAAGGGCATGTCGGCCGCTATGTCGATGGCTCTTGAGACATCGAGAGCTCTCTCCCCTATTGTTGTTCTTCCAAGAAGTATTGCCTGCATTGCGGGGATGTGGCAGCCGCCCCTTCTAAAATTTTCGGGACCTGAACACTCGCCGAAATTCCTCTGTTCGATAATCAAAGCGGCAAAGCCTCTTTCCACCGCCTGGAGGGCAAAGTTTCTGTCGCCCTGATTATCCTTTTCCTCCTCCTCGCTTCTGAAACGACCCAGGGAAATGTGCATTCCCGGGGAATGTCCCTGAAGGCAGATGATGACGGGGACCTTGTGGGTTAAGTTCTTGGGATAAAGGTAGTGACCGGGCACGAAATATGATGGCTCACTTTCAAACTGAAATCTAATTTCATGATAATCTTCGTGCTCCTTTTCATACTCGATTATGGCGGGAGAAGAAAGGGTTTTCTCGGGCTTTCTTATAACCTCGGCGAAGGCTTTCCTTACTTCCTCTCTCCACTCATATAAATCCCTGTCCTTATTTTTCTCAAAGGTAAGGGCGGGGGGGATTGTTCTTGAGCAAAATCTCATGTAATGTGAAAGGACTGTTGTTCATTATTACCCTTCTTTCGGTTTAGCTGTTATAAGAAAATAATACCACCTATTTTATGTCAATGCAATAAACTCAAGTCATTATTGCACCTTTTATGCCTATATGTTAAAATATCAACAGTTTACAAATCTTGGAGGCAGGGTATGAGTTATGCTTCTTTTCAGGTTTTCCAAAGCGGGAAGCTCTTTGGCTTAAAAGCTGAAAAGGGGCAAAATCTGCTCCGAGCTCTTAGAGAAAGAGGCTTTGTGATTAAAGCAGACTGCTCGGGCGCATATACCTGCGGGAAATGCAAGGTAAAGATTGAGCCGTCACCTGAGCCGACAGAAGCGGATAAAAGGCTCTTAACAGAGTCTGAAATTGCGGGCGGCATAAGACTTGCCTGCGCTCATGAGGTTTTTGACGGTATTACAGTTACCCTGCCCGATACAGAAGAAATAAAGTCTGCGGTTATTCAGAGTGTTAATATAAAGGCTGAGGGTGTTTTAAAGGCTGCGCTTGATATAGGAACCACTACCCTCTCCCTTTGTTTATTTAATCAAAAGGGCGAGATTTTGGGCAGCGTTTCGGGAAACAACCCTCAAAGCTCCTTTGGGGCGGATGTTATTTCGAGGATAAAGGCTGAAAGGGATTTCCCCGGCGTTCAGCATAACTTGCTGATTTCTAAAACTAACGAAATGAGCGAAAGTTTCTTTGCGGACCTTGGCATATCGAAGCCCTTGGATTTATTTGTCTGCGGAAATACGGTCATGCTCCACTTCTTCTTTGGAGAAAGTCCCGTTTCGATGGGTGAATATCCTTATACCCCTGTTTTTCTTGAGTCAAAAACAGCAGATGGCGGCGAAATCGGGCTTAAAGGCTTTGACAAGGTCTGCTCCCTCTCCTGCCTTGCGCCCTTTGCCGGGGCGGACATTACGGCGGGAATTCTGAGTCTGTATGAAGAAACCGACGATTACAAATTGCTTATTGACCTTGGCACGAACGCGGAGATTGCCCTTTTTAATAAAGAGCGCTGCTTTGTGGCGACCGCAGCCGCTGGTCCCGCTTTTGAGGGGGCTAACATAAGGTGCGGCATGCCGTCAATCTCGGGCGCTGTGAAGGCTTTTAAGCTAATCAACGGCAACATCTATGCCGAAACCATTGACAATAAAGAGCTAAGGGGCATTTGCGGCTCGGGGCTTATAAGCATTGCCGCGGAGCTAATAAGAAACAGAATTGTTGACAAGACGGGGCGGATGTTTGCAAGCCGCTTTGAGATAAGCGAGAATGTGGCTATATACCCAGAGGATATCAGAGAACTGCAGCTCAGCAAGGCTGCCGTAAGGGCTGCCGCTGAGGAGATAATCGAAAGGTCGGGTATCGGATATTCCGATATTTCAAGACTCTGTCTTTCGGGTGGCTTCGGAACATATATAAATATGGATGACGCTGCATTCTTGGGGCTTTTCCCGCCTGAGCTGAAAGAAAAGGCAGAAGGAATCGGCAATTCTGCGATTAGAGGATGCGTCATGTATGCCTCGGATGAAAAAATAAGGTCTGCCGCAGAAAGGATTGTCAAGTCTGCTCAGGTCTTTGACCTTGCGGTTTTGTCTGATTTTTCAGAGAAGCTGATTAAACATATAGACTTTTAAAGAAAGGAAAATCGCCATGTCTTTATCTGTTATGACGGGTGCCAGCGGGCATGTGGGTTACGCATTGCTTAAAGAACTTACCGCGAACAATGTAAACACAAGAATCTTAATCAGAAAAGACATAAGTATCTTCAAAGGCATACCCTGCGAAAAGGTTTTCGGCGATGTAACCGACAAGGAGTCGCTTGTTAAAGCCTTTGAGGGCGCTGACATCGTTTATCATCTTGCCGGACTTATTGATATTAAAGGCGGCAATGAGGAAATGGTGCGCAAAATCAATGTTGAGGGCACCAGAAATGTGGTTGAAGCCTGCATTCAGTGCGGAGTAAAAAGGCTTGTCTATATGTCATCGGTGGATGTTTACATACCCCTGCCGGGCAATGAGCCGATGACTGAGGTTAACAGATTCTATCCCGACAAGCTGGAGGGCGACTACGCCAAAACAAAGGCAGAGGCTACAAATCTTGTGTTTGACGCGGAGGGCAAGAACGGTCTTGAAGTGGTCGTTGTCTACCCCGGCGCATGCTTTGGCCCATATGATTTCAAGATTTCAAGCATCGGCGAAATGATTAGAAACTACATGGACGGAAAGTTCCCCATATCTCTGGGCTTTGGCGGATATAATTTTGTGGATGTAAGAGATGTGGCAAAGGGTACATATCTTGCGGCGATAAAGGGCAGGTCGGGAGAAGGTTATCTGCTGACCGGCACCCCCGCAACGGTTGATGAGTTTATAAGGTCTCTCGCAAGGGCTATGAACAAAAAGCCGCCCAAAATAAAACTGCCGCTTTTCCTTGGAAATGCCGCAGCGCCGATTGCGGAGGCTTTTTATAAGCTGACCGACAAGACTCCAGTTTTCACAAGGTATACAATTAGGAAACTGACTTCCAATTATAACTTCTCATACGAAAAGGCTAAGAATGAGCTGGGCTATCAGCCCCGCCCGATGGACGATACGGTAAAAGACACGATTAAGTGGATTATCGCGAACGAAAGAAGCGGCAAAGCAATTACCAGATAAATACATTTTATCTGGGGGGGATTTTGTGGTTAACAAAGATTTTAATAAAATCGGTGAAAAACATTGTGATAGCTTAGAAGCAACATACTCAAATGGGTTTTGGTTTCGTGGACCATTAAAGAAATATTTAGACTTTAACTACAATGACAGTATTATTCATGTAGAGATTAATCAGGCAAGGTACAGAACGATAACCTTAACTTCTTCAAAAATTATCAAACTCAGTGAAATTTCTGCCTTGCTGTTTAGCCTCGAAAAACTTTTGATGCTTTTTGAGGGTAGGTTTTTTACACTAATCAAATTAAACTATAAAGGACAAAAAGAGAATGAGAAAGAATATGATTTATATTCCACTGAAAGCTTAAACAGAAGACTTGCATATTATGAAACAGATAGTTGCCATTACCTATTCAACCCCGAGTTTTTAAACTTTTATGACTATTTATCACCAAATATCATTGAAAAATGGCTAGAATTAGAGAGCGATTTAGACATTGTTCATCAGGTAGTGCTATATAATCTTTCAAA
>LFSO01000019.1:135861-136093 GCA_001512765.1 Clostridiales bacterium DTU053
AACTGATAAAAAAATATGATAGTGAACTATTGTGCAATTTACCACCTGAGAAACAAGAGCAAATACGCAAATTACAAACTGAAGATAGCAGAAAAATTTCAATAATTAATTGTATTGAAGCAGTTATCACAAATTTTGGTACGGAAATATTCTCCTTAGAACTAAATAATAATCAAGGGGAATTTTTCAAAATACTTAAAAATACAAGACATCGTATAATGCACATAAAAAG
>LFSO01000019.1:136182-144581 GCA_001512765.1 Clostridiales bacterium DTU053
TTTTAAAAATACTTGGGATTGATCTTTCTTTATACAAGCATCAATTGCTACAATTAGTAAACAAATGGAATAATTATAACGGCATATTAGCTAATTTCTTATTACAATTAAACTCATAAGTTTAAAACAATATTATTAAATTAAAAAGGTATGCAGGAATTCTGCATACCTTTGTTGTTATAAAACTCTTGCGAGGAAGTCTCTGAGCCTTGGGCTTTCGGGGTTTGTGAAGAACTCGTCGGGGGTTTTCTCCTCCACAATCTGACCCTCGTCCATAAAGACCACCCTTGTGGCGACCTCTCTCGCAAAGCCCATTTCGTGGGTTACGACAAACATTGTCATTCCGCTTTCGGCAAGCTCTCTCATAACATACAGTACCTCGCCCACCATTTCGGGGTCAAGAGCGCTTGTGGGTTCGTCGAAAAGCATTACCTTGGGGTTCATCGCAAGTGAGCGAACTATCGCAATTCTCTGCTTTTGTCCGCCCGAAAGCTGTGAGGGATAGGCGTATGCCTTGTCGGACAGTCCTACCCTTTCAAGCAGGCGCATAGCGTTTTCCTGCGCCTCTTCCTTGGTTTGGAGTTTCAGTTTTACGGGGGCTAAGGTAATATTGTCAAGAACCTTTAAGTTGTTAAAAAGGTTAAACTGCTGGAATACCATTCCCACCTGAGTTCTTATCTTGTCGATGTTTACCTTGGGGTCGGTGATAAGCTGGTCCTCAAACCAAACCTTGCCCGAGGTAGGCTTTTCAAGGAGATTGAGGCAGCGCAGGAAAGTGCTTTTTCCTGAGCCTGAGGGACCTACCACGACTATTTTTTCGCCTTTTTTGATTTCGTAGTTGATGCCCTTTAGAACTTCAAGGCTGCCGAAGTTTTTGGTTAGATTTTCAACGCGAATCACTCTGACGCAGCCTCCTTTCCAGCTTGCCGAGGAAGAATGAAAGAATTTTAACTATGGTAAAGTAAATTACCGCTGTGCCGATAAGGGGCATAAATGCTATGAATGTTCGGCTTACGACAAAGTCGCTGACCTTTGTAAGGTCCATAACTCCGATATAGCCCGCGACCGCGGTTTCCTTTAAAAGCACGATAAACTCGTTTACCAATGCGGGCAGGATGTTCTTCATAGCCTGCGGTATTACTATATAGGTCATTGTCTGCCTTTGGGAAAGTCCCAGTGAGCGTCCCGCCTCGGTTTGACCGTGGTCAACCGCCTGAATGCCCGCTCTGACGATTTCCGCAACATAGGCACTGCTGTTTATTGAGAAAGCGATGACCGCCGCCAGCTCCTTGCTGGCTGTTGCGGGCAGAACGGCGAAATAGAGAATGAGAAGCTGCAATACTGCGGGCGTTCCTCTGATGACATCAATGTAAATGCTTGCGAAAACCGAAAAGACGGTCCTCTTGCCCTTCTTGGTGCGTGACAGCTTCATAAGGGCAAAAAGAACGCCGAATATTATGCCGAATATTGCAGCAAAGAATGTCAGCCGCAATGTCATCAATAAGCCTTTCGCAAAGACTATATATCTGTCGTTTGAAATAAAGCTGATATAAAAGTCTTGCTTTATTGATTCCATCCAGCTTGGCATTGCCAGTGCAATTGTGGAAAAATATAGGTTCATACTACTCTCCAAATCAAAGAGGCGCACTCGGTTTTTGAATGCGCCCCAGTGCTTTTAAATTTTCCGATTATTCACCGGATTCAATGTACTTTTCAAGGAGCTCATCGAATGTGCCGTCTTCCTTGACCTCTTTAAGAGCCTTGTTGATGGAATCTTTCAGTGCTGTATCTCCCTTGGGGAGAGCGATTGCATAGTGCTCGGGCTCAAAGTCGCCTTCGATAACCTTTGTGCCCTTGTTGGCAGCGGAAAGTGCCTTAGCTGTTGCGCTGTCGATAAGCACTGCGTCGATTCTGCCGTTTAAAAGATCAAGAACCGCGGTGATAGCCTTCTTGTATCTTTCGACTGTTGCGCCTTCGATGTCATCTGTTGCGATGAGGTCGCCTGTTGTTCCGAGCTGAACGCCGATCTTCTTGCCCTTAAGGTCCTCTGCGGACTTGATTGTGTCGTCGTTTTCCTTAACTATAATGCTCTGAACGGCGGTGAAATATGTATCGGAGAAGTCTACCTGAAGAAGTCTTTCTTCGTCAACGGTAAGACCTGCGATTGCGATGTCAACCTTGTTGCCGATAGCCGCAAGGATAGCGTCGAAATCCATGTTCTCGATCTTTACTTCCTTGCCCATCTTCTCGCCGATAGCCTTAATAAGAGCCATGTCGAAGCCGTCGGGTGTTACGCCGTCGTCAAGCAGATATTCAAAGGGCGGGAACTCGGCGTTTGTGCCAACTACTATAACATCCTTCTGGAGAATGGGCGATGTTTCTGCCGCTGTGCTCTCAGTGGTACCGGTTTCTTTACCGTTGTCGTCCTGCTTTTTGCAGCCTGCGAATACTGTGACAAGAAGTGTAAGTATCATCAATACTGCAAGAACTTTACGCATTTTCTTCATATGTATAACTCCTTTGATGAATATATTCAGTGCATTTATACACTGACTTTAAATAAATCATACCATATTATACTAGCAAAAAGCCAAAAAATCAAATATTTTTTTAAATTTATGCATTTTTTCGCATTATTTATACAAAGGCCTTTAAAGTAACGGATTCTTTGAATTTTGTCTAAAAAAGTCACATATTTCAGAGTTGTAATAAATTGCCTGTAAAGATTACAAATCTGTAGTCATTTTGTAAATTTGCTTTAGTGTACTTTGGCGGAAATTGATTCTATAATTAACTTGCAAACAACAAGGAGGGATACAGCGATGAAAGCATTTTTAGAGAGAAAGTCAAACATACTTCCCACGCTTATAGTTTTGGGGGTTACCCTTATAACTATCGTAATCGCTGTACTTTTTAACGAAGTCAGCCCCGACGCCCTTCTTATGTTTTAGCTTGTACTATATTTTGCGTCCTTCTTTTCCGTCTCTTTTATACATCCTTTAAAAAATCGGGTTGTGCAGCATTGCACAGCCCGATTCGCCTTATATTTAAATGCAGGTTTCGGTCTCGAATTTTCTGTTCAGGTATTTCAGGACTCTTTTTTCAATTCTTGAAACATAGGACCTCGAAATATTCAGCTGCTTGGCGACTTCCTTTTGGGTCATGGGTTTGCCGCCGTTAAGCCCGTATCTTAAAATGATAATTGTCTTATCCCTTTCGTTTGGTATATCCTCCACGAATTTTTTAAGCATTTTCTCTTTGAGTTTAATATCTATGTCATCGACAATCGTGTCGTCAACTTTGATAATTTCCATAAGCGTCAGCGGATTGCCCTCGCCGTCGGTTTCAACAGGCTCCGACAGGGAAATATCCTGCATGCCCTTTCTTTCCTGACGGAAGTACATAAAAACCTCGTTTTCTATGCATCTTGCGGCGTATGTAGCGAGCTTGATGCCTCTGTCGGGATTAAAGCTGTTAATTCCTTTAATCAGACCAATGGTGCCGACGGATATCAGGTCATCCTGCTCAGCGCAGCCGGAATAGTATTTTTTTATAATATGGGCAACGAGCCTTAGATTGTGCTTTATCAGGATTTTTCTCGCTTCCTCGTCGCCGTTTTTCAGCCGTTCAAAGTACATTTTCTCTTCCGAGGGTTTGAGCGGCGGCGGAAAGGCTCCGTAGTTATTTAGGTGAAGTGTTAAGTACAGAATATTCGCGGCAATAAAATCAATAAGTGCTTGCAGCATAATAGCCCCCCGTAACGAAAAAAGTACTCCGCTTAAAACAGAATTCTCTTTCCGCCCAAATTTGTGTATAATGACAGGTAATACATTATATGCTCCCCGTTGTGCGCAAGTGCAGGTCCTGTCTTGTTTTGTCGAATTCCCTCAAAACGAGCTGTCGAGCGAAAATGGAAGTTAATGCATAAATTCGATTGCAAACCTCGCCTTAATTGTGCTATTATTTAATTTACGCGATTATATTTATTAATGATTATGCTATGGCCGCAAAACGGTCAATCTCCAGGGAGATGTTTTATTTGAATAATATTCTTGTAGTCTTCGGCGGCAAGTCAAGCGAATATGAAGTGTCGCTTCGCTCCTCGGAATGTATAATAAGGAACATTCCAAGGGATAAATACAATGTATATACCTTGGGAATCACCAGGGACGGTAGCTGGCTGTACTATGACGGCAGCGTGGATTTAATCCCGAATAACGAATGGATTTCATCGGGCAAAACCTATCCCGCGGTTTTCTCCTCCGAGTTCGGCTCAAGGGAGCTTTTGGTTTTCGATAATGACGGCTCTGTTAAGGAGAAAATCAAAATTGACGCCGCGTTCCCCGTATTGCACGGCAAAAACGGAGAGGACGGCACGATTCAGGGACTTTTTGAGATATACGGCATACCCTATGTGGGCTGCGGCGTTCTGTCAAGCGCGGCATGCATGGATAAGGCTTTTACCAATCTGGTTGCCGACGCCGCGGGAATTCCCCAGGCAAAATGGCTGTCGTTTAACAGCTTCGAGTATTCGTCAAATTCCGAGGGAATAATCGCTGATATTATTGATAAACTCGGTCTTCCCGTATTCATAAAGCCCGCCAATGCCGGCTCATCGGTGGGTATCACCAAAGCTAAAACAAGAGAGGATTTAAAGAAGGCGATAGAGCTGGCTTTGGAGCACGACTGCAAGATAGTCGCCGAGGAGGCTATAAACGCAAGGGAGCTTGAGTGCTCGGTACTCGGCACCATGCAGGAGGTAAGAACCTCCGTGGTCGGTGAAATCAGACCCCAAAACGAGTTTTACGATTACGAGGCAAAGTATATAAGCGACGACAGCGAACTAATCATCCCCGCTCCCGTCAGCGAGGAAACCTCCAATGAATTAAGACGGCTTGCAGAAAAGGTTTTCAGAACTCTTGACGGACGAGGCCTTGCAAGGGTAGACTTCTTCCTTGACAAGGACAGCGGCAGGCTCCTTTTCAACGAAATCAACACGATACCGGGATTTACATCAATCAGCATGTATCCCAAGCTCTTTGAGCATGCGGGGCTTCCTTGCCCCGAGCTCATCAACGAGCTTTTAAAAATCGCCCTTAAAGGCAAATAGCTGAAATCAGAAAGCAGAGGATTAGGTAAAGTATATAAATGAAGAAGAATGTTGTAATCAGGATTACCAATATACAAAGCGAAGGTCCGCAGATGGTGGAAAATCACGAGGTCACCACAAAGGGCACCTTCACAGGAAACGAAAACGACTACACACTAAATTACATTGAGCTATTTGACGAGAACACAAAAAGCAACACCACGATAAGAGTAAATAAAAAAACCGTCACCCTCATAAGACAGGGCGACTTTAACTCTGAATTCATCATTGAGCAAAACAGCAGGCACAACTGCCATTATGAAACGCCATACGGCGAGTTTATGCTTGGCATTTACGGCAAGTCCGTTGAGTCAACCGTCACAGAAAACGGCGGCGTCCTGAGACTTAACTACACCCTTGACTTTAACGCGGGCTTTGCCTCCGAAAACGAGATGACCATTGAATTCTCTGTAATTTAGCATTATCCGAAAGGAATTTGAAAGATGAGCATAGTTGTTAAAAAGGCTAAGAATCAGATTGTAGAGGCTGTAGAAAAGGCTTTTAAAACCGCTATTGAAAAGGGCTTGCTTCCCGAGGGCGAGCACGCCCCCGTAATTATCGAGGTTCCCGCCGACAGCGCCCATGGCGATTATTCCACCAACGCCGCCATGGCGTCCGCCAGGGTTTTCAGAATGGCGCCCGTTAAGATTGCGGAGATTGTCAGGGATTGCATTGTCACAGACGGAACATACATCGCAAGCTGCGAAACAGCGGGTCCAGGCTTTTTAAACTTCAGGCTCAATTCCGATTACTATTCCGATATATTGAAGGACGCCCTTGAGAAAAAGGAGCAGTACGGACATTCCGACATAGGCAAGGGCCAAAGCGTGCTGGTGGAGTTCGTATCCGCCAACCCCACCGGTCCCATGCACATTGGCAACGCCCGCGGCGGCGCTCTGGGCGATGTTCTGTCGGAGATTCTTATCTGGGCGGGCTACCGCACTGAAAGGGAGTTCTATGTAAACGACGCCGGCAATCAGATAGAGAAGTTCGGTCTCTCCCTTGATATTAGATATAGGCAGATTTTTGACCCGTCGATTGAGATGCCCGAGGACGCTTATCTCGGACAAGACATCATCGACCACGCAAAGGCTTTCTATGAGCAGTACGGGGACAAGTATCTTAATGTACCCGACGAGGAGAGAAAAAAGGCTCTTATCGACTTTGCTCTGCCCAAGAACATTAAAGCCCTTGAAGAGGACCTTTTGAAATACCGCATCAAATACGACAACTGGTTCCGCGAGAGCACCGTTCACGCTAACGGTTCGGTTCAGCGGGTTCTTAAGCTTTTAAAGGAAAGCGGCTACACCTACGAAAAGGACGGCGCGCTTTGGTTCATGGCAGAAAAATTCGGCTGCGACAAGGATTTTGTGCTTGTCAGGTCAAACGGAATTCCCACTTACATTGTTCCGGATATTGCATATCATTATAATAAGCTGGTCGAAAGAGGCTTCGACAGGGCCATAAACATTCTCGGCGCGGACCATCACGGCTATGTGCCGAGGCTCAAAGCCGCATTGCAGGCAATCGGAATTGACCCCGAAAGGCTCATTGTAATTCTTATGCAGATGGTGCGTCTTGTCAGAGGCGGCGAGGTTGTCAAGGCATCAAAGCGCTCCGGCAAGGCTATTACCCTAGTGACTCTCCTTGAGGAGGTTCCGATTGACGCAGCGAGGTTCTTCTTCAATCTGAGAGAAGCTAACACTCACCTTGATTTTGATCTTGACCTGGCTGTCGAGAACTCCTCAAAGAACCCCGTTTACTACTGCCAGTATGCCCACGCGAGGATTTGCAGCATTATTAAGAGGGTCAGCGCAAGACTTGATGAAATAAAGACCGAGCCTAAGTTCGAGCTTCTCGATACTCCCGAGGAAAGGGAGCTTATCAAGCACATCGCGTCTCTCACCGAAGAAATTGAGTTTGCCGCAAAGAATCTTGACCCGTCGAGGATTACAAAATACGCAATCGACCTTGCTACCGCCTTCCACAAGTTCTACAACGCCAACAGGGTTGATGTGGAGGATAAGGATTTGTTCAAGGCAAGGCTCTGCCTTTGCATTGCGGTCAGGGATGTTATGAAAAATATTCTTAATATGATGAAGGTTGACGCTCCGGAGGTTATGTAGCCTCAAAGAAAGGAGGGCAACATGAGTAAGGAAGCTATCAAAACGGTTGTTACAAACAAAAAAGCCTTTCACGATTATTTTGTTGAGGAAAGCTACGAGGCCGGCATCGAGCTTTTCGGCACCGAGGTCAAATCCATAAGGCAAGGAAGGGTAAATCTCAAAGACGCCTGGTGCTCAATAGTAAACGGTGAAATTTTTGTAAATAATATGCATATTTCGCCCTATGAGCATGGAAACATATTTAACAGGGACCCCCTTAGGGTCAAGCGCCTGCTTATGCATAAGAGAGAGATTACCAGGCTTTACGGATTGACAAAACAGCAGGGTTATGCAATAATACCATTGTCGGTATACTTCAAAAAAGGACGCGTTAAAGTTCAGGTCGGGCTCTGTAAAGGTAAAAAACTTTACGACAAAAGAGCCGTTGAAGCTAAAAAAGCATCTGAACGAGAAATCGAACGCGCCTTTAAGGAAAGACGGTTTTAAGACTAAACTCTTTCATCTGCTTAAAAATGGGGATGAAAGGATTTCGACGGGGATCTTGAACCGTGATAAGCGAGCAGCGGTGCGGGACCGCTATAAAATCCGCAGTTTAAAAATAAACGAGAACAATAGAGTTTTAGCAGCTGCTTAAAGTATAAGCAGCCGTCTTTACCGAAACTACCGCGGTTCGGATAAAGGCGTCGACTAGCGGTGAACGTGAACGGACGAGTGTTCCATAGTCCGTCATGAATAATGGAACTACCCGACACCGAAGCCTGCCGTTTGGCGTCGGTCGAGGGGAAGTTTAAATAAACGGCTACGCTCGTAGAAAGTTGCGGGAATGGATTTTCGGACGCGGTTTCGATTACCGCCATCTCCACCAAAGTATCCGCCGGCTTAAATAAAAGCCGGCGTTATGTTTTCTCCCCCCTCCCCTTCTAATTTGCAAAATAAATAAAACAAATATAATTAAAAACAGCTTGACACAGAGAAAAAAGTGCTATATAATAGGCTCTCGGATGCACAAGAAAGCCTTAAAAATATAAAATAATAATATCCGGGTGTGGCGCAGATGGGAGCGCGCTTGACTGGGGGTCAAGAGGCCGTGGGTTCAAGTCCCGCCACTCGGACCACAAAAGGCA
>LFSO01000019.1:144591-154753 GCA_001512765.1 Clostridiales bacterium DTU053
ACGGGTTTTAATTATTTTAATGCCCTATGGAAATTGCCGCTTTACAGAACAAAGGAAGAAATAATCGAACAAATGCGCGCAATGTCTACCTGAGCTTTGAAATCAAACTGCAGGCGGTTTCCGTCATTAAATGCAAGTATCAGCTCGCTGTCAATATCCAAAAGACCCGCTGTTTCAACGCCGAAATACTGCACCTTTGAATAAGGATATGAAAAATACGCTACTTTTTTGCCTGTCTCACCCTGAACATTTACAACCAAAACACGCTTGTTTGTGAAGATAACCTGGTCACGGATGGTTTTGAAACACTGGATAATCTCCTCGTCCGAAACAAGCAAAGAATTCACTTCGGGACGAACTTGTGTAACCGACATTTCTTTTAAATTCATTAGATTAGCGTCGCCCAAAATGCCGGAAGATACGCTTGCCATTTTAAAATCCCCCTCATAAAAAAATTAGTTTTATTATATCTTCATTTTTCCAAAAATCAATAGAAGTATACCTAAAAGAAGTGCACGATTATTGGGACTTAGCTAAAGCTGAAAACAAAAATGCCTTGCTGAGGACACTCGGCTGAAGGGGCGAATTTATTATCGAATTTTGTCGATATGGAGTCCAAATATTACATTTTTTCCATTAAAAGGCTAATATTTATGCGTTTTCAGCAAAGTCGCAAAAAAGATGCGATTTTGACAGCATAATTTGTCTATTTTTGTATTTTATCGTTGCAAAGTTTCCAATATNNAAGGAAAATGCGCATGAAAAGAAAAATTTTAAGTACGCTTCTGGCGGTTCTGATGCTTGCTGCCCTTCTGCCCTTGGGCGCATTAGCAGATGATACCGACGCAGTCGCTAAGATTGGCGATACTTACTACAATACTCTCGCAGAGGCACTCGCGGCAGTAAAGAACGGCGGAACAATAACTTTATTGCGCGACATTGACCTTGACAATCAGCCTTGGACGCCTTTAAGCAGATCAAATGTAGGCTTTACATTTGATGGCGATGGTCACACCATCAGCAATCTGAAGGTTAACACAACATCGAACAGTGCCGGACTTTTCGGCTCAATCGGATTCTCAGAATCCACCACTACCATCCGCAACCTCAACCTTCATAATGTGGATGTAAGGGGCAATTCCTATGTTGGCGCGGTTGCAGGCTGGATTACCGGTACCGCAGTGTTTGAAAACATTACCGTAAGCGGCGATGTTAAGGTTCAGGCAAACGCTCAGAATGCCGGCGGAATCTTAGGTCACAGCGCAGGCGTAATTACGGTAAACAATTGCCATATAAACGCCACAAGCGGTTCTTATGTTAAGTCGAACACCACAAGCGGCGGAGGCGCAGGTGGCATAGTCGGCTTTGCGGCAAACGAAGGCAGCAAGGCATGCACCATTTCAAACTGCACCGTAAAGAATCTTGATGTCAGCGGCTATCACAGAATCGGCGGCATTGTAGGCATGATGCAGCTTGTATCCGGTATATATCCCAGCGTTCATATTTATGTAACCGACAACTCTGTTGAAAATGTACATGTAACTGTAACCGGCGGTTCTGCCGCAACACTCAACAACAGGCACGACGCACAGGTCGGTCTTATCGTAGGCGCAACAACAGATAACGGCGGCCGCTCAAGGCATCATTATTACAACAACACCTATTCGGGTGATTGCTTAGTAACTGCCACCACCGGTGCTATTGATATTATTCCCACAGCGCTGTACGGACTTTGGACTCTTGGCGCCGCCAGAGTTAAGGATTACGGACAGACAAATGTAGGCTGGTACAACACAAACGGTAACGCAGATATTATATATGCTGACGGCGCAGCCGGAGAAGTAACATTCGGCGGAACCGAGTATATTACATTCCTTACGGCATACCGTGCAGGCGAATCCTCCGCAGATAATCCCTTTATCCTTCATACGGATGTTGGATATAAGCTCAAGCCCACGGACAAGATTTATGTTGAGGCAAACGGAAACATCTTCTATCCCTTTGCTGACGCAGGATATGAAATTCAGGTAACCGAAATCAGCGAAACCGTAAAGCTTTACGAACTGATTTCCGTTGCGGAAGTAAAGGCAGAGAAGATTGCGCTTCTTAACAGCTATCCCTCCTCAGAGGTAATCGACGATATAATCGCCCAGGGCATCGCAGTTATCAATGCCGCAACAACCGTTGAGGAAGTTATAAACGCATACAACAGCACCGTACAAGCCATTGAGGCAGCACTGCAGGCAGCAGAGCTGGCAGCGGCAAAGGCTGAGGCTAAGGCAAGGCTCGTTGAGGCTGCCGGCGAAGATCCCTCAGCAGCAATGCAGGCTATCGTTGACGAATACTGCGCAAGAATTGACAGCGCAGAAACTATCAGCGAGGTAGAGAGCATTGAGGAAGAAGGCCTGCAGGCAATCAAGGCTCAGTATGATAAAGAACATCCCATAAAAGAGCTTATAACCATCGAAAAAATCATACGCAAATTCTTCGGCTACATCGGAAAGATTATCGATTTCATCAAGTCCTTCTTCACATTTACTTAATCGGAAGTCTCCGTCCCCATATTATCCCACCATGCCCGAGCTGTAAAAATGCGGCTCGGGCATTTATATTCCAATCTTGGAAAACATAATAAAGCATAACTTTTTTAAAGCACCTCATGACGGGACAAATTTCGTTATTATCTACAAATTGTTCTCTGAAAATGAGGAGAAACAATATGTTGTGAAAAAATTTTTACAATTCAAAAAATCCTCTTGTCATAGAAAAAAAATTATGTTACTATCAACCAAGTGCAAAAACTGATGATACCTGACGAAGGGGCGAAAACCATGGAAAGACAAGTCGTTATTCTTGACCATCCTCTCATTCAGCACAAGCTGAGATTCTTGAGGGATGAAAACACGGGAACCAAAGAATTCCGTAATCTTGTCAGCGAAATTGCAATGCTGATAGTTTATGAGGCAACGCGCTCGCTGCCCCTTTTCGATGTTAAGGTTAAGACTCCCTGCGGAATAGCCAACTGCAAAGTTATTTCAGGCAGAAAGCTCGCATTTGTTCCCATTCTTCGTGCCGGTACAGGCATGCTTGACGGAGCTCTTGCTCTTGTTCCCGCCGCAAAGGTCGGTCATATCGGTCTTTACAGAAATGAAGAGGATATGAAGCCCGTTGAGTATTACTGCAAGCTCCCCGCCGACATTGAGGAGCGCGATGTATTTGTAATGGACCCCATGCTTGCGACAGGCGGTTCCGCAATAAACGCCATTTCTCAGATAAAGAAGAGAAATCCCAAGAGCATTAAGTTCCTTTGCATAATTGCCGCCCCTGAGGGCTTAAAGGCTTTAACCGAATATCATAAGGATGTCGACGTTTATTGCGCCGGCCTTGATGATCATCTTAATGAACACGGCTACATCGTACCCGGTCTTGGCGACGCGGGTGATAGGATATTCGGCACCAAATAGTTTAAAAATTCAGTTCTCAAAAGGAACTGATTTTTTTTGTAAAAATTTATAAAATTTGGAATACATTTTCCAAATTCGGACCCAAAGGAGGAATAACAGGAGAAAAAGCCGCGTTTACAGAACGAGCAAAACTCGGAGCAGATTTACCCCTTTCCTTGCCGGGAGTCGGCATTGTGCGGTCGCAGGGGGCTTTGAGCCAAAGACCGTCCCGGGTGCGCGAGTTCTAAAGTGTTTTCGCTCTCCGCAGGACAAGCCCAAAGGCATCCTTAAGTTTGGAGCGTGAAAACAAAAACAGCAAAAAACAAAATTGAGGAGAGAACAGTATGGCAAAAGAAAGAATACACGGATATTTACCGGATGAAAAGCCGCCAGTCGGCAAACTGCTGCTTTACGCGCTTCAGCAGGTCATAGTCATGTTCCCCGCAACAATCACTGTTGCGCTGATTACAGGCTTCCATGTATCGACCACGATTTTCGCCAGCGGATTGGCAACCCTTTGCTTTGTCCTGATTACAGGCAGGAGAATCCCCCTTTACTACGGCTCCAGCTTTGCTTATTTATCGGCAGTTATAGGTCTTATGTCAAGTGAAACGGTTACCAATGCGCTTTCAGCAGATGAAATCGCACAGCTCAACGGCTTCCTTAACGGCGAGGCAGGTTTCTTTACAATGCCCACCGCAACCATCCGGTATGCACAGGTCGGTATTGTAATGTCCGGTCTTGTTTCCATCGCCGCCGGACTTCTTGTTAAATTCGTCGGCATCAAGGCAGTTGAAAAAATCCTTCCGCCCACCATTACAGGCCCTGTCGCAATGATTATCGGTCTGACCCTTGCAGGCAACGCGTTGGCAGACGCCGCTCCCAACGCCAACGCAACCGGCGTATTCGCTTCCAATTGGGTTTGGGTCATATCCCTGGTCACACTGCTTTCCACAATTTTGTATTCCCGTTACTTAAAGGGCTTCCTCGGACAGCTTCCGCTTCTGCTCGGAGCTGCAACCGGCTGCCTTGCCGCGGCTATACTCTTCTGGATTGGCGGCGCAGATTACAATATGTTCCGCGTCATCTCCGCAGACGCTATTGAGTCCCTCTGGTCCGCAGGCCCCTTCGCAATCCCGAAATTCTCGCTCCCCGATTTCAGCAACAGCAAGATAGCTTTGGCTTCCATCGCAGCAATCATGCCCATAGCAATTGCAACAATCCCCGAATCCACAGCACATATGTATCAGCTTGACATATATGTAAACGATGTTGCTGAAAAGAAGGGCGCAAAGAAATATAACCTTATTGAGCGTCTCCACATGAACCTTATCGGCGACGGTATCGGCGACATGATTACCGGTTTCATCGGCGGTCCCGCAGGCACCAACTACGGCGAGAACATCAGCACAATGGCTATCACAAAGGTTTTCTCAGTTCCCGTTCTGATGGTCGCAGCTGTTATCGCTATGATAATCTCCTGCTTCACACCTCTTATCCAGGCTATTTACGCAATTCCCCTCGCAGTTATCGGCGGACTTGAGATATACCTCTTCGGCGCTATCGCCGCACAGGGCGTGGCTATCATGATAGACAAGAACGCAGATATGTTCTCCTCTAAGAATATCGCTGTTATCGCTTCCATCGTAATCATCGGCATCGGCGGTCAGTATGTATACGGCGGAAACATCCCGTTCTTCGGTCTTAACATTCCCTGCATCGCAGGCGCCGCAATATTCGGCATCTTCCTCAACGCAATTCTCAGCATCGGAGAGAAGAAAAAGGCTGAATAATCATAGAAATATAAAAATTAGAGGCTGCTTATCGCAGCCTCTTTTTTGTTGCCTTAGACTATTTGTAAGGCACGAAATTCTGGTTTTTATCTACGCAGAGGAAACGGGGATAACGGGGATTTGAGTAGACTGTCATATTCTCCTCTGTATCGATAAGGCAGAACATGAATTCGGCGAAATCGCTGCCCACCTTGCAGGCTACATGGGGAGCGTTCTTGATAATCCATGTGGAGTCGGGGAATAAAACAGTGCTTACATCAACCATCTTGTCGGGTGACAGAAATTCGGATTCCTCCACATCAAGAGTCTTGCCGTACTCCGCGGTTATAGCGCCGCCTGCCATACGGGCGGTTTCAAGACCGTCGCCTATGCTTCCGCTGCGCTCATAGAAGGGAAAGAGCGGCTTGTCGTAGCTGGCGAGCACGAAAATTCCCACGCCGTCCGCCTTTGCGTTCCGCAAAAGCTCATCCTTTGCGTACAGCATTTCCTTGATACGCTCGATTCTTTGAAGCAGACCGCTGTACTCCTCTTTCATTTCATCGGTCGGGAACATATAGTTTACAGCGTCGTCAATCTCTTCCTTTATGACAAGCGCCCACCAGGAAGATACGGTGCCGAAAATATCCCTTACTGTGTAATCAAGGACAAACTGGGTTTCCTCCGCCACAAAGCTGTTGAGAAGTTCGCAAAGCCTGTCGATGACGCCTGCTTTGTAAAGGATATCAACGAGTATTTTTGCGATGAAAGGCAGTCCCAGACCTTCTCTGAGGAAATTGTACGCATAGACGGGATTGAAATTAATTTTGCCCTGATATACATCGGAGACCATATAGGTGCCGTCTAAAACTGCGGAGAGGAAAACAATCTTGTTGACCTTGTCGTATCCGTACTTATACAGATAGCCCACTGTCATAACGCCGCCCATGGAGCAGCAGATGATGTTCACTTTGTCGCAGCCGTGGTCCAGCAGGGCGCGCTCAATCATTTCGTTTATTTTGTCCGCTGCGTCCAGGGGGTCTATTCTCCAGTCGTAGTTGAAATAGTACACATATTCCGCGCCGTAGCGGTTTACAGCTTCGGTGAGAATACCCTCCTCGTGGTCATCTCCCAAGGGGAAATCCTCGTAATTCGCGGCGGACAAGGGGTATTCGTAAACGCCCACATTGTAGACAGAGTCGCCGTTTTTGTCGCAGGCTATATATTTAAAGGTTTCATTGAGATAGTCGAGAACGGGAGTAAGGAATTTCTTTTTGTCTGAAGTGACCGCATAAGCCGCGGCACCCTTGAACACAGCCGCGAATATATCCGATGCTTTAATTGGCGGTATGTAGATTCTCTCGTTCTTTGTGCCCACATCAAGATATTCATTCATGAAGTTTACCCCTCGAATGACTATTAGGGGGTATTCGGGCGGGGTTGGCTCATTTTCCGCTCCCACACTGCCTGCCGCAAAAGCGGGCATGCAAACAGAAAACATTAGTACTATAGCCAAAACTATACTTACAAACTTTCTCATTCGGTCCTCCTATAATTATTAATCTCCCTGACATCAGCCCAGGAGATGATTTCTATGCCGTTTTTCTTTGCGGCCTCCAAAAGCGCTCCGCTTTTGAGTATCTCGTACTCATAGACTCTTTTGGTCCATGGCGTTTTCTCTTCGCTCTTTGGCTTTGCGGGGTGGAGAAAAATCTCCGTTATTCCCTCCCCTATTCCCTTTACCGCGTTCAGATAATACTCCAAAATCGAGTCTTTATCTTTAATTTTGTCAATGCTCCATGGGTTAGAGAGCATATCGTCGATGAGACACACGCCGTTTTTCTTAGCCAAGTTTACAAGGTGGGAATGGAATTTATAAAGAGCCGCTGGCGGTTTTCTGCCAAGCATTCTTTCTATAAAATCCGCTCTTTTGGGGAATCTGTAGGGAAGGCCGTTTTCGCCGCAGAAGCGGAAAGCGTCAATGTAAAAGCGTCTTAAATTCAGCCCGTACAATGTGCCGCTGTGGCTGTCCGCATGGTCGACTTTAATGCCCGCATTTTTAATGGCATTGTACTGGGCGGCAATTTCTCTGCTTACATCTCTGCGTCTTGCGTGAAAGGTTATATCCTTTGAATTAGAGTGCAGATTGCCGTTTTTTCCAAGGGATTTTGCGCCCGTAATACTCCTCCAAGGATTTAACGCCTCGTCGGAGTTTAGCGTCAGGTGAACGCCGGCTGACAGCCCTTTGCTTTTCAGCCAATTAGCCGCGTCCTCAAATTCGGGCGCGACCGCGAGAACGGAGACGGAAGTTATGAGATTATTTTCCCACAGCTCTTTTATCGCCTCGTTCTGCTCCTTGCAGCAGCCGAAATCATCGGCGTTAATTATAAGAAACCTGCTCATAAAAGGCACCTTCAGCTCTTATCCCTTTTGTCCATCTCGGGGAATTTTAAGAAGAAGCTGATAATCGACGCAAGTACCATCGCCGCGGCGGGGAATAAGCACAAAAGAACTCTTGACGCCATAGCGGGATTGGGTCCGGGATTTTCGCCGTTTACAAAATCGTAGGTGACGGAAACGATATAGAAGGCAAGGGAAGTATAAAGTCCGTAAAGGCGGTTCATAACGCCCATAAGGGAGTTTATAATGCCTTCACGCTTTATGCCGTGCTTTGCGTAGTCGTCGTCAACGATTTTCGCGCCGATGCAGTCCATGGTGGTAAGGCAGGCGCCGACTCCAAAGCCCACAAAGCAGGCGGCTATTATTGCTGGTATAAGGCTGTTGATGAAAAAGAGGGGCAGGAAGCTGACAGCCATTATAATAAGTCCTGTTCTCCAGACCTTCATGACGGTCCATTTCTTTAATATCCAAGACCAGAAAACTATGCCCGAAACCGCAACCACAAGCACCACGCCAAGCATTATGGTGGTGACATTGCCTCCGAGCCCCAGAGTGTACTTTACATAGAACGAAACAGCCTGAGAAATGAGTGAGAAAGCCGCGGAATAGAATGCGCCCACAAAGCCGAAAATCCAGAACTTAGGATTTGAAATCAGTGCGAAAACGCTGCTGAAAAGGCTCGGCTTTTCCAAATCTTCTATGTGCTCCAAATCCTCATGGCAGCCGAAGAAGCAGTACATCATTACGGCTAAAGCGAGAATACCGTAGATTAAAGAAGTAAGGCTGTAGCCGATTGCGCCAGTAATCATGGGAGTAAGGGCAATGCTTATCGCCATGGCGAAAAGCTGGCATATCTGACGGAAGCCGTTTACCTTTGCCCTTTGGACATCGTCTTTGAAAAGCTCGGGGAAAAGGGCTCCGTAGTTTGCGTTGACAAGTGAGTCAAGGGTTCCCGTGAGTATATACATGAGAAGCATGTATATAAAGAGCATGCCCTTTTCGGTTTGCACAAAGGCGGGCACATTGTAGAAAAGGATAAAGGACAAAACCAGAAACGGCGTGCCGATTAAAAGCCACGGGCGTCTTCTGCCCCATTTTGTCCTTGTTCTGTCGGACAAGAAGCCGTAAACGGGGTTGTCGATGGCGTCCACAAAGGTATAGATGAAAAGCACAAGGGAGTATTTTTTCATGTCAAGTCCCAGCATATCGACATAGTAAATCGCCGCGAAGGATTTGAACATATTGATTGGTATTGATGTTCCGAACATCGCGAAGCCGTATCTTGACGGGCTGGTTCTTTTTGCTAGCCTTGATTCTGCTGCCATTGGATTTCCTCCTGTCAGTTAAAATAAATCGGGTTTGAAACCGCGCGAACTTTATTGCCGTGCTTTTTTGTTGCCTTGATATACGCGAATTTCACCTTATCGAGCGGGACTTTGCCAGCTTTTATTTCCTTTTCGTACTTGTCCGTAACGAGATATAGTTTAACTTTGTATTGGCTTTTAACTTCTACCGTTAAATCGGTGCCTTCCTTATATTCAGCGGTGTCGCCCATTCTAAAGCCGCCGTATTTAAGGTCTATGGCGGGACCGTCTTTTGACTCGGAAACAAAGCAGCGTCCCTTTTTGATGGAATCGAGTATATCCTCAGCGCTTTGGGAGGGGGAATACACGCCGGTTACGGGGTTGCCGATTTTGACAAAGCGCAGGGGTCTGTGATAGTCGCTGCCTCCCACCGCCACAACCTTCCTGCCCGCCTTTAAAAGCGAGGTCCAGTAGGCTATGCCTCTTACATTTGTGGGGCGCATGGGACCGTTCCATATTTCCGCCATATCGAAAATATAATCGTCCTCCCACAAATAAGGGATAATGGCGCATTTGGGGTGGTTTACGGAAATGACCGCTCCGAGGGCTTTTGCCTTTTCTATTACCTTTCGCATTTCTTCTATGCTGTTTGCGATAAAGGAATCCTCAAAAGGATTTTTAACCCCATAGAAATTCATATGACCCTTGTAATGGGTCCATTCAACGGCGGGGATGTAGGTTAAGCCGTTTACAGCGGGGAGGGCAAAGTTCTCGGCATAGTTGTTATGATTTGCGACAGCGATGAAATCGAGCCCCTTTTCCCTTGCCATATTCGCTATTTGAGAGACATCAAAAATGCCGTCGGAGGCTTTTGTATGAATGTGAAGGTCGCCGAATAGGAGCTTTTCGCCCGCGAACTCAAAGTCAATGGTGTACTTTACGGTTACGCCCTTTTTCTCAACATGATAGGCGCCGATGATTATCCTCCACTCACCCGGGTTTATTTTTCCCGTTATGTAGCCGTCGGTTGAGCTGTATTCCCCTACGCTGATTTCGGAATGGGAGCTGCCGGACCAGCCGAGGAATCTGCCCTTTTCGTTCATAAGACCGATGTCAATGCAGTTTGTGGGTCTAAGGTCGGAGAGAATACCCTTTGTCGGTCTGTAATACTCATATTTAACCGTAATCTTTATTACATTCTGCGGTACGCTGAAGGGGATGGTATAATACTGCCCTTCCTTTTCGT
>LFSO01000019.1:154877-218402 GCA_001512765.1 Clostridiales bacterium DTU053
CCCAGGGATTATTAATGCTGTTCTGCCCGCATTGCTTCTTCCTTGGTTCTGTGAACAGTTCCGCGGGGGTGCTCAGGCGGGGCGTAGATTGAATAGAGCTTGAGCGGAGTTTTGCCGATATTGATAATGTTGTGCCATGTTCCGGCGGGAAGGATAACCGCATAGTTGCTGTCAATCTTTCTCTGATAGTTCAGATTGTCCTTGCAGTTGCCCATCTTGACAAGGGCATAGCCGCTTTCGATTCTGATAAACTGGTCGACATTCGGGTGCATCTCGAGGCCTATGTCTCCTCCGACCCTAATACTCATAAGTGTTACCTGAAGATGTTTTCCCGTCCACAGGGCAGTTCTGTAATTTTGATTCATCTTTGCGAATCTGTCTATATTAACTACCAGCGGCTCGGGACCGTAGTCTCTGATGTTTTGTCCTGAAAAATTGCCGTAATGCACTTAGTTCATCCCTTTCATATATATTGTTCTATACCATTATATGAAAGGGAAAATTTATTGTGAAAAAGATAGGATTGCCTTATTGAGAAGATAAGTTTGATTTTGTTTTTCAAGAAGTTTTTTATAAGGCATCAGCATTCCTTCGTTTAGCATATTGCCCATTTTGGCTTTGACTTTGGGCGCCGCTAAAAGCATGCCGACGGCGTACATTTTGAGAATAGTGCCCTTCTTTTTCTGGGGAAAGTCGTACATTCCGTGCTTTTTGTAGAACTTATGGTCGGCTCTCATCATGCCCTGCATAAGCCAGATAAGGTCGCGGAAGATTTTAAGACCACCAACGCCGTAGAAATTTCCGGGCGGGGCGTATTTGTGCTGCAAAGCGTACTCCAGAGTGTTTGCCAGCTTATCAATTTCAGAGTCGGGGTCTGACTCATCCGATGCGACGCCCGCAAGGAAGTTGCCGCCGACCTGGGCTCTGGCCTCGATTATGGTTTTAAGGTTCTGCTCTGCTTCCAACGCGCCGCTGACAAGGTAGCCCATGGGCATACCCTTTGTGACGGTTCGGTGACCGTTGCAAAACTGCCTGTCGTCATACATCTTGAAACAAGAGCCCATTAAGTGGTCTTTTATAGTAAATGCAATCACAATTGCCTCTGCCGACTGAATCTCGTTTCTTAAAAAGTCGTCAAAGCCGTCCTTGTAGACGCACTTGCCCGACACCGCGCAGTTAAAGCAGCCAAGGCAGCCGCCTTTGAAGGGGTACTCTCTGATATTAACTACCCTTGTTTTCCTGGGCAATACTGCTCTGAAGCGGGCAATCATATTTTTGAGCTGAGTGTCGTTCTCCTCACAGTCGGTTACAATAACCACATCGCCCGTTTTGGGCTCTGAAGGGTCATCGGGTACAGTGCCAGGGGCGGGCGTGTAGCTGCAAGACACTGAGGGCGATTTTACATAATAATCGTTTTCAGCGCACCAAAGGACATATTCAAAGAACTCCCTTGCGTCTTTTTGCCCGTTAACGCTTAGCAGGTCGTCCATATCGGCAGACAGACCCGCTATGTACTTTAGCTTTAAATCATGACAGTTTTCCTCTATATAGCTGTGGGCGGTCACATCATAAAAACGCTTTGAGGTGGTAATCTGGGCGGCGTATTTGCCCTCAAGGGAAACCCCCGACTGTTTTAAAAGCTCTATAAAGCGTTGGAGCTGCGCGGGCGCGATAAAGGTATATACAGGGTAGGAAAACAACAGAAGGTCCGCCTTGTTAATCAAATCAATAACGGGACTCATATCTCTTTCGAGCGCCTTAATTTTGTGCCCCACATGATATGTTTCAAAGTTTTGCTCGGGGAAAAATAGTTTCAGGTAGTTCACCGTCTGCAGGGTTATACTGTGCTCGTCCTTGGGGCTGCCGTTCAAGACAAAAATATTCAAAGCTCTTGCATCCTTAATAGTGAAAATCACCGTCATACTGTAAAGATTAAATTTTGCAGCTATATTGTAAATTTACACTGAGCAATTGATTTGAACTTTGGGCTGTGTTAGCATAGCAGAAAGAATACAAGGATGGTGCCATATGAGCGATTTTGTGTTTTTTCACGGCTATGACTCTAAACTCTGGGACTGCTTTGTAAAAAGGGGCATAATTAACTCAAATGCGGGCATTCGCTTTTGTCAGAATTTAATGCTGCCCGAGGAGAAAAAGTTTAACCGCCTTATGAAGGAGGACAAAAAACTGAAGTCTCTTGTGCACGATGAGAGGCTTCCTGTATACATAGACCGCCTTCAAGGCGGCGCATATATAGACACCTGTCGGTATGATATGGAATTAATAGAGGCTTTAGAGGACAGATTTTACGGCTTTCAAATGCACGAATGGATGTCTAACCTTCGCACAGATTACAATAAGTTGAGCAGGGTCAAGGACGAGGAATGGAATAAGGAAACGATTGAAAAGGAGATATTCAGGCAGTTTCCCTTTAAGCATCTTTTCCTTGAGGCGGCAACGGCTGAAGAATTCGCGATTGAGCTTAAAAGACCAAAGACTTTTGAGGAATTATTAATAAATGCCGAAAAGCTGTACCGCAAGCGTCTTAACGAAACGGGCGGAAGGCTTATCCCCTGCGACAGTGCTATGATGGCGGCGAACCTTGAATTTAAGCTGGGCGCAAAGAGAGTAATGCCCGAAATAGGCGCTCAGACGCCTTTGGCCAACATACAGCTTTCCTATGCAAGGGGCATGGCAAAGGCGTATAAGGGCAGTTTCGGAGCATATTATGAGCCGTGGGGCGGCAAGCCTTTCTCTGTCTGCACCTATTTTAAAGACGGAATCAATGAGTGGAATATAAAGTCTGAGGGGGACTTCCCCTTTAAAGCACTTGGCGGCGAAGGCGGCAGTTCCCGTTCCCTTCAAAGGCGTATATACATTTATTCATATCTTGCGGGCGCTTCCTTTTTAAGTGAGGAATGGGGACTGCATAATACATTTATTGACGATGAGAATTTTGAGCTAAGCCCTTACGGACTTGTTAAAAAGGAGTTTTTGAGCTTTATAAGCAAATACGATCAAGGCAAGTTTTACGCGCCGATTGCAATAGTTCTTCCAAAAGATATGATGGCGCTTGCAAATGTTTACAATTCTTCGTTTAATCAAAGTCTTGAAATGCCCTATGAGAATAAGGGGACTCAAGAGCGGGACAAAAAGATTGCCGAGAAAATAAGAGAGCTTATGGGCCAGTCTGCCTCGGGATTCGGAAATGAATATAGAACGCTGCCGAACAGCGATATCCCCGACGCTTTTGATATTATTCACGAAGACTGCGAATCCGTTTTAGGAGAATATGAGTACCTTGTTGATCTGAGCTTTAATCCTGCTTTTAAGAAAAAGCACGGAAATATAATGAGCCCGAAGGAAGCGGTGGAGAAAATATCTGAGCTTATGCCCTGCAGGGTATCCGGAGGTCTGCACTGGTTTGTGAACAGGCTCAAGAACGGCTGGTATCTGACAGTATTTAATAATGACGGCATTGAAAAAAGTGTGGAATACGGCGAGAAGGCTAACCCCGAGGCTGAGCGCACGGCTAAGGTGGAACTAAAAAGCGGGCTGAATCTCCTGCCGCTTGAAGGCTCAAAAGAGATTAAACGCATTGACGGCAAGTTCTTTGTAACTTTAAAAGGCGGGGATATATTCTTCGCAAAACTTGTTTAAATATAATTTGTGTGTAAATACCATCAAACATTGAGCAAAGTTAGCGAAAACAACGAATTGCTCAGGTCTTGCGCTTTAATAACGCAGCCGCTGCTTTCAGCTCCTTAATGCTTCGCCACAAGAAAGCAAGAATAAAATACCCTCCCAAACGGAGGGCATTAATTTTTAGTGAGAAGAAGGTCACGACTTAAATATAGCAAAAAGCCTTGAAGTCCTTACATATAAAGGAAATCAAGGCTTTTATCTGGCAGGGGCAGAAGGATTCGAACCCTCGGCACGCGGTTTTGGAGACCGCTGCTCTACCAGCTGAGCTATACCCCTATCTGCCTTCGCTGCTGCAAAGGCTAATAATTTCCGAACCCTTCGAATGAAAAGTTCGGCAATTCTGGTGGGCCATCAGGGACTCGAACCCCGGACCAACCGGTTATGAGCCGGTTGCTCTAACCAACTGAGCTAATGGCCCTTGCGTTAGCTTGCTAAAGTATTATATATACAGAAACTAAAATTGTCAATATCAATTCTTAATTTCTTTTATCTTCTTTTATTGGCAGTTTTTAAGAGAAAGGGCAGTAGTCTTAGCTACTGCACCTAATATCTCTATTCTTTTGAAGCCTGCTCTTTTCTCATCCTTACCACATCTCTGTAGTTTATGTACTTTACGCCGTGGCTTTCGAGGTGCTGGCGTGTTTTGGGATCTGAGAAAAGTCTGTGCTCCCAAACTCTGCAGTGCCAAAGACTTGTGATGCCTTTAAGCTCGTCGCACTCCAAAGACGGATGGATAAAGGTTTCGGTAATTTCGCCTTCTGGGATGTTGGCAAGCCTTGTTAGCATGTACTCTCTGTAGGTTTCGTAGTCGGCTTTGCCGTCCTCCGTCCACTCGGGGAACAGAATATTGTCAATGAGGGGGACGCCCTTCTCATCGGCAATTGAGACATAGCCGGCTACAAGCATGTTAAGAAGGTCTAAGGGAAGGTCTTGCGGGAAGGTGGAGGGAATGAACTCGCGGCGCAGACTTCTGAAAAGACGGAAGGCATAACCTAATTCTCCGCAGATTTCAAGAGTTCTGGGCATGACCTCCATATTGCCGTTAAAGCCGTAGAGGGAACCCATGTGATTGTCCAGGTGGGAAGGATTAAGTCCAAGCCTTTTGGCAAGGGCGACCTGAGCTCTGATTTCGGTTTCAACCTCGTCGATGTCGCAGTTTTCCTCAAACTCGTCGCACTCGGGGTACATATAGCCGTATTCGTCCCTGAGCGAGTCGGTGCCGCTTTGGGCTACGGGGCCCCATCTGTAGTACTTCCATTCGCTTGTCAAGGTAAGGTGCACGCCCACGGCGTACTCGGGGTGGCTTGCCGCCCACTTGACAGCTTCGGGAGCCCACGGGCAGGGCATCATGATTGTGGCGGACGAGATTCCGCCCTTTTCAAAAAGGTCGAATGTAGCAAGGTTTGCGGCTCTGCACATGCCGAAGTCATCGGCATTGATAATCAGATATTTCTCCACTTTTACCCCTTCTCTCTTATTTCATTAAATTATTTCTAACGGCGTAGTCGTGGTAGACTCTGAGAGCTTTGAGCTTATGGTCCTTTAATACATGGTCGCCTCTGGTGTACCAGTTCATCGGGATTCCCTGAAGATTTACAAGATATTTCGCGGTTGCGGGGAATGCTCCGCCGAGGGCGTTGTCAAGGTTTACGATTTCCTCGTGCATTCTTCTTGCTTCTTCCATGTCTCCCGCAGCAAAGCTGTCCCACATTCTGATAAAGAGGTTTGTGCCGCAGGTGGTGGGAGTTGCGGCGACGCCTCTTGCGCCTGCCTCGTATGCCTCCAGAAGGTAAGGAATATTAGCCTGAAGAACGCAGGAGTCGCCCTGTACGGCTATTTTCTCTTTGATGCCCTGCATTGTGCAGGTGGTGTCCTTAATGGCGTGGAAATTGCCGTTTTCCACAAGACGCTTATAGGCGCTGCCTGAGATGAGATGGTTTGAGAAACCGGGGAACTCGTAAAGGATTACGGGCACGGTGGCGTGGCTTTGAAGCTCCAGAAGATATGTAACAAGCCTTTCCTCGTCATTGCCGTAGCCTTTGGTTACAAATACAAGACCGTCAACGCCCGCAGCTTCGATTCTCTTTATTTCTTCAAGCTGACCATGCCATGAAGGCTCAAGGTTGGCGGTAGCGAAAACCTTTACCTTTTTGCGGTGCTTTACAGTAAGAGCGGCTAATTTCTCCCTTTCCTCAAGGGTTAGATTCTTCATTTCGGAGCTGCCGCATACCGCAAAGAGATAATGGGCGCCCTGCTCCTCCTGCCAGCGGACATATTCGGGATAGATGTCGTAGTCTATGCTTCTGTCCTCTTTAAAAGGCGTGAGCATCAGGGAGTAAACTCCGCCGAAATTTTTGGCATAATCAGAAAAACTCATTTAAAAGACCCCTTTAATTATATTGTTAAACTTAAATTATTATCAGCTAAACAAAAGCATTTCCAACGCACACTCATATGAGCGCGCGTTGGATTTTATTACTCTTCTATAATCATTCCGTAGTAGCGGGCATACCAGTAAGGCAGCAGGAATACGGTGCCGTCCTCTGCTCTGAGACCGTCGCCCCTGTCAGCAAGGAAGGGGTTGTTGTCATACTTGTTCATCGGCTTTTCGTCATAGGGCAAAGGCTCTTTGAGCTGCCTTACGCCGCCGAACAGTTCCTGACCGCTGTCCCAGACGATTTCGGGACGGACGCTGTTGACAACCTTATGGTGGATAAGGTCAAGGGGCAATTCCTCAAGGCTTCTGACCGCGTTTTCAAGGTCGCAGTGCTCGCCTGTGAGGGCGCCGTACATAATGTTCCACAGCGGTGAGCGCTCAATGCGCTGGTCGTTCCAATGGTGCTTAAAGCCCATGAGGAAGTACTGCCTGATGGTGGGATCCTGCTCGTATCTGAGAAGGGATGTCATTGAAAGGAAGCCCAGATTGTCGTCGATGTGGGAGGTATGTGCGTCGAAAATCTTGTATTGAACGCAGTTGAGAGCGTAGTTCTGCGTTCTGATGAGCTTTTCGTATTCCTTCTGATACTTCTCGTCGCCTGTCATGTGATAGACGATTTTGAGGAAAGCGAGCAGTTCAAGGGAGTTGATTCCCCTCTCCCAGAACCATTTCTCGTCGTTGTTAAGCTCATGGGGACCCCAATGCGCCCATGTGGTAGGCAGACCGTCAACATCGCAGAGGGTGTATTCATGGCTGAGAATATGGTCCATAATATTTGAAAGGGCAAGGGCGATTTCCTTCTTCTCCTTCTCATCGGCGCAGAGGTCGTAGTAGAGGGAGAGACCGAAGAAGTGACCCGTCATCTCGTCGCTGGATGTTTCGCCCTTCCACTCAAGCGGACCGAACTCGTCCTCGGTAAGATGCCATTCCTTGTCGCCGTCACCGAAGCCGGGCTCGCCGGGGCGTCTGTAGGCTCTCGCGGTAAAGCCCTCGATGCCCGTAATGCTCATGAGCTTGAGCATGGCTCTCATGCCCTTCCTTGCGGATTCAAGGGCTTTCTTGTCCTTTGTGGCGCCGTAGCGGAGTGCCTGAGACGCAACATAGCAGCCGGTCCAGAGACCGTCGTTGTCGGTAATCTGCGGTGCGCCTGACTCTATATTGCCCTTTTCGGTAAGCTGGCGGTTGGTGGTGTAGCCCTCACGGTTGTGGTATTTTTCAACGGTGTACTGATAGTACTCGGCCTTTTCGGAAAGGGACATCAGCTTAAACTCGATGATGGCAAGACCCTTTTCTGTGCCTATGCACAGGGTGTCGCTGTCGGAGCTTACCGCAATTGCCGTTACCTTAAAGTCGGGCAGCCAGCGGTTATAGCCGAGGAAGCTCTCCTTTGTGCCGTCGATTATATAAAGTCCGATTTCCGTACCGATGTATGCGGCTCCGTTTTTGCCGATGGCTATTGTGGTAACGCTTGCCCTGGGCAGAGCCTTAACGGTGTCGGGAGTGAGCCATCTGTTTCTGCCGTCAAAGATAAGAGCGCCGTTCTTGGTGCCTATCCAGACATGATTCCATGTGTCCGCTGCGATAGCCGTAAGCTCGTTAGTGGGGATTTTGGAGGTTTGGGTTATGAGCGTTGCCCAGCGGGGGCGCTTTCCGTGAATTATCTGCAGTCCAAAAGAGCCTGCTGCGAAGACGAAGTCCTCGTTAAATGCGGCAAGACCTTTGCAGTCGGGGGTTTCGGTCTCGTGATAGGGGTACAATGTGCCGCGCTCGTAGTTTGTATAGAGATACCTGTCGGTAATGAACCAGTCAATGCCGTTATAGTCGGTGGCGCCGGCGATTATATTGCCTTCAAGCTCTGTGGTGCTGACGATTTTGGAGTCCTTAACTTTTACGAGCTTGTTTTCTGTGCCTACATAAAGGGCGCCTTCTTTATCGACATGAAGCATTGAGATATTGCCGTTTCCTGCTTTGACATCGAACTTTGCAAACTTCTTGCCGTCAAACTTTGCAAGACCCTTGTCGGTGCCTACCCAAAGAACACCCTTGCCGTCAAACGCGGCAGCGGTGATTGCATCAGAGGGCAAGCCCTGGGCCGCAGTGTAAAAATTCCTTATTTTCTGTCTTGTTTTCTTTACCTTTAATGAATAACCCTGCACCTTCATTCTCCTTTATAGTTTTATCTGTTTTAGCAATATAACGCCGTAAAGACTGCCATATTAACAATCTTTACAGCGTTTTAAAAGTTTACTTTTTAAACTGGGGAAGATAAGCGGCGTGAGCCTCTTTCATTTCCTCATAGCAGGCCTTTGCCTTTTCAAAGTCGCCGACAAGAGGATGGAGCATAAGAGCGTTGAGAGCCGCGTCGTCATCGCCGTCCATGCCTGCCTTTACGGCCAGACGCTCGTATGCCTTGACGATTCTCATAAGACCGATGATGTGCTCGTTCTCGAGTCTTTCGAGCTTTACGGGCTTTGCGCCGTCCTTGCCGATAGCGGCCGCGATTTCAACCACATCGTCGTCCTCCATAAAGTGGAGGGTGCCGTTGTTCTTTATATTGACCACATGAATGTCGTTTGTGTCGTTAGCGATTGAGTCGATAAGAGAAACCGCCGCAAGGGAATACTTGTGTCCGCCCCTTAAATCAAGGAGAGCGGGCTTTTCTTTAAGGTCGGGGTCGGCGTACATTTTCAGAAGCTCTTCCTCAATCTCCATGCAAACCTCCGCTCTGCTCTGCTCGGAGTCTTTAAGATACTCGAGCTTTGCGGCGCGGTTGTAGTAATACTGGAGATAGGAAGAAGGAATGCCCCTTGCTGCCTTGAGGCAGGAAATGTCAAAACCGTCGTCGTGGATATTTGCCATAACCTCGGGGGCAAAGCCCTCGTCAAAGAGCCTGTCTATGTATTCCTTGCCGTCCTTTTTGACGGAGGTAATCCAGCTTAAATGGTTAAGTCCGAGATATGTTACATCCGCGTCCTGACCCACAGCTTTTTTGACATCGTCAATCATGTTGATGGGTACATTGCAAAGACCCATGCTCTTAATGTCGGTGTGGTTCTGTAAAAACTCAGAGATAATACCCGAAGGATTGGTAAAGTTAATGAGCCATGCGTCGGGGCAGAGCTCTTTTACCTTGTCGGCAATCTCCTTCATTACGGGGATGGTTCTGAGAGCCTTGAAGAAACCGCCGATGCCCGTAGTCTCCTGACCGATAAGGTCGTATTTGAGCGGGATGGTTTCGTCAAGATGGCGCGCGGGGAGCTTGCCTACTCTAATCTGAGTTACGACAAAGTCCGCGCCCTTTAAGGCGGTGTCAAGACTGTCGGTCTTTATAACCTCGCAGTCGATACCTGCGTTTCGGAGCATCCTTATGCAAAGGTCTCCGACGATATTGAGCTTGCGCTCGTCAATGTCCATGAGTCTGAGGCTCTTTAAGCCGAGCCTGTCCTTAGCCTTTATAAAACCGTCAACAAGCTCGGGACAATATGTACTGCCTGAGCCGATTACGGCTACGACTATTTCTTTCACAGCTATCCTTCCTTTCTATCGGGGGCTATTTATCCTCAAGCATCCAGTTAATGCATCCCATTACAGGCGGACCCGTAAGCTTTATGAAGTTGAGTTTCTTTAAGCTCTTTGCCCTTGCCTTTTCCATAAGGCGCTCTATATAGATGTCGGCGGGCAGCTTTGTATGTATGGAGCCAGAAAGGACAACATCCACAACCTCATCGTCAAACTGCTGGAGCTTGGTGTGGGCCGCGATGAAATCCGCTCCCCTGTCAGCCATTTCTTCAATGGACTCGAGAACTACCTCGTCGCCGGCGTTAGCGGCGTCAAAGAATATATCGATAAGTCCTCTTGTATATTCCTCTTGCTTAAGCCCCATCAAAAGAGCGATGGTTGCAAGGAACTCGTCCCTTTCGGGCTTTACGCCGAATTTCTCGGTAAAGAGCTTTGTTATAAGGGACTTGTGGCGGGCAAGGCAGATTTCGTCATAGACAAGTCTGAAGGCTCTGATTGCAATCCAGCTGCCGTTGCCGGCGTCGCCTGAAAGGTCGCCGAAGCCGCCGATTTGCAGCATGTTGCCTCTGCTGTCTATGGAGTTGCAGCAGGTGCCCGTGCCGCAGTTGTAGCCGATGGCCGCCTTTTTGTCGGTGCCTGCCTTGGTTACTATAAAGCCGTCATTGTAGATTGAAAAGCGGGAATAGCCCCTCTCCTCCAGCTCGTCAACCATAGCGTCGTGCTGGTAAGGGTGGTCGATGCCCGCAAGACCCATAAGGGTATGCTCAATATCCTTGTACTCAAGACCGTTCTCTTTAAGAAGGTTTGTGATTCCCTCGTGGATGATGTCGGCAGCCTCGGAGAATGAGCCCTCCAGATTTTCGTGGTTGCTGCCGCCTGTGAAAACGCTTGAGATAAGGTTCTTATTCTCGTCAAAAAGCGCGTACTGTGTTTTTGTTCCGCCTCCGTCAATGCCGATATAGTATTTCATTTTTACCCCCATGCTTTATCTGTCTTTTAATATTTCTTCGTCAATGTTCATATCCTCGTCGGTGAAGAATTCGTCGCAGACTTCTTCAAGGCAGAATATGCCTCTGCGGTAGGGCTCTCTGTCAATCCATCTGCCGTTTGTGAAATCCGGAACGGGAACGGGCATGCCGCCCATGGCAACCGACTGCTCGGAGAGATATGTGATAGCCATCCATGATGCCGTATCGTAAACATCAATGGGAGGTTTGAGATTGTGCATCGCGCTCTCAATGAACGCAGCCATTATTAGATAATCCATGCCGCCGTGACCGTATTTCGCGGCGTTCTTCGCGTGAATCCTCCAAAGAGGATGGGCAAACTCGTGCATATAAGGGTCAAAGTCCTCCCACTTGTGGAAGGGGCTTCTGCCCTCGATGTAAATCTGGTTGCCGTCTTCCATCCAGATGCCCTTTGTGCCTTGGACTCTCGCGTTTCTGGAATAGGGTCTGGGCAGGGTGCAGTCGTGAATGAGAGTAATATTCTCGCCGCCTGCGCATTTAATTATTGTGGTTGTGACATCGCCCTGGTTGAAGGGGTAGTTTGCTATGTCGTATCCCTCGCCCTTTTCTCTTTTAAGGAACTCGTTAAGTCCCCTTGCCTTTGTGGACATGGAAACAAGGCTTAAGAATCTGTTGCCTCTGTTGATTCCTATGAGCTTTGCGATGGGGCCAAGCTGATGAGTGGGATAAAGCTCGCCGTTTCTGTGCATGAAGTTAAAGAGCCTGCCGTGGCGGATTTCTCTGCCGTAGCCGATTTCGTCTCTCAAATCATGCTGATAGCCGCCTGTAAGGTATACGATTTCGCCGAAAAGACCGAGCTTGACCATATTGAAAACTGCCATCTCAGCCTGTCCGTAGCAGCAATTTTCAAGCAGCATGCAGAACTTGCCCGTTTCCTCGGAGGCTCTGACCATCTGCCAGCACTCCTCCTCGGAGGCGGCGCCGCCGACCTCAAGGCCGACATGGAATCCAGCGCGCATCGCGTCAACTGCGATTCTGGCGTGGGTAATCCATGTGGTGCAGATAAGTACCGCGTCAAGCTGCTCCTTTTCGAACATCTCTTTATAGTCAAGATAGCCTTTTACCTCATAGCCCGAATAATGGGGCGAGTTTTTAACTATCTCAATGCCGTCGTTCATTCTGTCCTCATACACATCGCAAACGGCGGGACAGACAACGCCTTTAAATCTCATCATGAGCCTGAGCATTGATGAGCCTCTGCCGCTAATGCCCACGGCTCCGATTCGAACTGTTTTTTCTGACATCCCAGCATCCCCCAAGTAAATTTTCCATAATACTATTTTGGAATTATTTTAATCATTTGGACTTGATTATATCATAGGATATACCAAATTTCCATAGTTTATGGGCTTTTTATGATTTAAAATCTTAAACGGTTTAAGGCAGACGGGCTCATTGACAAAATTTACATTAGGGTTTATATTCTTCTTAAAGTTTGCTCTGCGGTTTCTGTTTTGGAAAATTTTCCGCAGAAGGAGGCGTCTTTATGAGCACAACTGTTTACAAGAACGCGAACATTGTTTTATATGACAGAATAAGAAAAGGCAATCTGATTGTCAAAGACGGCAAGATAGCTGAGATAGTCGACCGCTTTGACATTAAAGACGCTGAAACGGTGGATGTAAAGGGTCTTTATCTCGCTCCCGGCTTTGTTGACATACATGTCCACGGCGGCGGCGGATATTCCGCCATGAGCGGCAACCCCGAGGATATAAAGAATATGTGCAAAGCCCATGCTGTAAGGGGCACCACCTCCATACTCCCGACCACTCTTGCGGCTCCCATGCCCAAAATCGTGGCCGCCGTTGAGGCTATTAAAAAAGCGGCTGAGGATTATACCTTTTCAAACATATTGGGCGCGCATCTTGAGGGGCCTTATCTCTCCCTTGAAATGAAGGGCGCTCAGAGTCCCGAAAATATAATCAATCCCGTTGATGTCAGCCCCACCGAGCTGCTTGATTTGTGGAAGGGCATCAGAATGGTTGGCGCGGCTCCCGAAATACCCGGAGGCATGGAGCTGGGCAAAGAAATCTCCAAGAGGGGCATTGTGGCGTCGGTTGCACATTCCAACGCAACCTATGAAATTGTCGACAAGGCTCTTGACTACGGCTATTCGGATATTACCCATATTTACTCCGCCTGCTCGTCGGTAATCAAGGTAAACCTTTTCAGAGTCGCGGGCGTTGTTGAGGCGGGTCTCTCCCTTGACGGCTACACCACCCAGTTCATAGCCGACTTAAGACACTTGCCCGTAGGGCTCATTAAGCTCATCTACAAGGCAAAGGGTCCCGACAGGGCTTACGCCATTACCGACGGTCTTGAGTTCTCCGCCTCGGATATGAAAGAGGGAGAAATCTATACTCAGGAGAATGATTTGGCGGTTGTGTACGAGGACGGAGTTATGAAGCTGGCGGACCGCTCAAGCCTTGCCGGCAGCGTCGCTACATGCGCTGACCTTGTAAGGAATATGTATAAGAAATGCGACATCAGCCTTGTTGACTCGGTAAAGATGGCATCCACCACTCCCGCAAGGGTCGTGGGCTTCGGTCACAGAAAGGGTCTTATCAAGGCAAACTACGACGCGGACCTTGTAATCTTTGACGACGATGTAAACATTAAGGCAGTTGTAACAAACGGCAATATAATCGTAAACAAAATCTAATAAGTCAGGAATGGTTAGATGAAACAATATTTTAAAGAATCGGCAGTAGTACTTTTTCAGGGCGACAGCATAACAGACTGCGGCAGAGACAGAAACGACATTACAAGTCTGGGAAACGGCTATCCGCAGATTGTGGCAAACATTTACCGCACCATGTTTCCCAAGAGAAACATAACCTTTATTAATAAGGGCATTTCGGGCAACAGAGTAAGAGATTTGCTCGCAAGATACGATGAGGATTTCCTCGCAATAAAGCCAGATTTTATCTCCATACTCATCGGCATCAACGATGTATGGAGGGCATTTGACAGGAACGACCCCTGCCCGCTTGAGAGATTTGAGCAGGAGTATGATTTGCTGCTTACTAAAATCAGGACCGACATGCCCGACACAAAGATTATGGTTATCTCTCCATTTGTCCTTCACTCCCTGCCCGACAGGGAGACCTGGCATCCCGACCTTGACCCGAAAATCGAGGTTTGCGAAAAGCTGGCTGCAAAGCATAACTGCATTTATCTGCCCATGCAGTCAATATTTAACAAGGCTGTAAAGCGTGACTACACTCCCAAGGAGCTTGCAGAGGACGGCGTTCACCCGACCCATTTCGGTCATGCGTACATCGCGGCGGAGTATTTAAAGAAGCTGAGAATTCTGTAATTAAACATAAAAGAGCCCCGACTCAAAGTCGGGGCATTTTTTTACTCTACTTTAGTCCACACAAGCATGTCGCACTCTTCTCTGTTGGCGAAAGCAAAGTAGGGAATGAATACCGCTTTGCATTCCTCTTTTTCAAATTGAGCGCGTCTGTAAAGCTCATCAAAGGGCTTTGTTCTGAAGGCTTTAGCCTCAATAATTTGAACGCCCAGTTCGTCAAACCATTTTACCTTGAAATCGGGCTCACGGCTGATGGATATATCTCTGAGATTCGGGCCGTTGTCGATTTCTTCAAGGCAGTATACCACGGGACCCGCCTGCAAAGCTACCCTGCCGGCGTTGGCGTTTACCTTGGGGTTGCACTCCACAAAGAAGGGGCTGACATCAAGCCGCAAAGCCGCGGAGATTTCATCAGCGTCAACCTCTATACGAGCAAAGCCGTCAGTGGGTTTTATATCCGCAGTCTTGCCGTTTATTTCTACGGTGAATTCTTCGCTCCATGCGGGAATTCTGAGAGCCAGGGTTTTGCCCTTCATTCCCTTTGCGGTGATATTTACCTTGCCGTCCCATGGGTAGTTGGTTTTTTGGGTTATTTCCACATCGGCATCGCCGAGCTTTAAATTCGATACGCTTTCCATGTACTGATTTACATAGAGGGTGTTTTCGTCGCTGCCCACAGTGTATACATAGCCGCCGATGGAGGCTATAAAGCGGGTGACATTGGGCGGGCAGCAGGAGCAGTCGAAAACCTCCTTGCGCTTTGTCAGCGGGAAACGCTCTTTGGCGGGCCATGATACATTTCTGGTTCTGTCGGCTCTTACAATCTCAAGGGGGTTTTCATAGAAGAAGCTCTTTCCGTCAAGGGAGAGACCCGACAGAAATCCGTTGTATATGACCTTTTCGACAATGTCGCCGTACTTGCCGTTGGGCCGGATTTCATTCATCCTGCCAGCGAACATGGCAAGGGATATGGCGGCGCAGGTTTCGGCATAGGCGTTGGGGTTGGGAAGGTCATAGTCGATTGTGAACGCCTCGCCATGGTGACTGGAGCCGATGCCGCCCGTTACATACATTCTTCTATTTACGATATTGTCAAAAAGGCTGTTAAGCGCCACCTTCAATTCCTCGTCGTCAAACTCCGCGGCGATATCAGCCATGCCGCTGTAAAGATAGCAGGCTCTGACGGAGTGACCCTCGGCAGTGCGCTGCTCTCTTACGGGCATATGGCTTTGATTGTAAATCATAAGCTCTTCTTTATCGCCCCTTGCTCCTCGGGAGTCGATAAAGTGCTTGGAGAGATTTAAGTATTTCTCCTCACCCGTGCAGCGGTAGAGCCTGACAAGAGCCAGCTCTATCTCCTCATGTCCGGGTGTTGCAAACTCGGCGGAATCCTCGATTTTGAAAACTTTTTCGATATAGTCGGCATACTTTTTCATGAGCTTTAGGAACTTATCCTTGCCCGTTGCCTCGTAGTATGCGACGGCAGCCTCAATAAGATGACCAGCGCAGTAAAGCTCGTGGGCGTCTCTTATGGTGAACCTTTCATCAGGCTCCACAACGGTAAAGTAGATATTGAAATAGCCGTTTTCGTCCTGATTCTTTTCGATAAGGTCAACAAGGGCGTCAACCTCTTTTTCAAGCTCCTCGTTTCTCTCCTTTGAGAGTATGTACGCGGCGCTCTCCATCCACTTTGCCACATCTGAGTCCCAGAAGAAATGTGGCTTTTTCGGTTTGCCCTCAGTCCAGTCGCACTTAAAGGCGTCAAACCTGCCTGTGTCCTTGAATCTGTCACGAACGGCATAAATGGTGACAATTTTGTTTAAATCCTGTCTGTCCTTCCAAAAGCCGCCCGTAATATCAATGTTTTTGTAGGAGACATTTTTGTTTCTCATGCCAATTCCGCCTTTTACTTTATTCTTTGGATTTTATTGCCCTTTACAAGATATGCCTCCTTTGCAATCTCAATAAGGGGCGCGTCGTTTATAGAGTCGGTATAGAACTTGTCAATCGGAGCGTCGCCGAATCTTTCTTTGAATGCTCTAACCTTGTTTTTTCTGTAGCAGAACCTTTCGATTTTGCCGGTTTCGTGATTGAAGGTTGTGCCGATAACCTCTTTGACTCCGAGTCTGTTGCAGATTTCCCTCATAAAGATTTCGGGAGAGGCTGTGATTATCACATCATCATCCTGCTGAATCTCTTTGTAAAAGGGTTTGATTTTGTGCATGTGCGAGTCCCAGAACTCTTTTGCGTCCCTATCGCAGGTGTCGATAACCTTCAAAACATAAGGCTCTATCATTGGTATGTATTTTTGAAGGGCGTCCTCAATTGTGATATTGCCCTTTTTGTAGTTATACATTGCCTTTAAAACCTTGGGATAGTATTTGACCAAGTGGGGCATTTTTTTAATATAAAACCAAAACAGCGCAAGCGAGCTTTCGCCGTCGTAGATTGTGTTGTCAAAATCGTAAACATTCATGCCTATCACACCCTATGCTTACATTTTTTAATCGCATTGACTGCTTTCGCCGCCGCGAGCAGTGAGGCCGTAAGCAATGCGGCGGAGCCTGCGCAGATAAGTTTCTTTTTAATTCTTAGCGGCAACATTTCGTGCAGCGGGAGTGTGGTGGGTATGCTGCCCACGATTTCTGTGTAGTAATATGTATCCGTCTTTAGCTTTTTGGGTTCGTTTTCGTAAAGGGTTATAAGTCTTACGCCGCGGTCGATTCCGTCGCCGTATGCGGTAAAGCCCGCTCCCCTTGTCTGAATCAGCTTAATGCCGTCCACATCGCCCACAAAGTCGTTTATATGGTCGTGACCGAATACGGCGCCGATTACATCCCCCGTTTTAAGCCAGCTCATAAACTGACCGTTGTTTATATCGGGCGGGCAGGGACCTTCTCCAAGAGCGCCCTTTGTGTATTTGGGGCGGGCGATGACAAAGCGCCTGTCGCTCCATGCTCCGTGACCTTTTACGGCAAAGGGGGTCAGGGGATGAACCGCCTTGAGAAGTCTGTACTGCTCGGGAACGGTTATGTGCTGGAACACAAGGGAGTATACCGGCATTCCGCCGTTTTTCTTTTTTAATTCCTCGCTTTTCTTTTCGTACCAGGCGATTTGCTCGTCGGAAACAAATGCATAGGAGCGGTTGCCGTTTTCGTCTTCGTAGTAATCCCTTGAGTCTATCATCCAGAGGTTAAATGCCATTTTGTCGGAATCGGAGCGAAGGATGGGGAGATTGTAGTTTCCGCAGCCGACCTCGCAATCGCCTTCTGCCAACAGGCAGTATTCGCTCTTTTGAAATAGCGCTGCCTGCTCTTTGTTGGAAACACCGGTTTCATGGTCGTGATTGCCGAAAACAACGGCGAACAGCTTTTTGTGCCTGTCGAAAATCTCGGTTATGCTCGAAATTACCCTTTCAACGCCTTCAAAGCTGCTGCCTTTCCAGCCGCTTGTATTGTCGCCCAAAAGCACCGTAAGGTCGGGGTCGAATTTAATAAGCGACGCTTCAAGCAGTTTAAGAGTATCCGCACTTCCCTTTTCCCCGTTGTCTTTAAGATGCATGTCAGCAACGGTGAGGATTGTAAACTTGCCGTCCCTGTTAAATCTTAAAACTTTGTCAGCAGGCATAATTTCCTCCGGTAAAATAATAATATTTGAATTCTTGGGAAAACTGTAAATAAAGGCAGAACCGTGTGCTTTTTTCCATTATTTTATTTAAAAAATTATAACATCAATAAATTACCATATCAAGACCGTATATCTTGGCGTTAATAGACCATACTAATGGCGAAACCTTTAAAGGAGTTGAAAATAATGCTTGACAGAATATCACTTGTTCTTGTAATAATCGGTGCCCTGAACTGGGGAGCTATCGGTCTTTTCCAGTTTGATGTGGTCGCATGGTTATTTGGCGGACAAGCTGCTATCATTAGCAGAATTATATATACAATAGTAGCTCTTGCCGGTATCTGGTGCATTTCTCTGCTGTTCAGAGAGAGCGAGGTTCTTGCATCGGAAACTGATGAATAACATTAAACTGTCAAAATATTAAACGGGGCGACTTTTTGCCGCCCCGATTTGTTTATTCTTCAAGCATTGCTCCGCCTGAAACTGGGCCGACAAGCTTTGCGTAGCGGGCAAGCCAGCCGGTTTTGATTTTGGGTGCGGGAGGAATCCAGTTCTTCTTTCTCTCCTCCAGAACTTCGTCGTCAACAAGCACCTCGATAGTGCGCTTGCTGAGGCTGAGCCTAATGATATCTCCTTCTTGCACAAAGGCGATCGGACCGCCCAGAGCAGCCTCGGGAGCAACATGACCTATGACGCCGCCCCTTGAAGCGCCTGAGAATCTGCCGTCAGTGACAAGGGCAACGCTGCTGTCAAGTCCCTGACCGGCAAGCAGAGCTGTAAGGGTCAGCATTTCGGGCATACCGGGTCCGCCCTTGGGTCCTTCGTACCTTATGACCATTACATCGCCGGGCTTGATTCTCCTCATAGCGAGCGCGGACATCGCGTGGCGCTCGGAATCGAATACCCTTGCGGGGCCTTCGTGCTCAAACATTTCAGGCAGAACGCCCGCGGACTTGATAACGGCTCCCAAGGGGGCTAAATTGCCCTTGAGGACCATGAGGCCGCCCTCTTCGGAATAGGGGTTCGAGAAGGGGTGAATGACCTCGGGGTCCAGAACCTCCGCGTTCTCAACATTTTCGGCGAGTGTCTTGCCCGTGACGGTCATCTGCTCGCCGTTAATAAGTCCAGCTTCTATCGCCTGCTTAATTACAGCAGACACGCCGCCGGCAACATCAAGGTCCTGCATAAGATGCTTGCCCGACGGTGACAGCTTTACGATATGGGGAGTTTTGCGGCTGATTTCGTCAAAGTCGTCAAGACTTATATCAACTCCGATTGAGCGTGCCAGCGCGGGCAGATGCAGCGCCGTATTGGTTGAGCAGCCGAGGAGCATATCGAGGGTGATTGCGTTTATGAAAGACTCCCTTGTTAAGAATTCGGAGGGTCTGAAGTCGTACTTCGCAAGCTCAACGGCAATCTGACCCGCCTTTTTAGCCATATGATAACGCTTTGCGTTTACTGCGGGGACCGTGCCCGTACCGGGCAGGGAGATGCCGAGAACCTCGGTCATGCATGCCATGGAGTTTGCGGTGAACATACCCTGGCATGAGCCGCAGCCGGGGCAGACCTCATCCTCGTATGCCTGGAACTCCTCTATGTCAAGGGTGCCCGCAAGCACCTGACCTGCGGATTCGGCGACATCCTGCACATCCACTCTTTTGCCCCTGTAATTGCCCGCTAGCATGGGGCCGCCCGTAACGACTATGAAGGGGATGTCAAGTCTTAAAGCGCCCATAATCATGCCGGGGATAATCTTGTCGCAGGAGCAGACAAGAACAAGGGCGTCGCATGTGTGGGAGTTTGCCATGGTTTCGACAGAGTCGGCAATAAGCTCTCTGCTGGGCAGGGAGTATCTCATGCCGAGACCGCCCATAACAATGCCGTCGCAAATGCCGATTGTGGAAAACTCTATGGGAGTGCCGCCTCCCATGAGGATACCGTCTTTGACAGCCTGTCCGATTTTATCAAGGTTTGAATGTCCCGGGAAAAAGTTTGAATAGGAATTGACAACGCCTATAAAGGGTCTGTAAATCTGGTCGTCGGTAAGGCCCGCGCCCTTCATTAAGGCTCTCGCGCTGATTTTGGCCTCGCCGTTCTTTAAAACCTCGCTGCGAAAATCATCGGTCATTTCTCTGTTTTTAAACATACCGTTTTCCGCTTAAAGCGGAATGTTCACCCCGATTCTATGTAATCAGATTTTTATAAGGCCTTCATCAACAAAGACTTTGAGGTTGTCCATTGAGATTTTGCGCTCTTTCCTCTCAATCTCCTTAATGAGCTGAACCATCTTTTCGTTTACGGGAGTGGGAACGCCGAACTCCTTGCCCTTTCTGACTATGTAGCCGTTGAAGTAGTCAATCTCTGTGGGCTTGCCCCTTTCAAGGGACTGGAGCGAGGAGGATTTGTCGTCCTTATATTTTACCTTGCCTATGACTCTGAAAAGGGTTTCGCAAAGAAGATCGAACCACTTTGCGTCCGTTAAAAGAAGCAGGTTGTAATTGAGAACTTTGTTAAAGGGCGGTACATAGAGGTTCATAGCCTTTGCGACCTTGATGCCCTCCCTTGCTATGGCAAGGAAAAGAACTCTGGCGGACTTTTCGTCAAGCATTACGCCGAGGGTCTGACCCGTAAGAGCGCCCAATGAAGTGATGCAGGAGTTGATTATAAGCTTTGAATACTGCTCTGACTGAATCATGTCGGAGATATGGCAGGGCACTGTGCAGTCGAGCATTTTTCTTATGTACTCAAGCTTGTCCGAAGTATAGCCGGGAAGCATGCCAATCGCAAAGGAGCCGAGGCTCGTCATGGTAAGAGATGTGGGCGTATCAAGGTTTGCTCCAAAGCCTATCATGCAGCCAACCGCCCTCTCCTTGCCCACGATGTCCGCAAGGATTTCAAGGCACATGCCGTTCTGCATGGATACAACAAGCGCGTCTTCCTTAATGTGGGGCAGCATTGCCTTTGCTATTTCGGGCATGGCGTATGCCTTTGAAGCTATAATGCAAATGTCGTAGTCGTGCTGGTCGATAGACTCAATATCAGGGTAAGCGTGGAGCTTTACCTTATGCTCTCCTCTGGGTCCTTTGAGATACAGTCCGTCGTTCTTGATTTTCTCCGCGGTTTCCTCACCGCGGCAGACTACATGCAAATCAAAGCCGTTTGCTTTCGCAAGGACCGCTACGGTTCCGCCTATGGCGCCTGTGCCGACTAAAATGGTTTTCACTTTATTTCCTCCCCAATATAAAATTAGCAAATATCACCATTTTTAATGATTACATAGGAGATTATATATTAACATTCAACAAGTGTCAATGATTTACATTTAATTATGACAATGATGTGAAAAATGAAATTTTATTAAGAAATTACACAAAATAAGGCTCATATTTGTAGTTTTTTTAATTGAAAAGTATAAATAATTATGATACAATTCAGTTTGATACTTTAATATGACGATTAGTCTATTCAGAACTTGATGGGAGGATTAAGGATTTTGAAAGTTTATAACGCTAAAGACATTCGCAACATCGTCATAGCCGGTCACGGCGGCAGAGGCAAGACCACCCTTGCTGAGGCCATGCTTTATGTGGCAGGTGCTACCGACAGACTCGGCAAGGTTGCCGACGGCAACACCGTAATGGACTATGACGCTGAAGAAAAGAGACGCAAAACTTCAGTGAGCGCTGCGGTTGCTCCTTTGGAGTGGAAGAACAGAAAGATAAACTTAATTGACACTCCCGGTCTTTTTGACTTTGAAGGCGCTGTTCATGAGGGTATGAGAGCTGCCGAGTGCGCTCTTATAGTTCTTGCCGCGGGCGCAGGCTACGATGTAGGCGCAGAGAAGGCATTTGACGCCGCAGACGGCAGAGGCATCGCTAAGATGTTCGCCGTTACAAGGTGCGACCAGGAGAATACAGACTTCGCAAAGACACTTGAGGCTCTCAAGGCAGAAGTAGGCACAAAGATTTGCCCCGTTGTAGTTCCCTACTATGAGGGCGGCGCTGTTAAGGCATACGCAAACCTTGCGACAGGCAAGGCTTATGAGTACAAGAACGGCAAGGCAAGCAAAACCGCCTTCCCCGAGGACGCAGCCATCAGCGAAATGCGCGATGTATTCAATGAGGCAGTAGCATCCGCAGACGATGAGCTTATGGAGAAGTTCTTTGAGGGCGAGAGCTTTACCGCTGAGGAAATTCAGCGCGGACTTTCCCTCGGAATTTCAAACGGCTCCATTTATCCCGTATTCGCTTGCGCAGGACTTACAGCAGACGGCGTAGACCTGCTTCTTGACGCAATCGCTGACTATGCTCCCAACGCGGCAGAGCACGCAGGCGAAACCGCAACAGACGCAAGCGGCGCAGAGAAAGAACTCGCATGCGACGAAAACGGTCCCCTTGCAGCAGTATGCTTTAAGACCGTTGCCGACCCCTTCGTCGGTAAGATGTCATTCATTAAGGTTGTATCCGGCAAGATGACAGCCGATGTTCCCGCATACAACGCAAGAACAGGCGAAAGCGAAAGAATCGGCAAGCTGCTCTCCGTCAAGGGCGGCAAGCAGGAGGATATTTCTGTTCTGCCCGCAGGCGATATCGGCGTTGTTACAAAGCTTTCAAGCGTAATGACAGGCGATACAATCTGCTCGCCCAAGGATGTTCTCCATCTCAAGGGCGTTCAGTTCCCGACCCCCTGCCTCTCAATGGCTGTTAAGGCTGTTAAGAAGGGCGAGGAGGACAAGGTTTCTTCCGGCCTCAGAAAGCTCATGGAAGAAGACCCGTCAATCGTATTCTATACCAACGAGGAAACAAGACAGCAGATTCTCTCAGGTCTCGGCGAGCAGCACCTTGATGTTATCACCACAAAGCTGCAGGCTAAGTTCGGCGTTAAGGTTGAGCTTGAGATTCCGAGAGTCGCATACAGAGAGACCATCCGCAAAAAGGTCGAGGCTCAGGGCAGACACAAGAAGCAGACCGGCGGTCACGGTCAGTTCGGCGATGTTTATATCAGATTCGAGCCGTGGGATACAGAGGACCTTGTATTTGCTGAGGAAATCGTCGGCGGCGCAGTTCCCAAGCAGTACTTCCCCGCCGTTGAAAAGGGTCTCAGAGAGTGCGTAGCAAAGGGCTTCCTCGCAGGCTATCCGATGGTCGGCGTAAAGGCTACACTCTACTTCGGTACTTACCACGCCGTTGACTCATCCGAAATGGCATTCAAGATTGCCGCTTCACTCGCATTCAAGAACGCTATGCCTCAGGCTTCGCCCACAATTCTTGAGCCCATCGGCACACTGAAGGCTTACATGCCCGACGAGAACCTGGGTGACATCATGGGCGAAATCACAAAGCGCCGCGGCAGAGTTCTCGGCATGGGTCCCGCAAAGAAGCCGAAGATGCAGGAGCTTACAGCAGAAGTTCCGATGGCCGAAATGGGCGACTTCTCCACAACTCTCCGCTCGGTAACCCAGGGCAGAGGCTCCTTCACCCTTGAGTTCGCAAGATATGAGGAGGCTCCCGCAAACATCGTTGAGAAGGTTATCGAGGAAGCAAAGAAGAGACAGGAAGAGGAAGAATAAAAACAATAAAGAGCCTTATGAAAATAAGGCTCTTTTATTATTTCAAGCCCACCAAATGTAAAAATACGGTAATAAGGTAGAATAATAGTCATATTCATGAAAATTGTTCAAAAATTGTTTACAGACCTTCAATTTAAACACAATCGAAAAATATTAGTATATAGTCAGGAACTCCAATTCCTTTTCATTTTATTTTCTCTTCCCAAAGTAGTGCTCCGGAAAAATCCGGGGCATTATTTTTTTGCGCTAAAAAACCGCAGGGCAAAAGCTCTGCGGCATTTCTTTAAATCATCGCGTTGTCTGAAAGCTGTCTTACATATGCCTCCATTTCCTGCTTTGAGGAAACCTGAGAGGCGCCTTTTATGAACTTTTCCTTATCAGTTTCGGAAAGGCTAGCGAATTGGGTTAAAGCGTCAATGTCCTTAGCCAAAGCGGAGGTAAGACCCAAAGGCATATCCGCCATGTTTTTTTTCTTATCCTTGCTCATATTAAAACCCCCTGAATCAGTTTCCTCCGGGGCCGTCTCTGCGCTCCCTGAAGTCATTGTGAGGCTGTGTGGCTGCCCACTGATTGTTGCCTGCTGATTTCTTGCCGGACTTTGCCTTGCCCTGAATTTCGGGCACGGGCTCTACAACATTTTTGGGATATTTAATTCCCAGTTCGTCCGCGCCGGGTCTTTTCATGCCCTGTTTTGCCATAAAAACACCTACCTTCAAAATTATAATTTACAAAAAAGGTCGGTTTATGCAAAATAAAAAATGGCGGGTTATTTGCCCGCCGTTTGTTTTTTAATTAAATGATAAAATTGCCGTTGTTTCGGAATCAATATTTACTCCTTTTTTGTCATCCGTTACTGCGCCGCCGATTAACGCTTTTGGATTTTTTATGTTTTCGGGCAGGTAATAGGTAATTTCATGATGGTTTTTATTTGAAATTACAAAAACGCTCTCGCCCTTTTCATTTTTTCTTATAAATGCGACGCAGCCCAGCATTGCGGAAACGGGGACAAACTCCCCTTCCTTAAAGGCGTCGTGTGAGCTTCTGATTTCGCCGAGGGCTTTGAAGTGGTTAAGGATTTCCTCATCTTCATTTCCCCACGGAAAGCATCGTCTGTTGAAGGGGTCGACGCCGCCCTCCAAGCCTGCCTCGTCTCCGTAGTAGATGGTGGGAACTCCGGGCAGGGCGTAAATAAGGCTTGCGGCGCAAAGAAGGCGTTTTTTAGCTATTGCCTTTTCGCTGTCAGTGAGGCTAAACTCCGCCTGACGATTTTTATCTATGTGCGAGAGCTGAGCGCCCGACAAAATTGTGAGTACCCTTGCGGTGTCGTGGGTGCCAAGGAAGTTCATAGAGGCGTCAAGGGCGGGCTTTGGGTAGTTTTCGCAGATTGTAACAATGCGCTCCATAAAAAGCTCCGCGGAGCCGCCCAGCATAAAGTCTATGACCGCCTCTCTGAAGGGGTAGTTCATGACTCCGTCAAGCTCGTCGCCGAGAAGGTATTTTCTTCTGCCGCCGTAGCTGATTTTGTTGCTTGCGTCCTCCCAGACCTCGCCCCAAAGAAGGGCATCGGGCTTATGTTTTTTAACAGTTTCGCGCACCTTTTCAATAAAGATATCGGGGAGTTCGTCGGCAACATCCAGTCTGAAGCCGTACGCGCCGTTTTTCAGCCAGTGGTTTACAACTCCCCTGTCGCCTGTTATGAACTCTTTGAAGCTTTCCTCGTTTTCGTTTACCTCGGGCAGGGTTTTGACGCCCCACCAAGAGGCGTAGTCGTCTCTCGTTTCTCCGAACTTATACCATGAATAATATGGGGACTCTGGGTCGTTGTATGCCCCGCCGTCGCCGTAGCGTTTATATTTATTGAAGTAAACGCTGTCCGCTCCCGTATGGCTGAAAACGCCGTCAAGAATGATTTTTATGCCGTACTCCTCTGCCTTCTTTGTCAGAGAAACGAAATCCTCGGCGGTACCGAGCAGGGGGTCGATTTTAAAGTAATCGGCGGTGTCGTACCTGTGATTTGAGTGCGCCTCGAAGATAGGGTTAAGATAAATCAGCCCCACGCCAAGGCTCGCAAGGTACTCAAGCTTTTCTTCTATGCCCTTTAAGTCGCCGCAGAAATAATCGTTATTGAATCTGCCGTTTTCATCGGGATACCATTTGGGAGTGCCGCCCCAGTCTGAGCGCAGCTCTCTGTCTTTCGGAACATTCTCCTTTTTCTCTCCCGAGAAGCGGAACCTGTCGGGGAAAATTTGATAAGCCACTTTTCCTTTGAGCCAGTCGGGAGTACTGAAATTCTCATCGTAGACAGTCAGCTGCCATGGGACGCCCTCTCTGCCCACATAGCCTATTCCCGAACCGCTGTTTAAAACGGTGCCCCTGCCGTAAGGGGTGTCATAATCGAATTTATAGAAATACAGTCCCTTATTGGGAGTTTTGAACTCGGTGCGCCAGAAGTGGAATTCGCCGTTTTCGCTCTTTGTCATGGGTATATATTCTTCCTTTTTTCCGTCGGGCCAGATAACAAGGAAAGCCTTTTCTGCCAATAAAGAGCTATGGAGCACAAGCGTAAAGCCTGTGCTCTCGTTTGTTTTTATTGCGCCGAAAACCGACTTGTATTTTCTGTCCCGCGAATTAAAGGCGATTTCCACTGCCTCACCTGCTGTCGTCGTTAACCCTTGACCTTAAGTTTTCAAATCCGAATGCGGAGGGCGTGCCCCAGATATTCTCGGCATACTGCCTTACCGCTCTGTCCGCGGCAAAGCGGCCGGCTCCTGAGATATTGATAAGGGACATTCTGTTCCATTTTTCCCTATCGGAATAAAGCTCGTCGGAGCGTTTTTGAGCAAGTCTATAGTCCGCATAATCGGCAAGAACCATATAGGGGTCGTAGTTTGTTATGGACTTTGAAATCTCGTCAAAGCTCTTGCCGCCGACTCCGCCGCTGTTTATAAAGTCAATTGTGCGCTTTAAATCCTTATTGTTAAAGTAGTAATCGGAGGGTTTATAGCCGATGTTTCTGAGATGCTTTACCTCGTCCTCCTTAAGACCGAAAATGATGATGTTTTCTTCCCCTACCGCGTCGTAAATCTCCACATTGGCGCCGTCCATGGTGCCGAGGGTTATGGCGCCGTTGAGCATGAGTTTCATATTGCCCGTGCCGCTCGCCTCTGTTCCCGCAAGGGAGATTTGCTCGCTGATTTCAGCCGCGGGCATTAAAAGCTCAGCCTCGGTGACGGAGTAATTCTCTACAAAGATGACCTTGAGGTATTTGTTCACCTCGCTGTCGTTGTTGATAAGGTCGGCCAAAGCTGAAATAAAGCTGATAATCTTCTTTGCGAGAAAGTACCCGGGTGCCGCCTTTGCGGAGAATATATAGGTTCTGGGGATATAATTGCCGTTCGGGTTTTCCTTTATCTCAAGATACTTATTGAGGATATTCAGCGCGTTGAGATGCTGCCGTTTGTACTCGTGCAGGCGTTTGACCTGAACATCGAATATGGATTCGGGGTCAATCTCTACGCACATTTTTTTCATTATATAATCGGCATATCTCTCCTTGTTTTTGAGCTTGATTTTGTTCAGCTCGTCAAGGACGGACTTGTCGTCAGCATATTTCCTTAAATTAATAAGCTCATCGCCGTTGTATACAAAGCTGTCGCCGATAAGCTCCTTAATGAAATTCGCAAGGAGCGGGTTTGCCTGACAGAGCCAGCGTCTGTGAGCTATGCCGTTTGTCACATTCTTAAACTTTGAGGGCATCAGCTTGTAGTAATCATTGAAAACCGTATCTTTGAGAATACCGCTGTGCAGCTCTGAAACGCCGTTTACGCTGTGGGAGCCCGCTATGCAGAGATTAGCCATTCTGACCGCTGAGTCGGAAATGACGGCGGTGCTCTCCACAAGGTCGGGGTCGTGGCTGCTGTTCCATACAAAGGAGCGGAAACGATTGTCAATCTCCTTGATAATCTGATAAATCCTCGGAAGAAGTCTCTTTAAAAGGTCCTCGCTCCAGACTTCAAGAGCCTCGCGCATAACGGTGTGGTTGGTGTAAGCTATTGTGTTGGTGACTATTCTCCACGCGTCGTCCCAGCCGTAACCGCATTCGTCAAGGAGAATGCGCATAAGCTCGGGAATTGCGAGGGTCGGATGGGTGTCGTTTATGTGAATTGCAACCTTCTCGGGCATATTGTCAAGGGTCGGGTATCTCCTTAAATGCTTTCGGACTATATCCTGAATAGCGGCGGAGACAAGGAAATACTGCTGTCTGAGTCTGAGGCTCTTGCCCTCGGGGTGATTGTCGGCAGGATATAGGACCTTGCTTATAATCTCCGCCATGGAGGCGTTTTCCATAGCTCTTAAATAATTGCCCTCATTGAAAAGAGCCATGTCGATGCCGGGGGCGACCGCTGACCAAAGTCTCAAGACGCTTATGCCCTTGCCTCCCTTGCCGGAGACATACATATCATAGGGAACCGCCTTAATCTTTTGGCAGTCCATAAGCTCCACATGGTGGAACTTTTCATGCCATTCGTCCTTAACCCAGCCTTCAAAGAGTATGTCGACGGCGCTCTCCTCCCGCTTTACAAGCCAAGCGTCGCCGCCGGAAAGCCAGAAATCGGGCAGCTCGGTCTGCCAGCCGTCAACCAGCCTTTGTTTAAAAATACCGTACTCATAGAGAATCGAATAGCCTGTTGCGTTGTAGCCTTGCGTCGCAAGAGCGTCAAGGTAGCAGGCGGCGAGCCTTCCGAGACCGCCGTTGCCGAGACCCGCGTCGGGCTCGATTTCGAATACTTTGTCAAGGCTGATGCCGTAGTCGGACAAAACCTCGTCAAAAACATTTAAAAGGTCAAGATTGTATAGATTATTCTTTAAAGACCTGCCCATGAGAAATTCCATGGACAGATAGTATATATCCTTGGCGTTTTTCTCTCTTGCCTCTTTTTCGAATTCCCGCCTCTGACGATTCATCATTTCGGTGAGAATCATGGCAAGGGCGCGGTAAACATGCTCATAGCTTGCCGACTCCGCGCCTACGCCGAAGAAATGAAGCAGCTTGCTTTCAAGCAGCTCTTTAGCTTTTGCTTTGGTAAGTTTATATTCCATGCGCTCCTCACAATCTGCGGAAAACTCCGCGGTTATGATTGCAAAATCAATCTGTTAAGTACACTGTATTTACATAATATAACAAAATGCGTCCCTCTGCAAGAGATTCGGGGCTCGTGCTTTGTCAAAAGTGTTGAGTTTGACCCGCTTTATTTATGCAAAGTGCCAAAACGCTCTTTTTAAAGAATAAATAGCGAAAATAAAAGTATGATTATTTTTAGACGACAAAAAATTCATTTTAGGGACAATGTCCCTACTATAGTATTTGCGTTTTTTTCATTTAAAGCAGTAATTTAATCACAAATATACAGTACATCCATAATGAGGGGATTTTTTTGTATATTAATTTCCTGTTTAACCTATCTTTTTATGAATATAATAATAGCAGGGGGTGTTAGGGGTTGAAGGTGCTTTCAAAATCTTACGAACAATACTGCTGTGTTCTTGAAAGAAATGTTGTGATGGAAGAAGCAACCTACCACAACGGCGGAATTAAACTTTTTTGCACCAACTATCCGCAGTGCTTTACCTGCGGCGGATGCAAGAATATAATTCTGAACGACAAAATAGAGAAAGCCGCTATGGTGAATACAATGATCTAAACCTTACCTTAAAAAGTGGTTTTCATACCCCGCCATTGGCGGGTTTTGTTGTTTTGGGCTTTGGGCGCAGTGCTCAAAGCATTTTTGCTTTACAAGAAAACCTTATACTGTTATAATGTTTAAGGTTAAAAAGCGGCTTTAAAAGGGCTGTTAGACAAAATATAGGGCTTTTTAGCCCGCAGGCTTTTGAAAGGAAAGAAATTATGAAATACACATCCACTCGCGACAGCAGCCTTCAGATTTCTTCCGCCGAGGCGATAGTCAAGGGCATATCCCCCGACGGAGGTCTTTTTGTGCCCACCGAATTCCCCAAAGTCGACGGCGATTTTATAGCCTCTCTTACAAAGATGAACTACAAGGAAAGGGCAAAGGCAGTGCTGTCTTTGTTTTTGACCGATTTTTCGGAAGATGAGATAAGCGGCTTTGTTGAAAAAGCTTACAGCGAGGGCAAGTTTGAAAGCCATGAGGTAGCCCCCTTAAAGATACTGCCTAACGGCGTCAGCTTCCTTGAGCTGTGGAAGGGCCCGACCTGCGCGTTTAAGGATATGGCTCTGCAGCTTCTGCCCCATCTCCTTACAGGCAGCGCAAAGAAGATTGGCGATGACAGCCTTATAGTCATTCTGACCGCCACATCGGGCGACACAGGCAAGGCGGCTCTTGAGGGCTTTAAGGATGTTGAGGGAACGAAGATACTTGTCTTTTATCCCAGCGAGGGCGTAAGCGACATTCAAAAGCTGCAGATGGCAACTCAGGAAGGAGGCAATGTGGGCGTCGCGGCGATTTACGGCAACTTTGACGATGCCCAGAGCGGCGTTAAGGATATTTTCGGCGACAAGGCTCTTGAGGCTGAGCTTCTGAGCAAAAACATAAAGTTCTCCTCCGCAAACTCGATTAACTGGGGCAGACTTGTGCCGCAGATTGTCTACTACTTCTCCGCTTACTGCGATTTAGTAAATAGGGGAAAAGTAAAGTATCCCGAAAAAATCAACATCTGCGTTCCCACGGGCAACTTCGGCAACATTCTTGCCGCCTACTATGCAATGAGAATGGGTCTGCCCGTAAACAAGCTGATATGCGCCTCCAACCGAAACAATATCCTGACCGACTTTATCAAAACAGGTGTATATGACAGGAACAGAGAATTCTTTACCACCACTTCTCCCTCAATGGATATCCTTATTTCAAGCAACCTTGAGCGTCTTCTTTATGAGCTGAGCGGCAGGGACGACGCTAAAATCAAAGAGTGGTTCACTTCACTTAAAGAAAACGGCAAATATGAAGTAAGCCCCGAAGTCTTAAATGAGCTTAAAAGCGTATTTGAGTCGGGCTACTGTGGGGATGAGGAAACCGCCGCCGAAATTAAGAGGGTTTACGATGAATTCGGCTATCTTATAGATACCCACACCGCCGTCGGTTCATTCGTTTATGAAAATTACAGAAAGACATCGGGTGATGACACTCCCGTAGTCATAGCTTCCACCGCGAGCCCGTACAAGTTCTGCTCAAGCGTTCTCAGCGCTCTTGAGGGCAGAGACTCATCAGGCGAAAACGAGTTCGAAATTATGAGAAGGCTCGAAAAGCTCACAAACACAGCGGCTCCGAAGCAGCTTAAAAACCTTGAGGGAGTATCGCCGAGATTTACGGAAGTTTACGACAAAAAGGATATGCGGCAGGCAGTTTTTTCAATGCTGAATATCTAAAGTTTTAAGCTAAAGTTAATTAAAAATATGTAAATTTAAAAAGCAAGACGGCTGCCATGCGCATTAAAGTGAATCGTTTTAGCAGCACGACAGCCTCTTGCTATTTTTATTAGGGGTAGTTAGCAGTTCGCGTGTTTATCCAGCTCGAAGGTTATACATGCGGTTTCGCTGCAATCCTTTGCATTACGGGTTCCTATCTCTATTTCTCCCGCCGTGCACCTCTGTTCGGGCGTCTGGTAAACACAGTTCTTAACTTCGCACTTGATATTGTTTATTACATGTCTCTTCTCGCCCATTTTTACGGCTCCTTTCGCCTGTCCAATGACAGCCGAAACCCCAAACTTCATATCCAATCCGGCAACAGCCTTCACATCATATCGGATGTGATCCGTCGGATTCGGCTGTCTTTTTGGACATTAATATTATCGACCTATCGATTTTTTATATCCCTTGAAAATATATCTTTTTAACTTCAAAAAAGCGTTAAAACGGAGAAAAAGATGTCTGTTTTTGCAATCGGCGACACACATTTATCCTTTGGTACTGACAAGCCCATGGATGTTTTCAGGGGCTGGACTTCTTATACCGAAAAACTGAGAGAAAACTGGATAAAGTCTGTCGGCGAAAACGACACGGTTGTAATTCCCGGCGACATCTCATGGGCGATGCGCCTTGAAGAAAGCGAAAAGGATTTTGAGTTTCTTCATTCTTTACCCGGGGAAAAAATAATACTCAAGGGCAACCATGATTATTGGTGGAGCACAAAGGGAAAAATGGACGCTTTTCTCTCAAGCAAAGGTTTCCATTCCATAAAAATTCTTCATAACAACGCTTACAAAGTCGGAGATTTCGCAATTTGCGGCACAAGAGGCTGGTTTTTTGACGATGACGAGCCGCACAGCGAAAAAATTATTTTAAGAGAGGCTATGAGGCTGAAAACCTCTTTGGAATGCGCGATGAAGCTTGGCGGAGAGCTTTTGGTTTTTCTGCATTATCCGCCGCTGAGCTCCACGCAAAAATGCGATGAGATTTACAATATCCTTCTTCAGTATCCCGTTAAAAGGTGCTTTTACGGTCACATTCACGCGGACATGACGGAAAAATATTCCTACTTTTTTAAAGACGGAATCGAATTTAAACTGGTATCCGCCGACTACTTAAAATTCTCCCCGCTTTTGATTGAGGAATTTTAGCATAGTACCTTTAAATTTTTGGGTCTTGCGCTATCTTTAGATTTATTATAATATATTTTAGTGTTAACTTAGGATTTTTTTGTTACTTCTGCCGCTATAAATGGTTTTGCGGCTGTTTGATTAAAGACTATAGCTTTTACCAGCAGTAAGGAGACAGCAAATTATGGCTAAAAAGAATACCGAAAATCAAGCAGAAGTTTATCGTCAAAAGCGCAAAGAGAGGCTGAAGAAAAAACAGCAGAGAATGGCGAAGCGCCGTCTAAGCCCCAAGGCTCAGAAAATTATCGGCAGGACAGTCAGAATCGTCGTTGCCGCAGCCGCTTCAATTGCTGTTTTGGTCGGTCTTTTGAACTTCTTCGGCGTGCCCAACAAGCTTACCACCGTTATGACGGTCGGCGATGAAAAGATTAATGTTGTTGAGTATGCTTACTACTATCTGAGCATATATTCCCAGTACAAGAACACTTCTCAGCAATATGATTCCGATTACGGCAGCGGCATGGGCAAGCTCTATACAGGCTTTGACGCTAACTTAATGCCCGCTGACCAGACAACTAAGAACGATGAGGACCAAGAAATTACCTTTGAGCAGCTTTTTGCCGATTATGTCAAGGACCATGTAAAGCAGTACAAGACTGTATGCGACAAGGCAAGACAGGAAGGCTTTGAAATCAGCGAAGAAGGCAAGGCTGAGGTTGACGAGATTATAGAGAGCTACAGAAAGCAGGCCCAAAGCGTTCAGGGCGGCGAGTACTCTCTTAACAGATTCCTCTCCGTTGTAATCATCAGCGGCATGAACGAGAAGACCCTCAGAAAAATCCTGACAGAGCAGACTCTCTATGAAGAGTACATGACCGCAAAGCAGGATGAGTTCAGAAAGGGCATTACCGAGGCTGAAATCGAAAAAGAGTACAAGGACAACCGCACCGAATACGACAAGGTTTCTTTAAGACTCTTCGGCTTTGAAATAGAAGACGAGGACGATAAGAAAGACGACAAGAAAGACGAAGATAAGAAGGACGACAAGAAGGAAGAAGAAAAGGCTCCCACAAAGGCAGAGCTGAAAGCAAAAGAGTTCCTTTCAAAGATTAAGGATGAGGCTTCCTTCTTAAAGCTTGCCGAGTACTACTATGACGGCGAGGACAAGGACGAGTACAACAGCGACGACAATACAAAGGTTGTCAATGTTGACTACGACACAGTCAAGGCCAATGTAAGCGAAGAGGCAGCAAAATGGCTCTTCTCCACCGACCGCAAGGTTGGCGACAAGGCTGCATACGCATCCTCCGACTACTGGTACATTATGTATATCACATCCCCCGCAGGCAGGGATGAGGTAAAGCCCGTAAATGTACGCCACATTCTTATTAAGTTCGAAGACACAGACAAGGACGGCAAGAAAATTGAGCTGACTGACGAGAAGAAGGCCGAGTACAAGAAGAAGGCAGAGGACATCTACAACGAATTCTTAAACGGCGACAAGACTGAGCAGTCTTTCGCGGCTCTTGCCGAAAAGTACAGCGACGACAAGGCTTCCCTCGCCGCAGCAGGCTCAACCGAAGGCGGACTTATCTCCAACATGGAGCGCGGACAATATGTCAAGCAGTTCGAGAACTGGGCATTTGACCCCTCCAGAAAGCCCGGAGATACCGAGATAATCGAAACCACCTACGGCTATCACATCATGTACTTCGTTTCCACAAACGAGGAGCCCGCTTGGAGAACCGCCGCCAAGGATACCATCTCATCAGAGAAGACTCAGAAATTCTTTGATGATATGATGGAGAACAGTCCATTTGAGATTGTGGCTGAAGATAAGGCAGTAAAGAGGGCACTGAAGAGAATCAACAAGAAAATAGCCGAAGGAATCTCCGCCTCCGCTAGAACTTCAGCATAACGAAATTACAGACGGGTGCTTACGCATCCGTCTTTTTTTGTGCCGATTTTACTTTTATTTAAGGCTCTTTTGTGATAAACTATTTTTGGATTTATTTGCAAATACGAAAGCGGTGATTGATATTAGGCTGCTGCTGATAGACGGAAACAGTATTATAAACCGTGCGTTTTACGGAATAAAACTCCTTACCACAAAGGACGGAAAATACACAAACGGCATTTTCGGCTTTCTTAATATCCTTTTGTCGCTGCTCGATTCAATCAAGCCCGATGCCGTTGTAGCCGCATTTGATTTAAAGGCACCTACTTTCAGGCATGATATGTACGAGGGCTACAAGGCTCACAGAAAGGGCATGCCTCCCGAGCTTGCCGAGCAGCTGCCCGTGCTGAAAGATATAATAAGAGCCTTCGGATACAAGGTTGTTGAAAAGGAAGGCTTTGAAGCTGACGACATAATAGGCACTCTTGCCTACAACAGCGGGGCGGAGTGTTATGTGGCGACGGGCGACAGGGATTCCCTGCAGCTTGTAAGCGACAAGGTAAAGGTGGTTCTCGCCACAACAAAGGCGGGCAGCCCCGTTTCCACAATTTATGACGAGGCTAAAGTTTTTGAGGAGTATTCGGTCACTCCCGAAAAGCTCATTGACATAAAGGCTCTAATGGGCGACGCGTCAGACAATATCCCCGGCGTCGCGGGTATCGGTCAAAAAACCGCATGCGACCTTGTGGCGAAATACGGCTCCATTGAGGAGATTTACTCAAAAATAGACGAGCTTGAGATTTCCCCTTCTGTAAAAGCAAAGCTTATAAACGGCAAGGATTCGGCGTTTTTAAGCTATAAGCTTGGTACCATTGAAAAAAATGTGCCCATCTCCTGCGACATTAACGATTATCTGCCCGAAAAGCGTAATGATGAAAGGCTTGCGGGTATTTTGACATCCCTTGAGATGTATAAAATGCTGGACAGGCTGGGCTTAAAGGCTGTATCGCTCCCCGAGCCCGAAAAGATTGCGGAGCCTTTGGAGAGCCTGCGTCTTGAAGCAGAGTTTGACTCAGAGGAGCTTATAAATAAGGTAAAAAGCCAAAAGGCTTTGTATCTTAATCTTGACAGCAATACGGTAACAATCAGCAGATACTGCGTAAACTGCGGCGGAGTTTTATACTTTAAGAGAATTGAGGATGAAGGCGCGGAGGATTTGCTTATAAAACTTCTATCCGACACGGACACCGAAAAGCATTTTAATTTCTCAAAGGCTGCTCATTATTTCGCCCTTCAAAGAGGCGTCAGCATTAAAAATGTTAAGTCCGACGCTCAGCTTGCGGGCTATCTTATAAACCCGAATGTATCGGATTATTCCGTCAACACAATTGCCGCTGAGCACAGCATACCCATACCCGAAATAGTTGTCAGCGAAAATCAGCAGGAAATCTATAACGCAAATCTCGGCCTTATTGAGTCAGCCGCACTGCTGCCCGCTGTATGCCAGGCGACGGGAAAGATTTTGTCTAAGCTCGGACAAGCGGAGCTTTATACGGACATAGAGCTGCCCCTTTCAAAGGTACTCGCTTCCATGGAGCTTGTGGGCTTTGAGGTGGACAAAAGCGGCATTGAACTGTTTGGCATCGACATTTCAAACAAGCTGAACGATATTACGCAGAGAATCTACTCATTTGCGGGCGAGGAGTTTAATATTAACTCGCCCAAACAGCTCGGCGAGGTGCTGTTTGAAAAGCTGCGTCTGCCCGTAAAGAAGAAGACAAAAACGGGCTACTCCACCAATGCGGAGGTGCTTGAGAGCCTTAGATTTGAGCACCCGATAATCCCTGAAATACTCGAATACAGGACCCTCGCAAAGCTCAAATCCACCTACTGCGACAGCCTTGTTAAAGAAATCCGCGAGGACGGCAGGATTCACTCCACGCTCAATCAAACCGAGACAAGAACGGGCAGGATTTCCTCCACGGACCCCAATCTCCAGAACATCCCCGTAAAGCAGGACATCGGCAGGGAGCTGAGAAGATTCTTTAAGGCTAAGGAAGGCTTTGTTCTGGTTGACGCCGACTACTCTCAGATTGAGCTGAGAGTCCTTGCCCACATGGCGGATGACAAGAATATGATTGAGGCGTTCAATGAGGGTCAGGATATTCACGCAATTACCGCATCTCAGGTCTTTAAGATGCCCCTTGATATGGTCACTCCCCTTATGAGAAGCAGGGCTAAGGCGGTCAACTTCGGCATAGTTTACGGCATCGGCGCATTCTCCCTCTCTCAGGACATCGGGGTCAGCATTCAGGAGGCGGACAGGTATATAAAGGCGTATCTCAGCCATTACTCGGGCGTCGCGAACTTTATGAAAAGGGCTGTGGAAACGGCTAAGGAGCAGGGCTTTGCCTCTACAATCTTTAACAGAAGAAGGTATCTGCCCGAGCTTAAATCCTCCAACGCGAACCTCAGAGCCTTTGGCGAAAGGGTCGCCATGAACATGCCCATTCAGGGCACCGCGGCGGATATTATAAAGCTTGCCATGATTAAGGTTTACGATAGATTCGAGAAAGAGAACATGAAATCAAGGCTTATCATGCAGGTGCATGACGAGCTGATTGTGGAATCTCCCGAAGAGGAGAAGGAAAAAGCCGCTGAGATTCTTAAAACCGAGATGGAAAACGCGGTAAAACTCAAGGTAAAACTTATTGCCGATGTAAACACCGGCAAGACATGGTATGACGCAAAGGGTTAAGTGAGGGATTCAATGAAGCACATACTTTTTGTTTGCACCGGCAACACCTGCCGCAGCCCCATGGCGGAGGGCATATTCAATGTGTTTATTAAGAGGTTTAAATTCAATAATCTGAGCTGCTCGAGCGCAGGCACAGCCGCATTTACGGGCAGCGAGGCGTCGGAATATGCTGTCGAAGCCGCAAAGGCATTCGGCGCGGATATTTCCCATCACCGCTCAAGGGCATTGACGCCCTACCTTATAGACAGCGCTGACCTTATTGTCTGCATGACAAGCGCTCATTTGAATGTGCTGCTGCCCTATGCGCCGAGGGAAAAGCTCAGGGTGTTGGGTGACGGAATCCCCGACCCCTACGGCGGCAGTCAAAGGGACTATTTAAGGTCGGCATACAAGATCGCAAGGGGTCTTATTGAGCTGATAGACATTGACCTTGCCCTTGAAATCGTACCCTTTAAGGAAAGGCATATCCCGGAGGCGGTAAGGCTCGAGAATATCAGCTTTTCCGTTCCATGGTCGGAAAACGCCTTTAGGTCGGAGCTGGAGAATCCCAAGGCAAGATTTTTCGCCGCTGAGTACGCTGGCTCCGTCATTGGCTATATCGGCGCTCACAACATATTGTCCGAGGTTTTTATTACAAATATTTCTGTTCTCCCCTCCTTCAGAAGAAGGGGCGTGGCGTCAAAGCTCCTTAAACACATAATCGATATTTCGGTTTCAGAGAATGCTGACCTTATAACGCTGGAAGTCCGAGAGTCAAACATGGCGGCGATAGAGCTTTATCAGAAATTCGGCTTTCAAAAGGCGGGAGTCAGAAAGGCTTATTACGAAAAGCCCACCGAGGACGCTATACTCATGACAAAGTACTTGAAATAAGAGAAAGGAAATATATGAGAATACTTGCGATAGAAACATCATGCGATGAAACCGCAGCGGCAGTGGTTGAGGATGGCAGAAAGGTGCTGTCCTCTATTGTTGCTTCTCAGATTGACGAGCATATAAAGTACGGCGGAGTTGTGCCCGAAATCGCCTCAAGAATGCACTCCGAAAGCATAACCGCTATTGTCAGGGAGGCTCTAAACTCCGCAGGGCTAAAGCTCACTGACATTGACGCCGTTGCAGTAACCTTTGCCCCGGGTCTTATCGGCGCTTTGCTTGTGGGGGTAAACTACGCTAAAGGCCTTGCGTACTCCGCGGGTCTGCCTTTAATACCCGTGCATCATATCAGAGCTCATATTGCGGCGAATTATATAAGCTCACCTGAGCTGGAGCCGCCTTTCCTTGCTCTTGTGGTTTCGGGCGGGCACAGCCATCTTGTGGAGGTTCGCGACTATACAGAATTTAAGGTTCTGGGCAGGACAAGGGATGACGCCGCCGGTGAGACACTTGACAAAACCGCGAGGGTTATGGGCTTTCCCTACCCCGGCGGAGCCAATATGGACAGGGCATGCAAAGACGGCAATCCCCATGCCTTTAATCTCCCCCGCCCCCATGTGGAGGGCAGTCCCCTTGATTTCAGCTTTTCGGGTCTTAAAACCGCTGTGCTCAATCTCATAAACAGCGCAAATCAAAAGGGCGAGGAGATAAACTTTAAGGATTTGGGAGCGTCCGTTATGGAAAGGGTCACGGGCTGCCTTGTTGAGAATACCCTTGAGGCGGCAAAGCTGACTCGTCTTACCAAAATCGTTGCAGCGGGCGGAGTTGCCGCAAACTCCGTTCTGAGAGCCAAAATGAGAGATATGTGCGAGAAAAATAATTTCGAGCTTTTTATTCCTCCCCTTTCCCTCTGCGGCGACAACGCTGCTATGATTGGCGCACAGGGCTACTATGAGTTTTTGGCGGGCGTGAAAGCCGACTTAAATTTAAACGCTTTTGCCAGCAAAGATATTGACTTTTAAAAAAGAATATGTTATTTTAGGTTTGATTTTGTTGTTTTTTTGATGATTATCCTTAAGGCCCCCGAAACAGCAAAGACGCTGCAAGGGACTTAAGGTTTTCTGTATATTTTATAGCAAAGGAGATTGCTTCTGATGGCATTAACAACCAACAAAACCGTGCTATCCTGGATTGAGGAGCAGATCGAGCTTGTCAAGCCCGACAAGGTAGTTTGGATAGACGGCAGCAAAGAGCAAATTGAGGCTCTTAGGGCTGAGGCCTGCGCAACGGGAGAAATTATTAAGCTGAACGAGGAGCTGCTTCCCGAGTGCTTCCTTCACAGAACCGCTCCGAACGATGTTGCTCGTGTTGAGCATCGAACTTTCATCTGCACCCCCACCAAGGAGGAGGCAGGTCCCACTAACAACTGGAAAGACCCCGAAGAATGCTATGCAATGCTTCGTGAGATAGCCAAGGACTCCTACAAAGGCCGAACTATGTATGTCATCCCCTATTCAATGGGTCCTATCGGCTCTCCCCTTTCAAAGATAGGCATTGAGCTTACGGATTCAATATATGTTGTTCTCAACATGGCCATTATGACCAGAATAGGCAAGGCTGTTCTGGATGTTCTGGGCGACAGCAACGACTGGGTAAGAGGTCTGCACTGCAAGTGCGATATTGACGAGGAGAAGAGGTACATCTGCCACTTCCCGCAGGACAATACAATCATTTCCGTAAACTCCGGCTACGGCGGAAATGTTCTTCTCGGCAAAAAGTGCTTTGCTCTTAGAATCGCTTCCTATCAGGGCAGAAACGAGGGCTGGATGGCTGAGCATATGCTTATCCTCGGTCTTGAAAAGCCCAACGGCGAGGTAAAATACATCTGCGCCGCATTCCCGTCGGCATGCGGCAAGACAAACCTTGCTATGCTCATTCCGCCCGAAGGATATAAGAAGAAGGGCTACAAGGTTTGGTGCGTTGGCGACGACATCGCTTGGATAAGAAAGGGCGCAGACGGCAGACTCTATGCCATCAACCCCGAAAACGGCTTCTTCGGCGTCGCTCCCGGCACAAACGAAAAGTCAAACTACAACGCTCTCGCTTCCACAAGGAGAGGCACAATCTTTACAAATGTTGTTCATAACCTGGACAACAACACCGTTTGGTGGGAAGGTCTTGACGACAACCCGCCCAAGAACGCGTTAGACTGGCTGGGCAACCCCTGGGACGGCACAACCTCCGACAAGAAGGGCGCTCATCCCAACAGCCGCTTTACGGCTCCCGCTCAGAACTGCCCCGCACTCAGCCCCGAGTTTGAGAATCCCAACGGCGTTCCGATTTCCGCATTTGTATTCGGCGGCCGCAGATCTAAGCTCGCTCCGCTGGTATATCAGGCAAAAGACTGGAACACCGGCGTATTCGTAGGCTCGGCAATGGCATCCGAAACAACAGCCGCAGCTATGGGCGCGGTCGGCGTTGTAAGGCGCGACCCGATGGCAATGCTGCCCTTCTGCGGATACAATATGGCCGATTACTTCAGGCATTGGATTGAAATCGGCAAGACCCTTGACCCCGACAAGGCACCCAAGATTTTCAATGTAAACTGGTTCCGCAAGGACGACGAGGGCAACTTCCTCTGGCCGGGATTCGGCGAGAACCTGCGCGTTCTTGACTGGATCATCGACCGCTGCGAGGGCAAGGTTGACGCCGTTGAAACACCCATCGGCTATGTTCCCTACGCTAAGGACATCAACCTGGAAGGCATTGAGGACGAGGTATCCTATGAGACCCTTGAGGAAATCCTTAAGGTTGACAAGGCTCTTTGGAGAGAAGAGGCTAAGGCAATCGAGGAGTTCTATATGCAGTTTGGCGACAGACTGCCCAAGGAGCTCTGGGACGCTCTTAACAACCTCAAGGCTGCTGTTGCGGAGTAATAACAAAAAAATAGAAGGAGCGGCAAAACCGCTCCTTTTTTATTGCTCTTTTTACTTAGTCGTCGCTGTCGACGGTATGGATTTCTTTCTTTTCTTCGCCGCCCACCTTTTCAAAGACATACTCGCCGTCCTTGTAGCGGCACTCGTACTCGTTGTTCGCCTTGACCGCTCCCTCGAGAATCAGCTCTGAGAGCCTATCCTCAATCTTGGACTGAATTGTCCTCTTGAGCGGACGGGCGCCGTAGACCTCGTCAAAGCCTGCCTCGGCGATTTTCTCAATTACCTCGGGTGAGAAGCTGACTTTCACGCCGATTTCCTCGGCGATTCCCTTTACCTTGTCGAGCATCTTTGCGGCGATTTCTTTGATGTTTTCCTTTGTGAGGCGGGAGAATACGATGATGTCGTCGACTCTGTTTAAAAATTCGGGGCGGAATGTGTTTTTAAGCTCGCCCATTACAGCGTCTCTAATCTTCTCCTCGCTCATGCTGCTGTTGTCATACGCAAAGCCCAGACTGCCCTTTCTGTCGGTGATGAGCCTTGCGCCCACATTCGATGTCATGATGATGACAGCGTTCTTAAAGCTGACTGTTCTGCCCTGAGCGTCGGTGAGTATGCCGTCGTCAAGGATTTGCAGCAGCATATTGAATACATCGGGGTGAGCCTTTTCTATCTCGTCAAAGAGCACGACGGAGTAGGGTCTGCGCCTGATTTTTTCGGTGAGCTGACCGCCCTCGTCATAGCCCACATATCCGGGAGGCGAACCGACAAGGCGGGATACTGTGTGCTTTTCCATATACTCCGACATATCAAGGCGGATCATGGCGTTTTCGTCGCCGAAAATGGCCGCGGCAAGAGCCTTTGAAAGCTCTGTTTTACCAACGCCCGTAGGACCGAGGAAGATGAATGAGCCTATGGGACGCTTCGGGTCCTTAAGACCTACCCTGCCGCGCCTGATTGCCCTTGCGACAGCGGAAACCGCCTGCTCCTGACCCACAATGCGCTTGTGGAGCTCTTCCTCCAGCTTTAAGAGTCTTTCGCTTTCTTCAGTCGTCAGCTGCTGTACCGGAACACCTGTCCAGGAGGCAACGATTTGAGCTATTTCTTCCGGAGTTACTTCGCCTGAGGCGTCTACTCTTCTCTCCTGCCATTTTGCCTTTTCAGCCTTGAGCTTTTCGGTAAGCTCCCTCTCCTCATCTCTGAGAGCTGCCGCGCGCTCAAAGTCCTGAGCGTTGACCGCTGCCGCCTTTTCTTCGCTTATTGTCTTGATTCTCTGCTCAAGCTCCTGAATGTCTGTGGGGGCGGTATGGGCGCGGAGCCTTACCTTTGAGGCTGCCTCGTCGATAAGGTCAATTGCCTTGTCGGGCAGGAATCTGTCGCCGATATATCTGACCGAGAGTTTGACTGCCGCGTCGATTGCCTCGTCTGTGATTTTTACCTTGTGGTGAGCCTCGAACTTATCTCTGATACCCTTGAGGATTTCAACGGTCTCCTCCTCTGAGGGCTCGCCCACCATTACGGGCTGGAACCTGCGCTCTAAAGCCGCGTCTTTTTCGATGTGCTTTCTGTACTCGTCAAGGGTTGTGGCGCCGATAACCTGCATCTCTCCCCTTGCCAAAGAGGGTTTGAGAATATTCGCGGCGTCGACGGCGCCCTCAGCGGAGCCCGCTCCCACAAGGGTGTGGAGCTCATCTATAAAGAGGATTACATTCTTGGAGTTAACAACCTCGTCAATGGCGTTTTTGATTCTCTCCTCAAAGTCGCCCCTGTACTTTGTGCCGGCGACCATGCCTGTAAGGTCAAGCGCGACGATTCGCTTATCCTTTAAAAGTTCGGGTACTTCTCCGGAAACAATCTTCAGCGCAAGGCCCTCGGCGATTGCGGTCTTGCCCACGCCCGGCTCGCCTATCAGAACGGGATTGTTCTTTGTGCGGCGGCTGAGAATCTGGATAACCCTTTCAATCTCCTTTTGTCTGCCGATAACGGGGTCGATGGCGCCTTCTTTAGCCAGAACGGTCAAATCCCTGCCGAACTGGTCAAGGGTGGGCGTCGACTGACCAGACTTTCTGAAGTCTGAGCCTGAAGAGCTCTGCCTGCCGCTGATGCCGTCCTTGGGAGCTGAGCCCATCATTGCCTTGTTGATGTCGTTTATAATGTCGTTAGGCGATACTCCCAGTTGAACAAGGAGGTTTGCGGCAAAGCTGCTTCCCTCGTGAACTATGGCAAGGAGCAGATGCTCGGTGCCCACAAGGGAGAGCCCCATTGACCTTGCGGCTGAGGCTGCAAGCTCTATGATATTCTTGCTCCTCGGGGTAAAGTCATTGGGAGTGAGCGAGGTGGGAATGCCCACGCCCACGCTCTTTTTAACCTGCTCTATCAAAACATCCGCTGTTATTCTGCGGTCCGAAAGCACTTTGGAGGCAATGGTGCCGCCCTCTTTCGCAAGACCTATGAGAATGTGCTCGCTTCCTATATATGTGTGTCCCAAATCCTCGGCTATCTGAACGGCGTGGTTTAAGGCTGTGTTAGCTTTTTCGGTAAAGCCTGTGAATTTGTACATATGACCAAGTCCTTTCTGCCTTTAGTTTATCCTGCCTGCCTCAAGGGCTTTTCTTACCCTTTCCGCCCTTATTTCGTCCCTTGTTGCGGGGTCTGCGTCGCTGTGAATGGATTCAATGAGATTTGCAGGCTGCATTGTTACAAACATTTCATTTATAAGTTCTGTTTTTACGGGCACCAAGTTTTCGGAGGCTCCAAGGCGTACCCATGACAAAAGCTCCATAAGCTCCTTGCTGCTGAGAACCCTTGATGTAAGCAATATACCGTATGCTCTGCTGACCTTGTCTTGAATGTTGATGTCCTTTAAAAGCTCTTTTCTTGCCGCTCTCTCCTGAGTTGCGAGCTGCAAAGTGATGGATTTAAGGTTGTCGAGAGCCTCCTGCTCGGAAATGCCCAGAGATACCTGATTGCTGAGCTGATATATGTCGCCGCCGGGACTGGAGCCCTCTCCGTACGCGCCCCTGACAGTCAGACCCAGCTTAGATACGGCATTTGCGATTTTTTGAATCTTGGCAAGCTTTGAAAGGGCGGGCAGATGGAGCATTACGGATGCCCTCATGCCTGTGCCAAGGTTTGTGGGGCACTGAGTGAGATATCCGAAGTTTTCGTTAAAGGCGTATTTTAATCTCTCGTCAAGTATGTCGTCTATAAGGGAGGCTTTTTCATATGCTTCTTCAAGGGCAAGACCGCCCAGAATGACCTGGAGCCTGATATGGTCCTCTTCGCAAATCATAATGCTGACCGACTCGTCATCTGAAAGAAGCAGGGACCTTCCCTCGGATGAGCTTGCGAATTCGGGGCTGATTAAATGCCTTTCGGCAAGAGCTACCGCGTTGGTTTTGGTAAGGTCCTTCATTTCGATGAACCTGAGATGCAGCGCGGGCACATCCTTAACGGCGTCTCGGACCTCTCTGCCTACCTTTTCCTTGCCCGCGGTGTCAAGGCGGTGAGGGAAGGGATAGTCGGCAAGATTTCTGGCAAGCCTTATCCTTGTGCTGAGAACCACATCGCCGTCTTTGCCGGTGTTGGAATACCATCTCTTATCTGCCATCGTTACCAGCCTCCAATTCTCTGATTTCGTCCCTCAGCTGCGCGGCAAGCTCAAAGTTCTGCTCATCCACCGCTTTGTTAAGCCTCTTTTTAAGGTCTGAAATTCTTCTTGCCCTCTTAACCTCTTCATTAGCTCCTTTAGGCAGCTTGCCCTCGTGGTGGGTCTTGCCGTGCATTCTTCTGATTGAGGGCATGAGCCTGTCGTAAAAGAGAGTGTAGCAGTCCTGACAGCCGATTTTGCCGCTGCGGGCTATGTCGTTAAAGGTGGAGCCGCATTTTTCGCAGCGGATTACCCGATTGCTTATGGCGCTGACGGGCGCGTCGGCAAAGTAGCTGCCGAAAAGCTCGGACAAACCAAAGCTGAAGTTTGTGAACATATCGTTATATCCAAGTTCCTGAGCGCAGTTCTGGCAAAGGTGCATTTCGGCCGTTTCGCCGTTGATTATCTGCGTAATGTGAGTTGTTGCCTCTACCTTCTTGCAATGTTGACAAAGCATTTAAACTCCCCCTTTTAAATCTACCATAGAAAGCAAAAGCTGTTTGAAAACCCCCGCTCTTGCGTTGTGTCTCAAGTTTTTGGGAATGCCCTTGTAGGCGTTCTCGTTCACTGCCGCGAGCAAAAGGTCGCCGTACTGCTTGCTGATAATATAATTATGAACCAAATTATTGATATGACTCCTTGCGGAGCCCTCGTCGATTTCATCGCCTATTGAATTTATAAGGTGCATTATGATTTCGTTGTCGGTTGCCTCGACTCGGGTGATTTTGATGTAACCCTTGCCACCCCTGCGGCTTTCTACTATATAGCCGTGCTCCGGTGTAAAGCGTGAGCTGAGAACATAATTAATCTGGCTGGGCACGCAGCCAAGCTGTTCCGCCAGCTCGTTGCGCTGGATTTCCGCTATGCCCTCCGCTTCTAGCATATCAAGGAGGATTCTGTATATCATATTGCTCATATTCATTAGTCTCATCCCCTTCCTTTAACTTCTCTCTACCCCTTACATATCCACTAAAATATTTGACAAAATGCCGTAAAATAATCAGGAAAAGACATTTTTGACTTTGACTATCTTTTACCTTTGTTTACAATATATCCTTTTAACGCAAAAAGGTCAAAGGTCAATAAAGGTCAAATAGGGCTTTTACTTTTATTTATCTGCCGTTTTCTTTTGTTTGCTTTTATTTTCTTTTAATTTCTTTAAAATTCTAACTTTTGACCAAACAAAAAGCTGCTGCCATTGGCAGCAGCTAATCTTCTTTTATATACCGAGTAGAGAGTTTACTGCTTTGAGAATTTCCTCAAACACTACTTCAAGCTTCGGGGCTGAGTCAATGCGGACTATGTTTTCGTTCCTGCCGCTCTCATTGAGGATTTTTTCGATAAGAGCGAATTTTTCTCTGATGGCGTTTAGGGATTTAAGATTTTCAAAAATCTCAAGGGGCTGACCCATTCTGCCCTTGTTGATTCTTTCAAGGCAAAGCTCGGGGGGAGAATCAAACAAAAGGGCAAGGTCGGGAACTCTTATTTTCGGGCAGTTGAGGTTCATATCCATAATCCAGCCCATTGTATCGCTGTCCGCCTGATACGCAAAGGAGGAATAATAATACCTGTCGCAGAGGATTATATTGCCTTCATTAATCAGCTCATCGAGTTCGCTGTTGTGGGCTATTCTGTCGGCAAGAAAGAGAGCCGCAAGCTCCTCCTGGGATGCCTTTTTGGCGCCGCCGAGGATTTCACGAATCAAAACCCCTGAGGGCCCCTTTGTGGGCTCCGCGGTGACGGACACCTTAAAGCCCTTACTTTCAAGGTATTCGGAAAGCATTTTTATAAATGTGGTTTTGCCCGTTCCGTCAAGGCCGTCAAAAACTATGAATTTGCCGGTCATAATTACTCCTTTATTTTAAGCTTATAAAGCGCGTTCGATATGCGCGCCAAATCTTCAAGGCTCAGAGCCTCGGCTCTGACGGCTTCGCTAATGCCGCAAGATTTTAAGATTTCTATAATATCCGATTTGTCAAAGCCCAGCGCGGATGACACGGAATTGGAAAGCGTCTTTCTTCTCTGCTCAAAGGCGGCTCTGACAAATGAAGTGAAAAACTTCATGCTCTCAACAGCTAAGGGAGGGGTTTCATAGGGCGTGAGCTTAATTACCGCGCTGTCAACTTTGGGGGCGGGGAAAAATGAGCCTGCCTTAACGCTAAAGAGCTTTTCCGCTTTGGCTCTGACAGCAACGGCTACGGTGACGGCTCCCGAATCCCTGCTGCCCACCGCAGCGCAGAGCCTGTCCGCGGCTTCTTTTTGCACCATGAAGGTCAGAGCCTTAAAGGGCAGCTCAGACTCAAGAAGGCGCATTATTACGGGGGAGGTTATATAGTAAGGGAGATTCGCGCAGACATAGATTTCGTTAATACCTCTTGAGTAAAACTCGTTTTCGATTATTCTTTGAAGGTCGGCCTTCAGAACATCATCGTTAATTATGCTGATGTTTGAGAAATCCTTTAGAGTTTCATCAAGTACGGGCAATAGCCTTTTGTCAAGCTCAATCGCCACAGTGTGCTTTGACCTTTTTGCAAGCTCTTTTGTCAGAACTCCAATGCCGGGTCCAATCTCCAATGCGCCCGCGTCCGGGTGAAGACCCGACAGCTCAGCCATTTTGGGGCAGACGGCGGGGTTAATAAGAAAGTTTTGCCCCAGAGCTTTTGAAAAGGTAAAACCGTGGCTGCTTAGCAGCGACTTTATATAGGACAGGTCCGTTAATTCTGCCATTTTGCCTCCGATTACAAGGAATTTCTTTTAAGCTGCCTTATGTCCCGACCGCAGAATCTTAACAGCTGGTACTCGCCTATTATCCTTGACGCTACGCGGGGGGAGTATTTTTCCTCAAGTTTTGCGATAGAGAGATTTGTGTTTATTATTGTTGGCAGCCCTGAAATCAGCCTTGTGTTGATGATATTGTAAATCTCAGCTACGGTGAACTGGGTGGAAAATTCTGTGCCCAAATCGTCTATAATCAACAGATCGCACTCAAGTAGAGTTTTCTCCGCCTCAAAGGATTTATCCGCTGTTCTGCCGAATCTCTCGTTTTCAAGGCGGGACAAGAGATTATGGGCTGAGCCGTAAACCACGCCGTAGCCCTTCTTTATAGCCTCGCCGCCGATCGCGAGGGAGAGATGGGTTTTGCCAAGGCCCGTTTCGCCGTACATAAGAAGGCTCACAGAGTCCCTGCCGAAATCCTCGGCGTATTTTTTGCAGTAGTCGAAGATATATCCCATCTGCTTTCTGACGGTCATTCCGTCGCCGTTTAAGGGCGTGTCGGGGTAGTAATCGAGGGAGAAATCCTCAAAGCTCGAAAGCTTTAAAGGCGATGAGGCGCAAAGCTCCTCTGTGGCGTACTTTTTAAGGAGTTCCTTGTAACAGGAGCAGATTCTGCCGCCCGCAGTGCCAGTATCCTCGCAATTTTCGCAGGTATAATGTGGCTCAAGGTAATCAAGGGGCAGATTTGCCGACTTTAAGATGGTCTTTATATCATCCTGAATTTCAAGGTTTCTTTTTTTCAGCTTTTCTATGTACTCGGCGGCGTCGGCGCCCATGCCGATGACCTTTACAGCCTCATAGCCTGCCCTTGCCATTTCTCTTAGGAGGTCTTTAAGTTCGGGGTAGCGAAGAATAAGCTCGGAGCGGCGCTCGCTAAGCTCTGTTTCAGCCTTTCTGCGCCGTCTGTCCAGCTCTTCTTTTGCCTTTGTATAGACATTTTCGCTGTATGCCATTACTTAGCACCCCTTTTCGTGTAAATGGGAGGCTCGAATGCCGACTTTTCCGCCTGCTCGATATCGTATGAGGTCTTAGCGTCGCTGAGCTTTGTTACCTTAGGAATTTTGTCCAGCTTTTCTATATCCTCAACGGTCTTAACGCCGCTTTCGTACCAGTTCTTTATAATGCCGTTCATGTAGTTCATATTGAGCTGACCTGTGCGCTCGGCAGCCTTTTCATAGGCTATGCAGATCATCTCAAGTGGGAATTTCCACTTGTTGTGCCATGTGTCAAGATACCTTTGCTGGGTGGTTGTTGGGCGGGGGCTGGTAATGCCCGCAAAGGCGGCAAATTCCTTCCACAGCTTATCTGTGTTCTCAAGGGCGGCAAGCTGCTCTACAGCCTTTTCGAAGGTGTCTATGCCCCGTTCAGCCCAGTTCTTGCCCATTGTCTGTATGTAGTTTATATTGCCCTGTCTGCCCGTTGACCTTGCGTACTCGCATATCATAAGGATTACTGAAACGGGCAAGGCGTAGTGGTCATGAAGCATAACGAGAGCCGCCTGCGCTGAGTAGCCGATTGTTCTGCCGAGTATCTGCTGGGCTTCGTTAAGCAGCGCCCTTATCTCCTCCGACTCCTCTACCCTCATGGCTATCTGCTCTTGTGTGGGTTTCAGAACGGGCAGGTCGGGGAGGTTTTTTTCGCTCTCGTGAATTTGAGCGGGCTCCTTCTTTGCGGGAGCGGGGGTTATCTCTTTTATTTCGGTTTTTTCTTCGGGCTTTGCATTTTCGGCGGCTGCGTTTTCTTTGCCGTCCTCAATAAGCAGACCGCATTCAAGCCAGTATTGAAGGGCGTCTTTTACATCCGCCGCGGAAATGCCGATTGCCTTTGACATTTTCTCTATATCAATCGGCTCGCAGGAATGCCTGTAAATCCATAACAGAGCCTTAAGCTGAGCCGAACCGGCAAGCTTAATATGCCTGTCCACAACCGCGGCAGGCACAGCAAATACGCTGTTAAATTCCTTTGGATTGATTGAGTACATTTCCGACCTCCGGCATTCAGCTAAGGTTCTGATTCTTTACTATAATAACAAAAGTCCACATAAAATAAAAGCCAAATATTTCTTGGGCGATAAATTTATATGTACAAGCCTAATATTTAAGAACAAAGGAGTTTAAAGGGGCAAATAAAAGCTGAGGGCTAATGCTCTCAGCTTTTGTATTTATTGAACTTAGTCTATTTATTAAGAGCCATGACGATATCTTTCGTATCTCTTGCGATAAGCAGCTCTTCGTTGGTGGGGATTACGAAAACTCTGATTTTTGAGCCGGGCTTTGTGATTTCTGCCTCTTTGCCCTTTACGGCGGTGAGGTTAGCCTCTCTGTCAAACTCAACGCCCATGAATGCGAACTTTTCGCAGATGTTTTCGCGCAGGTCTGTCGTATTCTCGCCCAGACCGCCAGCGAATGCTATGGCGTCCACGCCCTCCATAGCGGCGATGTAGCTGCCTATATACTTTCTTATCTGGTACCACTGCATTGCTCTTGCCAGCTTTGCGCGCTCATTGCCTTCGGCTGCGGCTGCTCTTACATCTCTGTCGTCGTTGGATACGCCCGAAATGCCCAGAACGCCCGACTTTTTGTTGAGGATGCTGCTGGTCTCCTCGGGTGTCCAGCCTTCCTTCTCCTGAAGGTAGGTAACTACCGACGGGTCAAGGGAGCCTGTTCTTGTGCCCATCATAAAGCCGTCAAGGGGAGTAAGACCCATGCTTGTGTCGATAACCTTGCCGTTCTTTATGGCGGTGATTGAAGCGCCGTTGCCAAGGTGGCAGGAGATTATTTTAAGCTCCGTAATATCCTTGCCCATAAGCTCTGCGCATCTTGCGCTTACAAAGCGGTGGGAGGTGCCGTGGAAGCCGTATCTTCTTACCTTGTACTTCTCGTAATACTCGTAAGGAATGGGGAAAATGTATGCCTCGGGAGGCATGGTGCTGTGGAACGCGTTATCGAAAACGGCGACCTGGGGAACATCTTTTCCGAAAACCGCCGTGCAGGCGTTAATGCCCTGAAGGTGAGCTGCGTTATGCAGCGGAGCCAAGTCTATAAGACTCTCTATGCCTTTGATTACCTCATCGTCTATAAGTACGCTTTTGTTAAAGAGAGAACCGCCCTGCACTACTCTGTGACCGATAGCGGTGATTTCGGAAAGGTCGTCTATGACCTTGCACTCGCCGGATAAGAGAGCGTTCTTAACCTCTAAGAATGCAACGGTGTGGTCCGGCATGTCTACTTCTTTAACATATTTTTTGCCGTTACCGTTCGATGCTTCAAGTCTGCCGCCTTCGCAGCCGATTCTTTCGCAAAGACCCTTGGCGATAACCTTCTCGCCGTCCATGTTGATTAGCTGATACTTTAGTGATGAACTGCCTGCGTTGATAACCAAAATATTCAAAAAAAAACACCCTTTACTTTGTAGATACTTGAAAGATTGCACAAACCTGATATATTATATACAAAACATTATAATATTGCAATAGTTTTGTCCTGTTTTGTCAAAGCATGTTTTATGATTAAATGTAACAAAATCCCAAAAACAATCCTGATTTAAGGGGTAATAACGATGGTTATAAGAAACAGCGAGATGTCGGTAAATGTTAACACCAATATGCGCGGCGGCGAGGGCAATGTTAAGATTACAAAGATTGTCGAAAAGCCCCATTATGACGGAAACTCAAGGCTCATTGCCACCATTCATTTAGAGCCGGGCGCATCTATCGGCACCCATGTGCATGAGGGCGAGGAAGAAATCTTCTATGTCCTCAGCGGCGAGGCTCTTTACAACGACAACGGCACTGATGTTGTAATGCATGAGGGCGACAGCTGCGTTTGCAGAAACGGCGAATCCCACGGTCTTAAGAACAACCGCACCGACCGCGAGCTTGTGGTTATGGCGATAATTCTTACTCTGTAATGTAAGGTTTTGCCATAAAACTTGAAGTATCGGTCAATAATTGTTATAATATAATTGCAGCGCTATGGGCCTTGCAAAGAAAAGAACCAAGTTTTGATTTCAAAGGCCCATTAAGCGTGTTTTCCTTTGATTGCCGTATTCTCGGAAGGCAGCGGCATTAAGCACTACTATTTTGGAGAGCTTATGGATTATACTTTTTACAGGAACATAAAAACAGATACGGAAAGTCTTTTAAAGCTTCTTACCGAATCTTTTGTTTGCAAAAGCGAAACGGCTCAGCTTTTCAAAGAAAAGGTGCTGAAACACTCAAACATCTTTGTAAGTCTTAAAGACAATGAGCCGAGTTTCGCTCTTATCGGCGTGCCCGTAGAGATTAATACGGGTTCTGAGGAGCTTAAAGGCGTATACATTATCCCCGCAGTTAAAAACGAGGGGCTCAAGATTGAGCACAAAGACGAGATTGCGGCGTGGCTGAGCGAGATTTCAAATCATTTCTCTGCAGAGTGTCTTGTTTTCTCCCCCAATGACGAGGCTGTAAGCGTTATTTTCTCCGAATTGGGATTTAAGAACAGTTTTACGGAGAAGATACTCAAAATCAGCAAATACTCCGCTAAGGTACTTGCCTCTAAAGATGAGGTAACCACTGACAAACTGAGCTTTACGCATTTTGATGAGCTTTCGCATAAGTTTAAAGGCGCTTTTATAAAATGGAATAATGACCTTTTCGAGTATTTCGTAAAATCCTTGGAAACCGCCGGCGGTGAGGCTTTAAGTCTCAGCAGCGGCGGAGATGTTAAAGGATATATATTCGGTAAAAAGAGCGGCTGTATCGGCTCGATTTTTGAGTCGGTGGGCGACGGCTCGGTTTTGTCTTTTGCTCTTTCTCGCATAGCTCGGGACGAGGAAATTCTCGAGTGCGAGATTTTCCTGCCGCTGAGCTATCCTTTTTCCGCGGACAATATGGATGTGGTTTCAGGCGCGATGATAAAACCTTTAAGCGAAAAGGCTGAAAACGCGCTTTCCAAAGCTCCGCTTTATTTCGGGTATTCGCCTTTCAGGCGCATACTCTACAGCAGCAGGATGAAGTAATTAATAAGCATTATAAGCTGACTACTTTTTACATAAATCTTAGCTGTAATGAAACTCTCATTATAGAAAGATAGAAAGGAAATTTGCCGTGATTTATGTTTTTTTAGCAGACGGATTTGAAGAGATTGAAGCCCTTGTGCCTGTAGATCTTCTTCGCCGCGCCGAGATCGCCGTCTCTACTGTGGGCATTGGCTCCAAGAAAATCAGAGGCTCCCACGGCATTGAGGTTATCTGCGACTTTGAGGCGGAAGAGGTAAGCCCCAACAATGACCTTGTGGGCATAATTCTGCCCGGCGGTATGCCCGGCACAAAAACTCTCGGCAATACCGCAACCGTTCACGATTTTATCGACTACTGCGCGCAGAATCACCTGCTTATAGCCGCCATATGCGCAGCTCCCTCCATACTCGGCAAAAAGGGTCTGCTTGAGGGCAAAAGGGCTGTGTGTTTCCCGTCGTTTGAAAAGGACCTGTTAAACGCAATCATAGCTTACGGCTATGTGTGCACCGACGACAATTTCATTACGGCGAAGGGAGCAGGCTCCTCGATTGAATTTGCCCTTGAAATCGTGAGATACTTTAAAGGAGACCGCGAGGCCAGAAGGCTTCGGGACAGCATACAATGCCCGCCGAGCTATTAGACATAAGAGTTGAGAAGAATAAACTCAGGGAGCAGTATAAAAACATAAGGGCAAACATTGAGAATAAAGAAGCTAAGGACCTGAAGATAAAGAATAAGCTGTCCAATCTGTGGGCATACAGAGAGGCGGAAAGGGTCTTTGCCTATGTTTCGATGGGGACCGAGGTTTCTACATTTGAGATAATTAAGATGTCCTTGCAAAAAGGTAAAAAGGTTGCAGTGCCCTACTGCGTCCCCGGCACGAGAGAACTTAGGTTTTATTATATAAATTCTTTGGATGACCTTGAGTCCGGCACCTTTGGGGTGCTTGAGCCCAAAACGGACAAGTGCGAGATTGCCACAGACCACAGCGGCATTTGCATTGTTCCCGGACTTGCCTTTGACCGCTCTGGTCATCGCTTGGGCTACGGCAAAGGTTATTACGACAGATTTTTAAACAGTTTTAACGGCTGTACCGTAGGGCTGACCTATCAGGATTGCATCGCCGAAAAACTGCCTTCGGGCAGGTATGATGTTAAAATTGACATAATAATTTACGAAGGCGGCTTTATAAGAACGAACGGCCGTTGAAATTTTGAGGATTACGAAGGGATTTGCCTATGAACGACTTTAATTCGGGAAGCAATAAGGGAAAATACAATGACTACTCCCGCTTTGACGAGCTTTTCCCCGATTTTGCTATCCGTGATGACAGTGACGATACCAAAGAATTACGCGGCAGTGAAATAAAAAAGTCCGCTGATATAAACAGTAAATCCGCTTCACAGGAAAAAGGAACAAAGCCGAATAGAAAAGGCGTATATTTTTCCACAGGTCCCGTAAGGACAGGCAGTACTCAGAGCCGTCCGCAAAGACCTGCACCGCAGCCGATGCCTATAAGCAAGGCTCCCGCAAGACAGCAGGGAAAAGCTCCCGCAAAGCAAAAGGGCAAAGTACCGCCCATACAGCAGAAAACTCAGACCGCGGTAAACAAAGTCGGCACGCTTGCTAAAAACATCGGCAAAAACATTCCCAAAGATAAACTGCCCGACAAGCAAAAGATAAGCGAGCTTGCCGCAAGGTTCCTTACAATCAAGGTTGTCACCATTATTCTTGTTATTATCCTTTCATCGGCGACAATCGTAAACATCACATTAAAGTGCATAAACGACATACTTGCCATAAGCCGCAGCGACGAGATTATTACCGTGGAAATTAACGACAACATGACCACGAAGGATATAATTTCGGTGCTGCATGACAAGGGTCTTATTAAATACAAATCTTTCTGCTTACTGGTTTCTGACTTTTTGGGCTACAAGGATACAAAGTATATCCCCGGAGCCTATGAGCTGTCGCCAAACATGGGTCTTGAGGGAATGCTGAATATACTTAAATCAGCAAGAACCACAAACAAGACGGTAAGGCTTACATTCCCCGAAGGCTACACGGTGGACCAAATTATCGACAAGCTGGCGTCCTACGGAGTCGCCTCAAAGGCAAATCTCCTAAAGGCTTTCCAGGAGCTAAGCTACTATAACAATTTTGACTTTATTCAGGGAATCAAAAACAGGGATGTCCGCTACCGCCTGCTTGAAGGCTATGTATATCCCGACACTTACGAGTTCTATATCGGCGAAAACGCCACCAGCGTTGTAAGGCGATTCCTTACGAACTTCCAGAACAAGTGGACCGATGAGTATGACGCAAGGCTCAAGGAGCTTAACATGACCCTTGACGACCTTATAATTCTCGCGTCCATCATCGAAAAAGAGGCCTACGGTACGGAGCAGATGTACCTTATTTCCTCCGTTCTGCATAACAGGCTCAACGACAAATCGAACCTTTACAGCTATCTGGGCTGCAACGCGACGGGCGATTATATCTCGTCTATTCCGAAAGACAGCATTTCGAATGCCGATTTCATAAGGCTTCACAAGCTGTATGACACCTATCAGCACAAGGGTCTGCCGGTAGGACCTATCTGCAACCCCGGCACTGAGGCAATAAGAGCGGCTCTGTATCCGCCCGAAACGCCGTATATGTACTTCAGGCACGACAACAAGAGAAACATCTATATGGCAAGGACCGAGGCGGAGCATATAGCGAACGGCAAAAAGGTTATGAGGGTAAACAGCGGACAGGCACAATAAAAAACAGGGGCGCTGGAAACGGCCCCTGTTTATGTTTATGGGATACAAAAAAGGGAGGGCGCAGAACGCGCCCTCATTATTATGTATAACGGAGAAGATTATGCCACATAACCTCGCACTTCTTCTTCATCGTCCTCGGGAATCTCGGGAACATACCTGCTTCTTTCTAAAAATTCGGCAGTTTTAAGCTCTGCCTTATACCTTCTGTTTTGCCTTAATCTCATGGTGATTTTATCGAACATTTTATCCTCAAACTCAATAACCTTATGTTCATATATAAAACCAAGGATGATTAAAAGCACTGCTGCTATTTCAAGGGTTGTAACCAAAGCGAAGTTAAACATATTATTACCTCCATTGGAGAACATTTGTTTTGTTGGTTTTAGTATACAGATTTTTCATCGACCTGTCAATACAAATGTTCGGTTATTTCGACATTTAATGTCCCATAAATGGGACTATTTTGACGATTTATAGAGAATCTTAAATGGAAAAAATATACTGCTATGAGAATAATAGCACAATATATTGTGCTTGTCAAGAGTGTTATATACTAAGTGATGTGTCGAATAATGGAGAAATAAAAAACGGGCGTTAAAGCCCGTTTAATTTTATAAGATATTCTCACGATTTACGGACAGACCTTTTGCGCCTCGACTTTAAGAATGTCCGAGGGTTTTTCGGCAAATACCTTTGCGCCTTCTTTTATGAGAACATCCTTTTCCCTAAAGCCCCAAAGCACCGCAATCATTCTGAGCCCCGAGTTTAAGGCTGTTCTTACATCCACCTCGGAATCGCCTATATAAATTGCGTCGTCGGCGCTGACTCCCATTTCCTCAAGAGCCTTGAATACCGGTTCGGCGGCGGGCTTCAGCGGCATACCCTCCCTGTCGCCAACAATGGTGTCAAAGACATCACCGAAAAAGTGAGCGCATATTCTTTTTGCCTCTTTTTCGTTCTTGTTTGTAACGACGCTAAGTTTCATGCCCCTTGTCTTTAAATCGCTTATAAGCTCCTTTATGCCCTCATAAGGGGCTGTTTTTATAAGGGAGTGCTCCGAATAGTAGCTAATCAGCTCCGCGGTGCATTCTTTTATAAGCTCGGGGCCGGCACCTTGGGGAAGTCCCCTTTCCATCAGCTTTCCGAGTCCGTTGCCCACAAAGCGTTTAACCTCATCGTAGGTTCTTTTGGGGCAGCCTCTCTTTTCGAGGACAAAATTCAAACTGTCCTTTAAATCCTCAATTGTGTCAATAAGTGTACCGTCCAAATCAAAAACTACTGCTTTAAACTGCATCTTAATTCTCTGTATCCTGTTTTTCTTTATGGAAGTGATTATATATATTTTCCGCAACTGCTTTGCTTATGCCTTTAACGCTCATAAGCTCTTCTACGCTTGCCTTTGAGATTTTGTCAATAGTCTTAAAGGCTTTTATAAGCTCTTTTGCCCTCTGCTTGCCTACTCCCTCAATTTCCATTAAAGTGAGGCTCTTTGAGGCTGAGGAGCTTTTTTTGCGGTGATATTCAATGGCGAATCTGTGAACCTCGTTTTGAATCTCGGAAATAAGGCTGAACACTCTGCGCTTTGAGTCGATAGTGATTTCGTCTCCGTCGTCGGTCATTGCTCTTGTGCGGTGGCGGCTGTCCTTAACCATGCCGAAAACGGGCACATCGGATAAGGGGGTGTTTTTGAGAGCCTCTCTTGCCGCGTGTACCTGACCAATGCCGCCGTCGATAAGAATAATGTCGGGCTTAACGCCGAAGGTATTTTCGGTGCCCTTGCATCTTTCGTACTCCCCTGCTCTGCGGGTCAGAACCTCGGCTATTGAGCGGTAGTCATCGTTACCCTCAAAGGACTTTATTACAAAGCGGCGGTACGCGCTCTTATAGGGCTTTGCGTTTTTAAAGACCACCATCGCGCCCACACTGTTCTTGCCAGCGGTGTGGGAGATGTCGTACGCCTCAATGTATTCGGGCAGCTTTTTAAGACCTATGAGCTGCATGAGCTCCTCAAGAACGCTTACCTCGCTGCTTTGTCTGCCGATTCTCTGGGACAGCTTTTCAAGGGCGTTCTTTCTGCAGATTTCCACAAGCTCCTTCTGCTCGCCCCTGACGGGGATATTGATTCTGACAAGTGAGCCCCGCTTTTCTTTAAGCCACTCCTTTATGAGCCAAATATCCTCAACCTCGCCGTCAAGGGTTACAATGGGCGGAATGTCGGTTCTGATTTGGTAGTAGCTGAGAAGGAAATGGGCTCTGGCGTATTCCATATCCTCGTCGGTTTCAATAAAGAAATGCTCGGTGTCCACAATATTGCCGTCCCTGAATCGCAGGACCGCAAAGCAGGTTATCTCCCCCGCGGTCGACGCGGCTATGACATCCTGATTCTTGACCTTTTGAGCCACGACCCTTTGGGAGCGGCCCACTCTGTCTATGGCGGCTATTCTGTCCCGCAGCTTTGCCGCCCTTTCAAACTCAAGGTTTTCCGCCGCCTCGTTCATCTGGGCGATAAGCTCCTTTTTAGTAGCGGCTCCGCCCTGCTGAATGAATTTAATCGCGCTGTTTACAGCCTCCTCGTATTCAGCTTGTGAAATTTTTCCCGCGCAGGGAGCGCTGCAGTTGTTTATAAAGTAGTTAAGACAAGGGCGGGATTTTCCTATATCCCTCGGGAACTCCTTTGAGCAGGTGGGGAGCTTGTATATTTTTAAAGCCTGCTCAACGGCGTTTGTCACATAGCCCGAACCCGTATAGGGTCCTAAATAGCGGGCATTGTCGTCGTCCTTTTGCTTGACCGCCGATATTCTCGACCACGGCGGCGGGGTGACTTTTATATAGCTGTAGCCCTTGTCATCCTTTAAAAGGATATTGTACTTGGGCATGTACTGCTTTATAAGCGAGCACTCAAGCAGCAGCGCCTCAAACTCGCTTTGAACAACGATATAGTCAAAATCCTTGACATTTGAGACCATTTTTCTGACCTTGGTTGTATGCTTGTCCTGAGAGCCGAAATAGGTTGTGACACGGTTTTTAAGGCTCTTGGCTTTTCCCACATAGATGACCTTGCCGCTGGAGTCTTTCATTAAATAGACTCCCGGCTGGTGGGGCAGGCTCAATGCCTTATCGTGAAGCGTTTTCAATCTTTCGTCCATGCTTCCTCCGTCAGAAATCGGTTTATAATAAAAAAGGCATCGGAGTATTCTCCGACGCCGCATCAAGTCCTTAGTTATTCTGTTTCGGCAAAGCCGGATTCAACCAGCTTAGCAAGCTCATTAACTGCTTTTTCCTCATCCGGGCCGCCGGCAATTATCTTTATTGATGTGCCGCCCATGATTCCGAGTGAGAGAACTCCTAAAAGGCTCTTTGCGTTTGCTCTGCGCTCATCCTTTTCAACCCAAATGGATGACTTAAATTCGTTTGCCTTCTGGATAAAAAATGTAGCCGGACGGGCATGTAGACCCACCTGATTTTGCACTACAACATCTTTAACATACATATACGAAAGTCTCCCAACCAATTGTATTCTTTCACACTCTTAAACATTATATCACAAAAAACCGAATCGTCAACGGTTGGGCAGATAAATAAGCCTTTAGGAGCGATTTTTCATAGGAATGCTAAACTATATGAATTCGGAATTTAACTATTTGTGCAAAATGACAATGTAATTTTATCAAATTTTACAAATTAATTCAGTTTTTGATAGTGTGATGGACGGGCACTGTTTCGGGAGAAATTGGGGCAAAAGTATAGCCCGCGTCCCTGAAAATCTCGATAATTCGAGGCAGTGCCTCTACCGTCGTCTTTTTAGCGGCGGAGTCGTGCATCAGCATAATAAGGTCTCCGTTTGCCTTCAAAGCTGTGTCCACAGCGGTGTTTATAAGTGTGCTTACGCTGAGGTTATTGCCTGTGCCGTCGCCGTTGGTGCAGTTCCAGTCGTAATACTCGTAGCCCTTGGCTTTGACCTTTTCGGCAAGGCGGGACATTACGCCGGGGTTAAACTTGCTGGAGAGGTTGCTGCTGCCGCCGGGGAATCTGATTATCTTTGATACCACACCTGTTTCCTGCTCTACGAGCTTTGAAATCTTTTCAAGGTCGTCAAAGAAATTCTCCTCGGAGGCGTAGATGTATTTATAATTGTGGGAATATGTATGCAGACCGATTGCATGACCCTTCTCGGCGATTTTTGAAAGATAGCTGTGGTTTGTGCCGTTGCCTATTACAAAGAAGGTTGCCTTAACATTGTACTTATCGAGAATATCGAGAATTTGGGGTGTGAGCTTTGAGGGACCGTCGTCAAAGGTAAGGTAGATTTTCTTGCCCTTGCCGTTGAGCTTCTTTATCTTTGCTTCAAGACTTCCGCCGCCGGTATTATTTGAGGGAGTCTGCTTTTTGGTGGTCGGCTCTTTGGCGGGAGCCTTGGTTGTTGTTTCTGTGGGTGCCTCAGTTTTTTCTTCGGTTGTAGGCTCTTCAGAAGGCATGGAAATGGTGCCCCCTGCTGCCTCTGTCTGAATGGGTGCCTGGGGAGTGTCTATCTTCTTCTCCAAAAGCAGATTGTTTACCTGCTTGTAGATAAACACGCAAGCGACTACCGCTAAGGTGATGCAGAAGGTTAGTAAAATGCTGATAGAGGTTTTTTTCTTCATCTTTTCCATTTAAAGTACCTGCCCTATTGATTTCACAATAAAGTTTACAGCATATATTCTTTCAAATCAATGAAAATAGGGTAACAAAGATTTACAATATTCTATCTTTTTTGAAAGAATATTTTGGCAGGATTAAAGCGGCTTTAATCAATATAAGACTTAAAGAAATCGGTCATCTCGTTGTTTACAAAGATGCTTTCCTCCCAATCGGGATAAAGGATATTGAAAACATGGCTTAAGTGCTTGCCCTTTACCCTGCCCATTCTGCGATAGAAGTGGGGCAGATTGTATTTTGTAAGCAGGGCGTCAAAGGCGTCTGACTGGCGTTTTATAAAATCCTCCGCGCTGCTGGCAAGATATACGGGCGGGATTTTGGTGCCGCAAAGCACATCACGCATTGAGACCGAATTCTTGTAGGGTGAATTCTCGAAATCGCTGCCCAAAAGGAACTCGGCATACTTTTTAGCCACGAAAATCCTATTGTTAAGGATAATGTCCAGATTGAACGCGCCGCAGGTAAGACCAATGGCTTTGAACCTGAATGAGGGGCATTCCACATTGTATAAAAGCTCCAAATCGGGTCTGTCGGACATAATAACGGTTGTGAGAGCCGCAAGATGTCCGCCCGCGGAATCGCCCGTCAGGAACAAATTATTCTTGTCAATAAAATACTCGTCGGCGTTTTCGTCCACCCATTTTAAAGCGGCGAAAACATCCCTAATCTGAACATCCACGGTCGCTTTTGGAGCAAGGGTGTAGTTGATGTTGACGATGGTGAAACCTCTTGAGGCAAGATAGTAGCAGTAGTTTTTGTTAAGCTCCTTGTTGCCGTACATCCAGCCGCCGCCGTGAATGTCTATGATTGCGGGCAGATTCTCCTTTGTGTTTTCTGGGAAATACACATCCAAAAGATGCTCCGTCTCCCCGTCGTTTATATACGGGATGTCAAATCTGCCGTCAATGCCGTCGGCCGGTCTTTGCTTGGACAGTCTCGCTTTGTCTTTCTTTTCGGTTATTTGCCAGAATCTTGTGAGAATTTCAGCGGCGATTTCCATTTCACACCTCCAAAAAGCTAGCCTTTTTATACATACTCTGAATATAAAGCCTTTATGAAAAACGGCTACAAGAGAACCACATTGTCCGTGTATTCCGAGCCGCAAGCGCCTTTTACGGGCTTTGCGAGGGCGTAAATATCGGTGGAGGCAGCCTCCAGAGAGAATACCCTCTTGCTGAAATCATCGCACTTTTTAATGTCCGCCGCGCGCATTATAATGGGCTTTGCGGCGGTTTTTCTTATCTCCCTCAATATCTCCCTGCCTCTTTCATTAAGCCCCAAAACTCTGATATACGGCGGCTCGTTAAGGGCTATGTCCCTTTCTATGCCGAGGAATGCGGAGAGCACGATTCTTCTGATTCTTGAGAGTGTGTATCTTTTTGTCTTTGCCCGGGAGTATATTTCGCTAAGGCTCGCTGAGCTGTTTACAGCGGCGTAAATTCTGTTGTGAAGCCCCTCGGATACATCGGGGAAAGAAAGGTAATCCTCTGCCGACAGCCTTCTTAAAGCGTACAAAACGGCGGTTTCAAACCGGGAAAATGAGCAGGGCGCCTCACCCTTCTTTATTCCATCCGAAAGTATTTCAATGCTGGCTTCGGGCAGATATTCCGAGAGCTTTTCGGTCAGTATATCCTTTGGGTCTCTATCGGAGTTTTCCGCGCTCAGTATCGCTCTTCTTATCTCCGAGGCGGACATAAAGCCCTTTTCGTAAGATTTTCCGTCATGGGCGGCTCCCCTTCTTTCGATTGGCATGGGGGTGAGCTTTGAGTCTGTTGTGATAAGAGCCTTAATATATTCAATGCCGAGTATGTCGTTTGGGGTTTTTAAGACGGAGGCGACCTTGGCTCCCGCGATTTTGGCGATAGCCCTTTCCCTTGCGGCGGGATAGCTGATACCGCTGTCAAGAGCGTTTAAAATCTCCTCCTCCACTGTTTCGTCAAGGAGGATTTCAGCGGCGTTTTTAAGCCTTTCAACATCTCCGCTTTCGCTGCCGAATGACAGGATTTCCACAGCGGGCATGGCGTTTATTATTTGCACTGCGCCCTTTGCAAAACGCTCAGCGGAGGCGGTTGCCCAAGGGAGCGGCAGTTCTATAACAAGGTCAATGCCCGACATCAGAGCCATTTTGGCTCTGTGCCGCTTGTCGATTAAAGCGGGCTCGCAGCGCTGAACGAAATTGCCGCTCATAACCGCAACAACATGGGTCGCGCCCATTGCCCTTGTTCTCTCAACATGATATTTGTGACCGTTATGGAAGGGATTGTACTCGCTTATTATTGCCGCAACTTTAATGGTTTTCACTTCCTTTGGCAGTTTACTATATTTTAACACACCGAAAGGGCTTATTCAAATATCAAACTTAAAGGGCAGGATTTTTCCTGCCCTTAAACTTTATTCGTTATTTTCTTGTGTTACCGCTTCGGTATTCTCCTGAGGCTCTTCAGTCAGAGTCTCGATTATTTCGGCATCGCTTTCCTTAGCTTCGGCAGCCAGTTCGGCAACGGACTCCTGAGCCTCGGCAGCCATTCTTGCCGCATGTCTCTTTTCGTTAAGCTCGGCGAGAATCTGCTTGTGCCTCTCGTCGCTGAGAGCGTATTTCCATGTCGGGATGACCATGAGAAGTGAGCCGATAAGCGGAGGAACGGATACAAGGAAGAACATTATAAACATATAAGGCTGGAACTCGGGGTTCTCTCTTGCGATTCCGCCAGCGCTTATATAAGCGTTAATCTTTTCTACATTGGCGTCGGAGAAGCCTACCACAGCATAGGCAATGCCGCTGACTATGGTTGCAAGACCGGTTGTGAGCTTTGTGATGAATGACTGTCCGGCGAAGAATACTCCGTCGGTTCTGATGCCCGTGCGGTATTCCTCATAGTCGACGGCGTCGGCAATCATCAGGGATGTAAGCACTGCGGTAAAGCCGTTTGAAGCGCCTGCGAAGAAGAAGAGCACAAAGCAGACGGCAATATAGAAGGGCTTTGCCATATCATAGGGAGCGGCCATGTAAAGAAGCATGATTGCGGCGAAGGGAATTGCTCCGAAAAGATTGCTGTAATTGTAAAGGTCTTTTTTGCTGACTTTCTGCAGTATTTTGGGAGTGAGGGCGGTAGCGACAAAGGCGCCTATCATTACGGACCCGCCCAGAATGGCTATGTATAAGGTGTTTAAAGCGCCGTCCTTGTTTGCGTAGTAGTATGAAACAAGCGGGAACGCTGCGATTGTGACAAGCTGCTTGGGACTTGCGAGTATGCCCGAAATCATAAGCTGACGGAAAGGCTTGTTTTTATACATAACCTTAAAGCTGTCAAGGAGACTGTTCTTTTCGGGCGAGGGAGTTATTCTCTCCCTTGTCATAAGACCCGTAAGCTGGAACAATGCTGTGCCGACTACGGCAAAGATTAAGGCGCTGAGTATAAAGCCCGCTCTCTCTGCCTTAATGGGTGTATCAAAGAAAGGAACGAGAGCGTCTCTTAACGCGAAGGAAACCGACTGGATGGAAAGAAGAGCGACCGCACTGCCGACGCCTGCGAAGATTCTTGCAAGGGACAACAGCTTGATTCTGTCCTTGTCGCTCTCAGTCATGAGGGCTGTAATGCCCCAAAGGGGAACATCGCCTGCGGTGTAGAGGATATCCCAAAGGAAGTATGCCAGAGCCGCCCAAGCGACGACCGCAATATTGCGTAAAGCGGTTGAGGGAAGGGATGTATCATAGAAGCCGTTTAAGAAGCAGAACATTGTTACAAAGAATATCGGCACAGGCAAAAAAATGAGGTAAGGTCTGCATTTGCCCCACTTTGTTCTTGTTCGGTCTATGATATGACCCATAACGGGGTCATTGATTCCGTCCCAAACCTTAAGCACGGCAAGGATTCCGCCGACTATGCCCGCGGGAATGGCCAGAACAAACTGCAGATAATAGCTAAATGTCTGGCTTATGATGTTATACATTATGTTCTGACCGGCCAAGCCTGCAAGGTATGCGTTGCGCTCTTTTTTGGTATAGGTGTTAAGTTCAACCGACTTGCTCATAAGACTCCCCCGATATAGTATTATTTGTCATCAAAATATAAGGGGACAAAAGTCCCCTATTATTTATTACTATCTAAAAGTTCATCTTACCAGGAATGGGATTATAAGGTCTTATCCAGCTTTGCGCAGTAGCGCAGGATTTTTCTTGCGTCGCTGGCGTTAACCTTGCCGTTGCCGTCCACATCCATTGAGTGCTCAAAGGCTTTGTTGGTGCTTTGAAGCTTTGCGTATACTCTGAGTACCACTCTTGCGTCGGCGGGCTGCACCTTGCCGTTGTTGTCGGCGTCGCCTTTAATCGGGCAGACATAAACCTTAAAGCTGGCCGACTTGCCGTTGTATGTAACGGTGATGGTCTGCTCGCCCACCTTG
>LFSO01000044.1 GCA_001512765.1 Clostridiales bacterium DTU053
TGACCCTGATTGCCGTTATTTTATCCTATGCACAGTATGTCCAAACTATGATTTAATCAAAAGCATTTAGGATTCGCTATATCTTCAATCGGGACAATTCCCCGAACCTCTAAACGGTCTGGATACACCCACAGCTTAACTTGTAACCTGTCAAGCAGTTCTTCCCAAGTTATCAGTCTCTGTGGGAATCCGACCGTTAAATGTTTTTCATCGTGAACCTTCACAAAAGCAATATTCTCCGTGACGGTGTTGTCATCCGGCTGGTAGCGGACATCAAACAGTTCCTCTTCAATTGCTTCTTTCACTACTGCGATATTTTGTTCCAGCTTTGTGAGGTTTTCCATCTCCGGCCAGTAATGCTCATAACGCCTGCGGACAGCAAGCTCCTGCTCCTTCAATTCATTGATTTGCCGCTTATAATCTTCGTGAGACAAAGCCCCGTCAACATAGACAGTAGCGAGCCTTTTCTGCTTCTCCTGCAGTTGCGAAATCTGCTCTGATATTGGAGAAAGCAGGGTTTCAAGTTCTTCCTTCCGGCGTTCCAGCGAACCGACGTACTCCTCGATGGCTTTCCGCATCTGGTCTTTGTCTTGAAGCATATCAATAA
>LFSO01000021.1 GCA_001512765.1 Clostridiales bacterium DTU053
AATCTCAAACATCCGCGATGTCCAGCTCTACCCCAGAACACCTAAGGAAATTAGAGTTTAAAAAGAGGAAGCCGAAGGGCGTCCTTTAATTTTCCCGCTTTTGGGGACCGTCAATTATTGACACTAATAAAAATAAATTGTAAACTTTCTTCATAGTATCGAATTTCGGCGAAAACAGAAAATTTTGCCGAGATTTAATCTTTTCGGCTTTATAAATGTGTTTGCGATTCATACAGCCGAGCAAAGCTTGCATAATTTTTTTAGATAACAGATTTAGGGTGCGTGTAATGAAGAATCTTATTTGCGACAAGTGCGGAAGCTCGGAGTTTGAAAGAAAAGACGGCAAATATGTCTGTCTTTACTGCAGGAGCAAGGTTGCTCCCGAGCAGGAGAAAACTTTAAGGGTAAGCATGGACAGCAGGGGCAGCAAAGTTAAATTCGATGCCTCCCTTGAGCTCTCCAATCTCTATGAGCTTGCCCGCCGCTACTTGGAAATCGGCGATTACGAAAAGGCCTTAAAGTATTATGAAATGATTTTGCTTCAGGACCCCACAAACTGGGAAGCAACTTTCTATATTGAATATATCGAAGCGGCAAAATGCAAGCTTCATGAGATATACAGAGAAGGCGCATCGTTAAATAACTCCATTAATCCTGTAATGAGGCTTATTAAGAATCACATCAGCTCTAAAGACGAACAAATCAGAGGGGTTAATGAAGTTGTAACCCGCTGCTTTGAGCTTTCAAATCTCTTTTACAGATCTTCGGTAAATCATTTTAACAGCCTAATGGCGGACGCAAAGAAAGCTTTTTTGGCAGCCCATAATGATAACCTGCTTGTAGCAAGGACTATCCCGTATGCCCTCGGCGACAGCATTGAGAGCTGCTTCGGCAATTACCCCGAACTGCATCCCATTATGGTAAACTCTTGGAAAGAGGGCATAGTCAAGCATGTCGGTTCGCTGAAGTACCTTAGAATAAGGTACAGCAACAAGACAATAAAAGAAAATATAGCAATAATTAAGGCATACGAAGCCAAAGTAAAAAGATTTGAGCCGGCATATAATCATCCCAATCTCAACGGCTGCTATGTGGCGACCGCGGTTTACGGTTCTTACGATTGCCCCGAAGTCCGGACACTCAGGCGTTTTCGCGACAACACTCTCTCAAAATCTGTTTGGGGCAGAGCATTCATACATACTTATTACGCCATAAGCCCCACGCTGGTAAAATGGTTTGGCGGCACAGCATGGTTCACAAGGTTTTTCCGCAAAAGGCTTGACCGCTTTGTCGCAAAACTGAATCAAGAGGGCATAGAGAACACCCCTTATCAGGACAAATAAACAAACAGCAAATATCTATGAAAAACTTAGACCGCATCATATCCGATGCGGTCTTTTTGCGTTTTCTATTGAATTCCGCCGCCTGCTTTAGTCATTAAATCGCACTTTTGCTTATAGAATAGTACAAATACCGACAGGCAGGTGTTTGAAGGTGAAAAGAAAAAACGAGGATTTATCGGAAGCCTGCTTTATCCGCAGAAGCGGCAGCGACAAATCAATACTGATTACCGGCATCCCCGGCTGCGACAAGGATGTAATACTGTCCGCCCTTTCGGGTCTTAACATAGACAGTGGGGGCTGGAACGGAAACGGTAGCTGCTCATCCCAAATACACATAAAATATAAGGGAAAGCAAATTGACCTTTTGAGCCTGCCCGAAACCTATTCCCTTTGGCTGAGCGGAAACGGCGCGGGATTTACGGGTAACTGCTTTGCCTTTGCCGACTACGACGCCTTTATTATCGTCTGCAAAAGCGGCAGCATAGCCTATGGTGAGAGCCTTTATGCCGAGGCGACTAAATTCTGCCCCGAGGGCTATCTTTGCATCAACAGTCTTTCGGGCAATTTCAGATTTCAGTTTAAGAGATTTCTGTCTGCGCCGTTTCAGTCAAAGTACGGAAAAGCCGGAGCAAAAGGCTCAAATCAAAGCCTTGCGGGCTCAGCCGACAGCTGCATATTCAATGCGGGCTCAAAGTGTAAATACAAGGATATAAAACCACTTGATTATGAAGAAATCCCCTTGCTTTCATGCTTTGAGTTTAGGTCTAAGACGGAGATTCTGCACAAGGCGAAAAGAATCGAGGTGAGCGGCATTAAGGACATAAAGAGGCTTAAAAAAGTCCTGTTTGATACTGAAAATCTCGATGGCGCAGGCAAGAAAACGGCTGCGGTATCCGACGAAGTATTGTCGGCAGTCAATCTCCCCCAGCTTTTCGAGCCTTTGATTGCCATGCTCACAGGACTGAATCCCAATGCCGACCCCTATCTTGAGGCAATAAAGTTCGTGCTGCTCGCTCAGGAGGGGGTAAAGCTCCCCTTTGCCTGCTTTTTGCCGGTGCAGCTGAATCTCACAAAGGAGTTTATAATGTGCGTAAATAAAATCTGCCATCAGTTGAATGAGCATAATATTAGACTCAAAGACTGCTCCCTCGCCGTAAAAGACAAACTCAAAGAGGATATGTAATACATAAGCCCCGAAGGAAATCGGGGTTTTTCTTTTTCCGCAGCAAAAAGCCGAATTTCTGAGTCTAATAAACGAACGGATGATATGCTGAAATTGGCTCTTTAGGCAAAAATTTTATCGGCATTTATTTGCAAAAACCCTCTATGTTGCTTGACTATTGCCGTCAAATAGGATAAAATGCAAGTAATATCAATGTATTTTAGGGATTTTAGGCTGTGGATGTCGTGAAAATCTATTTGTTATAGCCCTTATTTTGCAATCAAAACAGAGCTATTAGCAAACGGGCATCTTACGGCTTTTTATTTAATAACTTTTTGCTTACTACCTTTTTGAGAGGAATAGATATGCGTTTAAAGAAATTCTTTGTGTTGTCGGTCGCGCTCTTTATGTGCTTTGTGTTCCCCATCGCCTCTCTCGCGGCGGAGGGGGATAAGGAGCCTGCCCTTGACGATTTCACCGGCGGTCTTTCGGGAATCGGCGACTTTTTCGGGGGCATCGGCGACTTTGATTTGTCTAAAATCAAGGACATTGTCCCCGGGGCCGATAAGATTTCGGACTTCTTTGGGGGCATCGGCGGCGGTCTGTTTGATGGCATAGGCGGTTTGCTCCCCGGCTTTGGCAGCAAGCCCACCACAACCGAAACCGAGCCTGTGCTTGACACCACAGAGCCTACTATTCCCGAGCTGCCCACACTTCCTCAGTCTCCCACAATGCCCAGCACCTCAAGCTCCTACGGCAGAACGACCACAAAGCCCACAACTACAGAGGATTATGAGCCTGTAACCGAGACAACCACCGAGGCAAATGCCGAGGAATCCAGCTCTCAAAATACATACACCCGTCCTTCCACAACCGTAAATTATACCGATAATGTGGACTCAATTCGCTTTGACAGCGGCGACACAATGAGCACTCCCTTCAAAATCGGTCTCGGCGCAGGAATGCTTGCGGTTTCAATCGGCGGCATTGTTCTGATTGTATTAAAGTTTAAAAACTAATTTTTAGCGAACCGAATATTATGAGATTTTCAGGACGGCACCCACCGTCCTGAAAAAAATATTTTAATTGGAGATGGTAAAATGATGGAAATCAGTGTCGAACTTACAAAAACTCCGAAGAAAAAGCCCTCCGAAAACGAACCCCTGGGATTCGGCAAATACTACACCGACCATATGTTCATTATGAACTATGACGAGGGCAAAGGCTGGCACAGCCCCCGAATAGTGCCCTATCAGCCCATCTCCCTTGACCCTGCCGCAATGTGCTTTCATTATGCCCAGGAGGTATTTGAGGGACTGAAGGCTTACAGAACAAAGAAGGGCGACATTCAGCTTTTCCGCCCCGAAAAGAACATGGAAAGGCTCAATCTCTCCAACGACAGGCTTTGCATTCCCCGCATTGATGAGGAGTTTGCCGTTGAGGCAATTAAGAAGCTTGTTTCCGTGGACAAAGACTGGGTACCCCACGGAGAGGGCACATCCCTTTATATCAGGCCCTTCATTTTCGCCGTTGACCCCTATGTGGGAGTGCATCCGGCAAAGCACCTGTTGTTCGTGATAATTCTTTCTCCCGTCGGTTCCTATTATCCCGAGGGCATTAACCCCGTAAAGATATATGTTGAGGACGAATATGTCAGGTCCGTCAGAGGCGGCATGGGCTATGTAAAAGCAGGCGGAAACTATGCCGCGTCCTTGAAGTCACAGGACAAAGCCCAGAAGCTGGGCTATACTCAGGTTCTCTGGCTTGACGGCGTTGAGCGCAAATATGTCGAAGAAGTCGGCACCATGAATGTATTTTTCGTAATAGACGGCGAGGTCATTACCCCCGCTCTTACGGGCAGTATTCTCGGCGGCATTACAAGACTTTCATGCATAGAGCTTTTAAGAGAGCACGGCTACAAAGTAACCGAAAGGCTCATCTCCATTGACGAGATTGCGAAAGCCTATGACGAGGGCAGGCTCAACGAGGCATTCGGAAGCGGCACAGCCGCGGTTATCTCTCCCATCGGCGAGTTGAGATGGGGAGATAAAGTAATGAAGCTCTCAGACGGCCAAATCGGTCCCATCTCCAGATTCCTTTACGATACTCTCACCGGAATTCAGTGGGGAGATATTGAGGATACAAGAGGCTGGATTCAGAAGATATAGCACAAGGTCCGTCAACGCCTTGCATCTCTGGAAATAAGTGGCATTGATAATTATGAACAAAAAGGGATTTTGAACCTTGCGCTTTTTTATAGGTTATGATATAGTATTACTGTTGCAAAAAAATTAAACGGAGGTATGGGCGTGGCGGATAAAGACACTAAGGCTGTGCAGACCGACAGCTCCGGCGAATTCTCCGCAGAGCAGATCAACTATGTCTATGAAAATAGGCGTTATGTCGGCAGAAAAGAAACAATCGCGTATGTTATGTTCGACATGGCGCAGAGCATCAACATCAACAAGTATAGCGGACGATTTGTAAACAATATTCTTCAGATTGACTTCAGCCTGCAGCAGCTGGCTACTTTTATAAACGGTATTTGGGATATCATCAACGATATATTTACCGGCGCTATTGTTGACAAAACTCGTACCCGCTGGGGTAAGTTTAAGCCTTACTTAATCGGTCTCGGAATCCCGGGCACAATGGGCGCGATAATTTACTGGCTCATGCCCCTGTTCTTCCCTCAGACCGGCCCCAAGGACTTAAACAAGTTCCTCATGTACCTTATACTGGCAGTCGTCCGTGAAGGCGTTGACACCTTCAGAGGCATCGCCCAGACAGGCATGCTGGCGACAATCACGCCTCACCCTGTTGACCGAACGAGGCTGATTACCATCGCCAACTTCGCATCCAGCTTCCTTGGCGAAAAGCTGCCCGAGCAGATAATGACTCTGCTGCTTGACCTTATCGGCAACGGAATCATTAAGAGCGAAACTAAGTCGATAACCCAGATTTACACAAGCCTCTTTGTAAGCATGGGCGTTATCACAAGCATTATCAGCGGCGCCTTCTCGCTGTACTTCTTCTTTGTAACGAGAGAGAGGGTTCTCCAGTCGGTCAAGAAACCCAGCGTAATGCAGGGCATCAAATCGATTCTCAACAACAAGCCGATACTGCTGCTGACGCTTTCTCAGACGCTTTCGGGACTCTCGGTCGGCGGCGGAAAGCAGGACTACTTCATCGATGTTCTCAACTTCGCAACCCTTGCCGCATTTACAGGTCTCCCCGGCTCAATCGTTCACCCGATAAGCTACTCGCTTGTTCCGTGGTTCAGAAGAAAGTTCTCCAGCCGCACACTTTACATACTCGGCGCATACATAGGCGACATTCTTATGGTGCCCGTATTCTTTGTAGGCGCTATCGGCGGAAAGAAGAACGGTCTTTACAAAAAGATTATTCCCATGGCAATTGCCCTCACCGTTTGGGAGACAGTATTTATGCTGTTCTACGGCGTAAGAAAGGTTATCCCCAGCGAGCTTTACAACGAGGCAATGGACTACTGCGAATGGAAGAACGGCTACCGTACGGAGGCTATGACCTCGGTTGCAAAGGGTCTTGCTACAAAGCTTGCGTCCCTCTTCAGCAACATGGTACAGCTGCAGATCAAAAAGCTCATCAAGTACGACCAGACGCTTTACATTTCAGGAAAACAGCAGTCTGACGATACAAAATTCGGTCTGTTCGCAATGTTTACAATCGTTCCCTTCGCCACAACATCACTCGGCATAATCCCGATGCTGTTCTACGATTTGGGCGGCGAGAAGAGAGAGCGTATGTACGCAGAGCTCCTCGCAAGACGCGCTGAAATGTCACAGAGCGCAACCTCAGGCTCAGCAGAGGACCTTGAAAGACTTGCCGAGATGCAGATGAAGGTCGGCGAAAAGAATAAGAAAAAAGAACTTTAATCTAAAATAAAAGCGGCAGGGCATACGCCCTGCCGCTTAAACTTTGGGGGGTTATTTCATTTCGCTCTTGATTACGGAGTAAAGCTGATACACGACTATAGCCGCCGCTGCCGCTCCTACGGCGATTTTTAAATAAGACAAAAACTTAATTGTCTTGGATGCTGTGTCGATTACCTTAATATTATCAAGGGTCTTGCTTATATATGTGAGCGCCTTATTGCCGTTTACCTTTGCAATCTTGTTATTAGCCATTACCGCACCACCTTTAAAGCTAGCAGCCGCTGCGAATCAGCACCGCATGGGCTATTGAGGGTATTGTTTCTCCCTGCTGGGTCAAAGTGGGCGACATCAGCGCGCCCGTGCCCACAAAGAGAACGCTCTTTAAATTGCCCTTTTCAAGCTCTTTGTAGATATATGAGCAAAGGATAGCAGCCGAGCAGCCGCAGCCCGAGCCGCCCGCGTGGACATCCTGCTTTTCAAGGTCGAATATCATCATGCCGCAGTCATTGTGAACCTTTGAAATATCCATGTTCTCTCTTGTCAGCATAAGCTCCCTGACAAGGGTGGAGCCTACTTTTCCTAAGTCGCCTGTGAGAATCAAATCGTAGTCGTCGGCGGTCGTGCCGGTGTCGTGCATAAAGTCAATAATCGTCGTAGCCGCAGCGGGAGCCATAGCAGCGCCCATGTTTGCGGCGTCTTTTATGCCCAAATCCCTTATGCGACCGAGGAAAACAGCGTCAATATAGGGCGCCCGCTTGGGACCGTTTGCGGCTACAACAGCAGCGCCCGCTCCCGTAACCGTTCTTTGAGCGGTGGTGCTCCTCTGCGCGCCGTATGCGAGGGGGTATCTGAACTGCTTTTCCGCCGAGCAGAAATGGGACGAGGTGGAGGCAACCGCATAGTTTGCGGCATGAGTGTCCGCCATAAGACCCGCCAAGGCAAGTCCCAAAGCCATTGTGGAGCAAGCGCCGAAAAGTCCCACAAAGGGAATGTTAAGCTCCCTTATCCCTAAAGTCGAGGCTATCTCCTGGTCCATAAGGTCGCCTGCGAAAACCATATCAATATCAAGGGGACTCAGTCCCGCCTTGTTAATAGCCCTTTCTATGGCTTCCTTATGAATAACGCTCTCCGCCTTCTCCCATGTCTCCTGACCTACATAATCATCGCTGTGGCAGTTGTCAAAATCGGGACCGTGGGGACCCTCCGCTTCCTTGGGACCCACAACGGCGGCGGTAGCCAGAATTTTAGGTTTATTCGGTAATTTCAGTACAAATCTTCCCTGTCTTTGTGCCATGCTTTCAAGTCCTTTCAAGCGCCTAAAAACATACTGCAAATATAGTAAATTACGCCGTAAAGAGTCGCCGTGCCGCAGCCGTAAACAATGACGGGGCCCGCGATTGTGAACATTTTTGCGCCCGTTCCGAGGATTCTTCCCTCCGTCTGATACTCAACGGCGGGGGAGACAACAGCGTTCGCAAAGCCCGTAATAGGAACCAGAGTGCCCGCGCCTGCGTGCTTTGCTATATCGTCAAACCAGCCGAGTCCCGTCAGCACTGCGGTTATGGCAATAATCGTGGTGGGAACCAAAGACCTTACCGTCTCCTCATCAATTCCCCACTTTTCATAGATAAAGAAAAGGAATTGACCGAAGGCGCAAATAAGACCCCCTATCAAAAAAGCCTTAACGGCGTTTTTCAAAATAGGGGAGTTGGGCGAGGCTTTTTCAGCCATCGCCATATATGCCTTATCCTGATGTTGATTGTTTTCAGCCATAAGCATAACCCCTTTAACAAAAATAAAGCTTCGGGCATATCCATGGATATTTTGCCCGAAGCCTTCTATCTTATTCCTTTTTTAGCTCAAACAGGGAAAACCTTTGACGCTGAGTTTTTGTCAAGATACAGCGTCCAGTTAGGGTGCGTCTTTAAAAGTGTCGCGGGAGTATTGTTGTTTACCTTCTCCGTCAGCGTTTTGTAAACCGCCTCAGCCTTAACCTCATGGGGAACTGCGGAGATAATCTTTTTGCACTGCAAAATCTGATAGCAGGTCATTGAAACAGCGTGGGTCGGCACATCCTCAACGGTGGGGAACCAGCCCTCACGCACCTGCTGACGCTTGCACGCGTCGTCCAGCTTTACAATATGATAAGCCTCTTTAGTGTCAAAATCTGCGGGCGGGTCGTTAAAGGCAATGTGAGCGTTCTCGCCGATTCCAATAACGCCCAAATCAATCTCAGCCTCAAGCAGCTTTTCTGTCACGAATTTTGTGACCTCCTCGGAGCCGTCAAGGAAATATGCGTTTTTAAGATTAATCTTTGACGCGAAACGCTCCTTTAAATATTTGCGGAAGCTCGCCTTGTGAGTCTCCTCAATGCCCACATATTCGTCAAGATGGAACATCTCGACCTTGCTCCAGTCAACATTGAGCTGAAGAAGAGCCTCGAACATATCAAGCTGAGACGCGCCTGTGGAGAGCACAATTCTCGCGTTTCCTTTCTCGGCTATCGCGTTATTTATCGTTTCGGCTATGTGCTGAGCCGCTGCCGCGCCCAAAGCCTTGGAGTTTTCGCTGACCACTATCTTCATTTTGCAACCACTCTTTCTTGTTTATTTGCCTGCCTGACGCTGGCGGATTATTGTAACCTTGTCGGTAATTCCGATTTCGTAGTCGCAGCTTGCGACAATTGAGTTTTCTCCCTTTGCCAAAACCACATCGTTAAAGATGAATACGCCGTTTTCGGAGTGTAAGGTTTTGCTCTTTTTCTCCTTGCCGTTTACGGTCAGGCGCAGGTCTTTAAGGTTGGAATAAACTCTTATGCTGCACTTTCTCTTTGAGCGGAAGGAGCCGTTTTCCTCGGCAATGTAAATAAACTTCGATTTTGACCACATCGCCTTAATAAGGTAGAAGCTGTCCCTCTTTTGCTGTCTGTCGTAGCTTACAAAGCCGCAGCTTGAAATCTCAATATTCTCCGCATAGCCGTTGATTGCGGGGGCGGACGCAGTCCTTTCCGTAGCCTCCGCTTTTTCTTCCTCAGCCTTTTCGCTTGCGGCAGCTTCCTCTGGGCTTTCCTCAGCAGGCTCTGCCTCTGCTTCCTCAGCCTTTTCGCTTTCTTCTGACTCGGCATTGTCGGCAGTTTCCTCGGATTCGGTTTCCTGAGTTTCCTCTGCTTCTGTCTCCTCAGCGGTTTCTTCTGCGGGAGCTGCGATTTCGGCGGTTTCCTCTGCCTTTGTTTCCTCAGAGGTTTCTTCTGTCGGCTCATCTTCCGCGGGAATATCCTCGGTTATTTCAAACTCTGTTCCGATTTCACGGGTGCGCTTAGCAAAGTCAAAGAGGGGACCCGCGAAAACGCCCCAGATAAAGCCCCTTTCGTCCGCCGCTTTGAAGGCGTTCTCCAAAAGGACATTTGCAGACTTTTCGGGGCTGAGCTCTGTAGAGAAGGATACTGAAATCGGCAAATCGGGATTTGCCTCGCTCATAAGCTCCAAAGTCCTAAGAGCCCTTTCGGCGGAGAACTCGTCCAGCAAATCTATGTCCGCGTTAAACGCGCCCGCGCTCTGCGGGAAAACGGGCGTGTCGGCGTCAACCTGCTCTGTGAAAACGCAAACCCTCGTCTTGTCCAAAGACCTTGCAAGCCTTGCCAAATCCTCGGCTTGTGCAAATGCCACCGAGCTGTCGCCCGCGTGCCACTTCGGGCAGTTAATTCCCCACGCCACAATCGACGGATGGTTGTAGTACTGCTTTATAAGCTCAGTTAATTGCTGACGGGCGTTTTTAAAGGCGGGGGAGTTCTTTCCTATATTGTTTCCGAAGGGGATTTCGAGCCATACGGCTATGCCCTCGCTGTCACAGTAGTCCAGAACGCTCTCATCGGGCGGGAAGCAGTTGAGCCTAACAGCGTTTGCCCCCAGCTCCTTTAACAGTTGTATCTCTTTCCTAATCTGCTCGTCGGAAGCGGCAATTCCCGTCTTTGCCCTGTCCTGATAAAGGGAAATGCCCTTAATCTCTGTCCTTTTGCCGTTAAGATAAAAGCCGCTGCTCTTAATCTCTATATTTCTGATTCCGAAGGGAATGTCCACACGGTCAAGAATCACGCCGTCACGGATCAGCTGAGCTCTGAGAGTGTAAAGATAAGGCGAAGCGGTGCCGTTCCACAAAGAGGGATTGTGTATCCTCATAATCGCCTCAGCCTGCTTGGGGTGAGCCGTCGCTGTGCCTATGGCGTTCTCAGCGGAGTCGTAAATCGTAAAGCTGACAACATCGTAGTTAATGGGATTTGAAATATTAGCGGCAACAGCCACAAGAGCGTCGGAGCCGGCCATCTTTGTGGAGATGAATACGCCCTTAGAGCCGTCTTCGGTCAGGGCAAAATGGCTCTTGCCCGACACTATAAGACTTACATCCCTGTAAATGCCGCCGAAAACCGCGAAATGGGGATTTACAGGGCAGCATTTGCCCCTTTCTGTGCTGTCGGTCAGCATTGTGATTACATGGTTTCTGCCGGGGGTTACAAAGTCGGTGATTTCAAAGCAGAAGGAGGTAAAGCCGCCCTCATGGGTGCCCACCTTCTTGCCGTCTATGTAAAGCTCAGCCAAGGGACCCGCTCCCTTGAATTCAAGAAAGAGCCTGTAGCCCGAAAGCTCCAGCGGAACGGGCAGCTCTCTCTGATAGCAGTATCTGCCCCTTGTGTTGGAGCCCCTGCGCTTTAAGTCGTAAATATTCCAAGTATGGGGAACGGTAACGCTTTCCGCGTTTTCGGGTATGGCGGTTAAATCCTGCGGAACCACCATAGAAAAGAACCAGTTGCTGTTAAGCTTTACACTCCGCTTCATATAAACACATTCCCTCCGCAAATTTTATCTGTAGCTTACAAATCCAATCTTTTTCATAACCTTGTCAAGGGTGCGCCTTGCGCGCTTTTCCGCTCTTTCGGCGCCCTTTTCCATGGATGACAGAATATATGCCTTGTCGTTTATAATTCTGTCAAACTCCGCTCTGAAGGGTCTAAGTTCTTCGATAACAGCCTCAGCGACAGCAGCCTTAAAGTCGCCGTAGCCCTTGCCGTCGAACTCTTTTTCAATCTCCTCATAGGAAAGACCCGTGCATGCCGAGTATATGCTCATAAGGTTGCTGATTCCGGGTTTTTCCTCGCTGTAGTAAACCTTGCCCTCAGAGTCGGTGACCGCGCTCTTAATCTTCTTTAAAATCACATCGGGAGTATCGAGCATCGAAATAAAGCTCTTTGTATTCGGGTCGGTCTTGCTCATCTTCTTAGTGGGCTCCTGGAGCGACATTACCTTTGCGCCCGCCTTGCCTATAAAGGGAGCGGGGACGGTGAACAAATTGCCGTAAAGGTTGTTCATTCTTGTGGCAATATCCCTTGCAAGCTCCAAGTGCTGCTTCTGGTCCTCGCCAACGGGGACAAAGTCCGCCTGATAAAGAAGTATATCCGCCGCCATAAGGGTGGGGTAGGAGAACAGACCCACATTCACATTCTCAGCGTACTTTTTGGACTTGTCCTTAAACTGAGTCATTCTTGCAGCCTCGCCGAACTGGGTATAGCAGTTCAGAATCCAGCCAAGCTGACTGTGCTGCGGCACCTGGCTTTGCACAAAAATAATGTTCTTTTCTGGATTAAGACCTAAGGATAAGAGAATAGCGTATATTTCGATTATTCTGCTTTTTAATACCTTGGGCTCGGTACGAACGGTGATGGAATGTAAATCAGCCGCGCCGAAAAGGCAATCGTAATCCTCAGCCATCTTAGCCCAGTTTTTAAAGGCTCCGAGATAATTGCCCAATGTGGGTGTGCCGGTGGGCTGAACAAGACTTAAAACAACCTGCTTTTTTTCCGTTACCTGAATATTGCCGTCCATTTTCCTGTCCTTTCAAGCTGAGTTTAGAATTTTTCGCAAACTTTTTTGAGTATCTTTACACCCTCGACGATTTGCTCATCGGTGGGGGTGGAGAAGTTTAGTCTAAAGCAGTTGGTGCGGTCGCTTTCGCTTGCCATGAAAGCTGTACCCGGTACAACCGCTACATTTTCCGCGGCAGCCGCCTTGCAGAAATCCAGCATATTTATATTTCTGTCAAGTTCGCACCATATGAAAAGTCCGCCAAGGGGGCGCACATAGCTAATAAATCCGCTGATTTCACTGTCAAGGCAGTCGCACATAAGATTTAGCTTCCTTGAGTACACCGAGCGGATAAAGCCGATATGCTCCGCGGTGTCGCACTCAGCGAGCCATCTGTCAACAATCATCTGACAAATCATCGGGCTGTGAACATCCGACGCCTGCTTGCCGACGGTCATTTTCGCCGTAATTTCAGCGGGAGACACAGAGTAGCCGACTCTCAGACCCGGCGACAAAACCTTTGAGAAGGAGCCAGCGTAAATCACAATGCCCTCATCGTCAAAGCTCTTGATTGAAGGCAGGTCCTCGCCGGTGTATCTCAGCTCTCCGTAGGGGTTGTCCTCTAAGATAATGACATTGTGTTTCAGCGCCAGCTCATAAAGAGCCTTTCTCTTTTCAAGGGACATTGTATAGCCCGAAGGGTTCTGGAAATTGGGTATGGTATAAATCATCTTTACATTTTTCTCGGTTTCCAGAGCCTTCTCAAGAAGCTCAATATCCATTCCGTCGCTTTCGACGGGGATGCCCTTTAAACAAGCGTTGTATGAGCGGAAGCAGTTTAAAGAGCCGATAAACGACGGGGATTCGCAAATGACCGTATCACCCTCGTTTAAAAACACCTTCGCGGCAAGGTCCACAACCTGCTGAGCGCCCGCCGTTATTATTATTTCATCAAATTCCCTGCCTATGTTAAATCTTGCCTTTAAATCTTCGGATATTCTCTCTCTTAAAGGCAAATATCCCTCCGTCACGCCGTACTGCAAAGCGGTGACGGGCTGCTGACGCAGTATTTTTGAGGCGATATTCTCTATAACATCGGCGGGAAAGACCTCGGGAGCAGGATTGCCCGCGGCAAAGGGAATCACATTCCCTCCTGAGGTAACTTTCAGTATTTCCCTTATAGCCGATGGCTTCAGCGCGGAAATTCTGTCGGAAAAGACATACTTCATTTATATCCTGTCCTTATTCTCATAAATCTCTATTAAGTTTAGCATAAAACTTCCAAAAATCAAAGTTTTCATACTAAAAATATGAATTTGCTTAATTTATCTTTTTCGGCAAAGCGCAAAAAATCCCCGCGGTAAAGCGGGGATTTTTATCATTTACTTTTTCTGCTCATACCAGGTGTTAATTTTTTGCCTGAAGTTTATTTTCTCCTTGGGATACAGCGGAACCCTTTCCTTTGTACGGGTTATGCCGAAGCGCATTAGGTCGTCATACAAGGCCTCGCCGGTAGCGGCGGTGTTGTTGAAGATATTGAACTCGCCCTTTCTAAGGAAGTTTTTATAATATCTAATCTGTATCCTTGAGCACTGAATGCGGTCAAGCTCCTCTTGAGTCTTGGCCATTGACTCTGCTTTGTCAAACCATTCGTCAATCTTCTTTAAGTCGGATTCGGAGAAGTAAACAATCTCTTCGGGGCTGCTATTGTAATGGATGTGGAAAAGCTGAGCCCTGTCAACGGCAAAGTCAATGTACCTGCGGATGTACTGATAGCCCTCGCCGTAGTATGCCAGCATAAACTCGTTCATGTGCTTTTCAATATCGGTATAGGGGTCCCAAAGGAGCTTTGCCAGCAGATAAGCCTTGAGCTGAGCGAACTCGCCGTTGTTTACCATCTGATAGCAGCCCTGCTCAAAGACGCTCTTTACATTATGCTCCGCAAAGAACTGGACATTGGGCTGCAGAACCGCAAAGTTCGGGTAAGGAGTAAGGTAGTGGGAGAAGTTTGTGGTGTAATCCCAAATATGAATGTTATCGCATATAGCTGCCCATTCTCTTATGTCGTTGGTTATTCTCTTGCCGGATTTGTCGGGAACGGGGCACTCGTCAAGGGGATGGGAGAAGCAGCACTCAATGGTGCAAAGCCTTATGACCACATTGTGCCTCGGCTTTGTGATTTTCGGAGCCTTGCGGGTGTAGGTATAAGCAAGGGTGTCGATATATACATTCGGGAATTCCTTTTCCACTTCCTCTGCAATAGCGTTTACAAAGCGCAGCAGAGTTCCCGAATGGCTGCCCTCTGCGTCGTCAATGGCTTTGCAGTTCGGGCACTCGCAGTAGCCGTCCTTGCCGTCATTCTGAGATACGGAAATCACATTAGCGGTGGGGTCGGCTCTCAGCCAGCTCAGAACCGTTTCTGTGGCAATCCTTAAAACATCGGGATTTGTAAGGCAAAGCTGAGTTGTCTCTCTTATGCCGTTTGCTGTAAGAGCATAGTATTCGGGGTGCTCATCAAAGTAAACTGAAGGCGGCACGAGAAAATTGAATGTGTGGACAAAGTGCGGACCGCCGTATTTGATTCCGCCTCCGCCGTATTTGCCCGAAAGGTCAAGGGATACTATGCCGTTTATCTTGTTCGCCACGCTGAAATCCGCGTCTCTTGCGCAGCTCCAGTATACATCGCGGTTGTAGAAGTACGGAATCTGCTCAATATCTATATCTTTGCGGACGCTGACTATGTCAAGCTCGGGCACGACTGTAAGGTCTGCGGCGAACCAGCGGCAGCCCAGAGCCTCCTCAAGGAAGGTAAACACGCCGTAAAGCGCGCCCCTCTTTTCTCCGCCGGCGATTACGAGCTTATCCTCATATGTAAAAATCCTCAGACCTTCGTCGCCCAGCATTTCACGGTCAACGGTAAAGGTATTCTCACCCTCGCGGTTTGTCTTGCCCACGATAATTTCCTTTTCCTGCTGGGGGGCGGTGTCGTTTACAATGGGGATTTGAACGCCGCTGATTCTCTTTAAATAATCCTGAAGAACCTCGGCGGCATATGCTTCGCTCTCTATCGCGTCGCTGCCTTTGACGATTACATACTCGCTTTCCCCGTTCTCAATAAGGAAAAGTCTCGGAACCGTCATGTCAAGGTCAATCTTAATCTCACCCAAGGTCGGGTCGTATTTGTCGGAGTTTTCGTACTTTTCAAAAACAGAAGGCAATCCCAAAAAGCTCGAAACTACGGCAAAAACCAGCGCCAAAGCCGCCGTAATTCGCTGTATAAGGTTCTGCATGCCCATTCCTCCATTTTCTGATTGATAAAGATATAATACTAAACTTTACTCTTGTATTCAAGCAAAATTTACTATAAAATGCAGGCAAGGAGAATAATTTTTATGCAAAGCGGCAATAAAGGAGGGGCAGTATGATAAACAATAAAAAAATAGTCCTCACAGGCTGCAACAGCGGCATAGGTCTTGAAGTTTTGAAAATCCTGCTCAAAGGCGAAAACAAAATCCTCTGCGTTGACAAAGATATAGATGTGCTGAAAAGCCTTAACAGCGAGAAAATCATCATCCTTCAAAAGGATGTATCCTCAAAAGAGGCGGTTGACGAGGTTTTTGAGTTTGCGGAAGAAAACCTTGGCATTATCGATATTTTCTTTGCCAACGCGGGCTACGCCTATTATGAGGAGATTGACTACACCGACTGGGACAGGGTGGAGAGAATCTTTAAAACCAATGTCTTTTCCCCGATTTATTCATACCAGAAATACATAAAGCACCTTGGCGGCAGAAAGGGAGTTTTCGCCGTCACAATCTCCGCCATCGGCACCATGGCAATGCCCGGCTTTACCCTTTATTCATCGACAAAATTCGCCCTCCACGGTTTTCAGCAGGGAATCAGGTTCGAAAAGCCTGAAAATATGCAGCTTACCTGCATTTATCCCGTCGCCACAAACACAAACTTCTTTAAAACCGCTAACCAAATGGACTTTAAACGGCCCTTCCCCGTACAGCAGCCCGATGTGGTGGCAAGAAAGGCCGTAAAAGGCATTGAAAAGGGCAGAAAGACAGTCAGCCCCAGCGCACTTTTCATAATCTCACAGCAGCTTATGAAATTCCTTCCCTTTGTGAGAAGCGCATACTGGGCTTTGGAGAATAAGAAGTTCCGGGAGTTCAGAAAAAGGGCAAGGGAGAACAAAGCCCAAACCCCAAAAGAAGAAATAACTGTATAACAAAAAGCCGAGGTTTAACCTCGGCTCTCGTTTTCTATAAGGCTTTTTACCGTTCTCTCAAGGCTTTCGTCAAAGTCATATATAAACTCAAAGCCCAGCTCGGAAAGAAGCTTATTTGAATTTATCCTGTACTTAATGTCGTGACCCTTTCTGTCATCCGCCTTTGCGATAAGGCTTTCGGGCTTATTCATTATCTTCAAAATCTTCTCAACAAGGCTTTTGTTGTCAATGCTGAATGAGGGTGAAATGTTGTAAATACAGCCGTTTTTGCGCTTTTGTATAATGCCGTAAATCGCCCTGCAAGTGTCCTTTACATAAACCCACTCCCTGAAAACGCTGCCCCCGTCGCCGTAAAGGGGAATTGGCTTTCCCTCAAGGGCGTTTTTGACCGTCAGGGGAATCAGCTTTTCGGGATACTGCCTTTCGCCGAAGTTGTTGCAGGGGCGGGAGATGCTGATGTTAAGAGAGTATGTACGCATAAAGGAGAGTGCCGCCATCTCCGCAGACGCCTTTGACGCGGCATAGGGGCTTGAGGGCAGAAGCGAAGCATCCTCCGTAAAGCCGTTTGGATAGAGGCTCTCCCTCTCCGAATAGTCCCCGTAAACCTCATCGGTTGAAACCTGATGAAAGAGAGATACTTTGTGCTTTACCGACAGCTCAAGGAGATTTACCGTGCCCATAAGATTAGTGCTGAAAAAGATTTCGGGGGAGGTAATGGAGCGGTCAACATGGGTCTGAGCGGCAAAGTTAATCACGACATCGGGCTTAAACTCAGAAAAAACATTATCGGTAAAATCCTTGTCGCAAATATCTCCCTTAACAAAGCGGAAATTTTCGTGCCTCTCAGCCTCGGCAAGGTTTTTAAGATTTCCCGCGTATGTAAGGTTGTCAAGGCATAATACCATATCGTCCCTGCCGATTTCGCTCAGCAGGAAGTCTGTAAAATGACTGCCTATAAAGCCCGCTCCGCCTGTTACAAGATAGTTCATACACCCTCACATCTCTTTAATAAAGTGCGCCGTTTCTGTCGAGTATTGACTGTACCTCTTTAATGTCAACATCCTTCATTCTCTCGTTTTTGTTCTTTATATAAACGGCTGCCGCGGTACCCGCGCCCTCGCCTATGCAGCAGACAATCGGAATAACCCTGTATGCCGACTGCGCCTCATGGGTGGAGGAAATGCACCTACCCGCAACAAGGAGATTGGCGAGATTTTTGGCCACAAGCGACCTGTATGGAATTGTGTAATATTTATCCTCGGGTATGCGCTTGATAACCGTGCCGGTGCCTCCGGGGTTGTGAATGTCAATTTCGTACGCGCCCCGTGCGATAGAGTCATCGAACTGCTTGCAGCTTAAAATGTCCTCAGCCCTGAGTATGTATTCACCGATAATCTTTCTGCTTTCCCTGACTCCGATTTCCGCGGCGGTCATAATTAAAGTAGCGTCCTCAAAGCCGGGTATGTTCTCTTTAAGGAAATTAAGCAGCTCCAAACCCTGCTCCCTTGCCTCAGCCTCGGCTTGGCTTAAATCAAAAGGGGAGATGGGGTTCTTTTTTATTATCCTTGTCGTGTTAAAGTGAATTACTCCCTCGGACATATGCTCAAAGAAAAGAATGTTCTCTCTGGGGTTTTTGATTTTTCCCTCTGCCTGCAGCTTGTTAAAAAGCTCGTTCATTTTTGGTCTGAGCTTGGATACGGTTTCCTTATCCGCCTTAATGTTCGCTATTCTAAGGCACAAGGTCATGGGCTGGCAGAGATTGTCCGTTTCTCTGCCGAGGATAAAGTCACAGCCCGCAAGAGAAGCGAGATTTCCGTCGCCGCTGCAGTCAATAAAGCAGTCCGCGAAGAAACTCATTTTCTGACCCGTGCTGTAAACCTCAATGCCCGTTATCTTGTCGCCCTCTTTATACACATCGGTGACCATCGTATGTAAAAGCACCTTGACGCCGTACCTTTTGCACAGCCTGTCCAGAACTATTTTAAGGTATTCTTCATTGAAAGTCTTGCGGTTCTTGTGCAGTCCGCCCATAGCCTCAAGGTCACCCAGTATTTCCTTAAAAATGCCGCTGTTTACAGGCTTTGCTTCGCCTGACTTAGGGTCTTTGAACATATAGTTCATAAAGGGGTTTACAAGGCAGTTGGTGGCGGCTCCGCCAAGAAAGCCGCTTTTTTCTATGAGCCAAACATCTCTGCCTTCTCTCGCGGCCGCCGCGGCAGCCGCGACTCCCGTAAAGCCTCCGCCGACAACAATAATTTCAGCCTTATACGAATTCATAATATATCTCCTCTATCAGACATCTCTTCTGTCTATGGTTATAACCGAATGATATGTGGGGTCGAGCTGCTTTACAGCCTTGGTAAGCTGCGCTTTAATCTCTTTATCAGGTGTCTTGTCCCCGTAGGGCACGCTTGTGTCAAAATACAAGGTAAGACCCTCCGGGGTCCTCAGAACCCTCAAATCGTGAATGGAGTAATTCCCGTTTACCTCTTTTATAGCTTTAATAAGGCTGTCTCTTATCTCCTCAAAATGGGAGTCGAAACAGACGGGGTCTATGTGAACTACCGCCTCAACCCCAAGGCTTTCAAAAAGCTCCCTTTCGATAATGTCCACAAGGTCGTGGGCGGTGCTGATGTCGTATTCCGATGACATCTCCGCGTGAAGGGATACCATTTTCCTTTCGGGGCCGTAGTCGTGATACGAAATATCGTGAATGCCCGATATGCCCTTGTGGGAGAGGACAATATTTTCGAGCCGTTTTATAAACTCAGCAGACGGAGCCTTGCCGATAAGCAGCGTACCCGACTCTTTGGCGGAGCTAAGACCCGTGTAAACAATAAATATCGAAACCGCCGCGCCGAAAAATCCGTCAGCGTAAAAGTTTGTAAGCCTCGTAATCAGTACGGCCGCCAAAACTCCCAGAGTAGCCGCCACATCGCTAATGCTGTCCTTAGCGGTGGCAATCATGGATGAGGAATTTATCGCCTTGCCTATGTTTTTATTGTAGAAGTACATATAGAGCTTAATCAAAACGGAGAAAAGGAGAATAACGACGGTGATAATATCCAAAGTGATTTCCTCGGGAGAGACAATCTTCTTTATGGCGTATTTTCCGCTCTCGTAGCCCATCACTATGATAAGCAGCGACACCAAGAAGCTCGCCACATATTCTACCCTGCCGTGACCGTTCGGGTGCTCGGTATCCGCCCCCTGCTTTGATAGCTTAAAGCCCACAAGGGTAATGACGGAGGAAGCCGCGTCGGAAATATTGTTAACGGCGTCAGCGATGATTGAAACCGAGCCGCTAAGCAGAGCCGCAGTAAGTTTTATAACAAACAAGAGCACATTAAGACCTATGCCGACACATGAAGCGGTAAGGCCGTAAATATGCCTGTTTTCGAGGTTTGGATTCTGTTTTACCTTTAAAAATCGCTTTACAATTAACTTAATCAAGTCGCTGCTCCTAAAAAAATGCTCACAGTCATATTATTTCACTTTCGACCGAAAGTTCACAAAAATATGACTTTATTATTTAGAGAGTATCACAATTCGCCCCAAAACTCAATCGGCATAAAAAAATAGGGCAGAGTATTCTCTGCCCTATTTTTAATAGAATCCTACCGAAAATATAAGCTCAAACCTGTCGCCGTCGTTTATGGGGGTATCTTTAGCGCCTGTCATCAAATCCTCGCCGTTCTTTGTTATTTTCCACCATTCCTCTTTAGCGGTCTCGGCAGTAATGCCGTCAACACTGCTTATAAAGCCGTCCGCCATATCCTCGCTTGTGACAAGCCCCTTTTCCAAAAGAGCGTCGGCAAGGTTGCTTTTGGTTGTAGAGATTTCAAAGTCCTTTTTAGTGCCGTCTTTGTAGCTGACACTAACCACAATATTTTTTACGGCGGAATTGTCCGTATTTACGGGCGGCTTTAAGAACTTAAAGTAGGCGGGGATAAGAGCGGCAATAATGATAATCAGTACAATACCCCATATTAAGTGCTTTGATGCCCTTTTCATTTTACCGTTAAGCCTCCTCATTAAGCAGCTCCTTGAGCTTTGCCTCGGTCTGAGCGGGATTTGCGGCGCCCCTTGTAAGACGCATTACATAGCCGATAAGAGCCTGGAACGCCTTTTCCTTGCCGCCCTTGTAGTCGGCGACAGCGGCGGGGTTTTCCTCAATAGCCTTTCTGCAAATAGCCTCAAACTCAGCCTCATCAACTCCGCCCAACTTTTCCTTCTCGATGATTTCGGCAGGCGCTGAGCCCGTCTCAAGCATTCTGTCAAGAACACGCTTTGCGATGTTTCTGTTAATCTTGCCGCTGCTTGTGAGCTTTACCAGCTCTCTGAAGTTCTCGGGCGAAACTTTAATCTGCCACTCCTCGCGCTCAACCTCGGTGGGAACGGATTTGAATATATTCGTAAGGATGAACGCCGCGGCGGTTTTCGCGTCGATATCCGCAGCCGCCTCAAAGAATTCCGCGACGCGCCTGTACTTTACAAGGAGCTTAGCGTCAGTCTCTGTAAGACCAAGGTTCTCAACATATCTTCTCATTCTCTGGTCGGGCAGCTCAGGGAGAGAAGCCAAAAGCTCATCGTACTCCTCCTTTGATACCCTGACCGTCACAACATCGGGTTCTCTGAAATACCTGTAGTCGTTGGCGTTTTCCTTGTCTCTCATGCTGACGGTCTCGCCTGTGTCGGAGTTAAAGTGGAGAGTTTCCTGCTCAACCTGACCGCCGCTTTCGAGAATGTCCACCTGACGCTCGAACTCGTAGTTTATAGCGTTTTCAATAGCTGTAAAGGAGTTGAGATTCTTTATCTCCGTCCTTGTACCGAATTTGTCAGAGCCCTTCGGGCGTACCGACATATTGACATCGCAGCGCAGCGACCCTTCCTGCATTCTGCAGTCGGAAACTCCTATAGTTCTCATTATGCCCTGCAGCTTTTCAAGGTACAAAAGCACATCCTCAACGCTTCTGAAGTCGGGTGCGGTGACTATTTCTATAAGGGGAACGCCGCAGCGGTTGTAATCAACAAGATAGGTGCTGCCTTCATGTATGAGCTTTCCGGCGTCCTCCTCAATGTGAATGCGGTTTACCCTGATTGTGGTGCCGTTTTCAAGCTCCACCTTTCCATGCTCGCACAGGGGAATATCAAACTGAGAAATCTGATAAGCCTTCGGCATGTCGGGGTAAACATAGTGCTTTCTGTCCATCTTTGAAACAAGGTTTATATGGCAGCCCAGAGCCAGACCCGCCTTTACGCCGTAGCGCACAACCTCTTTGTTGAGTAAAGGCAGAGAGCCGGGCTGACCTGTGCAAACGGGACAGCAGTGAGTGTTCGGCTCGCCGCCGAACTGTGTAGTGCAGGAGCAGAATATCTTGGTCTTTGTGGAAAGCTCAACATGGGTCTCAAGACCTATTACCATTTCCCACATCATACGCCGCACCCCATTTCCGAAAGTTTAATATATTCGCCGCCGGTTTCTTTCTCAAAGGCGTAAGCGGCATTGAGTATAACATCCTCTTTGAACCTGCCGCCGATAAGCTGAATGCCAACGGGCATATTGTCGTCGGTAAAGCCGGCGGGAACGGATATTGACGGCAGACCGACGATATTCGCGGCGCAGGTGCAGATATCCGTTCTGTAAAGGTCAACGGGACTAAGATTTGCCCCTGCCTTTAAGGGAGCCACGGGAACAGTGGGAGCCAGAACGATATCGCAGGATTTAAAGATTTTGTCAATTTCCTTAATAATGCTCTCGCGCAGACGCTGAGCCTTTTTATAGTAAGCGTCAAAGTATCCCGAGCTTAAAACATAGGTGCCGAGAATTATCCTTCTCTTTACCTCGTCGCCGAAGCCCTCGCTTCTTGTGCGTGAAATCATGTCATTAAGGTCCTCATAGTCCTCAACATGATAGCCGTATCTTATGCCGTCAAATCTTCCAAGATTGGAGGACGCCTCCGCGCAGGCGAGGATATAGTAAACGGGCAGACACTCTTTGATGAAGGGTATCTTGATTTCCTCAACCTCAGCGCCCATGGACTTAAAGACATTAATCGTGTTCTCCACGGCGGAGTTTACGAACTCGTCGCTTGCCATAAGGTCCTCGGTTGCGATGCCGATTTTAAGACCCTTAACGCTGCCGCTGAGGCTCTCGTATGTGCTCTTTTTAAAGCCGACGGACCTCATATCCCTTTCGTCATACTTTGAAATCACATCAAATACAAGGGCTGTGTCCTCGGCGCAGCTTGCAAGCACACCCGCCTGGTCGAATGACGAGGCATAGGCGACGATGCCGTAGCGGGATACGGAGCCGTATGTGGGCTTAAGTCCGTATATTCCGCAGAAGCTTGCGGGCTGTCTTATGGAGCCGCCGGTATCTGTGCCGATTCCGTACGCCGCGAGCTTTCCCGCGACAGCGGCCGCAACGCCGCCCGAGCTGCCGCCGGCGACATATTCGGGATTGTGGGGGTTCTTTACAATGCCGAAATATGATGTTTCGCTGGTGGAGCCCATGGCGAATTCGTCCATGTTGCCCTTGCCTATGAGCACCGAGTTCTGAGCCTTAATATGCTCCCAAACGGTTGCGTCGTAGAAGGGCACATAGTTCTCGAGCATTTTTGAGGCGCATGTGGTTCTAATGCCCTTTGTGCAGATATTGTCCTTAATTATTACGGGAATTCCCTCAAGGGGCTGAAGGCTTTCGCCCCTTGCTATCTTCTCGTCAACTTCAGCGGCTGTCTTTAAGGCTTCTTCTTTGGTAATGCTTATATATGCGTTTAAGGACGGGTTTTCCTTCTCTGCCGAGTCCAAAAACGCCTTTGTCAGTTCTGTGCAGGAAAGAGCCTTGGTATCAAGGAGCTTTTTGTAATATGAAATATTAACCATATCTTCTGCCTGCCTTTGCTGTGTCTTTTACCATAAAGAAGTTGCCCTGAGTGCCGCCTGAATTCAGTAAGATGTCGTTAATATCGGATGAGGGGCGAACCTCGTCCTCTCTGTACTCTGTTCTGTCGTATTCGTTGATAAGCTCTTCCTCGCTGACCGGCAGGGAGGAGTTGTTTATTTCATCGGCAAAAGCAATAATGCTGCTCATCTGCTCTGCGAGCTGGTTTGCTTCTTCTTCGCTGATGTGGATTTTGGCTAAGTTCGCTATTCGTTTAATCTTATCGACGGAAACCATAAAATCCCCCTATCCTTTATATTTTGCGCAAGGTTATCTGAGTTTTATATGAACCTCACGGAGCTGCTTTTCGGTAACCTCATTGGGAGCGCCCAGAAGTAAATCCTGAGCGTTGGAGTTAAGCGGGAAGGCGATGACATCTCTGATATTGTTCTTGCCCGCAAGGAGCATTATCATTCTGTCAACGCCGGGAGCCATGCCCGCATGGGGCGGAGCGCCGTAGGTAAAGGCGGTATAGAGGGCGCCGAATTTGGCTTTAAGCTCTTCATGGCTGTATCCGGCAATCTCAAATGCCTTCTGCATGATTTCGGGATGGTGGTTTCTGACGGCTCCAGAGGAAAGCTCAACGCCGTTGCATACTATGTCGTACTGATAAGCGAGTATTGTAAGCGGATCCTGATTATTCAGAGCCTCAAGACCGCCCTGGGGCATGGAGAAGGGGTTATGGGTAAAGTCAATCTTGCCCGTCTCCTCATTTATCTCATACATCGGGAAGTCGGTGATAAAGCACATCTCAAAGCGGTCTTTATCGAGAAGACCAAGCTGATTGCAAAGCTCTGTTCTGATTTGACCGGCGTATGTGTTTACAATGGGCAGAGAGTCGCAGATAAAGAATACTGTCTCTCCGTCTTTAAGGTCGACTATTCTGATAAGCTCCGCCTTCTTTTCAGGAGTCAGGAACTTGTCGATGGGGCCTTTAAATGTGTCGCCCGCAAGGGTAAGGTAACCCAGACCCTTCATGCCGATGGAAAGGGCGAATTTGAGCATATTCTCAAAGAAGGAGCGGGATTTGCCCGTGCAGTCTGCCTTAATGCCTCTTACGGGTCTGCCCTTGAATGCGGGGAAGTCAACATCGGCAAAGAGGTCTGTCAAATCCTTTATAATAAGCGGATTTCTGAGGTCAGGCTTGTCTGTGCCGTATGTCAGCATAGCCTCGGCATAGGGGATTCTCTTAAAGGGAGGCTTTGATACGGGGAAATCGGAGAAGGCGGTAAATGTCTCATAAAGCACCGTCTCGGCGACCTTCAGTACATCCTCCTGCTCTGCAAACGCCATCTCAAAGTCAAGCTGATAGAACTCGCCGGGGGAGCGGTCAGCCCTTGCGTCCTCATCTCTGAAGCAGGGAGCGATCTGGAAGTATTTATCAAATCCCGATGCCATCAAAAGCTGCTTAAACTGCTGAGGAGCCTGGGGCAGAGCATAGAACTTGCCTTTGTGCTTTCTGCTGGGAACAAGATAGTCCCTTGCGCCCTCGGGGGATGAGCAGGTGAGAATCGGGGTCTGAATTTCCACAAAGCCCAGCTCCTCCATCTTCTTTCTGAGGAAGCTGATAACCTTTGAGCGCAGAACTATAACATCGTGCATCTCGGGGTTTCTCAGGTCAAGGAATCTGTATTTGAGCCTTACATCCTCCCTTGTGGCGGTGGACTCACCGGGGATAAAGGGCAGGCGGGCAATGGCGGGGCCCAGAACCTCTATTTTGTCAACAACAACCTCAACCTGACCGGTTGCGATTTTGTTGTTTACTGTTTCCTCATCTCTTTTTACAACCTTGCCTTCAACGCTTATTACGGATTCCCTTGAAATGCCCTCAAGCATAGTCTCGTCATGGAAAACGGTCTGCGTTACTCCGTAGTGGTCGCGCAAATCAAGGAAAATGACTCCGCCGTGGTCTCTGACGGTGTCCACCCAGCCCGCGAGCTTGACATTCTGACCTATATGCTCCGTTCTGAGCTCTCCGCAATTATGAGTTCTATATTTAGACATTTTTTACCCTCCAAAGAAAGTACTATTATTTTGATACTATAAAAAAAGCCCGAAACTGCCTTATAAGGACAATTTCGGGACGGGATATACTAACCCCGCGGTGCCACCCGCATTAGCTTTAAAGAAAGCTCACTCGTATTTACTTGTAAGGGCAAAGCCCCAAAAAATACGGTAAAAGCGTTCCCCGACTTACTACTCATCTGATCCGCACTTCCAGTCCACGATGCGGACTCCCTGTCAGACTTTCCACAAAAGCGGAGTCTTTTGCCGTGCCGAAATGTCAGCAGTTTAATCTAACATAACATTTATATATTTAACACAGACTAAAAATCTTGTCAAGCAGTTATGACTTTACTTTTTTAAACAAAGTCTTAATCAAACCTTAATTTTTTGTTTCCCAATAAGCAATATATGGAGATTAGTATTTATTGCAAAGGAAACTGCCGTATGCTAAACTCTCTAAGTGGCATTGTGACGCTAAACCAAATGTATTCTTTCAAAAATTGATTAAATAATAAGCGTAAGCTAATGAAAATATTTTGTGCCGCATTGGAGAGTTTATGAAGAAAACCGTATACATTTCCGACCTTGACGGAACGCTTTTAACTTCCGACGCTGAAATAAGCGCAAAATCCGCTGAGATTATAAACCGCCTGATTTCTAAAGGAATGCTCTTTACCGTCGCCACCGCGAGGAGCGTATCCTCATCAAAGCGGATTCTTTCCTGCCTTGATTTGAACCTCCCCGTTGTTTTGATGAACGGCGTCTTTATAGCCGACATTAAAAGCGGCAGGGTAATCGAGAGCGTTCCCATTGAAAAGAATACAGCGCTTAAAATCATTGAAATCTTTAAAAGCTTTAATGTCAGCCCCTTTATGTACTGCGCGGAAGGGGATATGCTCGATGTGGTCTTTGAGAAAATTGACTCAAAGCAGAACGAAATGTTTTATAAAAGGCGGGAAAAGCAGTATTACAGACGCTTTGAGCAGGTGGAGAAGCTCACTCCGCCCGACAACGGAGAGTGCGTTTACTTTAATATCGTTGACAGCTACAGCCGCTTAAAGCCCCTTGCGGATAAGCTGAGAAGCGTCAAGGGCGTATCAGTGGCGTTTTATGAGGACACTTATCTTGAGGACTCATGGTTTTTGGAGGTTTTCAGCTCAAAGGCGAGCAAGTGCAGCGGCATGCTGAGAATAAAAGAAATGACGGGCGCCGAAAGGGCGGTCGTTTTCGGCGACAATCTTAACGACATCTCAATGTTTGAGTGCGCCGACGAGTCTTTTGCGGTCAGCGAAGCGGTGCCCCAGCTTAAAAAAATCGCCACCGGCGTAATAGGCAGCCATGACGAAGACGCCGTCGCGAAGCATCTTGAAAAAATTTTTGAAAACAGATAAAATTTTCATAATAAATATCTAAAACGGAGTGTAAAGCGTGGGTTTTCTTTATGACGCCTATATCCGCTCATATTCTTTGAACACAGAGGATGACGCGGATTTCTTTCAGTATATAGATGATTTGTATTTCAGGGAAGAGCTGCAGGGAATGTCCGTCTATCCGCAGCACGGGGACATTAACAGGGTGCAGCATATCCTCAGCGTGGCTTACTTGAGCTATGTGCTTGCCAAAAAGTATAACGCGAGAGTTAAAGAAGTATGCAGGGGAGCCATACTCCACGACCTTTTCTATTACGACTGGCATGTGGGCGAAAAAGGCCACAGACTGCACGGCTACCGCCACCCCGGCTTTGCTTTGAAAAACGCCAGGGCTCTGACCGTTCTTAACAAAATCGAGGAGGATATCATAAAGCGCCATATGTGGCCTCTGACTCCCACCCCTCCCAGATACAAAGAGTCCTACATCGTCACCCTTGCGGACAAATACTGCGCTTGGCAGGAGATTCTTATCTGCCGCATCAAAAGTCATAGAGAAAAGTTTCAAAAAAATCTTAATACACTCAATAAGGTAAGAGAGTTATGAAAACAGTAATCGACTATGTGTTATATTTCTTTTTCTACAGTGCCCTCGGCTGGCTGGTTGAGTCCATATACTGCTCCGTCGGCGAAAAGAAGTGGATAAACAGAGGTTTTTTAACAGGTCCCATTTGCCCCATATACGGCACGGGAGCGGTTGTTTTATCGGTATGCCTTACGCCGTTTAAAGATAAATGGTATCTTGTGTTTATAATAGGTCTTATCCTTGCCGACATAGTGGAGTTCATCACCAGCGTAATTATGGAAAAGCTGTTCCACGCCAGGTGGTGGGACTATTCCGACAGATTCCTTAACATACAGGGAAGAATCTGCTTCAGACACTCCATCTATTGGGGCATAGCGAGCCTTGCCTTTACATACCTTGTTCACCCCTTCTTCTTAAATAACATTTTCGTTCATCTCCCCGATAAATATAAAACCCCTCTGCTTACCGTAATCCTTGTGATTTTCGCCTTTGACCTTATCAACGCCGTCAGGGCGGCCATGGACATAAGAAAGTTCATGATGAAGCTTACGGGACTCTACGACAACATAGCCTCCACAATCGGCGAAATCAGAAACAATGTGGAGCAGCGGCTTGAGAATGTTCAGAACAAAATCACAAAGCAGGGCATGAAGCTGGCCACATGGACCGCGGAAGTAAACCAGCAGCTGTCAGACGCGAGAAAGAAATTCGACAAGATGCAAAAAGAGCCGGAGAACAAGGACGCGGGCAGAGAGGAAAAGAAGATTTACAGAATCCTTACCCGCTCCTCAGCGTTAAGGGACTCCGCCAGCCGCAGAATGGACTATATTCAGGAAATCCTTGACGACATAATCGCCCGCATTAAAGACGAAGACGATGAAATGTATTAAAACAGAAAACCGCCGAACGGCGGTTTTTTTGTGCCCGAAAGCAAAAGCTTGAAGAACAAATAATCATCGATTATCATAATATTAGTTTAGAAACAAAAAAGGAGGATTTATGACTCCCAACAAAGAGGATTATATAAAACAGCTTTATAAACTGGGCGCTGAAGGCGATATGGTCAGCAACAAAAGCCTCTCACATGCCCTTGGCGTTTCACCCGCGTCGGTGACAGAGATGCTCACGAAACTCAAGCGAGACGGCTATATAGAGCTTTTGCCATACAAGGGCTCAAGGCTTACCGAAAGGGGAGCGGCTTTGGCGGCAGAGCTTATTAAAAACCACAGGCTTTGGGAGGTTTTCCTTGTAAGAATTCTAAATATGTCCCCCGAGGAAGCCCACGAAAACGCAGAAATGCTGGAGCACTCAACAAGCGCCGAAGTTTGCTCAAGGCTGGCTGATTTCCTCGGCAATCCCTAAAAACTTTACTCGGAAAGCTGATTGGACTATTTGCCGTTTATACGGCTCTGTCCCAATAAAAGCACCCAATAAGCTAATTTACATAATTTTGGACAGGAATAAAAATAGAAAAACACAATATAATATATCCTGCGAAAGACCTGCTATGATTTATTAAAGAAACGCAAAATTATATAAAATTAGTCCTTGACAAAACATTTAAATCTCATTATAATTACCTATGCCGAAAGCGAGTAATGCGGAATTGTGTAACGGTAGCACGGCAGACTCTGACTCTGTTTGTCTGGGTTCGAATCCTAGTTCCGCAGCCACGGCAAAAGCCCTGACCGATAGGTCAGGGCTTTTCTTTTGCATTAATAACGCCCGACATTGTGTCGGGCGAAATTTTTTTATTCAGCAGAACCTTGCGGCGTATTCCATTAGAACCTCAAGGAATCTTTCGCTTACATCCTTATCGTTTTCAAGACCGTGACCGGAGTTCGGGTAAGTAAGGAATGTATGCTCAACTCCCATTTCAGTAAGTTTCGCGTCCAGATTTACGCCGTTTGAATACGGTACAAGAGTGTCCTTAAAACCGTAGCAGAGTATTGTGGGCGGAACATCCGGGGTTACATGATAGTAAGGCGACGCAGCCTTAATAATATCTTCGTGTTCACTAAAGTTTTCATTTATAATTTGTACGCCCGTCAGATAAGAAATGAGTGAAAGCTGATGCTCTCCCAGAGTTTCACCAAAATTCGGGTCAAGGAAGTCTACGGGAGCTACCTGACCTACAACAAAGGCTATGGGCAGAGGGGAGGTTTCATAATGTGTGTAAGCGTAAAGCAGGGAGAGATGACCGCCAGCGGAGGCGCCCATAAGAGCGATTTTGTCAATCTCAATACCGTCGGCTTCCGCCTTTTCTTTAAGCTTTGTGATGGCGAGGTTAATATCCTCAAGCATTTCAACAAATGTGGCGTTCTGCTGGAACATTCTGTAGTTCATGGTAGCGGCAACATAGCCGTTCTCAGCGACCTTCTTGCAGTAGCTTGCATATACGCTCTTGTCGCCGGATGACCATGCTCCGCCGTGGATGAACAGCATTGCGTCCACAGAGCCCTCAATGTTTTCGGGTTTGTCGGGATAATAAACATCCATAACCTGCCTTGCGGCAGTGCCGTATGCCACATTCCTGTAGGTCTGAACTTTGCCCAGATTAATGCCGAACCAAGACAAAATCAAAGTAATGAGCGTCGTAAAAAACGCAACTATTCTTTGCCACATATTTCTTCCCCCTTTTTATTCCAGTTTATATTCTCAAAAGTCAAATATCAAGTAAATTTTATGGAATTATGGCAGATTTTCTCTTGCCGCCTGTTTTTATAAGCAGGATAAGGGACTTTACAAGAGCAATAATAATTTTGCAACTAATTTTTTGGCGGCGGGGTGAAGGCAATGAACATACGGAAATTTAAATTTTCAAAGCTGTTTTCACTTGTCTTTTTCCTCTGCCTTGCAATTGTTTTCTTAATTCTAAGTCCTGTCGCGAAGGTCTATAATGTGGAAGGCTATGAAATAGACACCGAAAATTTAAAGCCCATACAAAAGGGCTACAAAACCGCCCCAATCCCCGTATTCATGGGCAGTGACAAGGATTTACTCCCCAAATCCTTGTCAAGCTATATATCGCTGAATGAGAAGATTTACTACAAAAGCCCCTCAATGACCGTATTTACCGATAAGAACGAAAAGCAGTCCGTAATCGCCGCAGCCGTAAAAAGCAGCAGCGGCGGCGCATACGGCACTGGCGAAATAGTTGTAAAGAAAAGTGAGGACAACGGTCTTACATGGGACAGCGAGCGCACAGTATTTAAACTCCCCGTAAGACAAAAACCGAATTCAAACAAGGACTATGCCGCCGCATTCAATTCAGAGTGTCTGATTTTCTCCGCCGACGGCGAGATTATTCTGATGACTATAATGTACCCCGAAAGCAAGGGTCCCGAGGACAAAACATGGATTGAAAACGCGGATGTCTACAAGCAAATTGGCGATGTTTTATATCCCGTGCTTTACGACGAGCCTTCAAGCGTGGGCAAAACCATAAGCGCGGCAGTGCCCCAGAACGAATACACAGTCCGCGAGGACGGCTTTGTCTACACCCCCGATGGCAAGAAAACTGCCTATTATCTCCCTCAGTTTCATTCCCCCGAATACGCCTACCAAACAATGGGCGATATGTACTACTGCGTGGGAGAGCCTGATTATAAGACCACCCCTCCGCCCCTTTTGCCCGAATATAAGCCGGGTACCGAGCGGGACATTTATGTGGGGAACATTTATCTCAGCGAGAATAAGCCGAGTTTCAGTCTTAATGAGCCCATACCGGTTACAAAGAAGAAAAACGGCGGCATTGTGGAAACCTCCCCGGCGCCTTTGCGCGCTCCCGTTACAGCAAATATTTTCGTTCTGAAAAGCCGCGACGGTGGAGAGAGCTTTTCCCAGCCCGTCAATATCACCTATCAGATTAAAGGCAAGGCGGACAAGGGTATTCTCAGCTTTGCCTCAAGCTCCGCTGTCGTTCTCAAAAACCAAGTTTATTACGACAAGAACGGCAGAATAATAGTGTTTTTCAAAAACTCCGACGGCGTCTTTGCCGTTTACAGCGACAATAACGCCGATATGTTCAAAAGAAGGCAGGTGGTGCATTTCAGAAATGCTGAGTTTTCCGCCTGCTTTGAGGACGAGGAAGGCAGCTTAATAAGCCTTTCCTCAAAAAAGAAGAGCAACAAAGTAAAAGCTTTTGAGAGCATAGACAGCGGGGTCAAATGGAACAGAGACGAGCCGGCGGGAATCCCGGCAGACGGCGCCGCCTTGTCGGCGCTGAGGCTCCCCGTAGACTACGGCAAGGAAAATAGCTTCAAGTACGCAGACGGAATGGAGCTGGGCAGGGAGTATATCATAGTCGCCCACAGCATAAAAGACTCGGGCAAAGACACTGCTGTTCTCACCATAGGAGCTTTAAATCCCAAGGACAGAATAAGCTGGAATTCCGAGAAAAAACTGAATGACGATGAATTCTTCTCCCCGAACGAAAAGTACAACAGCTTTATCGGTCAAAGCTCTCTAACCGTTCTTGAAAACGGCAATATCGGTATTCTTTACGAATCATCGCCGGCCTCACTCATCCTTTTCAGACAGTTCAGCCTCGAGTGGATAATAAACGGCGCGTCGCCAAAAATAAAAACCGAAACCCCTCCGCTAATAATTCTTTTAATGCTCGCGATAGGTCTTTCAATTATCCTTTTAACTCTGTACGCGGCGGTCAAAGCCCTGCTAAAAAAGTGCTCAAGCAAATAGACCCTCCGAGAAACGGAGGGTCTTAAATTTTGGACTTGAAATTATAAAGGCACTTAAATTCATTCAGTGTATAAACTGTATATAGACAGGCAAATTGTTTAAATCTTTATTTTTATACTCTTACCACTCGAATTCTACATTGGAAGGGATGAAATATATGAAAACAAGTGAAGGACTTATAGAATTCGTAAAATCTAAAATTGGGTGTCCCTATTGGTATGGTACATTTGGAAATATAGCATCCGAATCGCTCCTTAAGTATAAATCTCAGCAATATCCCAAGCATTATACGGAGAACAGAGAGGCTACTTATCGTTCCCAATTCGGCAAGCAGGTTTTCGACTGTTCGGGTTTGGTTAAGGCATATCTGTGGACTGACGAAAACGGTAAAATCGTATACAACAGCGCTCAGGATTTAAGCGCAAACGGTTTTTACAAGAACTGCCCCGTATCGGGAACTATTTCAACCATGCCGGACCTGCCCGGACTCCTTGTGTTTATGCCAGGTCACATGGGAGTTTATATCGGCAATGGCGAAGTTGTTGAGGCAAGAGGCTTCAGCTACGGAGTCGTAAAAACCGAGCTGCTTAAACGCCCGTGGAAGAACTGGGGCGTATGTCCGTGGATACAGTACAAGGGCACAGGCGACATCGATGTGGACAATAAGCTTACCGCCAAAGACGCAAGACTTGCTCTCAGAATCGTGGCGGGACTTGAAAAGGCAGACGCGGTCAAAAAACTGCTTGCGGATATTGACGGCGACGGAAAAGTAACCGCTAAGGACGCCCGCATGATTTTGCAAAAGGTTGCGGGTCTTTTGGAAGAGTAACGGTAAATTAAAACCCATTAAAAACAGCCGAGTCTTTCGGCTGTTTTTGTTTTTGCGCAGAGCAAAAAACCGCGATAAAAACTTTGAGCTTTTTGTCCTTTTTATTGTTTTGCTTTAAAGGCTTGTGCTATAATTAATCCATATTGCGACGAAGTAAACAGAAGGAGCTATCTTATGTATCTCAGAGAACCCTGCTATGACATTGACGAGCTTAAAAAAGAGAACCTGCATATCCATACCTTCTATTCCTCATGCGCAAAGCCCAGCATGGATATTGAAACGATAGTAAGACAAGCCGAAAAGGCGGGTCTTAGGAGAATCGCCGTAACCGATCACTTTAACGACCCCGATTTCCCCGTTGTAGAGTATAACGAGGAGATGCGAAAAAAGGTAAAACAGCTTGGCGCCAAGGTTGATGTGCTTTTCGGAGCCGAGCTTTCAGCATACGGTATAGGCAAATTTCTTGACAGAACAGAGATAAACAAAGCCCTTGATTACAGGCTCTATTCCTGCAACCATTATCACCTTGACTACTGGGAGCACCCCGAGGATAAGACCCCCAGAGGCTATGCCGAGCACGCATTAAAGGTGGTGGAGGCCCTCGCGAAATCCGGCAGAGCCGACTGCGTTGCCCACCCCTTTATAGGCAGATTTGTCAAAATCTTTGAGGACAGAAACCTTATCACAAACTCAATTACGGACAATGAAATCGGCGACATTCTCACAATTCTCAAAGAGAACAATGTGGCGTACGAGCTTAACGCCGGCGCGGTAATCGGCTATCCCGAATTCGCAAGGAGAATCTGGAACATCGGCAAGGAGGTCGGAGTGGTATTCCACATGGGCATGGACGCCCACAGACCCGAAAGCGTAGACACCGCAGATGCGGCGGAGAATTTTAAAAAGATTTTATTATGAGCTTTATTCGTTCATTAAATAATGATATAATATGTGTTTGACAGACAATTAGATACGGAGGTTTATATGAAAGCATTATCGGCATACTCACGCGAGGAATTGCTTGCCTTTGAGGCCGCTGCGAGAAAGCAGTACGAAGAATTCCTCTCACAGAATCTCAGCATCGATATGTCAAGAGGTAAGCCCTGCACCGAGCAGCTTTGCCTATCTGACGAAATCCTCAACAATGTCAACAAAGATACGGGATTCAAAAGCGCTAACGGCACCGAATGCCGAAACTACGGCGTTCCCGCAGGCATCGACGAGTGCAGGCAGCTTTTTGCCGATATTTTGGAAGTAAAGCCCGAGAATATCTTTGTCGGCGGAAACTCCAGCCTTAACTTAATGTTCGACTATGTGGCTCAGTGCATGCTCAAGGGTCCCATGGGCGAAAAGGGCTGGTGCTATGAGGACGAGGTAATTTTCCTTTGCCCCGCCCCCGGCTACGACAGGCATTTCTCAATCTGTGAATACTTTGGCATTAAGATGGTTAATGTCCCCATGCTCTCCACCGGTCCCGACATGGATGTTGTCGAGGAGCTTGTAAAGAACCCCAAGGTCAAGGGCATGTTCTGCGTACCCAAGTATTCAAACCCCATGGGCATTACATTCTCAGACGAAACGGTCATTAGATTCGCAAAGCTCAAACCCGCCGCAAAGGATTTCAGAGTAATCTGGGACAACGCCTACTGCGTTCACGACCTTTACGACGAGGGCGACAAGCTGCTTAACATCCTCGCTGAGGCCGAAAAGTACGGCAACGAGGACCATTTCGTCGTATTTACCTCCACTTCAAAGATTACATACCCCGGCGCGGGCGTATCGGCGCTCGCCTCGTCCGTAAACAATATAAAAGCCATCATGTCAAGGGTTACAATGCAGACAATTGGACATGATAAGATTAATCAGCTCCGTCATGCCCGCGCGTTCAAGGACCTTAACGGCATTAAGGAGCACATGAAGCTTCACGCAAAGATACTCGCTCCCAAGTTTGAGGCGGTTCTGGATATCCTCTCAGAGGAGCTTGAGGGTCTTGAGATTGCCTCATGGAACAAGCCCAGAGGCGGATATTTCATAAGCCTCGACATCGACTGCGGCAGCGCAAAGTATGTGGGACAGCTCTGCAAGGAGGCAGGACTTGTTCTGACTCCCGTGGGAGCCACCTTCCCCTACGGCGTTGACCCCGAGGATAAGAATATCAGAATCGCTCCCACCTTCCCGCCGGTTGACGAGCTGAAGCTCTGCTGCAGACTTCTGTGCTGCTGCGTAAAGCTCGCCGCCGCAAAAGAGCTTTTGGAAAAGGCTTAAAGTATTGAAGATTTAGGAGCCGATAATGTTTAGGATTGGTCAGGGCTATGATGTGCATAGGTTCGCCGAGGGCAGAAAGCTGATCCTTGGCGGAGTTGAGGTTCCTTATGAAAAGGGACTTCTCGGTCACTCCGACGCCGATGTCCTTTGCCACGCCGTCAGCGACGCTCTTCTCGGCGCCGCCGCTTTGGGCGACATAGGCAGGCACTTTCCCGACAGCGACGAGAGATACAAGGACGCCGACAGCGTCGAGCTTTTAAAGAAAGTCGTCGCTCTTTTAAAGGATAAAGGCTATAAAATCGTTAACATAGACTCAACCGTTATAGCGCAAAAGCCGAAGCTGAAGGACTATATCGGCCGAATGGTACAAAATATTGCCGCGGCCTGCGAAATAGACGCAGACTGCGTAAATGTTAAAGCTACAACCGAGGAGGGGCTCGGCTTTACGGGCGCCCTTCTCGGCATTGCCGCTCAGGCGGTTTGCCTCATCGAAAAAATAAATGATTAAATCTAAATTCATGTATTCCCAAATTTAAAGGCGGTGTCTGTGCTGAGTTCTGCAATTTCAGATTTGTTTGCCAATGTGCGTAATGTATTTTACGGCTTCAATTTAATAACGGATGTTCTGGATATTCTCTTTGTAACTTTCCTCATTTACAGCCTTATCGTACAGCTCAGAAAGAGCCAGTCGATACAAGTTATTAAGGGACTGGTTCTTGTTGCCGTAATTTACGCCGTTGTGCATTTTCTCGAAATGCAGACGAGCGAATATATATTCAACCAGCTCTTCTCCAACGCCTTTTTGATTGCGGTTATAGTCTTCGCGCCCGAGATTAGACAAGCTCTGGAGCATGTGGGAAGAAGCAACTTCGGCAAATTCTCGCTGATAGCCCCCTCTAAGCCGGAGGCGCAAATCCTTGACTCCATCAACGCCGTTGTCAGGGCATGCTCCTCAATGAGCCGCGACAAAATCGGCTCTCTGATTATTTTCCAGCGCAAATCCTATCTGGGCGAGCTTACAAACGACGGCGTAATGATTGACGCGGTCACCACGACGGATATGATTCTCAGCATTTTCTATCCCAAATCCTCAATGCACGACGGCGCAGTTGTCATAAAAGACGGCAGAATCGTTGCCGCAAGGTGCATTATCCCCATGAGAAACGACAGGGAGCTCTCCGGCGACATGGGCACAAGGCACAGAGCCGCTTTGGAAGTCAGCATCAAGAGCGACGCCATTGCCGTAGTCACATCCGAGGAAACGGGCATTATCTCCATCGCCGTGGAAGGTCAGCTTTGGAGAGGTCTTAAAGACAGCGAGCTGAGAGAAAAGCTTACAACCCTGCTTTTGCCTTCAGCCGACAGCAAAGACACCTTAAAAGATAAAATCCGCCGTGTCTTTGAAAGGAGGAAGAAGGATGAAAAATAACCCTTCCTCACAAAAAAAGATCTCCAATATAAAGAAACGCCTGAGCCTTGACACGCTTCTCAGCGACGGCAAGGTTGTTCTGGCTATTTCGTTTTTGTTCGCGATGGTTTTGTGGGTGCTTGTTTCAATGTACGCAAGCCCAGTTGATATAAGGGAAATCAAGAATGTAAAGGTCACCTTAAACCTTGAGGACAGCCTGCCCGCAAAGCTCAATCTTGCCATTTTCGGCGAAAAGGATTTCTATGTTGATGTAACCGTCAGGGGCAGAAGGTATCAGCTCAGCGACTCCGCCCTTGCCGCAGAAAATCTTCAGGTAGTGGCGCAGATGAACTATGTGGACAAAGCGGGAATTAACACCCTGCCGTTAAAAGCGAGCTTTGCCAACGGCGGCGGCGACCTTGAGATAATCAGCCTTTCCCGCACTGAAATTGATGTTTATTTCGATACTCTCAAAACACAGCAGTACACCCTTGAGCCTCAGATAGTGCATGACGGCTTTGAAATAGCGCAAGAAGGCTTTATTAGCGAAACTCCCATACTTTCATCATCTGTTATAGAGCTTTCGGGTCCCGAAATGGAAATCAACAAAATAAGGAATGTGTACGCAAAGGCTTCCATCAAGGAACCCCTTGCCGCGAACATCACTCTGCCCGTAAGCATAGTCCCTCAGGGCGACAACGGGGAGCCGATAAAGTATGTGGAGAGCAGCTCCGACGATATTACTGTGACAATCCCAATAAAGAAGATTATGACCCTTCCCACAACGGTCAGCTTTATAAACGCGCCGCTTGCGTACAGCGAGGGCTTCCTTAATATGCGCTTTGAGCCGAGAACGGTCAAAGTAGCCGTCTCCACTGATATTGCGGATACGGTTGACAGCTTCCCCATAGGCATTATAGATTTCAGCACCCTGCCTCTGGGCGTTATCACAAGGGAATTCCCGCCCGTATCCACCAAGGCGATTACAATTCTTGACGAAAAAGTCAAAACCTTTAGAGTTACAATAGATACAAGCAAGATGCGTGAGCAGGTCTTTGACATACCTCTCACCAACTTCAGCGCGGCGAATGTGCCGGAGGGCAGGAGAGTCACCCCCATGGACACAACCCTCAAGGGCGTCAGAATCATAGGTCTTGAAAATGACATTGCCTCCCTCAGCGCGGACGGAATTTATGTGGAAAGCGATTTTTCAAATCTTGAAGCCACTGAGGGCATAGTCACCGTTCCCGTAAGAATCTTTGTAAAGAGCAACACAAGTTGCTGGGCATACGGAGACTATAAGATAAGGGTCAGAATTTCAAACTCATAGGCCAAAGAGCCTGAGCAATAAGTCATATTTACGCAAAAAGCAAAGGAGGGCTGTTATGGAAAAGAAGATACCCGCGCTTATAGCCCTTTGTTTGCTTTTTTGTTTTGTTTTAAGCGGCTGTTCAGTAGGTCTTAAAGCGGTAGACAACCTCCTCAGAGCCCCAAAGCTTACCGGAGAGAACGCCGACCTTAACATGGCTTTTGAGGAGGCAGCCCGCAGAGTCAGAGATGCGGGAATCGTCCTTAAAAGACCCTCAAACGGCAATTACCGCTCCTCATTTATCCTTCACGACATAGACGGCGACGGCACAGAGGAGGCGTTCGTTTTCTACGCCTTCTCCGATGATAAGAGCGCCACAAGAATGAATGTTCTCTCAAGAGCCGGCGGCAGATGGGAGTCCGTATCCGACTTCCCCGGTTCGGGCATCGGAGTTTATGAAATTCTTTTCTCCGACCTTAACGGCGACTCAATCAAAGAGATTATAGTCGCGTGGAAGATTTCCGAAACCACCACCATTAAGCACATGACTATCTACGGCGGTCAGGAGGAGAAAGGTCTTACTAAGGATGTCTTGAAACCGAGAGCAAACGAGCTTTATTCCGCTCTGACGGTGCTTGACATAGACGGCGACGGCCGCAACGAGGTGCTTTTTACCCACTTTGACACCACGACCGAGCGCAGCCGAGCCTTTGCGAGAGTTCTCAAAATGAACGACAAGGGCGAAATAAAGCCCGCGGGCGAAGCTCCCTTAAACCCCAAAATCAGCTCCTATACAGGCTTTAAAACCGAGTATGTGGGCGAATTGCCAAGAGTTTATATAGACGCCTACGCCAGCGGCGTTCAGATGCTCACCGAAATGCTCTACTGGGACAAAGAAACGGGCAAGCTGGTTTCACCCTTCTATACCAGCGACCCCGCCGCAAACCCCGTAACACTCAGAAATGTTATTGTGGAAAGCTCCGATATAAATCAGGACCGCAATATTGAAATCCCCCTTACATCGGTTCTCCCCGGAAGCAGCATTATAGGCAGCGACGAGTCAAAGAGCACAGCTCTTTACATTGTCAACTGGTCGCACTATGAGAACGGCAAATTCCGCACCGTAAAGCGAACATATTACAACACAAACGATATGTTCTCGATAGTCTATCCCGATGAGTGGAAGAATCAGGTCACCATTCAGCAGCACCTTACAAACAGGCTGACCACCTTCACATATTACGCGCCGGGCACAAAGCGCAACGGGCTGGAGCTTTTCTCAATCAAGGCATTCCCCGTTATGTCCTTCCACACCGATTTGCTCGGCGATTATGAGCAGTTTTTAAGCAACAAAAACTTTACCTACGCTTACAGAATCACCGAAGAGGGCAGAAAGTTCGGCATTACCGAGGATTTCATCACCTCCGAGTTCAATGCCGTTAAAACCCAGTCCCAGTCATCTATGAATATAAAATTTTAGCTCTGACAGCTTGGAAAGGAGATAGGGCTTTGAAAAGAATACTTGTAGCGGAAGACGAAGCCTCCATAAGAGATTTTATCGTCATCAATCTGCAAAGGAGCGGCTATGATGTCGTTGCCGTTGCAGACGGTGAAGAGGCTATCAGAGAGTATGAAGAAAACGAGGGCGACTTTGACATAGCCCTGCTTGACATTATGATGCCGGGCGTTGACGGACTTGAGGTCTGCAAGTATCTAAGAAAGAAAAGCAGCTCAATCGGCATTGTAATGCTCACCGCAAAAACTCAGGAGATGGACAAGGTCACGGGTCTGCTTGTGGGCGCCGACGACTACATAACAAAGCCCTTCTCACCGTCGGAGCTTATGGCAAGAATAGACGCTATCTACAGGCGCGTCGCCCTTAATAAAGAGGCTGCCAAAGCAAGCAGCAGACAAAGCGACGAGATAACTCTGGGCGAATTTACCTTAAAAATCAGAAACAGAACACTAACCAAACGGGGGCAGCCCATAGACCTTACACAAGTTGAATTTCAGATTATGGAGCTGTTTTTCAACAACCCCGGAGCGGCCCTCTCAAGGTCTGAAATACTTAAAGCAGTTTGGGGCGACTCCTACTACGGCGACGAAAAAGTCGTGGATGTAAACATAAGACGCCTCAGAATGAAAATCGAAGACGAGCCTTCACACCCCCGCCACCTTACGACAATCTGGGGCATCGGCTACAAGTGGGTAGTATAAATACAAACTTATTAAACTTTGAAAGAAAGGACGGAACGCCATGCGCAAATGGAGCATAACAAACAGATGGCTTTTGAGTACGCTTGGCGTTACCGTTATTTTAATGCTGACTATTGTCTTTGTCAGCTCAAAGGCTATAAGGGATTACTACTACGACACCGCCTACATGACAATCTACTCAAGGGCAAGGAGTCAGAGTATTAACACCTTCTTCAGCCAGTATCTTGACGCTCCCGACGATGTGTTCAGCGCAAGAGCGGGCGAGTTTATAGAAAACTTTACCGAGCAAAGCCTTATGGAGGTCTGGGTAATCGACCGCAACGGAAATGTGGTCGCCACATCCACAGGCTTTTCCGTAGAGAATGAGATATACCCCGACTATCAGGCCGCCCTTAATTCCAACACGGGCACCGCGACATGGATAGGCGAAACCTCAACGGGCGAGGCAATAATGGCAGTGACGGTGCTTTTGCCTTCAAAACAGGGTCACGCTGTCAGATACATAATCTCCCTGCAGGACCTTAACACTCAGCACAGGGTATTCACCGCCATAATCGCCGTTGTATGCACAATAGCGGTAGGTTTAGTTGCCCTTTCCGGTCTGTTCTTTATCCGCTCAATCGTAAAGCCCGTTAAAAAGATTAACGAAACCGCCAAGAGAATCGCCGCGGGAGATTTCAGCGCAAGGCTTGAGCCCCACAGGTACAACGACGAAATAGGCGAACTTGTAACCACCTTCAACCGCATGGCAAAGGAGATAGGCGAGGCGGACAAGCTGAAAAACGACTTTATCTCAACCGTCTCCCATGAGCTCAGAACCCCCCTCACCGCCATTAAGGGCTGGGGCGAGACAATTCTGGAGCTTCACGACTCCGACCCTAATATGACCAAAAAGGGCCTTGAGGTCATAATCGACGAGTCCAGCCGCCTTTCAAGAATGGTAGAGGACCTTCTCGACTTCTCCAGAATGCAAAGCGGCAGGATGACTTTAAGGCTTGAAAAGATAGATGTTCTCGCTGAGCTTGACGAAACCGTCTTTGTATTTAAGGAAAGAGCTTTAAGAGAGGGCGTGGAGCTTACCTACAACGCTCCCGAGCTGCCCGCTCCCATGATGGGCGACCCGAACCGCATAAGACAGGTCTTTGTCAATATTCTGGATAATGCCTTGAAGTACACCAAGCAAGGTGATAAGATATTGGTAACGGCGGAAATTTTACCCCGCCGCCTAAAGATTCTCATAACCGATACGGGCTGCGGCATCCCGCCCGAGGCTCTGCCCCATGTAAAGGAGAAATTCTTTAAAGCCAATGTATCCGTCAGAGGCTCCGGCATAGGTCTTGCCGTATCCGACGAGATAGTAAGGCTCCACAAGGGCAGCCTAAATATCGGCAGCGTGCTCAATGAAGGCACGACGGTGGAGATAATTCTCCCCATAGACACTTCTCCCCCCTTAAATGAAAGGACTTCGGAAGATGAAAAATAAAAAAGACACAGCCTGCCCCGCCGCAAATGTGGGCGGTCAGGCTCTTTTGGAAGGAATAATGATGAACGGGCCGCTGGGCGCGGCAATGTCCGTCAGAATGCCCGACGGCAGAATATATACGCAGATTAAAGACTTTGTGTCCGTCAAGAAAAAGTACAAGATTTTGAACCTGCCCATAATCAGAGGCGTTGTAACCTTTATCGAGTCAATGGTTTTCGGCTACAAATGCCTTATGGAGTCGGCGGAGCTTTCCATGACCGAGGAGGAGCTCGCCGCTGAAAGCTCAAAGCTGGACAAATGGCTCGAAAAGCATCTGGGACCAAAGCTTCAGTCGGTGATTTCCGCAGTGGGCATGGTACTCGGCGTTCTTTTGTCCGTCGCCCTCTTTTTATATCTCCCGTCTTTAATCGCGGACCTCACCCTGGGCTGGATTGACAAAAGGCTCATCCCATTGGTAGAGGGTCTAATCAGAATCGCTGTTTTCATTCTTTATATTTACCTAACCTCAAAGAACAGCTATATCAAAAGAGTATATATGTACCACGGAGCAGAGCACAAAAGCATATTCTGCTACGAAGCGGGAAAGCCCCTCACCGTGGAAAATGTAAAGGGCTTTAAGCGTTTTCACCCCCGCTGCGGCACCAGCTTTATTTTCGTGGTGCTTATAGTAAGCATACTCATTTTCACTTTAGTGCTTGTGCTTTTCCCAAACATACGCGAGTACAGACCCGTTTGGGTGGCAATAAAGCTGCTCGCGACGCCCCTTATCATGGGCATTGGCTACGAATTCATCCGCCTTGCGGGCAAGTACCAGAACCCCGTAACAAAGCTCCTGTCCGCCCCCGGTCTTTTAATGCAAAGGCTTACCACCTTGGAGCCCACTGACGACATTATCGAGGTGGGCATAGCCGCTTTAAAGGCGGTAACGGATGAAGAGTGCTGCAAAGCCGCAAAGGCCGCTCCCAAAGAGAAAAAGACCGAAGAACCTGAAGAACCTAAGGAAAAGGAAGAAACACCCGCAGAAAACGCAGAAACACCCCAAGAGAGCATCGAAGCTCCCGAATCCCCTCAGGAAAATGAGGCAGAGTCGGTATGACAATCGGCTGTCTTTTAAAAGAGGGCAAGGATTTTCTTAAAAGCATAGCGGGCGAGAGCGCCGACTTTGAGGCTTTATGCCTTTTGGAGCAGTGCCTTAAAAAAGACAGGACTTATATTTATCTTCACTCCGATAAAGAAGCCGACACTGTCATAGAAAACTTATACAAAGAGATGCTCGGCCGCCGCAAAAACGGCGAGCCGCTGCAGTACATCCTTGGCGAGTGGGAGTTTTTCGGCAGGCGCTTTAAGGTAGGAAAAGGCGTTCTCATCCCCCGTCCCGAAACGGAAGAAATGGTTGAGCGGGCTCTTTCCTATATTAAGAAGCTAAACAAACCCCTCATCGTATTTGACCTTTGCGCCGGAACGGGCTGCATAGGAATCAGCATCGCAAAGGAAGCCCCAAATTCAAAGGTCTACCTTTTTGAAAAATACCCCGATGCTTTCTATTACCTAAAAGAAAACATCAGCCTTCACAATGCCGAAAACGCCGTCCCCGTTTTGTGCGATGTGCTTGACGGCTTTGAAAGTTTAAAAGATATACCTATCCCAGACCTTATCATTTCGAACCCGCCCTATATTAAAAGGGACGAGCTGCCCGGCCTTCAAACGGAGGTGCAGGCAGAACCCGCAACAGCTCTTGACGGCGGGGAGGACGGTTTGGATTTCTATAAAGCCTTCTCTCAAAAATGGCTGCCATATTTAAATGACGACGGCGCCTTTATTTTCGAATGCGCCGAGGAGCAGCCGCCAATAATAGCCGAAAGGGAAAAGAATAATTTTTTCTGCGACACCATAAAGGACATTTACGGCAATATGCGCTTTGTCTGCGGCAGCAGAAAACACGAAAATCCCTCAAAGCTGTTTTCACTAAACATTTAAGGAGTTGAGAAATTGCTTTCCCAATTCTACAAAGCTGTCCAAACAGGAGATTTCACGACATTCCTTATCGGAATGAGCGCTATAATATTCGTTCTTTTCTGCACCCTGCCCGTACATGAGTTCGCTCACGCATGGGCGGCGGTGAAACTGGGAGATGAAACGCCCAAAAATCAGGGCAGACTGACATTAAACCCCCTTGCCCACCTATCCCTTTTGGGCTCACTTATGATTCTTGTGGCAGGCTTCGGCTACGCAAAGCCCGTGCCCGTGAATACAAGGAATCTTAAAAACCCCAAAAAGGATTTCGCTCTCATTTCCCTTGCGGGACCCGCCTCAAACCTTATAATGGCAGCAATATTCTTCCTTCTTACAAACATAACCTTTAGGTTTTTATCGCCGTCGCTTTTGTCGCAGGTTATATACTACTTCTTCTATTTTGCGGCTACCATAAATGTAAACCTTGCGGTATTCAATCTTCTTCCCATACCGCCCCTTGACGGCTCAAGACTTTGGGGACTCGTTCTCCCCGACAAATACTACTATACGGTCCTTCAGTATGAGAGATATATAATGCTGGCGTTACTCTTTCTTCTGTTTACGGGAGCTTTAACCGCTCCTCTGAGCTGGCTTTCAAATCTTATCGCGTCCGCTATAAAATTCATTGTGGGCTTGCCCTTTAGGTTGTTGCCATGAGTACATTAAATCCGGAATTTAAGCTGGAGGTCTTTGAAGGTCCCCTTGACCTGCTTTTGCACCTCATCACAAAGAACAAGCTGAATATCTATGATATTCCCATAATAACTCTTGTCGAGCAGTACACCGAGTATATTGAAAAATGCATCGGCGAGGGCTTTGACATTGATTCCGCCAGCGAGTTTTTAGAGATGGCGGCAAGGCTTTTGTATATAAAATCCGCCGCTTTGCTCCCCGTTCATGAGGAGGCTGAAAAGCTTAAAAAGGAGCTGACGGGTGAGCTTATAGAGTATCAGGAATGCAAGAAGATGGCGGCAAAACTCGCAGAAATGGGCAAGGGTATAAATAGTTATGTCCGCGAACCCATGGAAATTAAGGCGGACATGCGCTATAAGAGAGTCCACAGCCCAAAGGAGCTTTTAGAGCACTATCTTCTCGCCGCGGGCAAGAAGCTAAGGCGTCTGCCCCCGCCCGTCGACGCTTTCAGAGGTATAGTCGCAAGGCGTATAGTGTCCGTAAGCTCCAAAATAAGCCTTATAAAAAATCTTTTTGCTAAGCACAAAAGGCTGCGCCTTATAGAGCTTTACAAAAGGAGCGAAACCCGCTCCGACCTTGTGGCAACCTTCCTTGCCGTTCTCGAGCTCTCAAGGCAGGGCAGCATTTACATAACCGATTCAATGGACATTGTCCACACGCCCGAAAGGGAGAAAAACGAGCCAACCCAGCTTGATACCACTGAAAACCTCGGAGGAAACAAAGAAAATGAACTCAGCACAGCTTAAAAGCGCTCTTGAGGCCGTGCTCTTCGCTTCGGGCGAGCCGATTGAACTGGAAAGGCTCGCTGAGGCAGTAGAGGCAGGCGTTGACATAACCGAACAAGCCCTTTTGGAGCTGTCGGCGGAATATGAAAAGAGAAACAGCGGAATTGAGCTTTTAAGGCTCGAAAACAAATATCAGCTTGCCACCAGACCCGAATACGCTGACTGCATAAAAAGGGCGATGGAAGAAAAAAGACAGGCCCCGCTGTCCCAAGCGGCTCTCGAAGTGCTTGCCATCATCGCGTACAATCAGCCGGTTACCAAGTCGTTTATAGAGCAGGTCAGGGGAGTCGACTGCTCCGGCGTCATATCCTCGCTTTTGCGCCGCGAGCTGATTGAGGAGGCGGGCAGGCTTGACTTGCCGGGCAGACCTTTGTTATACTGTACTACGACAAATTTCCTTAGAACATTTTGTATTTCTTCCCTTGACGAACTCCCGCCGCTGCCCGAAAATGACGACGCCGTAAAGATTATTTCCGAGAATCTTGCGGAAATGGAAAAGGCACAAACAGAGCATTCAGAAACAGCGGACGGCGGCGCGAAAGACGAAAAAGAACCCCTTGCGCTGACAAGCTAGCTAAGAATACATAAGGGAGGCATAGAAATGAAAGCACTGGCAATTATCATAGGAATAATTGTCTTCTTTGCTCTTGTGCTTTCAATCAGGGTAAAAGTCTCCCTTGACTACGCCGAAAAGCCCGCTTGCTCCGTAAGGTGGCTTTTTATAAAGATTCCTGTTTACCCGCCGAAGGAAAAGACTAAAAAGCCCAAAAAGGAAAAGGCTAAAAAGGATAAGAAAAAGAAAGAGAAAGCGGAAGAACCCCCCGCAGAAAAGGCTCCCGCGGAAAAGAAAGAAAACCCCTTCATGGTTTTCTTTAAAAAAGAGGGCGTTGAGGGCGTTTATTCCCTTCTCAGCAAAACCGTATCCGCCCTTAACAGCATGATTGGCAAGATTATAAGGCAGTTCAGAATCGAGGAGCTGTATCTCTATATGCTTATCGGCGCGGGCGACGCGGCGGAAACAGCTCAGAAATACGGCGAAACCTGCGCAAAGTTTTTCCCGCTTTTGGGCGCGATAGTCAGCAACTTCAAGGTTAAAAAATACGATATAGACATCTCTCCCGATTTCCTTGCGAACAAGGACAAGGCAGAGTTCCATACCGTAATATCTCTTAGCCCCAGAAAGCTTATAAACAGCGTACTCGTATTCGGACTTAAACTCCTGTTCGGCGTATTGCTGAAATTCCTTTTAAAGTCAAGGCCAAAAAAGAATAAAGCCGCAAAGCAAAACACAAAAACGCCGCCTGCCCCCGCAAAGGAAACAAGTGAAGCCGCGGCGGTATAAAGCAAGGAAAATATTAGGCTCTCAGTCCATTTCAAATAAAGGAAAGGAAAGATAATGCCATGAAAGAAAAAACAGCAGCAGGTATCCTTGAAACCACAATCGAAAAGGTAAGAAACCTTGTAAATGTAAGCACCATTATCGGCGAGCCCATTTATCTCAACGACGGAATCACCATCATTCCGGTTTCAAAAGTAACCTACGGCTTTGCTTCCGGCGGCTCCGACTTCCCCTCAAAGAACAATGTTCAGCTTTTCGGAGGCGGCGGAGGAGCAGGCATAACAATCAACCCTGTTGCTTTCCTTATCGTCAAGGACGGGGAAGTCACCCTCAAGCATATCACTTCAAGCGACAATGCGGCTGAGCGCATAGTAAACCTTGTCCCCGAAATGTTCGACAAGGTAACGGGCCTTGTAAACAAATCCAAGAAAAAGAAAGAAGAAGAGGCTCTCGACAAACTGGAAAAGGAGATAATGGACGAGATAAACAAGGCTGAATAAGTCGAATTTTCTCGGATTATATCCCTTTTTATCAACATAGTATTATTTTAACAGATTGCCCGCATAAGCATGTATAGTGCGACTCTTTGCCGCGCTAAATTCCTATGCGGGTGATGTATTATGAAAAAAAAGGCAGCAATAATCTTTACCGCTGTTTTTTTAATCGTCACCGTTATTATGCATGACGGTGACCTTGCAGTAATAACAAGCTCATTCAACGCAAGCTCCATCTCTGCCAAAGCCGCCGTGCTTATGTGCGCGGATACGGGAGAGGTGCTTTTTTCTCTAAATAAAGATTTAAGACTGCCCATGGCAAGCACAACTAAAATAATGACCGCGCTCATAGCCCTTGAGGACCCTTCCCCCATGCGGGAGATAAAGGTTACCAAAGAAATGGTAGCCGTTGAGGGAACCTCAATGGGCCTTTTGCCCGATGATACGATTTCTCTTTATACCTTGGCAGCGGGCATGCTCCTTGAGTCCGGCAACGACGCGGCTAATGTCACCGCCTACGCGATTGCGGGCGGGCTCAATGAGTTCGCAAAGCTGATGAACAAAAAGGCGAAAGAGCTGGGGCTTAAAAACACGAATTTTGTCACTCCCTCGGGTCTTGACGCCGATAAGCACTATTCCACAGCCTACGACCTTGCTCTTTTGGGAGCTGCCGCCATAAAAAACCCGCTGTTTAAAGAAATCTGCTCCCAAAAAAGCATGAAGGTGGAGTTCGGCAATCCCCCATATCCCAGATGGCTCTACAATCATAACAGGCTGCTTTCCTCATATGAGGGCACAATCGGCATTAAAACGGGATATACCAAAAAGAGCGGTCGCTGCCTTGTCTCCGCCGCGGAGCGAAACGGCATTACGCTTGTCGCCGTGACACTCAACGCCCCCGACGACTGGAACGACCATAAAAAGATGTTCGACTATGGCTTTTCGGTTATGAAGCAGCACGACCTAAACGACGATTTCTCTAATATTTATGTGGATGTCGTGGGCGGCAAGGAAAAAAGAGTCGCCGTCACAACTCAAAGCAAGCCCCAGGCAGCCGCCGCGAACAATTTAAATCTTTCAAAGGTCAAGCGCGAGATACTTATAAAACCCTTTGAGTATGCTCCGATAAAGAGCGGCGAAATTCTCGGCACCGTAAGATATTATCTGGGCGATAGGCTCCTTGAAGAGCAGCCCCTTTGCGCCGCCGCCGATGTTGAAATAATGGAGTATGAAATAAAAGAAAAAGAAAGGGAAACCTTATTTGAAAAGCTGAAAAACTTCTTTAGCGGCAATAATAAAGATAATAAAACCGAAAAACCCACCAAGCAAAATAAGGAAGAATTCAAGGCAGAATAGACTAATTGAGGATGTATAAGGAATGGAAAAAATAAGGCTACAGAAATTTTTATCTGACTGCGGCGTTGCTTCAAGGCGAAAGGCCGAGCAGTTGATAATAGAAAACAGAGTCAGGGTCAACGGAGTTATCGCTTCAATCGGCGACAAGGTTGACCCTCAAAAAGATGTGGTAACCGTTAACGGAAAAAGGGTAACAAAGCCCGAAGGCTATAAATATATAATGCTAAACAAGCCCCGCGGATATATAAGCACCATGAGCGACGAATTCGGCAGAAAAAGCGTCGCCGACCTTGTAAAAGATGTAGGCATAAGAGTCTACCCCATAGGCAGACTCGACAAGGATTCCGAGGGGCTGCTGCTTTTTACAAACGACGGCGAATTTTCAAATCTCTTAATGCACCCCTCCTCCCATGTGGAAAAAACCTACAGGGTCACAGCAAAGCCCGCTCTCAAAGACGAGGACATAGACAGACTCTCCCTGCCTTTTATGATGGACGGCAAAGAAACCACTCCCGCGGTTGTCACGGTGCTTGAGCAGAAAGAAGACAGAACCGTCCTTGAAATTAAGCTTAAAGAGGGCAGAAACCGTCAGATAAGGCGCATGCTTGAGGAAATCGGCGCCGAAACCGCAAGGCTCAAGCGCACCGCAATAGGCGGCATTAAGCTCGGCATGCTGAGACCCGGCAAATGGAGGGAGCTGATGCAGGAGGAAGTCGCCTCACTCTACAAGGCGGCAAGGACAAAAAAGGGCAAGGAATAGTAAGCAAAATCTTAGACAAATGTTTGACAAATAATATCCGCGCCTCTATAATATTTACTATATAAAAGCGGTTTTCCGCTTTGTGAGTTTTTCAGTTTGCCTTTAATTCTGAGGCCTTCAGTAAGCCTTAAAGTTAAAGGCAGCTTATCTTTTCTTTTTTATCAAAATGCGGAATGGTAGGTCTATATGATAAAAAGCATGACAGGCTACGGCAGGGCAAAGCAGCAGATAGGCGACATTACCGTCTCTGTGGAAATAAAGAGCGTAAATCACAGGTATTTTGAGTTCAGCCCCAAACTCCACAGGAATTTTGCCTTTCTTGAGGACAAACTTAAAAACGCTGTGCAAAATAAGGTTTCAAGGGGCAAAATAGAATGTATAGTTCAGATTGACGCCCCCGAGGCTGAAGAGGCTGTTGTTCAGCTCAACATCTCACTGGCAAAAGCCTATATTGACGCTTTCACAAAGCTCTCCGAAGAATTCGGCATAGAAAACGACATAAAGCTGTCTGACCTTGCCTTAAAGACGGATATTTTCACGGTGCACAAAGAGCCCGCTAACGAGGAGCTCATCTGGAACGCGGTTTCTCAGGTTCTTGACGAGGCGATTGACGCCTTTGTGGCGATGAGAGAAACCGAAGGAAAGCAGCTCTCCGAGGATATAGCGAGCCGCTGCGACATTATTTTAAAGTTTGTCGAGGAAATCGATCAGCGCTCACCGATTGTCGTGTCGGAATACTTTGAAAAGCTTGCTCAGCGCATCAAAGAGCTGCTCCATGACGCAAAGGTGGACGAGCAGAGACTGCTTACCGAGGCAGCCGTATTTGCCGACAAAACCGCGGTCACCGAAGAAACCGTCCGCCTGCGCTCACATATAGACCAGATGAAGAGCCTTCTTAATTCCTGCGAGCCCGTCGGCAGAAAAATGGACTTTCTCGTTCAGGAGATGAACAGAGAGGCCAACACAATAGGCTCCAAGTGTCAGGACACTGCCATCGCGTCCCTTGTAATCAACATCAAGGCGGAAATAGAAAAGATAAGGGAGCAAATCCAAAACATCGAGTAGTTTTTGCGACATAGAGAGGTGTTCGGTTTGAAGCTGATTAATATAGGCTTTGGAAATATGCTAAATGCCGACAGGCTGCTTGCGGTCCTCAGCCCCGATTCGGCTCCAATAAAAAGAATCATACAGGAGAGCAAAGAAAGGGGCAGGCTGATTGACGCGTCCCACGGCAGAAGAACAAGGGCTGTGCTCATAATGGACAGCGACCATGTGGTGCTCAGCTACCTGCAGCCCGAAACAATCGCCTCCCGCCTTAAATCAGCAGAGTCTGAAATAGATGCGGAGGTTGAAAGCGCCGATGAATAATAATGGAAAAATGGGGCAGCTTGTGGTTGTGTCAGGGCCATCGGGCAGCGGCAAGGACACAATCCTGAACGAAATCTTTAAAATGGACCCCGACATTATCCCGTCTGTTTCAGCCACCACAAGACCGCCCAGAAAAGGCGAAATCAACGGCGTAAACTATTACTTTATGTCCGTTGAGGAGTTTGAGGAAAGAATCAAAAGGGACGAGTTCCTCGAATATGTCCAGTACGGCGACAATTACTACGGCACATTAAAGCCCCAGCTCGAAGAAAAGCTTAAAACAGGCAAGACCGTAGTTCTCATAATAGATGTCAGGGGAGCGGTCAATGTAAGAAAGGTCTATCCCACCGCAAAGACAATCTTCATTCTCCCTCCCACCGAATCGGAGCTTGAAAAGAGGCTCAGATGCAGGGAGTCGGAAACCGAAACCTCGCTTCTCAAAAGACTCGAGGTCGCAAAGGATGAAATTAAGCGGGTCAACGAATACGATTACGCCGTAGTCAACGACGAGCTTGAAAAAGCAGTCGAGAAAGTTTATAATATCATTAAGAGTGACAATTGCTGAATTTTATATATATAAACACATTTGCAAGGGGGGATTTTATGCTGAATCCTAATTTAAAGCTCCTTCTCAAAGGCAACCTCAGCCGCTATTCCCTTGTAACCGCAACCGCAAAAAGGGCAAGAGAAATAGTTGAAGAAGCGAACGAGAGAAAAGAATTGCTTACCGAAAAGCCCGTAACACTCGCTATCGAGCAGTTTTTAAACGGCGAGTATAAAATAGTGGAACCCGAGGAAATCAGATACATCTAAGTCAAAGCATCAGCTTTACGGCTGGTGCTGCCTTAAATTAGAGCAGAAAAACGCGAAAGGATGGCAAGGTCAATGAAATCTGCCATAGCGGCAGGAGTTGCTGTCGAGAATACCGCCTTTGACTTTGACAAGCTGTTCCACTATCTGATTCCCGAGGATTTAAAAGACAAAGCCGTTCCGGGCGTCAGAGTCATAGTTCCTTTCGGCGGCGGCAACAGAATGAGGACTGGAATTATCCTGTCCGTCGAAGATAAGCTGTCGGAAGAAGCCGCAAAAAATCCAAAATCCATATACGCGGTGCTCGACGAAGCACCGCTTATTTCTAATGAGGGAATTAGCCTTTGCCGCTATCTGAAGGACAGAACCTTCTGCACCTATTTTGAAGCGGCGAAAGCCATGCTGCCGCCCTCGTTCTTTATGAAAAAGAACGAGTCCTACATCCTCTCGCCCGATGTTGACGAGAGCACTCTCTCAAACCTCTCAAGCGGTGAAAAGAAAGTAATCTCCGTTCTGCCCAAAAACGGCGGCTACATATCAAGGGACAGCATAATTAAAAAGGTCGGCTCCGCTAAGGCGGGCGGCGACATCGACAAACTCGCCGCGGCAGGCATCCTTGTGCCGAATTTCTCGCAAATCGAAAGGGCGGGGGCGAAATTCCAAAAGGTTATAAGCCTCGTTCTTGACGATGATGAACTTTCTGAAATCATGCCCACCCTTACCGCAAAGCAGCGCAGCGTCGCAAAAGTGCTCTCGGATGTGGGCAGCGCAAGTTTAAAAGAGCTTTGCGAATTTACCTCCGTTACTCCCGCGGTCGTAAACGCCCTTGTTAAAAAGGGCATCTGCGAGGAGAGCGAGGAAAGAATTGAGAGAACCGTAGACCCTGACTCCTCAAACAGAGAGGGCAGCTATAAATCCGACCCCATAATGCTCACGCCCGCTCAGGAAAAGGTTTACAATGAAATTAAGAATAAACTTGAAGCCAAAGAGAATGGCGTGGGGCTCCTCCACGGCGTTACGGGCAGCGGCAAGACAAAGATATATCTAAAGCTCATTGACGATATTATCACTGAGGGCAAAACCGCCATCCTCATGGTGCCCGAAATCTCACTCACGCCCCAGACCCTTGCCCTTCTCTATGAGAGATACGGCAGAAAAACAGCGGTTTTCCACAGCGGTCTGTCCATCGGCGAAAGGCTCAGTGAGTGGCAAAGAGTAAAAAACGGCGAGGCAACAATCGCCGTCGGCACAAGAAGCGCGGTCTTTGCTCCCCTTGAAAACATAGGACTGATAATTATCGACGAGGAGCAGGAGCATACCTACAAATCCGACCGCTCGCCCCGTTATCACGCCCTTGATGTGGCAAAGTGCCGAGCCGCTTATCACGGCGCATATGTGCTCCTTACATCCGCCACTCCTTCCGTTGAATCCTATTCCGCCGCCGTATCGGGAAGATACGACCTTTACGAACTGAATGAACGCTACGGCAACGCCGTTCTGCCCGAAGTCGAAACGGTGGATATGACAAGGGAGCAAAACCCCCTCGGCATGACCGCCATAAGCGAAAGACTTTCGCAATTAATTGCCGAAACTTTAAAAAACGGTAACCAAGTCATTTTGCTTATCAACAGAAGAGGGTATAATACATTTATAGTCTGCAAATCCTGCGGCAAGGTTGTCACTTGCCCTTACTGCAGCATTTCCCTGACTTACCACAGCTATAACGAAAGGCTGATGTGCCACTACTGCGGCTATTCCGAGCCCTTTACAGCCGCATGCAAGGAGTGCAATGCGGAGAATATCAGATATTCGGGCTTTGGAACCCAAAGAGTGGAGGCGGAGCTTTCAAGACTCTTTCCGGACGCCAGAATCCTCAGAATGGACGCCGACACCACTGCCGCGAAGAACTCCCACAAGAAAAAGCTCACAGCCTTTAAAAACAAGGAGTACGACATACTGCTCGGCACCCAGATGGTGGCCAAAGGGCTTGACTTTGAAAATGTCACCTTAGTCGGTGTTATATCCATAGACCAGCAGCTTTATCAGGACGATTACAAAAGCCTTGAAAGAGCCTTTGACCTTTTGACGCAAGTCGTCGGCAGGGCGGGCAGGGGAGAATTCCCCGGCAAGGCGGTAATTCAGACCATGATGCCCGAAAACAACATCATCACCCTTGCCGCAAGGCAGGATTACAAGGCATTTTATAATTCCGAAATAAGGCTCAGAAAGGCTCTCATTTACCCGCCCTACTGCGATATTTGCACCGTAGGCTTTACCGGCGAGGACGAAGCCCTTGTGAAAAACGCGGCAAAAGCTTTCTTTGATATGCTGCGAGAAAAGAACGAGGGCGAATATAATGATTTAAAGCTGATTGTCCTCGGACCCATGACGCCAAGAATCGCAAAAATTAGCAACAAATACAGGTACAGGCTTATAATAAAATGCAGGAACACAAAAAGGTTCCGTGAGTTTATCTCAAATCTTTTAATATCATTCGCTCTCGACAAGACCTATTCAAAGGTCAGAGCTTACGCGGATATTAACCCCACAAGTTTGATATAAGAATCTTCGCATTACTGAAAGGAATGTCCCATCATGGCAATTAGAAAAATCAGAGAAGACAGCGACCCGATTTTAAGAAAAAAGAGCAGGCCGGTAACAGAGTTCGACGAGCGTCTGTTCACCCTGCTTGACGATATGGCAGAAACCATGTACAGCGTCGACGGCGTAGGACTTGCGGCGGTGCAGGTCGGCGTTTTAAGGCGCGTTGTGGTAATGGATACAGGCGACGGTCTTATTGAGCTTATAAACCCCGAAATTGTGGAGCGGGGCGGCGAGCAGGTAGAAACCGAAGGCTGCCTTTCCATCCCCGGCAAAAGAGGCTATACACTCAGACCCGCCTATGTTAAGGTCAGGGCCCAGAACCGCAAGGGTCAGTGGTGCATGTATAAAGGCGAGGGTCTTAAAGCCCGCTGTTTCTGCCACGAAATAGACCATCTTGACGGAATACTTTTCACCGACAGACTTGCTCCCAGAGAGAAATGGCCCAAGGAAGAAAAACAGGAAGAACTTACTGCAAAATAATTGGAGTGACTCCGATGAAAGATGTTCGAATAGTTTTTATGGGAACGCCCGATTTTGCGGTTCCGGCGCTCAAAAGGCTTTATGACGAGGGTTTTAATGTTACCCTTGTAGTAACACAGCCGGATAAACCCAAGGGCAGAAAAAGAATCATCACCCCGCCGCCCGTAAAGGAATTGGCTTTACAGCTCGGGCTCGAGGTTTACCAGCCGCACTCTTTAAAAACAGACGAAGCTGTTGAGAAAATCAGCGCCGAAAAGCCCGACTTTATAGTCGTTGCGGCATACGGAAAAATACTTCCAAAATCGGTTCTCGACATACCAAAGCACGGCTGCGTCAATATCCACGCCTCCCTCCTGCCCAGGTTCCGCGGCGCCTCTCCCATTCAGCAGGCGATACTAAGCGGCGACAAGGAAACGGGCATCACCACCATGCTTATGGATGAGGGGCTTGACACGGGCGATATTCTCGAAGTCGTAAAAGTCGAAATCGGAGAGAACGAAACCGCGGGCGAGCTTTTTGACAGACTCTCAAGCTTGGGCGGCGACATAATCGTATCCACCCTCAAAGGCATATTAAACGGCACAGTAAAGCCCACTCCCCAGCCTGAGGAGGGCGTAACCTACGCACCGCAGCTTACAAGAGAGGACGGCATAATCGACTGGTCAATGCCCGCTGAAGCGGTGCACAACAAAATTAGAGGGCTTTCCCCGTGGCCCGTTGCCGAAAGCAGCCTTGCGGGTAAGAGAATAAAGATTTACTCATCTCTCAAAACAGACATAAAGAAAGACGGCAAAGGCGGTCAAATCTTTGCCGAAAAGGATAGGCTTTTTGTAAGATGCGGCGACGGACAGCTTTTAGAGATTGTCACTCTCCAGCCCGACGGCTCAAAGGTGATGCCTGCGGCGGACTTTTTAAGAGGCTATCAAGTGAAAGAAGCAGTTTTCGGAGAATAAATCTAAATAAATTCTTAATCGCATATTAATAACTGGGTAATGCTTTACTAATCATAACTTAATTTTTATAGGCTATAATAGCCTTAGCAAGCAAAAAATGCAGGAAAGGAGAGTGCAGGCTTTGTATTTTGGCTCATACGGCTACTATTCACCCTACTATTTTGACCCCTATCTTTTAATCTTAGTGCTTCCTGCTTTCATCTTCTCCGTCATCGCAAGCATAAGAGTCAGAACCGTTTACAGCCGAATGGCAAAAAGGTTTGCCACAAACGGCCTTACGGGCGCCCAGGCGGCTGCGGAGGTTTTGAGATATTACGGAATAACAAATGTACAGATCACCAGCATACCCGGAAAGCTCACCGACCACTTTAACCCCAAGACCAACACCATAGGTCTTTCCGAATCGGTTTACAGGGGCACAAGCGTTGCGGATATAGGAATCGCCTGCCATGAGGCGGGTCACGCCGCGCAGTATGCTCACAGCTACCTGCCGATAAAGCTCAGGAACATGATACTTCCCATCGCCAATATCGGCTCATTCGCCGGCATACCCCTTGCTTTAATCGGCTTTGTGCTTCAGTGGCAGGGCCTTGTAACTTTCGGACTTATGCTTTACGCTGCAATCGCCGTATTCCAGTTCATCACCCTTCCCGTTGAAATCAACGCCAGCAGAAGGGCATTGAAGGTCATAAACGAAACTGGAATTCTCGTTACACCCGAGGAAAGAGCAGGGGCAAGGAGTGTGCTTTTCGCCGCGGCAATGACATACATCGCTGCCCTTGCGGTATCCCTCGCAAACCTTGTAAGATTTATAGCATTGTTCGGCAGAAGAAACAGATAAAAAGCCTACGGACCACCTCAGCGGCATGGCACTTGCCATGCCGCTTTATATGTGGTATAAAGTAAAATGGCTCTATGCTGTATAAAACCGGAAAACTGTATAAGACGGCAAAAAGCGCCTAAATTTTAAAGATAGAAAGCTATAGGGGGCGGATTTGTGAGCACAGGCAGGGAAGCGGCATACAAAATACTTTTAAAGATAGAGAAAGACTCGGCGTATTCAAATCTCGCCCTTAAAGATTTTTTCAAGGATTCCACGCTTCCCCCAAACGAAAAAGCCCTCTCATACAATATTGTTCTCGGAGTGCTTGACAGGCGTCTGACCCTTGACTTCATACTTTCCCGATACCTTGCAAAGCCCATAAACAAACTTGACCCCAAGGTTTTGACCCTTCTCAGAATGGGCTCGTATCAAATCCTATACATGGACAAAATCCCCGACTTTGCCGCAATTAACGAAACGGTAAAGCAAGCCGCAAAGATAGCCGCCTATTCAAAGGGTCTTGTAAACGCGGTTTTGAGAAAGGTCGCGAAAAAAGAACCCTTAAACATAAACAAAGAGGAAAACCCCGTTCTTTATTACAGCATCAGATACTCCTTTCCCGAATGGCTTGTAAAGCTCTTTATTGAATCATACGGGGAGGAAAACGCCGAGGGCATTATGGCCGCCTCTTTGCAGGCGGGCGAAACCGTCTGCTGCGCGAATCCCTTAAAAACAAGCAGGGATGAGCTTATAAAAAACCTTGCGGCAAAGGGCATTGAGGCTGCCGAAGATAACAGACTTAAAGACGCCTTTTATATAAAGGGATCGGTCAATCTCTCAGAGCTGAGGGAGTTTAAGGATGGACTCTTTGCCGTTCAGGATATTTCCTCACAGCTTTGCGCTGAGGCTGTCGGGGCAAAAGAGGGCGATACGGTCATTGATGTCTGCGCCGCCCCGGGAGGAAAAAGCATAAGGCTCTCTCAGCTTATGAACAACAAGGGCAGGATAATCTCCTGCGACATTCACGAGCATAAAACTAAAATCATAGAAAGCTACGCTAAAAGAATGGGAGCCGATATAATTTCCGCTCATGCAAGAGACGCTGCATCCCCAGACACTTGTATAGACGGTGAGGATTTTAGAGGAAAAGCTGACAGGGTTCTCTGCGACGCGCCCTGCTCAGGCTTTGGCGTTATCAGAGGAAAGCCCGAAATTAAGTATAAACCCAAGGAAGAAATCGAAAAGCTCCCCGAGCTGCAATTTAAAATCCTCCACTCAAGCGCTCAGCTTGTAAAAAAGGGCGGCACTCTGGTATACTCAACCTGCACCCTGAATCCCGCCGAGAACGAAAGAGTCTGCGACAGATTCCTTTCGGAAAATGGCGAGTTTGAGGCAATAAAACCTCTTGAAGGAGCTTTGGGCGGCGAAATCAAATACGGTGAATCGAATTATCTTACACTTCTGCCGCATATTTATAACACCGACGGATTTTTCATTGCCGCTTTCAGGAGAAAATAGTTTTTCGGCTTTGAAAGCGGACAAGTGCGCAAAAAGAGTTATAAATGATATAAAATCAAGCAAATTTCTCAATAATAAAAATAAAGCAAAGTCCACAGGTGGGGAAGGAAGGCGTAAATTCCATAGCTAAGATAGATAATTTAGAGAAAAAGGACATAAAATCATACGATTTGGTGGAGCTTAAAGCCCTAATGGGGGAAATAGGTCAGCCCGCCTTTCGCGCGGGTCAGGTTTTCCGCTGGCTCCACAAAGAGTGCGTTCAGTCTTTCGAGGAAATGACCAATCTCCCCCTGAATTTAAGGCAGCAGCTTAATGACAATTTTGTCATAATTGGCGCAGCTATTGAAAAAAAACTCATTTCGGAGTATGATAACACAGTAAAATACCTTTTTAGACTTTTTGACGGACAATGCATAGAAAGTGTCTTAATGCAATATAAGCACGGCTATTCTCTGTGCGTTTCCACTCAGGCAGGCTGCAAAATGGGCTGCAGCTTCTGCGCATCCACAAAAAACGGCTGCGCAAGGAACCTTACAGCTTCCGAGATTTTGTCTGAGGTTTATACAGCGGAAAAGGACACAGGAGTCAGGGTTTCCAACATAGTTCTTATGGGCATAGGAGAGCCCCTTGACAATTACGATAATGTAATAAAGTTCATAAGGCTCATCTCCCACCCGGAGGGAAAAAACATAAGCGTCAGGAACATAACCCTTTCAACCTGCGGAATAGTTCCTGGAATTTATAAGCTGATTGAAGAAAACCTTCCCATAACCCTGTCCGTTTCCCTTCACGCCCCGAATGACGAAAAACGCTCCGAAATAATGCCCGTAAACAAAAAATGGGGCGTAAAAGAAGTGGTTCGGGCGGCAAAAGACTATTACGAAAAGACGGGGCGCAGAGTTTCCTTTGAATACGCGCTCGTAAAAGGCGTAAACGATTCCAAATCCGATGCAGATGAATTGTCTTCACTGTTAAAGGGCTTAAACTGCCATATAAACCTTATTCCGGTGAACGAAATAGAAAAGTCAGGTCACAAAGCTCCCGACAAGGAACATGTCAGGAGATTTACAGAATATCTTTCGGAAAAAGGTCTTAATGTAACCGTCAGAAGAACGCTGGGCGCCGATATAAATGCTTCCTGCGGTCAGCTCAGAGCATCTGCAATTAAGGAAGTGGAGTGATTAAATGAAAATATCCGCAAAAACCGATAGAGGGCGGGTTCGTCCCGATAATCAGGATTCCTATGCTGTCGGCGAAATGACCGGCGGCGTGGCATGGGCTGTCGTATGCGACGGCATGGGCGGAGCTGCGGGCGGATATTTGGCGAGCACCGAGTCGGTGCGCATAATCTCAGAGCGTCTTGCGTCCTCATATCGTCCCGGTATGAACGAAACATCGGTTAAGAACATACTCGTTTCGGCAATCAACGCCGCGAATGTGAACATATATGATATTTCATCCACCAACAGCGAGTTTTCCGGAATGGGCACAACCGTTGTCGCCGCCATAGTTTGCGAGGATACGGTTTACATCGCCCATGTAGGCGACAGCAGAGCCTATATTATCAATTCACAGGGAGTTCGCCAGCTCACAAGGGACCACTCCCTTGTTCAAAACCTTCTCGATGTGGGCAAGCTTTCGCCCAACGAAGCAAAAGAGCATCCTTACAAAAATGTGATTACCAGAGCTCTCGGAGTGAATGAAACTGTAGAAGTTGACTTTTGCGTCGAAAGTTTTTCAAAAGATGACGCGCTTTTAATCTGTACCGACGGTCTTACCAATTTTGTAAGCACCGATGACATACTCAAATCCACAGCCGACGGCAAGGTCTACGAATTTGCCGAAAGGCTTGTGACTGCTGCCAATAACAATGGCGGAGGGGACAACATCACCGCCGTGGTTATTTCGCATTGACAGAGGTGTATCATATGGAGAATTATGTAGGCAAGATACTCGGCAGCCGATACAGAGTTCTTGAGCTGATTGGCGTAGGCGGAATGGCAACGGTTTACAGAGCCTATGACAGCATAGACGACCGTACAGTTGCCATAAAAATACTAAAGGATGAATTCCTTGCAAACGAGGAGTTCCGCAGACGCTTTAAAAACGAGTCAAAGGCAATCGCAGTTCTTTCACATCCGAACATTGTAAAGGTTTACGATGTTAATTTCGGCGACAGGCTCCAGTACATTGTAATGGAGTATGTAGAAGGCATAACGCTGAAGGAATATATAGAAACAAAGAAGCAAATCGACTGGCGAGAGGCTGTGCATTTTGTGTCGCAGATTCTCAGAGCCCTTCAGCATGCCCATGACAAGGGCATAGTTCATAGGGATGTAAAGCCCCAGAACATAATGCTCCTTCAAAACGGCACTATAAAGGTAACAGACTTCGGCATCGCAAGGTTCTGCCGCGGCGACACAAGGACTCTTGCGGCTGAAGGCCCCATCGGCTCCGTCCACTACATCAGCCCCGAGCAGGCAAGGGGAGACATCACAGACGACAAGGCAGATATCTACTCTGTCGGCGTGGTTCTTTACGAAATGCTCACGGGCACAGTTCCCTTCAAGTCCGACAGCGCTGTTTCCGTCGCCATAATGCAGGTGCAGGAGGAGGCAAAAAAGCCCACGGAGATTAACCCCAACATCCCCAAGGGCCTTGAGCAGATTACCCTCCACGCTATGCAGAAAAATCCCCAGGAACGCTATCAGTCCGCGGCTGAAATGCTTCTTGATATCGACGAGTTCAAGCGCAACCCGCAGATTAGATTCGACTATTCCTACTTTGTGGACAACGAGCCCACAAAGCATATACCCGTTACGGGTCTGCCCCAGGCAGACAACACTTATTCCGGCGGCTACAACGACTCCGAAGACGACATCGGCAGCGAGGAGTTTGACGAGGAGGTCAAAAACAAGACCGTGCCCGTGCTTACGGGAATTATGATTGCCCTTGCATGTGTAGTTGTGATTGGTGGTCTTATTGCCGCTTTCAAAACCAATCTTTTCGGACTTAAAAAGGTCGAGGTTCCGTACTTTATCAATATGACCTATGAAGAGGTCATTGCAAAGTATCCGAACTGGAAGTTCGAAAAATCCCTTGAATATTCAACTACTTACGAAGAAGGCATAGTCTTTGCACAGAGACCTGCGCCTCATGAAAAGGTAAAGGCAAACACAGTTATAATTCTTTCCGTCGCCACAAGGGGTGAGACCATACAGATTCCCGTTCTTGAGGGCGACCAGTTCCCCGTAGCCGAAACAAAGCTCAGACAGCTCGGCTTTAATGTTCAGGGAATTGAGCAGTACGAGCCGGATATGGAGGAGGGCATAGTCCTCAAAACCAACCCCGAGGCAGGTCAGTACGCCGCATACGGAGAGGTTATATTCGTCTATTACTCCACAAAGGTCAACACCAATGTCATCTATGCCCCCAATACCGTGGGCAACACCCTCTCTGTCGCTAAGAGACAGCTCGAGGCTGTTAAGCTCAAAGTGGGCAAAATAACCTACGCCCCCAGCTCCGTTGCTCTTAAAGACTTTGTTTTAAGCCAGAACCCGCCCGCCAGCTCACCCATGCAGCCCAACATGGTCGTTGACCTTGTTGTGGGCAGCGGCGTTCCCGAAAGCTCCAATGTGGACATCACCGTAACTTTACCCAAGCTCGCGTCGGGCTCTACGGGCAATGTTCAGGTCTTTATAGGCAACACACTCGCTAACAGCTACAAGAGCGTCCTTATGGACGGCGGCAGCTACAGCATCAACCTCTCAGGCAAGGGCAGCAACAACACATTCAAAATCTATGTGGATGACCTGCTCCTTTGCGAAGGCAAGGTTGACTTTACAAAAGAGCCCGCGGAGATTTCAAACAGAAAAGACTACAAAATACTGCTGATGCAGAATGTTGAAAATATTCAGTACGAAAAGGCTGTGGAGAAACTCGTTTCCGCAGGCTTCGCGAAGGCAAACATCACCGCCGAGTACGCCTTTAACGAAAAAGTTCCAATCGGCTATGTCTATGCGCAGTCACCTAAAGACATTAAGGGCTACCCGGCAGACCAGAAGATTACCCTTTATGTAAGCCGCGGACCCGAGCCGACAACAGCTCCGCCGGTTACCACAACACAGCCGCCTGTTACAACGGAGCCGCCAGCTCCGCCTCAGACAACCGAATCTGCTACTCAGCCAGCAAACGCCACAACGGTAAAAACTACTGAATAAGCGGGGGATTTATGAGCAAAGCTCTACTGAATGCCACCATTATCAAAGGCGTAGGGGGATTATACACTGTCCTCGCCGATGACGGCAGCACCTTAGAGTGCAAGGCAAGGGGCATTTTCCGCAAGGACAATATTGTTCCTTTGGTCGGAGACAAAGTGCTTGTAAGTCTCAAAGACGGCTCAAATGTAATAGAAGAAATCTTGGAGCGAAGGAATTTCCTTCTGCGTCCCGCCCTTTCAAATATCGACAGGCTCGTAATCGTTTCATCGGTCATAGAGCCCAGACCCAACCTTCTCTTGATTGACAGGCTCGCCTGCCTTGCGATTTATAATAATATTGAGCCTGTAATCGTCTTTACAAAAACCGACCTTGCCGACGCCTGCAATCTCAAAAGAATTTACACCTCAGCGGGTTTTAAAGTATTCACCATCGGCTTTGGCAAAGAGGAGGAAGTAGGGGAGCTTATTGAAACCCTTTCAAGCGGAATTTCCGCTTTTGCGGGCAATACGGGCGTAGGCAAATCGACGCTAATAAACCTCATTGAGCCGTCGCTTAATCTCTCCACAGGCGAGATAAGCAAAAAGCTGGGCAGAGGCAGACACACCACGCGCAGCGTTGAGCTGTTCAGATTCAAAGACGGTTTTTTAGCCGACACACCCGGCTTTTCGTCCCTTGACTTTAAGGGCAATGTATCCATCCCCAAGGACGAACTCCAGCATTGTTTCCCTGAGTTCAAACCCTACCTTCAGGATTGCCGCTTTTCGGGCTGCGCCCATTTAAAGGATAAAGACTGCAAAGTCAGAGAGGCAGCCGAAAACGGGGAAATCCCGATGGAAAGGTACAGAAGCTATCAGGAGCTTTACCTTGAGGCTAAAGAAAAAGAAGACGAAATGTACAGATAGGTTAAACAAAAATACAACAGCCGCAAAAGGCGCAAAGCCTTTGCGGCTGTTTTTATTATGCGTGAGTTTGACTGAAAACTTGTAAAAAATCCCAAAAATTAATTGCAATTTTGCGAGAATTATGTATAATTGTTACATAGTTTCCAATTAATTTCCATCCCCGGATATAATCTCAACCGAACGGGAAGTGTCTTAGCCACATACGAAAACGCATTGGCAAAAATTAAGCGACTCCGAAATTACCGTTTTCGAAGAAGGCTATATAAAAAATCTTGAAATTGAAAAGGGAGAATGACATGGCTTTTATTCAACTTAGAGATTTATCCCTTTCCTTTGGGGAAAAGAAGGTACTTGATTCGATTACATACACCTTTAAAGACGGCATTACCGTTCTGCACGGAGAATCGGGCTCCGGCAAAACAACCCTGCTTCACTGCATTGCGGGAATCTACAAAAACTATACGGGCGAAATAATCTTAAACCCGCCCGAAAAACCCGCCTACTGTATGCAGGAGGATTTGTTCTTCAGCAATCTGACCGTCGAGGATAATATGCACCTAAAGTATGTTGCCCTGAATAAGCCTGCCGACAAAGAAAAAGAGCTGGTAATAGAAGCACTTTCAATGTTCGGCATAGATTCTCTTATAAAAAGCCCTGCCAAAAACCTTTCGGGCTGAGCGTCAGCGCTTAAAAATGGCCATGGTGTCGTTGTCCGACCCAGATATAATCCTCCTTGACGAGCCAACGGCAAAGCTGGATGACTACAACATCAGCCTAACCCTTGAAGCCATAGAGCGGGTTTGGCAGAATAAGCTGGTTTTAATAGTAAGCCACGACAAGCTGTTATTCTCTGTACCGTTTACCGAGCTTTGCCTTGAAGGAGGAAAACTCAGATGAGAAG
>LFSO01000051.1:0-45232 GCA_001512765.1 Clostridiales bacterium DTU053
TGGTCTCAAGATGCACCTTAATCTTAATAAGCTCATGTGCGGTAATGGCGTCATCAACCTGCTTAATCAGCGCATCTGAAATGCCAGATTTGCCGATTTGAATATATGATTCCAATGAGTTTGCTTTTGCTCTTAATGCTGCTCTTTCTTTACCTGTCATAGCATACCTTCCGTTATTTTATAATGAAAACTGCTCTTTTAGTCTTAATCTAAGGCCTCTCAGCGACTTGCCCCTGTGGCTTACGGCGTCCTTTTCTTCGGGAGAAAGCTCCGCAAAGCTCCTGCCCTCGTAATAGAAAATCGGGTCATATCCGAAGCCGTTGCTGCCTTTGGGTTCAAAGCCTATTTTGCCTTCGCATACTCCCCTGACGAAAATCTTTTTACCGTCGGGGAAAGCGCAGCAAATCGCGCTTACAAACCTTGCGGTGCGGTGCTCCTCAGGGACATTTTCCATTTCTTTAAGCAGCACCTTAATTTTTTCTGAGTAGGGAGTATCCTCGCCCGCATACCTTGCGCTGTAGATGCCAGGTCTGCCCTCTAAAGCGTCAACCACAAGACCCGAATCATCGGCAATGCAAGGCAAACCGGAAGCTTCGCAGCCGCTGACAGCCTTGAGCTCGGCGTTCTCCTCAAATGTGCTGCCGTTCTCTTCTACCTCCGGTAATACTATTCCCAAATCCTCGGCAGTATAAACCTCTATACCCAAGGGAGAAAGAATTCTGCGCAGTTCATCTCTCTTTTTCAGGTTATGGCTTGCGATTAAAAACTTCAAGGCTTTTCCTCCTAAAGCTTACTTTTTAGAAAAAATGCCAAACAGACCTTTTCTGCGCTTTTTATCCTCTTTTACTTCTTCCTCTTCTACCACTGACTCTTCGCTCTGTGTATATTCGTCATTTCCTTCAGAATCTGCTGTGTCAATGTCAGCGGGTTCTTCTTCGACTGCTGCAGCGGGTTCGTCCTCGGGAATGTCCTTATCATCAGCCCCTGCTTCTTCAGGTATTTCTTCAGCTTCCGCAGTATAAATCGCCGAATCCTCATAATTTTCAGCCTCCGCCAATGCGTAATCCTCTGGGAATTCGCTCTCGGTAACACTTTCAAACAATCCCTCGGCAAATGCCTTGGGGTCAAAGGGCTGCAAATCATCTATCTTTTCGCCGACGCCGACGAATTTAACGGGTATTTTCAGCTCGTTTTTAATGGAAAGAACAACGCCGCCTCTTGCGGTACCGTCAAGCTTTGTGAGGATTATTCCCGTAAGCTCCGCGACAGACATAAACTCCCTTGCCTGATTTACGGCGTTTTGACCTGTAGTCGCGTCAAGAACAAGAAGTACCTCTCTGTCGGAATAAGGAAGTTCCCTGTCAATGACCCTGTATATCTTGGCAAGCTCGTCCATTAGGTTCTTTTTATTGTGCAGTCTGCCCGCGGTGTCGCAGATAATGATATCCGATTCCCTTGCCTTTGCGGCGGAAATCGTATCGAATATAACCGCGGCGGGGTCGGCGCCTTCTTTGTGCTTTACGATGTCAACACCTGCCCTGTCTGCCCAGACCTGAAGCTGGTCTATTGCGGCGGCTCTGAAGGTATCGGCAGCGGCTAAAATGACCTTTTTGCCTTGAGCCTTATACATAGCTGCCATTTTGCCGATTGTTGTTGTCTTGCCCACGCCGTTTACGCCGATTACAAGGATAATTGAAGGAACCGTGACAAGTCCCATATCCTCGCCGCCTTCAAGCATTTCGGCAACGATGGATTTTATTTCATCTTTTATCTGCTGCGGATTATCAAGCCTTTTCTTTTTGGCTCTTTCTCTGAGGTTCTGTGTAATCTCAACCGCGGTTGTGACTCCCACATCGCCCATAACAAGTATTTCTTCAAGCTCTGTATATAAATCCTCGCTTAAAGTATCAAAGGAATCTAATAAATCATCAATCGCGCCCGACATTTTGTCTCGGGTCTTTTTTAGTCCGAAATTAATCTTGCTGAAAATACCCACCAAACCACACCTTTTAAATCTGATTACTTAATTATAGCATACAAATATTTGCCATACAATATTCAGAAATCACTCAAGACCGAGGCTTTTTGCCATTTCCGCTGTTTTCAGCTCAAGGAGCTTTGAAACGCCCTCCTCCTGCATTGTAACGCCGTAGAGCAAATCAGCCTCTTCCATGGTGCCGCGCCTGTGAGTTATGAGGATAAACTGAGTTTTATCGCAAATGCTTCTGACATAGCTCGCAAAGCGGATGACATTTATGTCGTCAAGAGCGGCGTCAACCTCATCGAAGATGCAGAAGGGAGAAGGAGAAACCTTAAGCATAGCAAAGAGGAGCGACACTGCGCAAAGACCTTTTTCACCGCCGGAAAGCAGGGAAAGGCTTTTGACCGATTTGCCCGGCGGCTGCGCGGTGATTTCAATGCCGCACTCCAGCATATTCTCCTCATCCTCAAGAATGAGCTTTGCGTCGCCGCCCCCGAAAAGCTGCTTGAACGCTTCGGCAAAGTGCATATTGATAAGGTCAAACTTCTCCTTAAAGATTTCGGTCATCTTCTGCGTTAAATCATAAATCAGTCTGCCCAGCTCATCCTTTGATTTTTCAACATCCTTAATCTGAGTGCTTAAAAACTCATAGCGCTCGGAAACTTCCTTGTATTCTTCGATTGCGGCTAAATTTACATTTCCGAGAGCCTTAATCTGCGACTTCAGTTCTGAAAGCCTGCGGGATGCGGCTTGCGGAGAATCAATTTTTATCTCAAGACGCTCCGCCTCTCTCTTTGTAAGACCGTATTCCTCAAAGAGCTTGTTTTCAAGGTCGGCCTGCTCTTTTGTGAGTGAGTCGATTCGCTCCTGAAGTCTTATCAGCTCGCCTGAGATGTTTTCCTTTTCAGCGGTCTTTTGCCTTTCAAGAGCTCTTAGGCTGTAAACTTCCTTTTCGGCGTTCTCCCTTTCCTCAATCAGTTTGTCCATTTCAGCCTTGATTGAGGTGATTTTCGCTTTAAGTTCAAGGGCGTTTGCCTCATAGGTTTCAATGCTGTTTTTAAGCTCCGACTCTTTAACCTTGAGTTCGTTTATTTCCCAGTACAAGCCCTCTGCCTTTTCGTCATGGGCGGTTATACGGCATTCTATATCTGCAGCGGCATTTGCCTTGGAGTTCAGTTCATTATTTAAAGCCGCAAGGTCAATATTGATTGCCGCAATTCTCTCGTCAATCGCCCTGCTTGCGCTTATAAGGTTTTCTCTATCGGAGGATATAAGGTTAATTTTCTCCTGGATACCAACCTTTTCGGCATTGAGCCTTTCTATTTCACACTTTGCCTTTAAAGCAATATCGTTAGAAATCTTGAGCCTTTGCTCAAGACGCTGAAGCTCCTGCTCAGTTGCTTCAAGAGCTGAAACAGCGTCATTGTACTTTGATTCCGTAATGGACAGCTGATTTTCGCTGTAAATCAAAGCCTCTTTTGCTCTGAGCTGCTCTCCTTGAGCACCTTCAAAGGCGGCAACCTCGCGGGCATAAAGTTCCTGAGCCTGCTTTGCTTCTTGCTTTAGAGCCTCAAGGTTTTTCTCTATCTCAGCAAGCCTTGATTTAAGGCTTTCCATCTCATTGCTGCGGCTTAAGAATCCGCCGCTTCTAATCTTTGAGCCGCCCGTCATGGAGCCGCCTGCGTTTATTACCTGACCGTCAAGGGTGACGATTTTAAAGCGGTGAGAATACTTTCTTGCCATCTCAATGGCAGAGTCGATATCCTCAACCACAACGGTTCTGCCAAGCTGAGAAACTATGATTTCCCCATAGATTTTGTCATATTCCACAAGCTCGCTGGCAATAGCGATAAAGCCTCTTGAGTTTTCGAGACCTTTTTCCTCAAGAGTTCTGCCTTTGATTGATGTAAGCGGGAAGAAGGTTACTCTGCCTTCGCCCGATTCCTTAAGATAATTTATAGCCTTCTTAGCGTCGTTTTCATTATCTGTGACTATGTTCTGAAGGGCGGCGCCAAGTGCGGTTTCAATCGCGGTTTCATATTCGCTTTCAACCTTAATAAGCTGCGAAAGCGGTCCGTGAATGCCTGTCAGGAACCCATCATGCGCCCTTTTCATGACAGCCTTAACGCTGCCCGCATAGCCCTCCATATTCTTTTCCATATCGGAAAGAAGCTTTATGCGGGAACGATATCTGTCAGCCTTTAATTGCTCGTCTGAGAGCTTTTTATTGGCATTCTCGGCAGCTGCAGAGGCGTTTCTGACCTTTATCGCATAGCCCTTTACGGTATTTTCGGCAGATTCAAGGTTTTCGATGCACTCCTCTTTAGCCGCTTTTGCCTTTTTCAGCTCTTCCTCAAGATTCTTAATTTGCTGCTTTTTATCATTTATAGATTCAATCAGTTCTTGTTTGCGCTTATTTATCTCCTCAGCGGAGGAAAGAGCAGAGCTTTCGGCAATCCTCTGCTCGGAAAGATTTCTTTCAATCTCTGTAAGCTGATTGGTAAGAGCGTTAAACTGCTGAGTAAAGCTGTCGTCCTTATCTTTTAAGGTAAGCAGCTCTGAGGTAATGCTGCTTATTTCACTCTTTTTCTTTTCAATCTCGGCTTTAAGCTCCTCAATTTGACTTAAAAGCTCTGTTTTTTGTTCCGTAAGAACTTCTTTTGTTATGTTCTCTTGGCTTAGCTCTTTGCCCAATCTCTCCCTTGAGGATTCCAAATGGAAAAGGGAGTTTTTCGCGACCGCAGCCTGAGATTCAAAGGAGGTTATAGCCTCCTCAAACTTTGAAATGGACTTTTGAAGCTCGTCCAGCTTTAAAGTTATCTCCTTTGTCTTGCTGTCAGCCTCTTCGCTGCGTCTTATGATATTTTCAAGCTCTGCAAGTATTTCCTCATGCTGAGCTTTTGCGATTTGCTCTTTGTCGGAATACTCTTTAAGCTGCCTTGAGGATTTTTCTATGATATTAAGCCATATGCCGATTTCGATTTCTCGCTTTTCTTCGGCAAGGCGCAGGAATTTCTTTGCCTTTTCGCTTTGAGTCTTTAAGGGACCCACCCTTGACTCAAGCTCTAAAAGAATATCTCTGAGTCTTACAAGGTTCTCCTCAGTCTGCTCGAGCTTCCTCTGGGCCTCCTCGCGGCGGTGCCGATATAAAGAAATGCCCGCCGCCTCCTCAAACATATCCCGGCGCTCAGAGGATTTTGCGGAAACAAGACTCTCTATTCTGCCCTGACCAACAATTGAATAGCCGTCGGGACCGAGACCCGTGTCCATGAAAAGCTGATGAATATCTTTAAGCCTTACGATATTGCCGTTAATTCTGTATTCGCTCTCGCCTGAGCGGTAATATTTCCTCGATACGATAATCTCGCTGCCGAGTTTCTCACCGTCTAAAATATCGGACTTAATGGCATTGTCGGAATTGTCAAGCCTTAATACAACCTCAGCATAGCCCTGAGGACGCCGTTTTGCGGTACCGCCGAAAACAACATCCTCCATTTTATTTCCTCTCAGGGATTTTGTAGACTGCTCGCCAAGGACCCACTTAACGGCGTCGGCTATATTGCTCTTGCCTGAGCCGTTAGGGCCAACAACAGCGGTAATGCCCTTTTCAAAGCGCATTACAGTCTTGTCAGGAAAGGATTTAAAGCCTTGCATTTCGATTGATTTTAAGTACATACTCAAGTCCTTTACTGCTAAACTAACGGGAGATTTTTATTTCATACGGAATTATGTCTTCTGAGCCTAAAACACGGCACTCGTAGCCCATTTCAGCAAGTTTTATTAAGTTTTCTCGCCTCTGCCCTATCATCTTTGATATTTCGGATTTATTAACGATAAGCTGATATTTACCTTTAGGGAAATCCTTTAGCATATCAGCCGCTTTTTTAAAGTAGACTCTGCTTTCGCAAAGCTCACCAAAGGCAGGATAATATGGACCCGCAATATAATCGGGCTCCACTCCCCCGCCGGAATGAAGTCCGAGCCTTATAACCTTAATATTTGCCGCATTAAACTTAAGCAGAAGCTGAGCGCAAATCTCTATTGCTTCGCCCAGTGTCTGCGGCTCGTACAATTTCTTATAATACAGCTCCGCAAGCATGGTGTTTTTAAGGACAATTGTCGGGTATATCCGCACGGTAGCGGGACGAAGCTTTATAAACTCATCGGCTGTATAAAGAGTGCCTTCATCTGTGTCGGCGTACATGCCAGTCATCATTTGGAGCCCAAGCTCAAAGCCATAGCTTTTTATAAGCTCCGAGGCCCTGCGGGTATCCTCGGACAAATGGCCTCTGCAGTTTGCCTTTAATACCTTGTCCACCATGCTCTGAGCGCCAAGCTCAATTGCGGTGACACCATACTCTTTTAAGAGCATTAGAATCTCATCATCTATAAAATCGGGGCGTGTTGAGATTCTGATGCCCTTAAAGCTGCCGTTTTCTATGTAGGGCTTTGCAGCATCTAAAAGCTCTTTTCTGTAATCCTTGTCAATAGCGGTAAAGCTACCGCCAAAAAAAGCAATTTCGCCGCCTGTTGTGTCCTTGCCGCTGCCGATGGCGGTTTCGGCGGCAAGCGCTACATCAGCGGCTGTAAGCCTTTCAGTTTTGCCTGATATTGCCTTTTGGTTGCAGAACATGCAGTCGTTCGGGCAGCCCTCATGGGGCACAAAAAGCGCCACATTTATATGCTTGTCCTGTTTACGGCTTGCCATATTACAGCCCCATAAGGCTCAAAGCCTCTTTGGCGGCAAGCTGTTCAGCCTGCTTTTTGCTTCTGCCTTTGCCCCTGCCTATTACATTTGCGTTGAGTCTTACTTCAACCTCAAAGCATTTCGCGTGGTCGGGACCCGATTCGTTGACCAGTACATATTCAAGCAGTTCACCGGGATTCTTTTGAACGATTTCCTGCAGAATCGTCTTTGCGTCGTTAATTACATAGTATTCGGCAGAGAAATCCTCCAAAAACTGAGTAACGAACTTCTTTGCGTTTTCTATGCCGCCGTCAAGATAAATTGCGGCGATTAACGCCTCAAAGGCGTCTGCAAGTATTGAGGGACGCTCCTTGCCGTTTGAGTTAATTTCGCCTTTGCCCAAAAGGAGATATTCCCCCAGACCGATTTTGTTGGCAAAGCCTGAGAGAGCCTTTTCGCAAACGGCGGCAGCGCGGAGCTTAGTTAGCTCGCCCTCGGGCAAATCCTTTTCGCGGCTGAAGAAAAACTCAGCGGTGATAAAGCCGAGCACGGAGTCGCCCAAAAATTCAAGCCTCTCGTTTGACTCGTTTTTGCCGCCGCTTTCGTTCGCATATGAGGAATGTGTGAGAGCCCGTATTAAAAGGCTCTCATCTTTAAACTCATATCCTATTTTTTTAATTAAATCATTCATTGTAATCTCTTCTTCCTGCTATGCGGAGAGCTCCACAGCAGTCCTGATGAGCGACACAAGGTCCTCTACGGTTTCTATATCTTTGATTTCATCCTCATGGATTTCGATGTCGAATTCGTCCTCAAGGATTGTAGCAAGGTCGATAAGGTCGATTTCGTCGGCACCCAGTTCTTCAAAAGTCATTTCCTCGCTGATGTCCTCTTCGGGAACATTAAAATGCTCAGCTAAAATAGGTGCAACTCTCTCGAATATCATTAAAAATCACTCCTGATTTGAATTAGTATTTGTTTTGGGAAGATTGTTTTCAATTTCAGATATTACATTATTTTCGGCAAACATTTTTGCCTGTCTGATTGCGTTTTTGAATGCCCTGGCGTCGGATGAGCCGTGAGCTTTGATAACGGGCTTGCAGATGCCCATAAGCGGAGCTCCGCCGAATTCTTTGTAATCCATTTTGCTCTTAAACTCATCAATTCCGCTCTTTACAAGCAGAGCCGAGAGCATGGTGAGGGCGTTTTTCTTGAACATAGCTTTTATCATGCCTGCCAAAGCGCCGGCAGCGCCCTCATAGGTCTTTAATATTATATTTCCTGTGAATCCGTCTGCTACTATTACATCAGCCTTTCCGTAAGGTATGTCGCGCGCCTCTATATTGCCGATGAAGTTATAGTTTGACTCCTTCATGAGCTTATATGCGTCCTGATAGAGCTTTGTTCCCTTTGTTTCTTCCTCACCTATGTTAGCAAGGGCAACGCGGGGATTTGAAACATTCATTATCCTTCGCATGTAAATGTCGCCCATAATGGCAAACTGGTTTAGGAATTCGGACGTGCATTCAACATTCGCGCCGGCGTCAAGGAGTATAAAGGGGTTTTCAGCGGAGGGCATCAGTGTTCCTATAGCGGCTCTTTTGATGCCTTTAATTCTTTTTACTATGAATGTACCGCCTACAACCAGTGCTCCCGTGCTGCCTGCGGATACAAACGCGTCGCCTTTGCCGTCGGCAAGCAGAGAAAGTCCCACTGCCATAGATGAATCCTGCTTTGACTTAATTACAGAGGTAGGAGAATCGTATGCGGTAATTATTGAACCCGACTCCACTATCTCCATGCCGCTGATGTCAATATCGTTTTCCTTGGCAGCCTTTTCAATCTCTGCCTTATTTCCGACAAGAATTATGTCAACGGAGTATTCATCCTTTGCTAAGCGAGAACCTTTTAGTATTTCTATCGGCGCATTGTCGCCGCCGAAAGCGTCAACTATAACCTTCATAGCCCTACTCCCTATTATTCATTGAAAATTATGCGGATATGCAGTAACTTATTACAGCTTGTTTTATTAATCCATATTTATTCCGCTGAGAATCTTAAGGCTTCTTTCGGCCAATGCCCTGTACCTTTCCTTTTTGTCCCGAATTTGAACGGGCAAGGGAGGCAAAAGACCGAAGCTTGCGCCCATCGGCTGGAAATCGGACGAGGTGCTGCGCACAGTATAGTTTATCAAAGCACCCATCATAGTTTCAAGAGGTAGACTTAAATGAGTTTTGCCGTTTAAGTAATTTGCCGCGTTTATGCCCGCAACTATGCCGCACGCAGCAGACTCCATATAACCCTCCACTCCCGTAATCTGACCGGCCGCAAAGACATTCGTCGCGGATTTAAAGGAGAGATTTTCATTTAATGCCTTGGGCGAGTTTATAAAGGTATTCCTGTGCATTACGCCGTACCTTACAAACTCGGCGTTTTTAAGGGCGGGTATTAATGAAAAAACCCTTTTCTGCTCGCCGAACTTGAGATTTGTCTGGAAACCAACAAGATTGTACATGGTACCCTCTGCGTTTTCCTTTCTGAGCTGAAGAACAGCCCAGGGTCTTTGACCGGTCTTAGGGTCCCTGAGACCTACGGGCTTCATGGGCCCAAAGCGGATTGTGTCGGGTCCGCGCTTTGCCAAAACCTCAATGGGCATGCAGCCTTCAAAAACCTCTTTATTTAAATCCACCGAATGAAGCTCGGCGGTTTCGGCATTTATAAGCTCATTGTAAAAAGTCTCGTATTCCTCTTTATTTAATGGGCAGTTGATATAGTCGGTATCGCCGCCTCTGTCATAGCGGGAGGCATAGAAAGCGCTGTTCATGTCTATGCTTTCGGCTGTGACAATTGGCGCAGCGGCGTCGTAAAAGCTGAGAAAACCACCAGCCAGCTTTTCCAGCTCTTTAGACAGAGCATCGGACACTAGCGGACCCGCGGCAACGATTACCGCGTCAGCCTCAGGAATAGAGGTTACCTCATCGCGGATTACCTCGATATTCTCATCGCTTTCGATTTCCTCAGTGACGAGCTTTGAGAACAAATCCCTGTCCACTGCCAAGGCGCCGCCCGCGGGAACCTGAGATTTATAGGCGAATTTAAGGGAGATTGAGCCGAAATGCTCCATTTCCTTCTTTAAAAGCCCTGCGGCGGTCTCTAAACGCATAGCCTTGAAAGAATTTGAGCATACAAGCTCGGCAAAGTTTTCGGAAGTATGGGCGGGTGAAAATTTTTTCGGCTTCATTTCATAAAGTTTTACCTTTATGCCTCTCTTTGATAGCTGCTTTGCAGCCTCACAGCCTGCAAAACCCGCTCCTATTACCACCGCTGTTTTAGCGTTACTCATCGGATTCCTCAGATTTTTCCTTTTTCTTGCGCTGAGCCTTCTGCTCATATCCGCAGCCTTCCTTGTGGCACTTTATAACTCCGCCCCTTGCCTTAAAGAGGGATGAGCCGCACTGGGGGCACTTTTCCTCAAGAGGCTGGTCCCAGGTCATAAAGTTGCAGTCGGGATAATTGCTGCATCCATAGAAGGCGTGACCGCTTTTCGATCTTTTTGTTATAACATCACCGCCGCACTTGGGGCAGGTGGCTGCTGTCTTTTGAACATAGGGCTTAGTGTTTTTGCATTCGGGATAGCCGGGGCATGCAAGGAATTTGCCAAAGCGTCCGACTTTGACAACCATATTCCGTCCGCACTTTTCGCAGACAATGTCGGTCTTGTCCTCTTCAAGCTGGATTTTTACGCCCACAAGCTCCTGCTTTGCCTTAGTAAGGGTCTGCTCAAACTCGCCGTAGAAGCCGTGGAGCATTTCGATATAGTCGGTTTTGCCTTCTTCCACATCGTCCAGCTTGGACTCCATTCTCGCGGTAAACTTAGTATTTACTATCTTCGGGAACCATTCTTTTAACAGATTTGTCGTGGCAATTCCAAGCTCTGTGGGCTTTAATGACTTGCCCTCTTTGACCACATATCCCCTGTTTACGATTGTGTGTAGAATGGTGGCATATGTGCTGGGTCTGCCGACTCCTGTTTCTTCAAGAGTCTTAATTAGTGATGCCTCTGTATATCTTGCGGGAGGCTGGGTGAAGTGCTGCTGCGGGATAAGCTCTTTAAGCTTTAGCACATCACCCTTTGTGACGGGAGGAATTATCTTATCCTCTTCATCATCCTCAGAAACCTCGTCGTAAAGAACGGTAAAACCGTCAAAGCGGATTGTATAGCCGCTGATAGAAAACAGGCAGTAGCGTTCGTTTGAGCTATCCGCCTCACTTGCGGCCTTAATTTCGACCTTAACGGTATCCTGAATGCAGTCCGCCATAAGGCTTGCGATAAAACGCTTCCAGATAAGCGAATACAGCTTATACTGGTCGGCAGTGAGTGAATCCTTTACTCTATCGGGTGTAAGCTCAGCTTGAGTGGGCCTTATGGCCTCATGACTGTCCTGAGCTCCCGCCCTGGTTTTGAAAACCCTATTCTTTTCAGGGATGTAGTTTTCGCCGTAGGTATTTCTAATAAAGTTAATTCCGTCGTTTCTCGCCTGATCTGAGATTCTAAGAGAGTCGGTTCTCATATAGGTAATAAGACCCGTAACTCCGTTGCCCTTAACCTCAATTCCTTCGTACAGCTCCTGAGCAAGTTTCATTGTCTTTTGAGCGGAGAAACCGAAACGCTTAGATGCCTCCTGCTGCATGGTGGAGGTAATAAAGGGCGGGGCGGGCTGCCTGCGGCGGACGCCCTTTTTGACATCCGATACAGTGAATACAGCTCCGTCAAGACGCTTTAAATACTCGTCCGCCTGCTCTTTAGTGGCGATTTTAACTTTGCCTGTTTGATCACCGACAAAAGCGGCTTTAAAAACCTTGCGTCCGGGAGGGGCTGTGAGCTTTGCGTCAATTGACCAGTATTCTTCGGGAACAAAGGCGTTAATTTCTTCTTCCCTGTCAACAATGAGCCTTACGGCAACGCTCTGAACTCGTCCTGCGGAAAGTCCCCTTCTGATTTTTTGAGAGATAAAGGGGCTGAGGCTATAGCCCACAAGACGGTCAAGAATTCTTCTTGCCTGCTGAGCGTTGACCAGATTGCGGTCAATCTTAGTAGGCGACGCAATGCCTTTTTTTACGCTTTGCTCGTTGATTTCGTTAAACCTGACCCTGAGCTCATCCTCAGGCTTAATCTTTAACAAAGTAGCAAGATGCCAAGAGATTGCCTCGCCCTCGCGGTCAGGGTCCGTAGCGAGATAAATATGCTCGCTTTTTGCGGCAAGGTCTTTAAGCTGCTTAATAACAGGGCGCTTGCCCTTGATGATTGTATATTTCGGAGCGAAATTATTCTTAACATCAACGCTTAAGGTTGACGGATAAAGATCTCTCACATGTCCCATTGAAGCCACAACTTCAAAATCGGGACCCAAATACTTCTTTATGGTTTTCGCCTTGGCGGGCGACTCCACGATTACAAGATTAGACATATATCAACCGTCCTATAAAAAGAGTTAGTCATACAGAAAACAAACCGCCAGGGAAGACTTTAACCGCGCCTGAGAACTCAAGCTCCGTCAAAGCCGTCAGTACCTCTGAGGAGGGAAAACTGCTTTTGCTGAGTATTTCTTCCGTGCTAATCGGAGTATCGCTTAAAAATCCGAAAATCTGCATCGCGCATTCAGACAGTCCTTCTGGTGCTGTCGGCTTAGACTGGAGATTTTCTTTTGCGGCGGATTCAAAGGTAATCTGCGCAGATTTTTGCTGTTTTTCCGCCGTTCTGTTTATTTTCACAGATTTTCTTGCAGCAGTATTAGATTCATATGAGACTTTTGGAATATCTGTGCTTACGGAGTTATCTATAATAAGCTCCCCTGTGTTTTCAAGGTTTAGCCTGTCCGCAAATTCAAAAACATATTCCTCGAGCACATCAAGCGCTGAAAAGACAGGCTTTGCGCCTTCACGAAGGAGCCTGTTTGTCCCTTTAAAGTTTGAGCTGACAATATCGCCGGGAACCGCAAATACATCTCTGCCTTGCTCTAAAGCAAGTCGGGCAGTAATTAAAGAGCCGCTTTTTTCGCCCGCTTCGATAACAACCGTTCCTAGGCTCATGGCGGAAATAAGCCTGTTTCTAATGGGGAAAGCAAATCTTGTGGGCTCCGTTTGAGGAGTGTATTCGCTAACAACCGCGCCGTTTTTTGCAATAAGCTTCCTCAGCTCCAAATTCTCAATTAAATAATTGCTTTTAAGCCCGCAGCCGAGGAAAGCAACTGTTTTGCCCTTTGCGTTAAGCGCGCCGATATGAGCGCAGCTGTCGATTCCCTTTGCGCCGCCGCTGACAATCAGCGCACCTGCCTTTGATAAAGAAGCGGCAAGAGCTGTGGCAATTTTTTTTCCGTAAACGCTGGCATAGCGAGTGCCAACAATAGAAATCGGAACCTGATGCTTTAAAACCTCGGGGTCTCCCCACACATAAAGCACAAGGGGGAAATTGGTGAGGTTTTTAAAGCCGTCGGGATAGTATTCATCGTCGGGAGTTATTATATGCCAACCATTTTCTTCACATTCCTTGATTACGGAATAGGTCTCAGACGGGCTTTTTTTAAGGAGCCTTGATATGGTATCGGCTTTAAAAACGCCTGAAAGCCGCCAATCCCTGCTTCCGGCATAATAAATTTTCTCAGGCGAGCCGTATTGGGCAAGGATTTCATCTACCCTTGCGCCTGCGCCAAGGGCATACTGAAGCCATATCCAGTACTCCTTTGGGTTCACCTGACCATCTCCCACATTATTATTGCGGCAGCAGAATAAGCGTTTAAGGATTCCGCTCTGCCCTTCATAGGCACTGTAATTCTGTCGGTGCAGACGCTGAGCACCGCGTCGGATAATCCGTTTGCCTCATTTCCGATAACACATACACAAGGCTTATTAAAGTCAACCGCTGTGACGGGCAGAGCATCGCTGTCGGGAACCGCGCCATATACTGAAAAGCCCTTTTCTTTTAAACCGGTTAAATAAGCGGGAAGATTGTCCACGCTGATAACGGGCAGACGCAAAAGCGAGCCCATAGCAGCCCGCTGCGCCTTTGGATTATATATGTCGCAGCCGCCTCCGACAATAATGCCGCTGATTCCGAGAGCCTCAGCGGTCCTTGCGATTGCCCCCAAATTAGAGGGGTTTTGAACGCTATCTGACGCAATATATTTGCCGTTGACTTCTATTTTATTACAGGGGGCTTCTTTGTCAAGCATTTTACAAATACAAAAAACGCCCTGAGGCGACGCAGTATCGGACATTTTGTCAGAAATTTCGTCAGTTATCAAGAATGTTTTTGCGGCACTTATAAGCCCTGAAAGCTCATTCTTATACTGATTCAGAGCTTTATTTGTCACAAATACTTCGACAATTTCCGTGCCGCTCAAAAAAGCGTCAACACAGAGCCTTAGACTCTCAAGCACAAATTGACCGTGCTCGCGCCTGTAAGAGGCGTCTGAGCGCAGCTTGACAAAATGCTTTATTTTCGGATTTGTCTTTGAAGTAAGCTCCGTCATATTAATCCCTTTTAATTTCTTTTTGATTATGGAAAGTATAATTCAAAAACATGGAAAAATCAACAAGCAGAAAAAAANNATTGATTAGCTTACTGCAAAGCTGCCTTTGCTTTCTCGGTAAGAGCGGTGAAAGCCTCAGGGTCGGAAACGGCGATTTCGGAAAGCATCTTTCTGTTAAGATTGATGTTAGCCTTCTTAAGACCGTTGATAAAGGTAGAATAATTCATACCGTTGAGCTTGCAAGCTGCTGAAATTCTTGTAATCCAAAGTCTGCGGAAATCACGCTTCTTAAGCCTTCTGCCTACATAAGCGTAGTTGCCGGACTTCATAACTGCCTGCTTCGCAGTTCTGAACAGCTTGCTCTTGGAGCCGTAGTAGCCCTTTGCAAGCTTTAATACTTTATTTCTTCTCTTACGAGTTGCTAATGCACCTTTTGCTCGAGCCATGTTAGTACCTCCTTGAATTTGAAGCCTTTAAAAGGATTGCCGATTTATACGGAAACCTTATTTATAAGGAATAAGACGCTTAATCTGCTTTACATTGGTTGTGTCAGCAACGGTAGTCTTGCGCAGTCCCCTCTTACGCTTTGTAGACTTCTTGGTAAGAATATGAGACTTATTGGCATGAGCTCTGATGGGCTTGCCATTCTTTGAAAGCTTAAAACGCTTTTTAGCTCCGCTGTTTGTTTTAATCTTAGGCATTTTTGTTTCCTCCTGTATAGAAATTCTGAATTTGCGAACCTGAAGACGAAATAACCGGAACGCCGGGTCATCGTATCAGTAACCCTGCAATTACTTGCCGGGCTTTGCTGCAACAAGGAACATTATCATATTGCGGCCGTCGATATTGGGCTGCTTTTCTATTGTACAAATGTCTCCGCACATAGAAGCGAACTGCTGCATAATATCCACGCCGCGTTCGGGGTGAGCCATTTCTCTGCCTCTGAAGCGTATTACGACCTTTACTTTATTGCCGGCTTTGAGGAATCTAATTGCGTGACCGACTTTTGTTTCAAGGTCATGCTTGTCGATATTGAGAGACAGCTGCACTTCTTTAATCTCAATGGAATGCTGATTCTTTTTGGCTTCCTTTTCACGCTTTGCCTGCTCAAAGCGATATTTGCCGTAGTCCATTATTTTGCAGACAGGCGGCTTTGCCTGAGGCGCAATCTTAACCAAGTCAAGATCGTAGCTTGCGGCGATTTTCAAAGCCTCTTCAATCAGCATAATACCAAGCTGTTCGCCGTTTTCGGAAACAACTCTGACTTCCTTGTCTCGGATTTCCCGATTGATTTGCATTTGTTTGTTACTGATACTTAAACACCTCCGATTAATTAAAAAGAGTGCGGAATCACCCGCACTCAAAACTGCAAAACAAGCAGCATAAAAGCTGCACTGCTTTAAAGTATTGACCCTGCGGAGAACTCCTTAAGGTGAGAGGAAATATTAATTTCACTCTGCTTTGTTGTACAGATAGTTTAACAGCTTGCAAAATATTTGTCAAGCTATTTTTTCACATAAAATTATATGCACAAATTTTAAATTATGCAACCAAATTTAATCGTCAAGGCTGACATCGAGAACTCTTGCGAGGTTCTCGCCCAGAACTCCCCTCTTTGCCTCCTCGGGAATATCGAGGTTAATTATTCTCTCGATTGCCTTCATTGTGTATTCCTCGCGGTTGTAGGGGAAATCAAGACCGAATATGCTGTACTCATTGCCGGTCTGGTATATGACGGTTCTTAATTCCTCGTCGCTTATAGTCCAGCTCGAAGGAGGATTGTTGTCGGGCGGGGTTATGCTTGTCCAGCCAGCGTAAACTCTGGGAATAGGTCTTTTTGTGTTGCACATGACTGCAAGGGCGTCTTTGAAGAAGTGGTAGCCGCCTATATGTTCAAGGCTGAACTGAAGCATAGGATAGTCAAATGCTACCTCATCGAACAAAATGGGGTGATAATCGGATATTCTGTGCCAGTGAATGCCTGTGTGGAAGCTGAGGAAAAGACCCTTTTCCTGAGCAACCTCGTACATTCTGCGGGCCTTTTCGCCAACAATGCTTATTTCCTGTGCGGCGGGGTGAACCTTAATTCCCTTAAAGCCCAGCTCGGCAATACGCTCAACCTGCTTTTCGATGTCGTCCCTGTCAAAGTCGATGGTGCCAAAGCCTACGAGTCTCGGCTCATTTTCAATTTCCTTGGCAAGCCATTCGACGGGGTCTATGTTTGGGTCCGAAGTCTGACCCTTAAAAGGGGCAAAGCATACTGCCTTGCTGATTCCGCAGTTATCCATGAGCTTTAAAAGCTCCTGAACGGTTCCGTTTGGTCTTCTTTCAGCGTCAAAAACATGGGCATGGTTTGCAAAAATCTTGTATTCCATAGAGTCTCCTTTATGCTAAAGCTATTTATTTGCCATTACTGCCTTCTTGAGCTTTCTTTGAGTACTTTGCCTTGTAGATAAACCTCATCAGCAAAGCCTCATGGGGCGCGATTACATTATTCTTGCCGAAGAGCTTTGAGGCGATATACGCCTTGGCGTTCTTTTCGGCAACCATTTCAACCGCCTGAGCGTCGCTATTATTGCCCGCCACGCAGAGCATGCCGTTGTCTTTAAGCAGTACGCTGTTTCTGCCCTTTAGCTTTTTTACTACCTTCTTAGAGGTTTTTAAAGCGTCATTCGGGTCAAACTCAGCGGACCTTGCCGATATACCCGCAATCTGGGCAAAGTCATCAAGGAAGGGTTTAAGGACCTTGCAGCACTTGGACACGGCAAGTATCTCAGGCTTTTTGGAGTGAACAATGGCGTTTACATCCTTGCGCTTATTAAATACAGCAAGGTGCAGATAAATCTCGGGCGGATAGTCGGAATTGGGAGCGACCGCCTTTTCTGTTACCGTATTTACCCTGATAATATCTCCGCCGTTTACGGGTGAGAGCTTTATAAACTCCCCTTCCCTTTCGGAATTATAAGGCCTTATTTCTTTAGCCTTTTCAGCGCTTAAAGCCGATTTTTCGGCTATATACTCATTTAAAGATTCAAAGGTTTCAGCGATTTTGCCCGTAACCAGACTGAACCTGCGGCGTACATAATCCTCGCAGACCTTTTCAAGCTCCTCTGCAACCTTAAAGGCGTCCTCATAATCCACGCCCATGCATACTGCGCCGTGGTTAGCAAGAAGTATTGCCTTTGAATCTGAGCGTTTAAGTGTCTCGGTTACGCCGTCACGCAGCTTTTTTGTGCTCGGCAGACCGTAGGATGAAACGGGAATATGGTCGCCGATTATCGCAGCGCTCTTTTCGGGCACAAAGTTAATGTCCGACCTTAAAACGCTTATCATTGAGGCATTAAGCTGATGGGTATGAATGACGAAATTTATGTCGGGTCGGTGCTTGTAAACCTCGGCATGAACGCCCTTTTCTGAGGAGGGCTTAATATCTCCTTCATATGAAAGGTCATCGATTTTGACAAGCACGATGTCGTCGGGAGTTAGGGTATTATATGCCCTGCCGCTCGGGGTGATAGCAAAATGGGTGTCGCTGACGCGGCAGCTGACATTGCCCCAGGTTCTCGCTATAAGACCTGTTTCCAGGAGTCTGAGACCTGCTTTGACTATCAGCTTTTTGGCTTCCATTATATCAGTCATGAAAATCACCTTGATATTATAAATTAGAAAAAAACTTCAAGTAAAGGGGTTGGTTTGCGCCAACCCCTTTAAAAGGTTTATTTCTTCATTGCGACATTTGCAAATACCTTGTCAAATCTCTTAAGGGCTTCGTCAATCAGTTCGGGAGTATATGCGGCGCTTGTGTAAAGCCTGCTGCCGGCAAGAGTTACAAGACCCTCAGCCATATACGCGGCGCCCATGTGCTCCATTTCCTTCTTGCGGATGCTTGTTTCGGAAAGTACATGCGGAATCTCCCACGGACGCATCCAGTTGATTGCAAAGTGCATGGTGCCGACTGTTTCAAGGTGGCAGATTGAACCCTGGTTGAATGCCACGAAGGGCAGACCGTACTTCTTAATGAGCTTCTGGAGACCCTGAGTGAGTCTGTCTCCCATTAATCCTGCCTTGTAGCATGCGTTGGTCTGCTCGATTGCTTCAAGGGCGAAGTAGCCGGCAACGCAGGAAATAGGTGTCGCTGCCATTGTGCCGCCGACGAGAGCCTTCTTTATCTTTGTTGAGCCGTCGAGACCCGCGCCGAGATACTTCATATATTCCTTCTTGCCGCCGAGACCGCCTGCTCCCGGATAGCCGCCTGCTATTGCTTTGCCGAAAATCGTAAGGTCGGGCGATACGCCAAAATAGCCCTGAGCGCAGGACATACCGATTCTAAATCCTGTTACAACCTCGTCGAATACAAGCAATGCGCCGTACTTGCGGCATAGACGCTCAACGCCTTTGTTGAAATCAAAATCAACGGGTCTTGTTCCGCTTTCGGGACCTACGGGCTCAATAAAGACCGCTGCGGTGCCGCCTCTGAGCATATTGAAACGCAGCTTTCTCTCAAGGTCGTCAAGGTCATTGGGGAAGAATTCCTGAGTATATTTGAATGTGTGGAGCGGAACACCGTTTGCCTGTGTAAACTTTGAGCCGGGGATTCTGATGCCGTAGGCAAGCTGGTCGCTCCAGCCGTGATATGCTCCGCCCATCTTGATTATGTTCTTCTTCTTTGTGGCAAGCCTTGCTACTCTGGCTGCTGCCATGCAGGCTTCGGTACCGGAGCCGAGCATGCGGAACATCTGAACGGTTTCAACATTGTCGGAAATCTTCTTAGCGAGCTTATACTCAAACTCATGGAAAAGTCCTGTTGAAGGACCGCAGGTCTTGAGCAAATCAATAACCTGCTCTCTTACTTCAGGAGGATTGGAACCGAGGACGGTAGGGCCGCCTGCCTGCAAAAAGTCAAGATACTCATTGCCGTCTATGTCATAAAGCTTTGCGCCCTCTGCCTTAGTAAAAACAAGAGGGAAAGGATAGTTGAACGCAAGGTTGTGCTGAACGCCGCCGGGGATAATCTCTTTTGCCTTTTCAATCATCTCTTTGGACTTTTTGCACTTTTTCTCGTAGTACTCCTCTTCGTAGGCCTTCAATGCTTCCGGCTTGATTGTATAAATCGGCTTCTTTATAAGCTCATCAAGCTGTTTGGTAATCTCAGCCGCATTGGGATAGGTGGTTATCGCAAACTTGTTTTCCATTGTCTAAACCTCCTGAGCGTGATTTATGAAAATAGATTAATGAAACGGATAAGAAATAAGCCTCGAAATGCTCTGCGCAATCAAGACAATTATAGCATTTATACAAATAATGTCAATCAAACCAAAGATTATCCACAACTAATTAACAAAAAGATAATCTATTATTTACAATTGTATTTATACAAAATTTACTTAATTTGCTAAAAAAATGTGTATTTTGATAATTCTCGCAAAAAGTGAAAGAAATTGTTCACTTCTTGAGTTTTTATGTTATAATCTCATAGAACTTGGAAAAACAAAAATCGGAGGGAAATCAATGCGTGTCGTTATCCTTGAAAATGCATCAGACATCGCCGTTCAGGCAGGCAATATATTTGTGGAGCTTTTGACGGACAAGCCGAATGCAGTTCTCGGACTTGCAACCGGCGCAACACCTGTTCCGACCTACAAATACCTTATTGACTGCTATAAGCAGGGCAAGGTCAGCTTTAAAGACGCTGTTTCATTCAATCTTGACGAGTATGTGGGCCTTGACAGAAACAATGTCAACAGCTACTACTACTTTATGATGGAAAACCTCTTTAACCATGTTGACATGAGAAAGGACAAGGTTCATGTCCCCAACGGCGTTGCAGAAAACCTTGAGGAAGAATGCGCCCGTTATGACGCTATGATTGAGGAGCACGGCGGAATTGATGTTCAGCTCCTCGGCATCGGCACCAACGGTCATATCGGCTTTAACGAGCCTTCCGACGCATTCAGCGACGGAACTTATATTACGGACCTTGCACAGAGCACGATTGAATCCAACAAGATTTACTTTACAAACGGCGATATGCCCACAAAGGCAATTACTATGGGAATCGGCTCCATTATGAAGGCAAAGAAGATAATCCTGATAGCCACAGGCATATCAAAAGCTAAGGCAATCAAGGCTATGATCGAAGGAGAGGTCACACCTGCCTGCCCTGCTTCAATTCTTCAAAAGCATGATGACGCGGTTATCTTCCTTGACAAAGACGCTGCTTCCCTCCTGGCATAGTATTAAAAATAATTTCAGCCCTGTACTTTCATACAGGGCTGTTTTTTATTTATTAATTTCGCCGCGAATTTTTAGTGCGGGCAAGGGATTGTTGCATGTGGCAAGAGTTGAGCCGCACTCAATCATGTGACGCACGCCATCCTCATCGTCGGGGCTCCAGCACCATGGGTCAATTCCCGCTTTTTTGTAGCTGTCGCAAAGCTCTTTTGTAAGGTCCTTCATCGCAATGCCTACGCTGTAAAAATGCCGCCTTGCGCTTTCCTCAAAATTCTTCATATAGCTGTCGGGGAAACCCTGCACTTTAACGCCGTATTTCTCGTGGGTATAGGTAGTAATCTTTGCGTCAAAGCAGGTTATTACAAATCTTTCGTCAAAGCCGTACTTAAACAGAAGGTCTATGGTCTTATCCACAACATCAAATTCATAGTCCTTAATCTCAACATTAAGAAGAAGGCTTGTCCCCTTAACAGAATCAAAAAGCTCTGTAAGGCTCGGAACCCTGTTGCCCTTAAATTCTTCGCCGAAGCGTACGCCCGCATCGAGTTTTCTAAGCTCAGCGAAAGTGAAATCACGAACCAAGCCGCTGCCGTCGGTGGTTCTGTCCACCGTTTCATCGTGCATGAGAATAAGCTCACCGTCTTTAGTGGCTCTAACATCGAACTCAATGCCGTCGACGCCCATTTCATAAGCCTTTTGGAATGAGAGCATGGTGTTTTCGGGGTATAAAGCCTTAACGCCCCGGTGTCCGAAAACATAAAAATTCTTTTCATTCTGATTCCACATAAAGTTACTCCTCAAATTTATACTTCATCGCAAAATAAAGCCATAAAACCGTGTATCTGTCCTTTAAATCCTTTGCAAAGAAAACAGCATTCCTAATTTTTTCTGGTGAATATACGCTGTTAAACTCACTGAATGAGATTCCCGCGCTGTTTAACAAGTCAAGCATATATTCGGAACTTGGGGCTTTATTAAAAACGGAGATTATTTCTTCCCACTTCTCTTTATAAATGCTCGCAAAGTCCCTTTTATAGTAGCCCGTTTTGTCCTGCAAATCAATAACTCCGTCTGCTGCCTTTGAATAAATCGACCTGACTGCCCTCTCCCACTTTTCTCTGTCAAACTTGAAACCGCTTTCAAATTCTTGAATTTCAATAATTTCTTCTCTCAATCTTTGAGTAATGACCGCAGAGCCTGCTACGCAGATGCCATGTGGAAGATAAGGCTCATTGTTCAAAAGACCAACAACCTCAAAGAAATGGGACAAATGATGCTCGCTGCCAGACGCGGGGCGGGAATTGCCCACATAAGCCATTGCTATGCCCACAATTACAAGGCTCTCAAAAAGGAGCTTTATATCCTCCTCCCGCCTATCTTTAAGTCGGGGCCCTATCTCAGCTGTTTTTTGAAGCACGGAGTAAACCATATCGTATACGGTCTCGCAAAAATACTCTCCGTTTACTATCTTGCTTAAAAGCCAGTCATTCAGCGCGGAATACTTGCCGATAGTATCGCCAAAGCCTGCCTGAATCATCTCATAGGGGGCATTTTTTAATACATCAAGGTCAGCGATTATAAATTTAGGCGAATGGGCGGCGTAAGTTATCTTCATATTTCCCTCAATCACAGCGGAGACGGATGATGCGTAGCCGTCCATTGAGGGCGCTGTGGCAACAATGCAGTAAGGTCTTGACCGCCTGTAGCTTATAAGCTTGCATAAATCGTTTATAACCCCTGAACCTACCGCAATAATTATATCTGTTTCGGACTTTACGCTGTCATTCAAAGCCTTTATGGCGTTTTCATCAGGCACAAGCAGCGGCACGCCCGGGTATATCAGCTCATCTTTTACCGCGTCACCTAAGATAGCTTTTACCCTTTCGCCGCAGATTTCATAGGTGTTAGTGTCCGCCACAAGCAAAATATTTGAGTAGGAGCTCAAAAGCCTTTTAAGCTCCTTAATAGCGTCTTTTTTAATTATTATCTTTTCAATATCGCATTTGTGCGCTTTTCCGCATGGGCAATTGTCAATGCCATTCAGCAGTTTTTCAAAATCCATAATAATCACTTTCCATTAGGTTTAATTACAGTTTACTCCCGTCTTAATTTAAATTCAATAAGGCTGAATATACAATTTAGTTTTGATAATAATACTTTTGTACAAGGTGAGATTCACCGCAATAAAAACACAAGGAGAGTTGAATATGGCAAATCTTACTGCTGAAGAATTAAAAGCACTTGAAGATCAGCTGAATATGGAACAGCTGCTTATTAAGAAATACAGAAGCTACGCAAGCATGACCGCAGACCCGCAGATTAAGCAGACCTGCGAGAATATCGCAAATATGCACAAGCAGCATTTTGACAAGCTGATGGGCCATCTCTGCTGCTAAAAAAATTAAGAAAGGATGAGTATTTTGAATAATATCCCGATGACCGACCAGGAAATCATGACCGATGTTTTGGTTTCTCAGAAGCATATTACAGGCGTTTATAACACCTTTGCCAATGAGTGCAAGAACAAGCAGCTTAAAGACGACATGATGTGCATTCTTAACGAGGAGCACACAATTCAGCACAATGTGTTCACCGAGATGGAAAAGCGCGGATGGTATGCGCCTCCCGCTGCTGAACAGCAGAAGATTAACGAAGCAAAGACAAAGTTCCAGAATATCTCCACAAGCCTCTAAATTTATTCTGAATTAAAAAACAGCTCTGAATCCAGAGCTGTTTTTTATTGTTTTATTTAGTCATTAGCGTGGATTATCGCGTAGGCAATATCGGGAACATCGGATATTATCGCGTCCGCGCCTTTTTCGTTAAGCGCCTTTATTTGCTCCTTGTCATTTACGGTCCAGTACTGAACCGCAATGTCGTGGGAGTGGGCGTAGTTTATAAATCGGGTTGTGCTTAAATTGAGCATCGCAGCCTTTGGCGGGATTTGAAGCGCGTCAAATTTAATCTTCTCAGGATTCTTTTTGATGCCAAAAAGCGAGGAGAAATAGAAAGATATAACCTCAATAATGCTGGCTGAGCGAATCATATCGGGATAAGCTTCGTCTATGTACTTTGTAACTTCGCCATGGAAGGTGCCGACGATTGTTTTTTCTATAAGATTCCTCGATTTAAGAACCTTGTATAGTTCATCCGCAGCTTTCTTTCCAAGCTCGCCCGAATCCTTAATTTCAATAATAAAGTGATAATCACCGTTAGCGCAAAGGTAATCGAGCACATCTTCGAGCCTAATAATTCTTAAATCGTCGGGAATGTCTTTTCCTCTAAGACCTTTATAGGGCTGCTTGCCGTTGTCGTCTTTAAACGACTCGCCCATATTCAGCTCTCTGAGCTCCGCATAGGTCTTTGCGGAGGGCTTTACATCCTTTTCTCCGAAATGCTCCTCGGCGTTGCTTGTTCTGTCGAGGGTGTCGTCGTGAAGTAGAACAAGGACATTGTCTGCGGTTAAATGGAGGTCAAACTCAAAAATGTCGGTGTTAAAGGTGTCGCTCTCAACACAGCTCTTAAAGGCTAAGAATGTATTTTCGGGGAAAATTCCGCCGCCTGAGCGGTGGGCGGAAACCATTGCCTGCCCTGTGGGAGTAATGTACTTATTCTTGCCGTTGTAGGCAGCTACGGGAACCGAGGTTTCTCTCGAAGTGAAATAGGAAAAAATGAGCAAAGCCGCTGCGATTACAAGTAAAGCAATAATCACGGTTTTAAACGCCTTCTTTCCCTTGGATTTGGCTTCTACAGTCAATTAAAGCACCTCCGATTTTAAGCTCTCATAACTTTATTCCTGAACCTTATGCCACTTTACACCTTGGGGTGTATCTTCAAGCACGATGCCCATTTCCCTGAGCTTGTTTCTGATTTCGTCAGCCTTAGCCCAGTTCTTCTCCTTTCGTGCCTGAGTTCTTTCTTCAATCATCGCGTTGATTGTATCTATCAGCGGGTCAGTCTCGGCGGCCTTTTCTGCCTTTTCGTAAAGGAGACCGAGAATGTCGCACAGTTCCTTGAAAGCGTCGGAGGCAAGATTTAGTACATCCTTAGCGGCACCGACAGCCAAAACCTCTTTGTTGATGTATCTTACCATCTCAAACAGAGCGCCGAGGGCGTCAGCGGTGTTAAAATCGTCCTCCATTGAGTCAATAAACTTCTGACGATATTCATTCAGAGCGGCTTTGACTTCCGAAATTTTTGCTTCATCGGATTTTTCAGTCTCAGCGTTTTCAATGGCGAAATCAAGGTTCTCGCGGCAGTTGTAAAGCCTTGAGAGAGCGGCTGTGCACTGCTCTATTGCCTCTTTGCTGTAGTTTATGGGGCTTCTGTAATGGGATGAAATCATAAGGTATCTGATAGGCTCATAGCCGTATTTTTCGGCGACATCCCTTACGGTAAAGAAATTGCCCAGAGACTTTGACATTTTTACATTGTCAACATTTATATAGCCGTTGTGGAGCCAGTAGCGGGCAAAGGGAACGCCGTTGCAGCATTCGCTTTGGGCTATCTCATTTTCATGGTGGGGAAAAATAAGGTCCTGACCGCCGCAGTGAATATCAATGGTCTGACCGAGATATTTCCTTGCCATTGCAGAGCATTCAATATGCCAGCCGGGTCTGCCCTTGCCCCAGGGTGAATCCCATGCGGGCTCACCGGGCTTTGCTGCTTTCCAAAGGGCAAAGTCCATAGGCTCAGCCTTTTTCTCGCCGACGCTTATTCTTGCGCCAGCCTCAAGCTCCTCAAGGGGCTGATGTGAGAGCTTTCCGTATTCCTCGAACTTGTTTGTGCTGAAATATACATCGCCCTCAACCTCGTAGGCATAGCCCTTTTCGATAAGGGTTTCGATAATAGAAATAATCTCATCGATGTTCTCCGTTACCTTGGGGTGAACATCGGCGGTCATAATGTTAAGCCCTTTTGCGTCTTTTTTGTATTCCTCAATGAATTTCTCGGAAACCTCAATGGACTCAACGCCCATTTCGTTTGCCTTGTTTATTATCTTGTCGTCTATATCGGTAAAGTTCTGAACAAAGGTAACATTGTAGCCTGAGAATATAAAATAACGCCTTAAAACATCGAATACGCAAAGAGGGCGGGCATTGCCTATATGGATATAATTATACACGGTAGGACCGCAGGCATAGATTTTAACCTTGCCTTCCTCAAGAGGGATAAACTCTTCTTTTTGCCTTGTCAGCGTATTATAAAGCTTCATATTGAATCTCCTGTTCAGCATTGCTCTTCCATTTTTTCACTCATCGCGTCAATGGCTTTTCTGAGGCAAGTAATTCTTGCTTCAAGACGCTCGATTTCTTGAGCGATGGGGTCCTTGAGGTTGCGCGGGTCGCTGTCGTCTACCCTCTTGCCGTCACGCTTGACAATACGAGCGGGAACACCGACGGCGGTAGAATTCGGCGGAATGTCTTTAAGCACAACAGCGCCTGCGGCAATATTAGTATTATCCCCAATCTTTATGGGACCCAATACCTTGGCACCGGCACCAATCATAACATTGTTGCCGATGGTGGGATGACGCTTTCCCGTATCCTTGCCCGTTCCACCAAGGGTCACACCCTGATATAGAGTTACATCGTCGCCGATTTCGGTTGTTTCGCCAATAACAACACCGCAGCCGTGGTCGATGAAAAACCTTCGGCCGATTTTGGCTGCGGGATGAATCTCAATGCCTGTTTTTCTCGCCGCGCGCTGAGAAATCCATCTGGCGATAAAGAACATTCCTCTGTTATAAAACCAGTGAGCCCTGCGGTGGGCGCGAATAGCCTTGAGACCCGGATATAAAAGCAGAACCTCAACAGCAGACCTTGCTGCGGGGTCTCTTTCTTTGACACAGCATATATCTTCTCGCAAACGATCGAACATAGAACACTCCGTTAAAATAGTATCGTACTTATGATTATACTACAAAATTTACTAAAATAAACCTTAATTTGCAAGCCTTATTAAATTTTGTTTATTTATAAAAACGCAAAGGGGTATCCTATTGGATACCCCCGCAAAACATATAAATTCAGCCGATCCGCCTTTTGGCGGGTCTTGTGTTTGCCGAGAAAATACCGCCTATCGCGCCCGCAACCATGGCCGCAAGGCAAACAAGATATAAAAGTAATCTTGTGCTGCCGTTATTAACTATGAGCGAACAAACAATTGTTGCAATTACAATCGGCAGAGATGCTAAAAATCCCGCGAACATTCCTCTGAGATTCAGCCTCTTTGCGGCATAGAAACCTGAAATAAACGATGAGGCAAGCATGGATACGGTTAAGAATACAGGCAGAATCTTAAAGGAAACATTTGACTTTACCATAGAAAACGCAAAAAGAAGCAGGAAAAGAATAAATACAACAATAGAAAAACCAATGCAGGATAAAGGATTTATAAGAGAGCGCAGCCGTGTATTTTTAATTTTATTGTCGCTTTTTTTGATTTTCTTGGGCTTTTTGGCTTTTTTCATCCGCATCATCCCTTTCAAAACCTAGTCTAATCAGTCAAAAATATGCGGACAAATTACAATTTATTACTAAGCATAAAAAAAGAGCACCCACAAAAGTGAGTGCTGTCTATATTTAAAAATGGTGATTCAGCGGAGATTCGAACTCCGGACACCCTGCTTAAAAGGCAGGTGCTCTGCCTGCTGAGCTACTGAATCACGCTGAAATTAATCAGCTGAACAATGTGATTAATACAGAGGCTATAAGTGCCAGACTGAAGAAGCAGATAGCTACAATCTTTGTTATTTGAGCGAGCTTTGCCTCTGCGGAGCGCCTCTTATTCTTGCCGAGGAATGAATCAGCGGCGCCGGTGATTGCTCCTGACAAACCGGCCTCACGGTTCTGCTGAAGAAGAATAACAACAGTCAGCAGTGCCGAAAGAATTATTAAAAATATGCTAATAATGATTTGATATGCTGGCACAATATCAACTCCTCATTCTTTTAGCAAGAGGGTTCTTTTCCGTCGTGCTTAAAGGACTTCCTTTACAGCGCCCGATTAGTTTATCACAGCTAAACGCAAAAATCAAGTATCTTTTATATTTTTTCAATATTTTTTGTGTTTATCACATTTAGAATTGTAAAACTGTCTGCTATTTGGCTAATATGCATTAAAAGAAAATGCGATTTAGACCTTCCTCATGCGTTTACTTTATGCTTGCTATTAAATCTTTTGCTTTTTCTTTAATCTTTTCAAAATCCTGATTTATAAGCAAATTTTCAGACTCTGAAAGCAGGAGGTCTTCGCCTCTTACAAGGCTGTCAAAGCTTTCGGGGTCATTTACATACCAGTCAATTATAGTGGGCGACTGGGGATTTTCGATAACAACCTGAACTTCTTCCACCATGTATATTGGGGCTTCTTCCGCTGAATAGCGGTAATTGACCTCAGCCACTACAATGCATACGAGCCTGTTGTCTTGAATTTCGTAGTCGAACACATTAAATGCGCCGCCTGCGTATTTTTTATCCTTTTCGTTTTTCTTTTCGAGCTTTGTTTCGTAATCAAATTTAAGCTTTAAATATTCCCTGAGATTTGCCGACATGGGAAGCGGCAGATTAGGCAGCCTGCTTTTGTCAGCGAGTACAGCCTTATAATAATCCTTAACGCAGCTTTCGACATAAGACAAATAGGGCTTCATATCCTCATCATTGGCTTTGTCGAATTCGCTTACCTTAAAATCGCTTTCTCTCTTTGTGGTGGTTTCATCCTTTCCAGATTTGGAACAGGAACAGAAACCAAAGAGCAAAGAAAGCAAAAGTATGCTGACTATAATCTGTTTATGTACGCTGCCCATAAGCCACTCCCCTTTTATTTATTTAAGGTAATCGGTATTGATATTAACCTTGTATGGCCCACTCAGAGAGCTGATATCATCCGCGCTCATGGTCTGACGCTTGCCGCCGCAGGAAAGCACTTTGACAAGAATCTCAGCGGCCTTTTCAACAGTGTGCATAAGACCGAAGGTTTCGTCAAAGTCGGCTCCCGAGCAGAACACGCCGTGATGCGCCCAGATAATAACATCGTGCTCCTTTATCCGCTCTGCGGTTTTAAGCGCGATATCTGCGCTGCCGGGAACCATCCACGGCAGAACGCCCACGCCTCGCGGGAATACAATTGGGCACTCGGTCATCATTTCCCACAGTTCCCTTGAGAAAACCTTTGAATCAAGGGGCAGAACGAATGTAAGCGCAATGGTATTCGCTGGATGGGAATGCATTATAACCCTATGCAAACCATTTGTCTTTTCCTTTTTTATGCTGTGATTTATAAGGTGGGTCGGAAGCTCGCTTGTGGGAACGCCACCGGAAGCTAAGCCCCATACAATTCTGTATGCGCTGCCGCTTTCGTCGATCTCGATTATGGCGACATTGTTCTCTATATCCGCCTTGACATTTTGAAAGTACTTTCCGCTGCCTGTTACAAGGAAAAATTCATTCTTAAGGTTTTCTACAGTGACGCCGATAGGCTTAAACTCACCGTCGAATGAAAGCTGAGAAAGATAAGGCTTTAATTCCTCATCTTTAATGCGGTATGAGAGGTTTCCGCCGTTTCTCTCATGCCAGCCTTTGTTATACGCGTCATCGCACAGCTTTGCAAACGCCTTTACAAAGCCTGCATCAATTATGCTGCTCATATTTGCTCCTTAATTCCTCAAAGATTTACTGCCTTTTGCTTAATACATTCTTTTCGTATTCTTCTACTGCCTTATACCATTCATTCCTGACGGGGACATTGTTCATTTCGCAGAAGCGGTCCCAAACATCGGAGAAGGGCATGGTTTTAAACTCCTCATTCATCATGAGCATGCGGGTAAAGTCACCCTTTTCCTGCAATAACTTCATCTCTTTAAGAGGCATAAGCAAAGCGTAAAGCAGAGCTTTTTGCATATTTCTCATGCCTATAACCCAAGCCGCGATGCGATTTATGCTTGCGTCAAAGAAGTCAAGACCGATTAAGACTCTGTCTAGGGCGTGGTTTGCGACAATTTCCTTCGCGATCTCGATTAACTCGTTATCCAGAGTTACCACATGGTCGCTGTCCCATCTGACTCCCCTTGTGACATGAAGGGCTATTTTGTCGTGGAAAAGCAGAAGCGACGACAGCTTATCGGAGATAACCTCGGTCGGATGGAAATGACCGCTGTCAAGCAGGCAAAGCACATCATTTTTGGAGGCATAGCTTAAATAAAACTCGTGTGAGCCTACCGTATAGGACTCAACGCCTATGCCGAAAAGCTTTGACTCTACGCTGTCATAAAGATAATCTCTTGAGTATTTTTCCGAAAAAATCTCATCAAGGGATTCCTTAAGCCTTTCCCTCGGACCCTTTCTGTCTGCGGGAGTCTCCTTATATCCGTCGGGAATCCAGATATTGTTAAGGCAAGGCTGGCCAAGCTCTTTGCCAAAGTACTCGCCTACTTTGCGCATTGCTTTGCAGTGCTCAATCCAGAAATCCCTGATTTTCTTATCTGGATGAGAAAGAGTCAGGGTGTCGGACGCGTATTCATGGGCGAAAAGAGTGGGGTTAATGTCAAGCCCCAGTCCCCTCTCCTTTGCGAACTCAACCCATTTTTCAAAATGAACGGGCTGGAGCTTGTTGCGGGGGACCTTTTCGCCGTTTGTTACAGCATAGATAGCGTGAAGGTTCAGCTTGTGCTTTCCGGGAATAAGGGAGAAGGCCATGTCTATGTCGGACATTAGCTCTTCGGGAGTCCTTGCTTTACCCGGGTAATTGCCCGTGGCGGCAATACCGCCGGAAAGCTCGCCCGCGCCCTCAAAGCCCGAGACATCATCGCCCTGCCAGCAGTGCATGGAGATTTTAACTTTCTGCAAAGTCTCTAACGCCTTGTCGGTGTCTACGCCCAAATCGGCATATACCTTTTTGGCGTGATTATATCTGTCGCCAGCCATATTGCCTCCGATTATCTATTTTTTTTAAGTTCTATTGCAGCCTTTGCCTTTGCTACAATGTTTTCTGCGTTAAGTCCGTAGATTTCAAGCAGCTCAAGAGCGGGACCTGAGCGTCCGTAAACATCTTCTACGCCGACCCTGAGAACGGGGACGGGAACTGACTCGCTGACAGCCTCAGCAACAGCGCCGCCGAGTCCGCCGATTATGCTGTGCTCCTCAGCGGTGACGATTGCTCCAGTCTTCTTTGCTGCCTCAATAACAATGTCTTTATCCAAAGGCTTGATTGTGGGCATATTGATAACAGCGGCGGAAATGCCCGAAGCGGAAAGGAGCTCCGCGGCCTTTAACGCGCGCTCTACCATAAGACCTGTCGCGATGATTGTAACATCGGTACCTTCTCTTAGCAGAACGCCCTTGCCGATTTCGAATTTATAATTCTCGTCAAAAATCCTCGGAACGGGAAGTCTACCGAATCTAAGATATACGGGGCCTTCAATTTCAGCGGCGGCAAATACGGCGGCCTTTGCCTCAACATCGTCTGCGGGATTAATGATTGTCATACCGGGGATGGTGCGCATAAGGGCAATATCCTCGCAGCACTGATGGCTTGCGCCGTCCTCGCCGACTGAAATGCCAGCGTGAGTTGCGCCGATTTTAACATTAAGATGCGGATAACCTATTGTATTTCTGATTTGCTCAAAGGCTCTGCCTGCCGCGAACATCGCAAATGTGCTCGCGAAAACCGTATATCCGATGGTGGAAAGACCGGCGGCAATGCCCATCATATTGCATTCGGAAATGCCGCAGTTATAAAAGCTCTGAGGATATGCCTTTTTAAAAGTACCTGTCTTTGTTGCGGCAGAAAGGTCAGCGTCAAGAACCAATACCGAATCGTTTACCTTTTTTAATTCAACAAGCGCGGCGCCGTAGGCTTCTCTTGTTGCAACTTTAATTACATCAGACATTAGCACTTTCCTCCAGCTTTTGAAGTTTTGTTTTGAGTTCATTCATCGCAAGCTCATATTCCTCAGCATTGGGCGCCTTGCCGTGCCAGTCGCAGCTGTTCTCCATGAAGGAAACGCCCTTGCCTTTAACTGTCTTTGCAATTATTGCTGTAGGACGGCCCTTTGTTGCCTTTGCAATATTTATCGCAGACTCAATTTCGTCGAAATTGTGACCGTCTATTTCAATGACATTGAATCCGAATGATACGAATTTTTCAGGAATCGGATAGGGTGAGTTAACCTCATCAACGGTTCCGTCAATCTGCAGGTTGTTGTTGTCTACAAAGATAGTGAGATTCTCAAGCCCCTTTGCGGCGGCAAACATAGCTGCCTCCCAGACCTGACCCTCACCAAGCTCGCCGTCACCAAGCGCTGCGTAAACTCTGAAATTCTTGCCCGCATGCTTTCCGCCAAGAGCCATTCCTACTGCGGCGGAAATGCCCTGACCGAGAGAGCCTGTGCTCATATCAACACCGGGAGTGGACTTCATGCTGGGATGACCCTGAAGGTCGGAGTCAGCCTTTCTTAAAGTCTTTAAGTGCTCAACAGGGAAAAATCCCCTGTGGGCAAGGGCTGAGTAAAGACCGGGTGCGGCATGTCCTTTTGAGAGAACAAATCTGTCCCTGTCCTCCCACTTGGGATTCTTGGGGTCGATATTCATTTCCTTAAAATAAAGGTAGGTTAAAATGTCGGTGAGCGAAAGAGAACCGCCGGGGTGACCCGATTTGGCGTTAAAAGTGCCTTCAATTACGCCCATTCTTATTTTTAAAGCGGTGATTTCCAGCTGTCTTTTTTCTTTGATATCCACTTTAAATGCACTCCTTAATTAGATTTCGGATGGGGTTAGCCTGTTTAAAAAGCCTGTGAAATAATCGGGAAGCCCCGAATCAAATTCAAGGTACTCACCCGTTATCGGATGAACAAAACCAATAACCGTAGCATTAAGGCACTGCCCGTTTAAGAAAGGCAGCTTTGACTTAGAGGGTCCGTAAACCGTGTCGCCCGCTACGGGGTGACCGATATATGCCGCGTGAACCCTAATCTGATGAGTTCTGCCCGTTTTCAATTCAAACCTAACATGGGTATAACCTTCATAATAATTAACTACATTATAAAGAGTTATCGCAGGCTTTGGATTCAGCCCGTTTACCGCGCGCTTTTTTCTGTCCTTGGGGCTTCTGCCAATGGGGACATTTATAGTGCCGCTTGTGTTTTTTAGCCTTCCGATAACAACAGCGTCATAAATCCTTTTAAAGCTGTGCTCTTTAATCTGCTTTGCAAGTCCGTTATGAGCACTGTCGGTCTTGGCTACAATTAAAAGCCCGCTTGTGTCCTTGTCAATTCTATGCACTATACCCGGGCGAATAACACCGTTAATGCTTGAAAGCCTGCCCTTGCAGTGGTGCAAAAGAGCGTTTACAAGGGTGCCGTCGGGATTGCCGGCGGCGGGGTGAACAACCATGCCCTTTGGCTTATTGACCACAAGCAGGTGCTCGTCCTCGTAAATAATGTCAAGGGGAATGTCCTGGGGAGAAAGCTCAAGTTCCTGCGGTTCGGGCACATCTAAGCTTATGCAGTCACCGCTTTTAACTTTAACGCACTTTGAAATAAGCTTATTATTGACGCTGACTTTGCCATCGTCAATCAGCTTTTGAATATATGACCTTGACAGCTCGGGCTGAGTCAAAGCCAAAAATTTGTCTATTCTTTCTCCCTCATATTCAGAGCTGACAATGAGTTCTATTTTGTTCATGCCGTCTCATCCGATGTTTTCTCGGAAACAGATTCGCTTTCTTCGCTTTCATCAGCCTTTTCGCTGATTTCTCCAGTTTCTGCGGGAAGGGCGTTTTCCTCAGAAACTGCGCTTTCGGCGTGAGGCAATTCTTTTTTGGAGTTTTTAAACTCTTTGAAAATGTCATAAAGCAAAAAGCCAATCAGAAGGAATGAACCTACAGTTACAAGGCAGTCGGCAAAATTGAATACGGGAAAATCTATGAATGCGGGCAGAGCCTGAATATAATCCACAACATGACCGTTGAGGGCTCTGTCTACAAGATTTCCGAGACCGCCTGAGATTATTAAGATAAGGCTGACAATCTCAATCTTGCTTTTAATCTTTGCCGAAACTAAGTAAATAATCAGTCCTAAAAGAATAACCCCGGTAAAGTAAATAAGAAATTGGGAGGAACCTCTGAGTATGCCAAAGGCGGCGCCGGGATTGTGAACATAGGTAAAATGCAGAATACCGTCAATGAACGGTATGGTGTCTATGGGGCGCAGATATGTTTTGGCAAAGTATTTGATAATTAAATCAATCGCAACAAGAACAATTATAATAGGTAAATAAGTAAGTAACGCTTTCAGTCTGCTTTTATTTTTTTGCAAAATCAGCCCTCCAAAGTTTTTAGGCTACTCAAAAATGCTGAAATCAATTTCAAAGCCTTTTATATTTTCTGTTTTTTCCTCGACATCTTCTTCTGCTGTATCGGGCTCGGCAAACAGCTCTGAGGGCTTTGCGTCGGAAAGATCATCCCAGCTGTCATCCTCTGTGTCAAGGTCAAGGTCGTCGTCATCAAAAATGCTTGTATCAAGCTCAAAGCCCAGATCGTAATCCTCGTCTTCGACAGCTTCCTCAGCATCAACAATTGCCTCGTTTTCAAGGTCGAGCGATGCAACAGCTGACTTCTTCATGTCTCTGATTTTATTGAAAATCTGAACATAAGACTCGGATAAATCCTCAGTATTGTCAAAGTAGCTCTCTTCTGTCGGCTGCTCTGATTCTTCCGTTTCTTCCTGAGCTTCTGTAATTGTTGTTTCAACTTCAATTTCTGCCTGCTTAGACTCTGCGGAATCGACGGACAAGTCATCCCAGTCGTCATCAAAGCTGTCGTCGATTTCAAAGCCTTCTTTTTCCTCAGAAGTTTCTACAATCGTAACTTCGCTTTGAGGTTCTTCAATCTCAGACTCGACGATTTCCGTTTCTTCAACTATCGCGCTAGTATCAAGATCAAAGCCTGAAATATCCTGCCAGTCGTCCTCTTCGTCAACGGACTCGATAGTTTCGGCGACAGCCTCTTCATCGTTCACAAGGACTTCGGCGTCTAAAGATTCAGAAACAGCTTCTTCGTCAATTTCAAAGGCTTCGGGTTCTGTTTCTTCTATGGCTTCGACTTCCTCAGAAGTATCCACAGAAATCTCTTCTGCTGCGCCAAGGTCGTCCCAGTCGTCATCAGACTCATGAGCCTCTGCTGACTCCTCTACTTCTGCGGCTTCTTCGGCAGCCTCAGTTTCGGGAGCTTCTTTAGCCTCTGCGGTCTCTGACTCAGCGTCTTCTTCTATATCGGATATTTTAACGCCTTCTTCTGATTCTTCGTTTAAGGCGGTTATTTCATCGCTTACGGCTTTGGAATCAAATGCCTTGAATCCAAAGTACATAAGAATATCGTCGGCTGTTTTATCAGTGAAATCAACCGAATCAATATCCTCTATAACGGGGACCTCGTAATGCTCTCCTTCAGCGTTAAGAAGTCCTTCGTATTCGGGAGCGATATTCTTTAAATGCTCATCCATGCTCAGCTTCATGGCTTCGCTGAGAACCTTGCAGTTGCCTTTAATCTTATTGTAGGTCTCTTCCATGTGCTGGAGCTTGGGGAGGATATCCTCAAGCCTCATTTTGGCTGCCATTGTTATTGAGTCAGACTCATTTTTGGCAGAAACAAGCAGCTCCGCCGCCATATCCTTTGTGGATGCCATTAAATCCTCGGCGGCAGTCTCAGTGGTGTGCTTTAATTCCTCGGCCTTTGCCTCTGCCTCAGCCACAATGCTTTCTGCCTTGGCAGCGGCCTCATTAAGAATGCTCTCGGCCTTAGCATTTGCTTCAGAGATAACACTCTCTGCCTGTGCGTTAGCTTCAGACACAACACTTTCAGCTTGTGCGTTTGCTTCGGAAAGAATTCTTTCGGCCTCGGCATTTGCGTTATTGATTATCTCCTCAGCCTTTGCCCTAGCCTCGGCTTCCATATTCTCAGACTTTTCAAGAACTGATGCCAAAAGTGCGTCGGACTTGTTTCTGGCGCTCTCTATGTATGTCTGGGCGTTGTCCTTTAACGCGGCGATTTCCTTTTCGGCGTTTTCTCTTTCTATCCTTGAAAGCTCCTCAGCCTTGGCCTTTGCGGTTTCAAGAAGGTTCTCGGCGGACTTCTTTGCTTCCTCAATTATACGCTCGGCTTCTTCTACGGCTTTAGCCCTAATTTCCTGAGCCTCTGTGCTGTTTTGAAGGATGAGCTCCTCTTTCTCTTTTATTGAAGCAAGGGATGAGCTTTCAATCTCCTTAGCCTTATCGGCAGCGGCGTTAAGAAGCTGCCTTGCGGTTTCCTCTGCCTGGCTGAGCTTCTCGTTCGCGCTTTCTTCGGCGGACTTTATAATCTCCTTAGCCCTGTTTTGAGCGTCAATCTTAATTAAAGACGCCTCGCGCCTTGCCTGGTCAAGTGTTGTGGAAATGCTTGCCCTTGCGTCTGCCATGAGCTTTTCGGCAGAGCGCTGAGCAGCGGCAAGAGATTTCTTTATAATATCCTCTTCACGGCGATATTCCTCAATCCTGGTTGCAAGGATGCTTATTTTGCGAAGGAGCTCGCCGTTCTCTTGGAACATTTGGGCATAAGAGCGAGAAACCTCCTCAAGGAAGGCATCGACTTCACTCTTGCTGTAGGCTTGACCGTCTATCAAATTAAAGCTCTGAGACTTTATCTTATCAGGAGTGAGCATTTATATTACCGTCCATTTCTCCCTAATACGGAAAGTATAGTTTATGAGCTTATATGAAGAAGACTCCGTTGCTTTCAAGCTCGTCAAGTAAATCACCCATTACATCCACATTGTAAGGGGTAATTATAAATGTGCTGTTGGCGATTCTCTTGAGCTGACCTCCGTTTGCGTATGCAACGCCGCTGAGGAAGTCGACAAGACGCCTTGCAACATCGCGGCTTGCGGACTCGAGATTGAGAACTACCGTTCTCTTTTCATTAAGATTGTCGGCAATGGCTCGTCCATCCTCAAAGCGTTCGGGCTTTGTGAGCACAACCTGCAGCTTTGCGGTTGTGTGAATGTCCACAATCTTATTGGAGCCTGACTTTACCGATGTCGCGGGCTTGGACTCAGCGCGCAGAATGCTCTTTCTGGGCTGGGGTTCTTCTTCCTCTTCCGGGGAATATACTAAAAGGTCATTAGACTCAACATCGTCATAATATTCGTCTTCGTCAATATTGACAATCTTTTTAAGCTTATCCACTAATCCCATACATTATCCTCCCCTAATATATTCTTGCTCCGAACAGGGCGGAGCCGATTCGTACTAAGTTGGAGCCGCATTTTATTGCAGCTTCGTAGTCTTGAGACATACCTGCGGACAATATTTGCATGTCTACATTATCTATTTTTTTATCTTTAATGTCAATAAACAGTTTGCTAATTGCATCAAAATACGCCATTGCTTCCTTTTCGCTGTCGCAAACGGGAGGAATGCACATAAGACCCTTTATTTTAATGCCCTCTAGCTCTGCAATTTCGTAAATTCCGTCAATCACTTCATCGGGGTCAAAGCCTGTTTTGCTTTCTTCCCTGCCTATGTTTACTTCAACAAGCACAGGCATTGTGACGCCCGCTTTGACTGCCCGCTTTGAGATTTCCTTAGCCAGTTTCACCGAGTCAAGGCTTTCAATCATATCTACCTTATCAATTATCTTTGATACCTTATTTGTCTGCAAATGTCCTATGATATGAACCTCTGGCTTTTTTTCGTTTTTCATTATTTCTTCTTCCTTGCTCAGGTACTCCTGAACACGGTTTTCGCCTATCAAATCAATGCCGAGGTTTATTGCGTGTTTTATATATATGGGCTCTACGGTTTTGGTTACGGCCATAAGCCTTATTTCATCGGGATTTCTGTTTACCGAAAGAGCTGCCTTTTCTATATTGGCTTTTATGACCTTATAGTTCTCTTCTATTATTCTCAATCTCTCGTCAAGAAATGACCTTTCCTGCATAAAGATTTTTACCCTCCACAATTATTTCATCGTATAATCTCAGATGCCCTTCGGGATTTTCGGGCGTGGTAGCTATTGAAATATCGTCATCGGAATAGGTAATGTTGATTTTTCTGAAGGTTACGAGGTTTCCTCTGAGAATATAAACTCCCTTTTCACCGTCAACGATTCTTATAGCTGAATTGGGAACAGCGTAGCCCTCATGCTTTTCGAGCCTTATCTCAGCCCTTTCGATTCTGAGCTGTGAAAGCTCCTCGCTCATCTGCCTTGAAGTAAAGATAACGGGCGTTTTTCCGTCTTTTGTTTCGCTGATTTTCGCGACTTTAACCTTTATTTCACCCACGGATGAGCTGGGGAAATTAATCGATACGGTGGAGCCGACCTTAAGGTCAGCCGCAAGCTCCGCCTTTAAAACCGCAGCTATGTAAAAATCGTAGCCGCTAATGAGTTTGCCTCTTACATTTGACGGAACCTGCTCAGGCTCTTTTTTTATCAGCTCTTCGATTTCTTCGCAGCTGAGCTCCAGCGCTTTTTCAAAGGGAACCGCGTTTTCATAGCCGTCGGCGGTGGAAACATAGTATCCGGGACCGGTAGCAGAAACAAATTTCGTGTCATGGCGGGAGGAGGATAAGGCGCTGAGCCTTGATTTAAGTTCACTGAGCTTCTGAGAGTAATCCACCTGTTCACCCGTTGCCCTTTGCCTTGCGGTGATGGTTTCTCTTACCCTGTCTATTTGCGCCTTTAAGTCGCTGAGCTTTCCGCTTTCCGCGGCAGTTATGTAATTTAGAACGCTTTGCTTAATATTGGAGTTTAGCTGTGTTAGGTCGCTTTGAAAATTAATATCCGACTTTGACAGGGCTTCATAATAAGCTATCTCATTCTTAATTTGTCTTTCTTCTATAAAGCTTTTGGCGTCGGCATCGTTTGAGAAAATCGCGGCAACATTGTCGCCGCCCGTAACCCTTGTGCCGTCTTTGACAAGGGGGACGACGCTGCCGTTCGCGTCATATACTATGTATTTTTCATCCCTGATAACAAAGATGTCTACTACAGCGGATTTATAAACCGTCTTTGTAAGCGCGGTTGTGGTTTTGACGGGAACCGAATATATTTTATAGATTTGAGCGGCGGCGTAAATTATTAAAATCAGTGCCGCGGCGCCGATTCCCGCGAGCTTGAAAACGGAGCTGTTTATAAAGTTTATCTTTACTACTTTGCTTTTCGGCTTTCTGCGCGCTCTATTCAAGATTTTCCCTCCGTTCTGCCTGAGATTATCGATAACCGATCAAGAATTTTGACTGCTTTTGCAACTGACAAGAAAATCCTTTGACATTTTTATTGCGTCTGCTGCCACGCTGTCAAAGCTGTCGTGGCAGTCTACATAAAACCAGTTGATTTCTTTATTCTTCCTGAACCAAGTTAGCTGGCGCTTAGCGTATCTGCGGGTTTCTCTTTTAAGATTATCAACAGCTTCTTCCAAAGTCATTTCGCCGTTAATATAGGGCAAAAGCTCTTTGTGACCTATTGCCCTGCAAGCGGTTGTAGCGTCCGATAATTCCTTGTATCTGGCCGCTTCTTCCAAAAGACCTTTTTCAAGCATTATATCAACACGCCTGTTTATTCTGTCATAAAGCAGGGCTCTGTTTTTGAAATCAAGACCGAGATATAAGACATTATAGGGCGAGCCTTCATCGGTTTCTTGCTTTTCGCTCATGGGTCTGCCAGTTAGGTAGTAAACCTCCAGGGCCCTTATAATTCTGCCTCGGTTATTTATATGGAGCTTGTCCGCCGTTTCTTTGTCCACACGCTTTAGTTCTTCAAAAAGGGCTTCAATGCCTTCTTCTTTTTCACGCTCTTCAAGGGCTTTCCTTACTGTCATATCATGCTCTTTAAGCGTATAGATATGGGGCTTAAGAAGGGTATCAACATATAGCCCCGTGCCGCCTGCGACTATCGGCACCTTTCCTCTTTTGTTTATATCGGCGATGTATTCCGATGCCTTTTCGGCGTAGAGAGCGGCGCTGTAGCGGACGGATGTGTCCACAAGGTCCATCATGTAGTGGGGTATGCCCTGACGCTCCTCGGCGGTAGGCTTTGCGGTGGCAATATCCATTCCCTTGTAAACCTGCATAGAATCCGCGGAGACAATCTCACCGTCAAGAGCCTTTGCAAGCTCAATTGCAAGCGCGGTTTTGCCTGATGCCGTGGGTCCCACAACTGCAATTACAGGAATTAAGTTCACCTTTTCACCGCCCTACTGAATTCTGCCAAAAAGCTTTTCAAGCTCATTTTTTGTAAGCTCAATCATTACAGGTCTGCCGTGGGGGCAGTACCTAATGTTATTGTCATTTAATACCCTATCAACGATTTCAGCCATTTCGTATTTGGAGATACTCTTGCCCGACTTGATTGCCGACTTGCAGGCTGCGGAATGATAAATCTTATCAATCTTTTCCGAACTTATCATATTGGGGCTCGAGGCAAGATTATCGGCAATTTCCTCAAAAAGCTCCCTAATATCCGCTGACAAAAGATCAACGGGACATGAGCGAACAAGCACACTGCCATCGCCGAAATCGGACACATCAAAGCCGGCTTTCTTTAAAAGCTCAAGATTATCTATTACAGCATTGTACTCTCTGGGACCCAAATCAATCTTGACGGGGCTCATGAGAAGCTGGGATGAATAGCCGAAAAGGTTTTCTTTTAGCTTATTATATATCATTCTTTCATGGGCTGCGTGCTTATCTATCAGCAGCAGCTTGCCTTTCATCTCAGCGATAATATAGGTATTAAACGCCTCGCCAATGATTACGGGAGTATCTTTAATTTCTGCCTTTTTTTCGGGTGCTGGGCCATTTTCGTTTTTGGTTTCCACCTGCTTTGAGGCAGACTCAAACTTTTGAGTTAAATCAATTAAAGGCTCATCTGTAATATCTTCGGATATTTCAAATCTAAGGTTTTCTTTATTGGAATCGATTTTCGCTTTTGTATTGCTCTTTAATAAAAATTCGTCGGGGTTATTATAGCCTTTATAATCAAGAGCTATGGTTGGAGTTCTAAGTCTCAGAGTTTTATCAAGACTGTCCTCAGGGTTTTTTTCCTCAATTCGCTTTTCTATCTCAGCCATCTTTGCTAAAGTTTCGGTTTTCTCTTTAGCGGCGCGGCTGAACAAGTCCTCTCCTTCTTCCGCCTTGCTTTCATTTATAAAGTTTGCCTTATAAGCGTTTTTATTCTTTGCCGCAATATCGCCCGACAAAGCTACGGAAGACGGAGCGTCAAACTTTGCAAGTGAGCTTTGCGCGGCGTGGAAAATAAGGGAGAATATCCGCTTTTCATCGGAAAAGCGAACCTCGGTTTTTGCGGGATGGACATTTACATCAACTGTTTCGGGAGGGATTGAAATATTAATTACGCAGGCGGGGAATTTGCCTACCATAATGGAATTCTTATACGCCGTATCAAGGGCGGAGGCTCCAACGGGGATTTTTACAAACCTGCCGTTTATGTAAAAATACTGCTGATTCCTGTTTACCCTCGAAAACGAAGGCAGAGAAATATAGCCCTCAGCGGAAAGCCCCTCAAAGCTGTAGGACAAAGGAATTAAGGTATCGGCGAATTCCTTGCCGAGCGCGGAATGAATTGCGGAAATCAGCTTTCCGTCACCGGGGGTAAAGAGAACCTGCTTACCGTCTTTAATGAGCCTGAAACTTATATGCGGGTGGGAAAGAGCGATTTTAAGGCAAATATCTTGCACATAGCCCGCCTCGGTGGCGTCTTTTTTTAGGAACTTCATCCTTGCGGGCGTGTTATAAAATAAATCCCTTACAATTATTGTAGTGCCAACGGGGCAGCCGGCGTCGTCAATTGAAACTTCCTGCCCGCCCTCAATAACATAGGCGGTGCCGACTGGAGAATCGGCAGTTCTCGTCAACATATTCACCCTTGAAACAGCGGCGATTGATGCCAATGCCTCTCCCCTGAATCCCAATGTAAATATGGAATTAAGGTCCGTACTCTCCTTGATTTTGCTGGTTGCGTGACTTAAAAAGGCGGTTCTTACATCCTCCCTATCGATTCCGCAGCCGTTGTCGGTAACCCTTATGTATTTAATTCCGCCGCTGTTTATCTCGACGGTAATCTTATCGGCTCCCGAGTCAATGGCGTTTTCGAGCAGCTCTTTCACCACGGAAGCGGGCTTTTCCACAACTTCGCCCGCGGCAATAAGCTCCGCCACGCTTTTGGGGAGAACATTTATTTTAGGCATTCTCTCACCGCCTTTCTGGGAAGTTTAAATCAGTTAAGCCTTTTAATGATACCGTGAAGTATTGTCATAGCCTCAATTGGCGTAAGAACATTTATGTCAAGATTTTTAATTTCATCAATAATAGCAAGGTTTGCGTTGTCTGCAAAAGTATTGCCGAGGCTCAGCTGGTTGCTGTCAGACTGAACGGATTTCGGCACATAGTGATAATGACCCTTGTTTGACTCAATGTCGTCAAGGATTTCTTTGGCTCTGTCGGCAACCTTCTTGGGAACGCCCGCAAGACGCGCAACCTCAATGCCGTAGCTGCCGTCGGAGGCTCCCCTGACTATGCGTCTGAGGAAAATAATATCATCCCCGCGCTTTTTTGCGGTGATATAGTAGTTCTTTACGCCGCTTATCTCGTCTTCAAGCTGCGCCAGCTCGTGATAATGGGTGGCGAAAAGAGTCCTTGCGCCGATGTTCTTTTTGTCGGTTATGTACTCAAGCAAAGCCCTCGCTATGCTCATTCCGTCATAGGTGGAAGTTCCCCTGCCCACCTCGTCGAGAATTATTAGGCTCTTTCTTGTAGCGTTTTTTATTATGAATGCGACCTCGGACATCTCCGACATAAAGGTGGACTGACCCATTGAAAGGTCGTCGGATGCGCCGATTCTTGTGAAAATGCCGTCCACAATGCCAATAACAGCAGATTCAGCGGGAACAAAGCTGCCTATCTGCGCCATAATTGTGATGAGCGCAATTTGACGCATATATGTGGACTTACCCGCCATATTGGGACCTGTAATGATTACGGTTCTGTTGTCTTCGCAATCAAGGAGAGCGTCGTTCGGCACAAAGGGCTCGTCTGTAAATTTCTCAACTACCGGGTGCCTGCCGTTTTTAATTTCAAGCCTGTCGGAAAGGTCGACTATCGGACGGGTATAACCGTTTTGAGATGCCGCATAGGCAAGGGAGCAAAGTGAATCCAGCTTAGCAATAGCCGATGCCGTACGCCTGATTCTGTACTGCTGGTCGGCGGTCTTTGCTCTTATAGCGGCAAAAATCTCATACTCAAGCTTTGCGATTCTCTCCTGAGAGCCCAAGACCTTGCTTTCAAGCTCTTTAAGCTCGGGGGTTATGTATCTCTCGCAGTTTGAGAGAGTCTGCTTTCTTATGTAGTGCTCTGGGACAAGCTCTTTATATGAATTTAAAACCTCTATGTAATATCCGAAAACTCTGTTGTAGCCTATCTTCAGTTTCTTAATGCCCGTCTTTTGCTGCTCCTCTTCCTCCAGCTTAACAAGGAAGCTCTTGCCGCCGGATACAATGGAGCGCAACTCGTCCAATTCTGCGTTAAAGCCGTCCTTTATAAGCCCGCCTTCCCTTACCGTAAAGGGCGGGTCGTCTATAATCGCGGTTTCAATAAGCTCATAAACATCGCTTAAAAGGTCAATGTCCCTTTCAATTTCATTTAGCATCTTGCTGCTAAATCCTTTAAGCGCGGCTTTAAGTTCGGGCAAAGCTTTTATAGTGTTTGAAAGAACCTTGAGCTCTCTGGCGTTTGCGGTTTCGTAAACTATTCGGGTGATGATTCTTTCAATATCGCTGATGCCAGACAGCAAATCTTTAATGGACATAAGCCTTATTGTGTCTGAATAAAGCTCGTCCACGGCGTTTAGGCGCATTGAGATTTCAGGCAAGGTCACCAATGGATTTTCTACCCACTGGCGAAGCATTCTTTTGCCCATGGCGGTTTTTGTGGAGTCAAGAACCCAAAGAAGGGAGCCTTTTACCTCTCTCCTTCTTTCGCTTTGAGTCAGCTCCAAAGTGCGCCTTGCGTTCTCGTCAAGCGCCATATACTTTGAGTCGTTGTAAACCTTTATTTCCTCAATGTTTGAAACATTGTTCTTCTGCGTTTCGTACAAATATGCCATCAGCGCGCCGACGGCTGAGATAAGCATTTTCTTTTCAAAGATTTCATCGTCCAGCTTGGTAAAATGCTCTTTGATGATTTTTGACGATGCTTCAAAATCAAACCTTTCATCATCAAAGGTGTCAACGGCAAGGGTAATCTTATTCTTCAAAAAATCAAAGATGGTTTTTCTCTTTGAGGACTCTCTGTTAGCTATAAGCTCGGCGGGGGTAAACCTTGCGATTTCGTTAATTACAAGGTTATCTACGAATTTGCCTTGAAGCTCCGCCGCCTGCAGATCGCCTGTGGAGATATCTGCAAAAGCAACGCCAGCCGCATTATTCTCTACAAAAATGCAGCCTATGTAGTTGTTTTTGCCCTCGTCAAGCATGCTGCTTTCCGTAACGGTACCGGGGGTTATAACCCTTACAACCTCTCGGCGAACAATACCCTTTGCTGTGGCGGGGTCCTCCACCTGCTCGCAAATAGCAACCTTGTAGCCCTTTGCAACAAGTCGGGCTATATATGATTCAGCGCTGTGGAAGGGAACTCCGCACATGGGAGCTCTTTCGTCTTGTCCGCAGTCGCGGCCTGTCAATACAAGTTCAAGCTCTCTGGACGCGGTAACAGCGTCGTCAAAGAACATTTCGTAAAAATCGCCAAGTCTAAAAAACAGCAAGGCATCTTTATACTGTTCTTTTATCTTGAGATACTGAGTCATCATCGGAGAAAAGTCTGCCATCAGGACACCCCACTGAGTTTAGTAAAACAAAACATCCATATCAGTTTTAAGGCAATGCAAAGTTTTTAGCTTTACATTGCCTTATTTTCAAGTACGCCAATTAGCAGCCCTGGCAGGAGGAGCAGGAGCCATGGCAGCCCGCACCCTCATTCATCTGGGGCTCGCAGGTTTCCGGGTCCTCGCCGTTTACGCACATAGCAAGAATCTGCATGATATAGTTCATGAGTTCGTCAAGGTCGCGCCTTGTATTCTCATAATTAATCATGTTGGGATTCTGCATGATTTCGCTGTAAAGGCTTCTGAACTCGTCGTCATACTGAGCCAGTTTGTTCTCGTCGGGCTCAGGCTGCTCTGCCTCATGCTGATAAGAAAGCTGAACCAGATTCAGCTTGCCTATAAGGTCATTGAGCCCTTCGTCTTCCTCGTTTGCCTTTCTTGCAGCCTGGAACGCAAGGTATCTTTCATCCTGCTGAATGGCTGCGCCAAGTTGTCTTGTAAGTTTGATTAAATCCATTTCTTTACTCCTTTTGTTGGTTTATATAACGCATAAAGCGAAATACTCAGTTGTCAAGTGTTTCTCTTTACACCGTTAAGGAATCATCTCGCCTTTAATATTAAGATTTTCTACCTTGTTTACCTTAACCTTTACAAAGTTTCCTATCAGGCTCTCATCACCCAGGAAATCGATGTTCATATTGCCCTCAGTTCTGCCTGTGATGCAGCCGTCAAGGTCCTTTGTTTTGTTTTCGGCGAGCACTTTATAAGTTTTTCCGACCATGGACTGTCTTATTTCCGCGGAAATTCTTTCCTGTACTTTAAGAAGCTCGTTAAACCATCTGCCCTTTTCCTCTCGGCTGACGGGGTCGGGCAGCTTTTCGGCGGCGGTTCCCTTGCGCTTTGAATATATGAAGGTAAACAAGGAGGAGAACTTTACACG
>LFSO01000051.1:45250-48837 GCA_001512765.1 Clostridiales bacterium DTU053
ACATCGCTTGTAATTGCAAGCTCAGGCATAAGCTCCCTTGCAAGTGTGGTCAGCTCAAGATAGTGCTCCCTTGTGTATTTTCTGTTCATCGCTTTAAGAATGCGGTTTGAACCGGACTGGAAGGGCAAATGCAGATGCTTTGCTACCTTTTCGCTCTCAGCCATTACCTTTAACAGCTCGGGAGTGCAGTCTTTAGGGTGAGAGGTCATAAATCTTATGATAAACTCACCTTCAAGGGCGTTAATTCTGCGAAGCAGCTCGGGGAAATCCATATTAAAGGGAGAATTCTTACCGTAGGAATTTACATTCTGACCAAGGAGCGTAATATCCTTAGCTCCCGACTTTATAAGCTCCTTTGCCTCATTTATAACATCCTCCGGGTCGCGGCTCCTCTCCCTGCCTCTGACAAGCGGCACCACGCAGTAGCTGCAGAAATTGTTGCAGCCGTACATAATGGGAAGCCAGCCCTTGTAGCTGATATCCCTGTAAACGGGAAGACCCTCTACAATCTCCGCCTCGGGATTGTCTGTGATTTCAAATACCCTTTCCCTTGTTGCAAGGACCTTGTAAATAAACTCAGGCAGTCTTTGCATGTGGTAGGTTCCGAAAACAATATCTACATAAGGGTAGCTTTTTTTGATTTTTTCCGCCACATGCTTCTGCTGCATCATACAGCCGCAAAGGACAATGATCAAATCGGGCTTTTCAGCCTTCAGCTTTTTTAAATTGCCAACATTACCGAAAACTCTGTCCTCTGCGTGCTCCCTGACAGAGCAGGTGTTGAAAAGTATTAAATTTGCTTCATTAACATCATCAGTAAATTCATAGCCTATCTCCGAAAGCATACCCTTCATGCGCTCGCTGTCGGCAAGATTGCCCTGACAGCCAAAGGTGTGGACAAATGCCTTGGGAGAATATACGGGATAATTTGTATCTAAAAGCGTCTTTATAAGACGGGAATATTCGTTACCGCTAAATGTGCTCAATTTATCCTCCGATTCAACTAAACTTAAGCATATATTGTGTTTAATATACTATCTTAGTTTAATATAAATTTGAAAAAAAGTAAACTGATTAAATCCATTTGCCTTAAATTAAGTTTATCGGCTGCCCCAAAAACGGCAGCCGATTTATTATTCGTTTTCTTCTTCCTCTTTTCCGATATTCGCAAAGCGCTTAATCTTATGGGTCGTGGTCTTTACAAACTCGGATTCCCTGATGTCAAAGCTCTTGATGTTTTTATACTTGGGAAGTTTTTTGTTTACTTCCTTAATAACATCCTGAATAACTTTGGTAATCTGCTCTTTAGTTACACTCTGAAGCTTGAGCTTCTCCTTAATTGCTTCAATATCGGGGAAAATCTTCGCTCTGACAGTTGTATCTCCGTCTTCGTCCCCGTCATCGGCTACCACCATAGACTCGGCAATTAAGGGATTTGTGTTGAGGTGGTACTCAACCTCCTCGGGATATATATTCTTGCCCGTTTTTGTGACAATAACATTCTTGCTGCGGCCCGCAATTCGGTAATGACCGTTTTCGTCAACGGTGCCGAGGTCGCCTGTCTTGAACCAGCCGTCTTCAAATACCTCTGCGGTCGCTTTTTCATTTTCATAATAGCCCAGCATTACCATCGGGCCTTTAATTGCGATTTCGCCAACTCCGTCGCTGTCGGGGTTAAGTATTTTAACCTCAACGCCGGGCAGAGGCACGCCGACGGAATCGGGCAGCTGCAGACGGTCATTGTTGCCTATTACAAGGGGCGAACACTCGGTAAGACCGTAGCCTATATATACGGGAATGCCGAAAGCCTGAAAATCCTTAACAACCGTAGGACTTATAGGCGCGGCTCCCGTAATAATCATTCTCAGCTCGCCGCCGAAGTTTTTTTGTATCTCGCCGAAAATCTTTTCTCTGATATTTATGCCGAAAGCAGCGCCAAAGCTGGAAATCGCCTTTCCGAAGGTAAGAGCCAGCTTGCCGCCGTGCTTGCTTGAGGCGGCTTTGATTATCCGCTTATGTATTTTTTCGAGCATAAGCGGAACTGTCAGGAACAGCGTGGGCTTGAATTCCTGCATGTTTTGTACGATATATCTGAGTCCCTCGGAGAAAGCCACATTTCCGCCCGAATACATCATCATCAAGAATCCCAGTGAGCACTGGTAGGTATGATGCAGCGGGAGAACCGTCAGCAGCTTGTCCGTGGGGTTAATCTTTACAACACCCGCAAGCGCCATGATGTCCGAGCAAATGTTGTACTGGCTCAGCATTACGCCCTTTGATGTGCCCGTAGTGCCCGATGTAAAAAGCAGTACACTCATCGCATTCGGGTCGGGTACAATTCTCTCGTAAGCCTCCAAATCCTGCGGTGATGCTTTGCCCTTTTCTTTAAGACTCTTAAAGGAATACTGTATCTTGGCGGGATCGAGAACCTGCTTTGTGGAGCCTTCGTTTTTTTCTTTTTCCTTTGTGATAATGATTAAATCTTCGCTCAGTTTGTCCTTATTCTCAATAAGAAGCTGAGTTTTTGCCTCGTCCGCAATAATTGCCTTTGATTTTGAAACGGAGATTATTGAAGCAATATCCTCAAAGGACAAATCCTTGTCGATGGGAACAATTACTCCCCCGCCGCAGGTAACGGCAAGGTATGAAACGCACCATTCGTATGAGTTTTCGCCGATTAATGATACTCTGCTGCCCTCAAGTCCGAAAAGACTGTTAAGGGCGGCGCCGAAAGCAAAAACATCGTTTTTAAACTCGTTGTAAGTAACATCCACATATTCACCGTTTTTCTTTAAAGAAAAAGCGGGTCTTGCACCGAAAAGTTCGGCGCTTTGATTCAGCAAATCCTTAAAATCTCGAATTTCTCTGACCGGATAAAAAGCGTTTTCCATTTACTATCCCTGCCTTTTTATTTTTTTGGAGGGAACAAACCTAAATTTAATAACCGAGATGATTTTTTAAATTATTTACGGCAGAGTCAACTTCCTGCTGAGTGCATTGAGTTAAAAGAAGCTTAGCAGCTTCGTCAACTGCTTGATAGAGCTCTGAGTCCGGGTTTGCTCCGGTTTGATTTATTACTGAGTGTCCTATATTTACAAGCCTTGAAAGCTCTTTTTTATTTATGATTGTGATTTTAAGCGGGATTTTTACAATGCTCTCGGTTGCAAGCAGCTCGCTGACACCGCTTAAAAGCCTAATTTCAATGTATGGCTCGGTATCGAAAATATCTGGAACTGTGAAGGGAGCGGAAAGGCTCCATTTTAAAGCCTTGGGCTCGCCGTCATCCCCGACCGGGAGAATGGCATCCTCGGGGAAATCCTTGTCCCCTTCGACCGAAGTCCAGACAGCGTAGTCGTGATTTAAGCCCTTAATTGAGGTGCTGACGATTTTTGCGTAAAACTCTGGCTCGGTTTTTTTGACGGATAGAGTGAGGCTGATATTTTCCTTCTGCCCATCCTGAAGCTTGTCTATATTAAATGAGGTTTTTTCAGCGGTGATATTCACCCTGCCGACATAATTGCTTTCAAATTTGCCGTCGCTTGAGCCGGGGCGGTTTCCTAAGACCGCAAATGTAATCGCGGCTAAGG
>LFSO01000051.1:48874-56666 GCA_001512765.1 Clostridiales bacterium DTU053
CTGATTTTAATATACAATGCCGTCGATACATAGTCAAGCAAATAGGTTCCAATTTTTTCTATTTACTTAGCTTTCTCTCTGCATAAAAAATCCGACAGCATCTGTCTGTATAAATCGTAACCGTAAATTGAGTTTATTAGTTTAATTAAGCTCGATGTTGAAAGATGTGCGGGCAGTCCCAAAAATTTGAGGAATTCTTCTCTGAGTTTCTTTGAGCCGTCTTTACCGCAAAGCCCGTCGGACATTAAATCAAAGGCAGTGATTTCTTTATGAGGGCTAAGCTGCGCATTACCCTCGTTTTCAATTCCCGTCCTTTTAAGTGCGTTTACAATAATTTCGTCTGGAATTCCCTCAAGCCCCAACTTGCCTTCTGCTGATGGGGCCGTTTTTCTTTTCTCCTTGCCGAAAACATCGGGAATATAAGCGTGGAGAAAAGTGCCCTTTGGAACGATGCTTGCGACAAAGGCTCTTATCTTAAAGCCCGCTGCGTCACTATCGGTAAAAATAATAATGCCCTTTTCTTCAGCGATGCGCTTAATTAGTTTTTGCAGTTCCTTGTCTTTAAATACTCTAAACCCGTCGGTTTCGATAATTAAGGCATCGACAATACCGCTGAGCTTTATCTTATCGTATTTTCCTTCAACAATAATAGCCCTGTCAGTTTTTAACATAAAACACCTTAATTTATAGTAAGGAGCGACGCCACCAAAGACTCAATTACAATAAAGCTGTCCGCTCCGGTTGACTTTATTTTGCTGTCCGCCTCAGTAAGATTTTCCAAAGCTTTTCTGATGCTTTTCATGCCTATTTTTCCCGCTGCTTTCATGGCTTTTTCGAGTCTGAACGCCGTGTTTTTATAATCATAGGCGGAAATTATATTGGAAAGCCCTGCCCTCTCCTTATCAGCAACCTTTGCTCTGTATAAATCCGCAAAATAGGAAGATAAAGTGCCGATTATCATTTGCGGAGAAACCTTGTCCAGCTTTAAAGCGGAGAGAATCCGGTATGCTTTGTCGGAATTCTTTTCTATTATTGCGGCGGAGAGGTCAAAGATTGAAGCCTCAACACTTTTAACCGCGACTTTATCAATAATCTCCTTAGTAATGCCATCTTTGCCCGCAAAGGCGGCAAGCTTTGTCAGCTCATTCATTAAGACGAGCAAATCGTCCCCAACTATTTCAACAAGGTACGCGGCCGCCTCTTTGGTGATTGACGAACCTCTTGACTTTGCGCCGTTCATTATAAGAGTTACGATTGAATTTGTCTGACGCTTGCTTAAACACGCCGCAATGCCTGCTTTTGAAAAGGCGCCGACCATATCTTTAACAGCAGCGTTTCGCTTTTCCTCCTCCGCGCCTTCTTCCGCTTTTACAATAAGAGTGCAAAAGTCGGGAATTTCAGATATTAACCTTTTAATATCCTCTACAGCGTCTTTTTTTAATGCGGCGAGTTTCATGCCCTTAATAAAAACGCACGAGCGCTCGCTCATAAGAGGATAAGCGGTGGCGCAGTCCCAGACTGAGGAGATGTCCATTTCATCCGCCTCAAATCCATGGAGATTGAACGCGCTGAATGCGGGGTCAACCGCTCTATCTCTGATAAAAGCGGAGTAATAGTCCTTTAAATAATCATCTTCCCCGTATATTAAAAAGACATTAACATTTGAAGGCTCTTTTAAATAGTTTTTCAGCCGGGTTTCATCAAATAGCGGCATGTCAATCCCCCGTTTTAATGCTAAAGGCTTTGTTTTTTATGCTGATCTCAACACCCGAATCGCTGGCAGTTAAGAGAACAGGATTTTTGCTGTTTTTCTCAAACTTTTTTTCGCTTCCGATTTTGTAGCTGTCCGCGCTGATAATTACCCGCTCGAAAACCTTGTTTCTTAAAGATTCGGGATAGGCTGACCTTGCAATCAGAATATCAGCGTCAGAAAAACTTTCAAATCCCGTAAAATCGCTTGAAGGGGTAAAACAAATCAGAACTGCCTTTCCTGCAAAGCTTATTCGAGCGCAGCTTAGTGAATCGTTATTAATATATTCTAACACAACCGAGCCCCAAAGGACAATCTTTGCGGTGTCGCTTTGCTGTGAGTCGATATTTTTATTGTGCATAAAAAGCACGGGGTCAACAGACTTTGAGGCTATTAAAGTCTTTGGAGTATGCTCTTTTATCACCTTTGGAGCAAAACCGATTTCAGTTTCTTTGTCACGGGGAAGTACGAGAAGGTCCAAGGAATATATATTCTCCCTGTAAAGCCTGCCGTTTATCTCGTAAGGAACATTGTATTCCCCCCCGCAGCCTATTATTGCGGCTCTGCCGTTTAAAGTCAGAATTACAGCTGTGGAATTCCCCGCATCGGGCACATATATTTTGAGTTTATTAAAATCCGAAAAATAGCTTATATTCACGCCCAAGAGCAAAACCATTATTGATGCTAAAAAGGCTCTTAGGATATTCCGCATATTTTTATTTTTCTTATCAAGCAAAGACAGGTTCTTTTCTCTGTCTAAGAGTTTTAAGAATAATAAGCATATAGGAAAAGCTGAAGCCGCAGCTGCCAAAACGCCTTTGCTGATATTTATATAGGCAAAGGGCAGCTTTGCAAATAGACTATTAATCAAAATAAAACAATCCAAAAGGAAACTTGCGATATAGTAAAGCGCGCTTGATAAAAATTTAATGGGACTTGAGATAATCGCCAGACCGCAGAAAAGCATTGCTGCCTCTGTGGGCAGTATGGATATTATATTGCTTAAAGGCGCAATGAAAGAAATGCCGCCGAAAGCCAAAACAGAAACGGGCATGGTAAACAACACCGCCGCAAGGCTAATACAAAAGGCGGTGACAATGCCCGACACAAGCCTTTTAAGGCTTTTTAGTTTAATCTTAATTTTGCCTGCAAATTCGTTAGTCTTTCCCGCTGCCAGCAAAATTCCCAATGTGGCGAAAAAAGAGAGTAGGAAGGACAAATCTGCTGCCGTATAAGGATTAATAAAGCAAATAACAAAGGCGGCAAAGCCGAGGGAATTAATCGGTTCAGAGTTTTTATTAAAAATCTCGCCGAGATAGAAAAGGGACAGCATAATCCCTGCCCTGATTGCCGCGGAGGAAAAGCCTGTAACGGCAACCACAAAAAACACAAATGCAATAGACACAATTCCCGAAAGGGTTCTTCTTTTCAGCCTTGTCAACAACTGATAGGCAAACATGGACCATAAGCTGACATGAAGACCCGATACCGAAAGAATATGAGCGGCACCAGTTTTTCGAACTTCATTTAAAAGCCCGGAGTCTATTCCCGAGGTATCTCCCAGCATAATGCCTGTCATCAAGCCTTCGGTTTCCTCGGGAAAATTAGTTTTTATGATGTCTTTTATGTATTCCCTTGCTTTCGAAATTGAAGTGAAAAGCGTCTTAGTTTTTGCGGGCTTTACAGTGATTTCTCCATATGTATAGGCGCCGAGGAAAAGGGAATCAGCTTTATAGGACCTTTTCGCTGTGTCGCTTCCGCCGAGTTTGTAAACCGAATCCGCCTTGAATTTCACCATATCGTTGACTTCGGCATATATGGGCGTTCTGCTGTAAAGCCTTAGATTAACTCTCTTTTCTTCATTGTCTATCAGCTCGGTCTTTATAATATAATAATTCCTGCCGCCGCTTTGCTCGTAATTTACCACTCTGCCGACAATTTCTTTATTGCTCCCGACTGATTCCAGAGCCTTGTTGTATTTAAGCTCGGCAACGGAAACAGTCAGAAGAATGGCAGAGGAAAAGCATAAAAACACAGCGGCAAGAGTTCTGAGTCTTTCATTTTTAAAGCACAGCAATGTGAAGGCTAAAGAAAACAGCAAAGAAACAAAAAGAAGCATTACCGATTGCTTAAAGGTCATAAAGCAACCGATAAAGCTCGCTGTAAAAAATGAAAAACCTATCAGCGCAAAGGGCCTGTTTATCCTGTTCTCCCCTTTCGCAGTTTGCTTTTAAAGGTAAAGGTTTTCAAAAATAATTGCAATAAAAAGTTAAACTCTGATTCAATCGAATAACGGCAGCGGCTCAAGGAAAATAATGTCCTGCCTCTCGGCTGCCTCGCCTTCGGCAAGCACTGCGGCGCATGCGGCAATTTCGGCGCCGAAACGCTTTGCAAGTTCGATTACCGCATTTAATGAATTGCCTGTGCTTATAACATCGTCCACAATCAGAACCTTTTTGCCACGCATTAACTCTCCGTCACTTTGATCAATCCAAAGCTGCTGATTGTTTTCAGTGGTTATGGATTTAACCTCGACTCTTACGGGGTCGTGCATATAGAGCTTTTTGCCCTTTCTTGCGACAAGATAGGGCTTACCCGACTGCCTTGCCATCTCATAAGCAAGGGGTATGCTCTTAGCTTCGGGAGTGAGGATAATATCAAACTCGGGGCACTTTGCCAAAAGCTCTTTTGCGGCAGCAATAGTCAGCTCCACATCATTGAACATTATAAAAGCCGCGATTGAAAGATTATCGTTTATTCTGCAGATAGGCAGCTCTCTTTCAAGCCCTGCTATAGTCATTTTGTATTTTTCCATACTAAGTCCTCTCTGAGAATATTAATGCTGTGCCGGCTTATTTACCGGCACAGCTTATTTTTATTAGCCCGGAGGCCAGGAAAAGGAACGGCCGCCAAGCAAATGGAAGTGCAGATGCATTACAGACTGACCGGCAGAGGCGCCGCAGTTGGTTACGACTCTAAAGCCGCTCTCTTTAACTCCCATCTGTTCGGCAATTTTGGGGATTACCTCAAAAATCTTGGCAACATATGCGCTGTTTTCCCCGTTTATTTCGGCAGCAGAAACGATATGCTCCTTGGGGATTAAAAGAATATGGACAGGCGCTCTGGGGGATATGTCCTCAAACGCAAGGACATGTTCGTCTTCATAGACCTTTTTTGAAGGGATTTCCCCTGCAATTATTTTGCAAAAAATGCAGTCCACGCTCAAACCTCCTGTCATTTATTTATTAAGCATAGCCTTGAGAGCTTCTTCCGCAGAATCCAAAGCCTCATCAACTTTTGAAATATCCTTGCCGCCTGCCATGGCGCTTTCGGGCTTTCCGCCTCCCCTGCCGCCTGCCACAGCCGCGACAGCTTTTACAAGGTTGCCCGCATGTGCTCCTGCCTTAATGGCTGCGCTTCCGCAAACTGCGCAGAAGGTGCAGGTACCTTTTTCGGACTGAGTTGCCGCGATTACAGCGACCACATCGTCACCGCTTTCCTTGATTCTGTCAGCGGCGGCTCTTGCTTCGTCTGCGGCTGCCTCGCCGATATTAGCGGTTATGAGCTTAATACCGTCGATTTCAGCGCGGACTTTAAGCTCTGAGCTTAATTTCGCGGCAGCAATCTCAGCCTTTAATGCTGCAATCTCCTTATCCTTTTGTTTAAGCTCCTTATTGAGCTGAGCGGCCTTTTCGGTTATCTCATAAACATCGCCGCACTTTAAAATCTCGGCGGTTTCGTAAAGCACTGCGGTATTCTTTCTAATGTATTCAAGCAGGTTAAGTCCCGTAAGAGCTTCGATTCTGCGAACGCCTGCGGCTACGGAGGTTTCGGAAATTATCTTAAACATACCGATTTCGCCCGTGTTGGAAACATGGGTTCCGCCGCAGAGCTCGGATGAGAAATCGCCTGCCGATACGACTCTTACAACATCGGAGTATTTTTCGCCAAAGAGAGCGACAGCGCCCTTTGCCTTTGCCTCATCAAGTCCCATAAGCTCGGTTTTGACATCCTGAGCTGACATTATTGCTTGGTTTACCATTTCCTCAACTTTGTTTATTTCTTCGGAGGTCAAAGCGGAAAAATGGGTAAAGTCAAAGCGCATAAGCTCGGGAGTTACACTCTGACCAGCCTGCTCGACATGCTGACCCAAAACTTTTTTAAGCGCGGCGTGAAGGAGATGGGCAGAAGTGTGATTTTTCTTAACCTCCTCTCTGGACTTTTTGCAGACGCTTGCACTGACTTTTGCGCCAGTGGAAACAGAAACACCCTCAGAAATATATCCCTTATGGATATAAACATTCTTTGCGGTCTTAATTGTATCGGTAACGGTGAACTCAAAGCCGTCGCCTGTGATTTTTCCAATATCGCCGCACTGACCGCCGCCCAATGCGTAGAAGGGAGTTTTCTCAAGAACGATTGCGGTTTCTTCTGAGTCTTTCTCGATTGTCTCCACTATCTCGCCGTTAGAGAGAAGGGCAATAATTTTGGTATCTGCCGAATCGGTGTCGTATCCCACAAACTCGGTTTCGGGATAGTCCTTTAATGCGGCTGCGGAATCCTTCCAAGCGTCGGCTCCGCTGAACTTTCTTGCCTCCCTTGCCTTCTGCCTGTGAAGCTGCATAAGCTCCTCAAACCTAGCTTTGTCAAGGGTCTTGCCCTGCTCGTTAACGATTTCTTCAGTTAGGTCAATCGGGAAACCGAAAGTGTCGGAGAGCTTAAAGGCGTCGTCGCCGCTGAGGCTGTCCTTGCCCTCTAGCATTTCAAAGAGCAGTTTCATGCCGGCGTCTATTGTCTTTAAGAAGTTTTCCTCTTCATGGGTGATTATATTAATGATGAAATCGTGCTTTTCGGCTAAATCCGGATATGCGCCGGAGCTGAACTTGATTACGCTTTCAGCGACTTCGGCAAGGAAAGGTTTTTCAATGCCAAGAAGCCTGCCGTGCCTTGCGGCTCTTCTTAAAAGGCGTCTCAAAACATAGCCTCTGCCTTCGTTTGAGGGCATAATGCCATCGCCGACCATCATAACCGTGCTGCGGATATGGTCGGTTATAACTCTTAATGAAACATCCATTTTCGGGTCCTCATGGTATTTGACGCCAGCAATACTGCTTATGTGCTCCATTATGCCCTTAACGGTGTCGACCTCAAAGAGATTCGGAGCGCCCTGAATAATGCAGGCAATTCTTTCAAGACCCATGCCCGTATCAATATTCGGATGAGCAAGGGGCGTATAGTTGCCTTCGCTGTCCTTTTCAAACTGGGTAAAGACAAGGTTCCAGAATTCAACATAGCGGTCGCAGTCGCAGCCAACGCCGCAGTCGGGAGAACCGCAGCCGAACTCCTCGCCCATGTCGAAGTAAATCTCGGAGCAGGGTCCGCAGGGACCTGAATCCAGCTCCCAGAAGTTGTCCTCCTTGCCCATTCTCTTTATATGAGTTTCGTCGATGCCGATTTCTTTTGTCCAGATATCATAAGCCTCGTCATCTTCGAGATAAACCGTGGCGTAAAGCCTGTCCACAGGAATTTCAAGAACCTTTGTGCAGAACTCCCATGCCCAGGAGATAGCCTCTCTTTTGAAATAATCGCCGAAAGAGAAGTTGCCGAGCATTTCAAAGAAGGTACCGTGCCTTGCGGTTTTACCTACGCGCTCAATATCGGGAGTCCTTATGCATTTCTGGCAGGTGGTAACCCTCTTGCTGGGAGGGGTAACTTCGCCCGTAAAGTATTTTTTCATAGGAGCCATGCCCGCATTGATTAGCAGCAGGCTCTTATCACCTTCGGGAACCAATGAAAAGCTGGGAAGCCTTAAATGTCCCTTGCTTTCAAAAAAGCTCAGATATTTTTCTCTGATTTCGTTAAGTCCGGTCCACTGCATTAAAAATTTCCTCCAAAGTTATATAAAATCAAAAAATAAGCGCCTTTTACAAATTGGGACGACTTAAAGCCGCGGTACCACCCAAATTGCGCAAAGCGCCACTCAAATTCCTTAACGCGGAAAACGCTTCGGATTAACGAAGAGGCTATAAGCCGGCTCACCGC
>LFSO01000025.1 GCA_001512765.1 Clostridiales bacterium DTU053
TTACTATACACAGCGCGAAACTCACAATGAAATGTGCTATCCGCTAAGCAAGACCAAAACGCATTTTTACAAAGACACAGACCTTTTCGATTTATTGTCCAATAACAACACCGGTACATCTGTCATGCCTTTAGAAAACAGTAAAAAGTATATTTTGAGACAGTCATTCGACTCTGCAGGCAGAAATTTTAGGTCAATCGACAGTGAAGGCATTGGCGTTCTTGTCCCCTATGGCAAATGCAAAAATCTTATTGAGGAATTCAGGAAAACAGAAAACCTGAAAGAAAAACTGTCGATACTTAGAGAATTGCAGCAGTACAGCATAAATATATTCCCATATGAAAAAGAAAAACTGCTCGAAAGAAACGGGCTGATACCGCTGGAAAACATCGGGGCCTATCTTGTGGATGACATTTATTACGATAGCGAGTTCGGTTTGAATATTGAAAAGGCTGAAATGGAAATATATACACATTGAGAAAGGTTGGTTGCTTATGCAAAAGGCAAACAAAGTGTCCCTGAAGGTGTCGGGGAGAATGGCTTTGTTCAGCGACCCGATTACTAGGGTGGGAGGTGAAAAAAGCACATATCAGGTTCCCACTTATCAGGCATTAAAAGGCATTCTTGAAAGCTGTTATTGGAAACCGAGTTTCATTTGGGTGATAGACAGGGTCAGGATTATGAATCAAATCAAAACCCAGTCAAAAGGTATTCGTCCGATTAAATACGGAGGCGGCAACTATTTGTCAATTTACTCCTATTTAACCGATGTCGAATACCAAGTCGAGGCTCATTTTGAATGGAATGAAAACCGCCCTGATTTAAGGGCAGATTGGAACGAGGACAAGCACTATTTTATAGCTAAGCGAATGATAGAAAAGGGCGGAAGACGAGATGTGTTTTTAGGCACAAGGGAATGTCAGGCCTATGTTGAGCCCTGCGTGTTCGGAGAAGGTGACGGCTTTTACGATGATCTGTCAGAACTGTCTTTTGGGCTTATGTACCACGGCATAACATATCCCGATGAGAATGAGAACAAAGAGTTTATAGTTCGTTTTTGGCATCCCAAAATGAAGAAAGGGATTATTGAGTTTTGCCGCCCTGAGGATTGCCCGGTAAAAAGGGTTGTAAAAAAATACTCGCCCAAAAAATTTATCCCCGGAGCGAACTTTTCGGGTTACGAAACAATTTTGGAAGAATTGGCAAAGGAGGGCTAACATGGGCTGGGCGCAAAAATTAACTGAAACCTATGACAATTGCCTGTCTGAAGTAGGTGTTTTCTATCAGGATAAAACTCCTCTT
>LFSO01000030.1:0-56244 GCA_001512765.1 Clostridiales bacterium DTU053
TGCTTACTGCATCAGAACAGTTGAGTGGGACGACAGCCTGAATACCAAATTCAATACCACAATTACGCCGGGCGGATATCGTGATGTATATAAGTTCTTCGGCGGTATGTCTTTCTGCGCATCATCTCTTATGCTGAATATCGGCGGCTTTAATCAAACCCTGCTCAGCGACCGATGCGGATACTTCACCGTTGACGGTGATGCCCGATATGAGTTCTATGACGGCGAGTACAACCTTTTAAGGAAATTTGAGTTCCTGCCCGGATTCCAGATGTATGCGGGAAACGGCGCTGTCATCAATGTCCAGAGCACAGGCGGACTATTATTTGCCGACAGCGGTTTCTATACCAGTGATTCCAAATTTACCAATGTTGGAAGGTATCCTTCAGGCAGAGCGGACGCTTATCTGCAGCTTTCCGACGGAGCAGTACTGAATGTAGCCTCGGGCGGAGAAATTGCTGGCAAGGTAATATACAGCCCCGATTGTACTATTAATATTAATTCGTCCGCCAAGACAAGCGTAAGCACAAATGTCCCGACAAGCGCATCGGCTTATGAAGTTTATACCGCTGTATACCAGCCTATATTAAACTAAGCCTTTTGTTGGGAACCTAATGCTCCTTTTTGTCCTCCTTTTTAGAAAGACCGCCTTTTATTAAGGCGGTCTTTCCCTTCAAAAAAGGGCAGGCTTTTTGCCTGCCCTTAAATTCTTTGGTTTAATAAGCAATACCCCAATAGAGAAGGTGCTTTGCCTCTTTGCCGCAGCATACGCATTTGTCGGAGATTCGCTCCTGCTCGAAGGGTATGCATCTTGAAGCGACGCCTGTCTGCTCCTTAACGGAGTCCTCGCAAGCCTCATCGCCGCACCACATTGCCTTAATAAAGCCTTCGCCCTTTTCGGCGAGAACCTGCTTAATCTCGTCAATCGACTTGCAGTCATAGGTGCGTTTCTGCATGTTCTCATATGCCTTATTGTAAATGTTTTCGGCATATACCTTGAGGATTTCTTCAATTTGGCTTTCAAGGTTATCGAAGGGTACAAAGTATTTTTCTCTGTTGTCGCGCCTTACAAGTACGCACTGATTGTTTTCTATGTCCTTCGGACCGATTTCAAGTCTGAGCGGTACACCCTTCATCTCATACTCAGCAAACTTCCAGCCGGGGGTGTTGTCAGAGTCGTCAAGCTTTACTCTGAATTTCTTCTTAAGCTGTTCGGCGATTTCGTTTGCTTTTTCGAGTACGCCGGGCTTGTGCTGAGCAATAGGAACAATGATAACCTGAATCGGGGCGACTGCGGGCGGGAGGACAAGACCGTTGTCATCGCCGTGAGTCATGATTATGCCGCCGATAAGCCTTGTTGTAACGCCCCATGAAGTCTGATATACATAAGAGAGTTTATTGTCCTTGTCTGCAAATGTAATGCCGAATGCCCTTGCAAAGCCGTCGCCAAAGTAATGGGATGTGCCTGCCTGAAGTGCCTTTCCGTCGTGCATAAGAGCCTCGATCGCATAGGTCATCTCAGCGCCCGCGAACTTGTCGCTGTCGGTCTTTCTTCCCTTAACAACAGGCATGCATAGGGTTTCCTTGCAGAAATCGGCGTAAACATTCAGCATCCTCTCGGTTTCGGCAATAGCCTCTTCGGGAGTTGCGTGGGCGGTGTGTCCTTCCTGCCATAAAAACTCTCTTGAGCGCAGGAAGGGCCTTGTTGTCTTTTCCCAGCGAACAACGCTGCACCACTGATTGTAGAGTTTCGGCAAATCTCTGTAAGATTGAATTATATTTGCATAATGCTCGCAGAAAAGAGTTTCGGAGGTGGGTCTTACGCAAAGTCTTTCAGCAAGCTCCTCCTGTCCGCCGTGGGTTACCCATGCGACCTCGGGAGCAAAGCCTTCAACATGGTCCTTTTCCTTCTGCAAAAGGCTTTCGGGAATAAACATAGGCATGTAGACATTTTCATGTCCCGTTTCCTTAAAGCGTCTGTCAAGGTCCTTTTGAATAAGCTCCCATATAGCATAGCCGTATGGCCTTATAATCATGCAGCCCTTAACGCTTGAGTATTCGATAAGCTCTGCCTTTTTAACAATATCCGTGTACCATTTGGCAAAGTCGGTATCCATGGGAGTGATACTCTCGACCATTTTCTTGTTGTCTGCCATCAGATAGCCTCCTCTGAATTACATAAGCAATAACATTATAGCACTAATAAACTAAATTATATAATAAAAAATCCCAAGCCGCAAGGCAAAATAAAAGGCGTTTTTAAACGCCTGATTGGGATTCGGTTAGTTTTCCTCTAAATATTTGACGACATCCGCAACGGTGGTGAAGTTTTCAAATTCTTCGTCGGGAACCACGATATTGAACTCATCTTCAAAAGCCTTTACAAGCTCAACGAGGTCGATGCTGTCGTCAACGATATCCATTAATACTGAGTCGAGGGTGATCTCTTCTTCGTCAAGACCTAACTGATCGCAAATGATTGAAACAACCTTTTCATAAATCATATTATCGACTCCTAACTTTCACCATTTAATACTACAAAGCAATATTAGATAGTTTGAGCGTTTTTGTCAATACCTAAATGGAAAGGGAAATACATTTACAGCTTAATTGATTTCCATTTGCCGCTTGAGAAGCGAAGACCCACAGCGGTAAGGCGAATGAGCTGGTCTATGGCAAGACTGAGCCATGCTCCGATAAGACCCATTCCAACAATGTAGCAAAGGATATAGGTAATTAGCGGTCTTATTATTGCGATGCTGACAAGGGAAGATACCGCAATAAACCTTGTATCTCCGGCGCCTTTAAGGCTGCCCGTAAAGATAACCTGCGAAATCTGCGCGGGAGCAATAAAGGAGACAATAATCATTATTTGCGCGCCGAGCGATATTATCGATTCGGAATCGGAAAAAAGCGACATAATGCCGTATCTTCCGAAAATAAAAATCAAAGAAAGCACCATGCCCAAAACAAAGCCGACCCTTTGAGTCGCTTTGCCGTAAACCAGCGAAATGTCGCTGCGCTTTTGGCCGAGGGTCCTGCCAACAAGGGAGGATGCGGCAATTCCGAGTCCGTCTCCGAGGCTGAACGAAAGGTTTATTATGCTCATGCAAATCTGGTGTGTTGCCATGCTCTCAGTGCCGAGGGTGGCGACCAGTTTTGCGTAAACAAAAAAGCCGATTCTGACAAAAAGCTGCTCGACCGCTGCGCCGCTTGAAACCTTTGTGATAGGGGAGAGTATATCCTTAGAAAGCTTAAATATATGGCTAAGCTGCAAATGAAGATAACCGGGTCTTACCGTTACCGAGTAAACCGACATAATGAATGACAGGATATTGCCTATCAGCGTCGCAATTGCCGCTCCCGTAACGCCGAGTTTTGGGAAAAACCAAACGCCGTTAATAAGAAGGTAGTTGAATACTATATTAACCAAATTTGCGGTAAGGTTGGTCACCATTGAAATTTTGGTGTTCCCGCAGCCTCTGTGCGCCGCGTTTATCATAAGGCCAACGGATGTGAAAACGGTGCCGAGCATTATGATTCTGAAATAGGGCACCGCAAGGTGAATTGTATCATCCTGCGCGCCCATGAAAAGAAGAAAATCCTCGCTGAGATAATAAGAAACCACAAAAAGAATGACACCCAAAATCGAACTCAGGAAAACCGCCTGCGACATGGTTTTGTTCGCGGCTTCTCTGTTTTCCTCGCCCCTGCGCCTGCTGACTACAGCAGTGACGCCCACATTCAGCGCGGAGAAAACAGCAAAGAAGATATTCCTCGGCTGAGTAGTTAGACCAACGGCGGCAACCGCTTCGTGTCCCAAAGTGCTGACCATTACGGTATCTATAAAGGAAATCATGCTTATAAGCAGTGTTTCCAGAGTAGAGGCCCAGGCTATTCTGTAAAGCCTTGTATAAGCCTCTTTTGCGCTTATTCGGTTGCCTTTCCACTGACCTTTAATAAGATAGTGGGGGTCATAGAACCTTTTCGTGAGTGTTTTTACAGACATTGCTAACGCCTTTCGGTATTTTTATTATCAGTTTCTAATCTTCATGGAAATATCGAATGCTTTGACCGAATGAGTAATGGCTCCCATGGAGATTATGTCAACTCCCGTTTCGGCAACTTCTTTTATATTGTCAAGGGTGATATTTCCCGATGCTTCGGTTTTTGCTCTGTCGCCTATAAGTTTTACGGCTTCTTTCATTTCATCGACGGTCATATTGTCGAGCATAATAATATCCGCACCCGCGTCAAGGGCTTCTTTTACCTCTGCAAGATTGCGGGTTTCGACCTCGATTGTAACGGTATGGCCTATATGCTGTCTTACGGTCTTTACTGTTTTTGAAATTCCGCCGCCCGCGTCAATGTGATTGTCTTTAAGCATAACTGCGTCGGACAAATTGTACCTATGGTTCTTGCCGCCGCCGCAGGTAACGGCATATTTTTGAAGGGGCCTGAGCCCCGGCAGGGTTTTCCTTGTGTCTGCAATTGTGGCATTGGTGTGAGAAACAGCCTCGACAGCCTTTGAAACTGCCGTAGCTATGCCCGACATGTGCTGAAGGATATTAAGGGCGGTTCTCTCGCCTTTAAGCAGCATGGCGGTTTTGCCTTCAATAGTCGCTATTTCGGTTCCCTTTGTTATTTTATCGCCGTCTTTGCAGATTTTATTAATGACAACATCCTTGTCAAGCAGCTCAAATACCCTGAGAGCTACATCAATGCCCGCAAGAACACCGTCCGCCTTTGAAACAAAATAGGCGGTTGACTTCATATCATCGGTGAAAATATAGGCGCTTGATATATCAATATAGTTTATGTCTTCATCTAAGGCTTTGTAAATCAGGTTGTCTATATAGTGCTGAGAAAGAATCATAAGTTTTCAACCTCGCTAAGAATTATGGTTGCCACGGTGGCAAGGCTGAGCGCCTCAAGATAATCTATGGTTTTTGCGAATTTGGCGCTTTTAAGCCGTTTGAGAATATTCTCCGCCTGCTGGAGTCCCGTTCTGATTTTGTCGGGATTGGGGAGCACGAAATAAGACCTTTGCATTATTGACCGTATTTCATCCGCAGTGCCGGGAGGCAGTGGTGCGCCGGTGTAGTCGACATTGAAGGAATGCTCTGTAACCTTCGGAGTGCCGTTCGCCATATACCGCTTTATATCCTGCGCGGCTCTGCGGGAGAAAACCAGTGCCTCCAAAAGGGAGTTGCTCGCAAGCCTGTTTTTGCCGTGGACTCCTGTGTTTGCGCATTCGCCAGCGGCATAAAGGCGGGGAACGGTTGTCTTAGAATCGAGGTCAACCTCAATTCCGCCCATTAGGTAATGCTGGCATGGGAATACGGGAATCAAATCCTTTGATATGTCAACCCCATATTTCAAGCAGCCCGCATAGATGGCGGGGAAACGCTCCATCAAGTATTCCTTAGATTTATGCCTAATATCAAGATAGAACTCGTTGCTGCCTGTCCTTCTGCTTTCAAGAATAATGGACTTTGAAACCACATCTCTCGGTGCAAGCTCCAGCCTGTCGTCATACCTGTGCATAAAGCGCTCAAGATTGCAGTTTAAAAGATATGCGCCCTCTCCCCTGACCGACTCGCTGATGAGAAACCTTTCGCCGTCGTCTGAGTTAAAGGCGGTGGGGTGGAACTGAATGTAGCTTAAATTCTTTATTCTGGCACCCAGCTCATAGGCAATTCTGATGCCGTCGCCGGTTGCGGTTTTGGGGTTCGTGGTGTACTGATAGACCCTGCCTATTCCGCCGGTGCAGAGAATACAGTAGCTGCAGAAAATGCTCTCATATGAGCCGTTTATAAGAATATCGGCACGAAAGCCGCTTTTTACCTTAGTCAAATCGCAGAGATAAGCGTTTTCGGCAAGCTCAATGTTTTCCTTTTCTTCGACCTTTTTCAATAGACCCCTTACTATTTCAGCGCCCGTGCTGTCCTTATAGTGGAGAATTCGCCTTCTGGAATGACCGCCCTCCAAGGTAAGGTCAAGCTCGCCGTTTTCATTTTTATCAAAGTTTACGCCCCACTCAATGAGCCGTCTTACATCATTGGGACCCTCTCTTACAAGTATGTCAACGGCCTCAATGTCATTGCACCTAAGACCCGCAATCATTGTGTCCTCAATGTGCTGCTCAAAGCTGTCATCCTTAAAGGATAAAACAGCTGCAACCCCGCCTTGGGCGAGATTGCTGTTGGAGACCGTTTTTCCGTATTTTGAAAGAAGTAATACATCAGTGTCGTCATCAAAATGCAAAGCACCGTACATTCCTGCGACGCCGCTGCCGACTATTAAAACATCATAAATTGTCTTTTTTAACTGTCGTTTACTTTGCATAAAGCACACTCTTTCAATACAAAATGTACCGATTATTTAAATAGCTTCAAAAAGCTCTTTCTCCACTTTTTAAGATATGCCGTTATCAGTTTTGTAAGCATAAGGTCGTACATAAAGAAAAGGACATTAAGCTCTAAAAGGACAAATATCAAATAAGTCTTAGTCATAGTTTCGACAGGAAGTTTAAAAATATATACTATTATAGCATAAGAGAGAATCATTGAAGAATTAAATATCAGAAATTTAAGAAAATACTCGAAAGCCGCGTGGAATCTCTTTTCTATAATCGCTTTCAGTATTGGATAAATTCCGAAGAACATTAAGTACACAACCGCCGCCTCTTTGTCGGAGAGCACAAACAGCGAAATTATGCTGACCGTAATATAAACATACACTGCCCACTTTTTGCCTATTTCTATGACAATAAGCATTAAAAGCGCGCCCGACACAATGGGCAGGGCATAGGTTAAAAAGGGGAGTATGGAGGTCATCAGCATTAGTGCAAGGGAAAGGGCAGAGATAATACCCCCCAGCGCGATTTTTGAGTTTTGCTTCATTTAATTTGCCTCCGAGAATATTTAGCAGCAGGGTATTAGGTCGCCGCCCATGCATTCGCAGCAGCAGTCGGCGCACAAAAGAGAGCAGCATAAATCGCCCGCGTCGCATGAGGAGGAGTCTGATTCCTTGTAGGGAATATCCCTTGAGCCTCTCATGTTCTCATATGCCTCTTTATATTTAGGATTGCTTTTGTCCTTTTTGTGGGCGGTTTTGTACGCGTTCTCCGCAGAGTCATACCAGCCGAGGAAATAATAGGTTTTGCCCCTGAGATAATACCACTCGGCGTCCCTTAAATACTCCGGAATTGCGTCAAGGCGGCTTTCGGCTTCGTAATACTTGCCTTCGTCAAGCAGCCTATATATGTCGGTATATTGATTATTTGAACCGTAGCTTTGATACTGATTGCCGCTAGCGTAGTATGAGGAATTGGAGCTTCGCAGTCTTATGATTTCATCATAAGCCCAGTTTAATTCTTCCAGCTTTTGCTTTGCGATATCGCATAGCGGTGGGTCTGCGTACTTATCTTCCTCGAACTTTCTCGCAAGGTATTTGTACGCGTTTTTAAGCTCTTCGCTGCTAGCGGATTCGGGTATGCCGAGCACTTCATAGGGGTTTCTCTTCATTGATTTTCCTCCCGTGATATACTCTTGAGATTTCAGAAAACAGACCGTCGTAAACTATATTGTCCAGCACCGCCGAAAAGCGCTTTTTTTCAATCTGCTTATAAGCGAGTATTGCCTGATTTGCTGTTTGAATCAAATCGCTTTTAGCCTTGTCTCTTATCTTTTCCAAATCGGGCATATTGAAATTGCCGCATACGCAGTAAGGGTTAAAGTTCCCTCTTTTAATATCGTCCTTTAAATCGTCAAGGGCGTCAATGAGATATACCCATCTGCCTATGTTATATCCAAAGCGTGACGCCGCATTCTTCTGCGAATCATCTTCAATGCGTCGGGCAATAAGTTGTGAGATTGCTTTTGCCGATGAATCGGCGGACAAGTCTATAATGCTGCGGCTCTCATCTTTTGCGTTAGACTTTTCAATTTCCTTTTGATTTTTTACCGCAGTTTCAATTATCTCAAAGATTTCGGGATTTAGCTTCCTTGCTCTTCTCACCGAAAGCAAAGCAAATGGCAGCATTATTAACGCTGCCGCTTTTTTCTTAAATCCCTTGTCCGCTAAATTGTCCTTTAATTTATAGTATGACATTATGACGGTCGCATCGGCCGCGTCTGAAATCTCTGCGGAGGAAACAGCGCTGAAATTGCACTTTTTAAGGGGATTGAAGGGGCATCTGCCTTTTTTGAAGTTAAGAGCAGAGTCGGAAACAGAGAGGCTGAACAACGCTAAAAAGGCTAAATCGTAGTTTAAAAAGGCTCTTGCGAAAACTGAGTAGCGTTTTCCAAGCTCCCTGCAAAGAGAGCAGTAAACCGCCCTGTAGGCCTCATAATCTTTGAATTTCAGTTCAGCCTTGTTTATGCGCACATACCCGAACAATCTGCTTCCTCCAATAGCTTTGAGCCTATTGTATCACAAAAAACACTAATAGGCTATTTTTGACAAAATATTATCACTTTTCGCCGAAAACTCTCTGAGCGTATATTACGCCTGACATTGCGTCCCTGCCGTAAAAGTCCGCGCCGATTTCCTTTGCGTATTCCGCTGTCAAAACAGCTCCGCCGACCATAATTCTGCAATCGGGTGCTTTTTCCTTAATCAGCTTAATCGTACTTGCCATGCTTTCAACCGTTGTAGTCATTAGAGCGCTGAGTCCCACCAGCTTTATGTTTTGCTGCAGGATTTCCTCCAAAATTCTCTCGGGGCTTACATCTTTACCAAGGTCAATGACATTAAAACCGTAGTTTTCGAGCATGACCTTTAAGATGTTCTTTCCGATGTCGTGAATATCGCCTTTAACCGTCGCAAGCAGGACATCGCCCTTTGAGTTTTCTCCTGCGCCGCCGGACAAGCCATCTTTTATTGCGTTGAACGCTGATTTGGCAGACTCCGCGGACTTCATAAGCTGGGGCAGGAAGATACTCTTTGTCTCAAACGCCTTGCCCACATAGTCCAGAGCTTTTACAAGGATATTTTCAACAATATACTCTGATGAAGCATTTTTAAGCAGCTCTTTTGTCTGCTGATAAGCAGAATTTGCCTCTCCGTTTACAATAGCCTTAAAGAGAGGATTTTTTGATTCATTATCATCCGCAATCACTGTGTTTTGTATGGGGCTGCTTTGGTTTATGTACTCGACCTTTCTGGAGCTGAGCCTTTCAATATATTTTTCGCAATGCTCATCAAGCCCCGCCAAAGCAAGGTAGGAGTAGTAAGTATCCATCATGACCACGCTTGAGGGGTTGACGATTGCAAGGTCGAGACCATGACTTAAAGCGGCGGCAAAGAAAGCGGAAGTTATAACTTCTCTGCTCGGAAGACCGAATGAAATATTTGAAACCCCCAAAGAAACCTTTGCGCCAAGTTCCTTCTTTATAAGCTCCATTGCCTTTAAAGTTGTGCGGGCGGCGTTTTTGTCGGAGCTTACCGCCATAGCAAGGGGGTCAAATATAATATCGCTCAAAGGTATGCCGTAGCTTTTTGCGTTTTCGGCTATCCTTTTTGCAATTTCAAGGCGACCCTCTGCGGTTTCGGGAATTCCGTTGTCGTCAAGGGTGAGAGCGATAACAACTCCGCCGTATTTGACCACAAGGGGGAAAATGCTGTGCATTGATTGCTCAGAGCCGTTTACGGAGTTAACGAGTGGCTTGCCGTTATAGTACCTCATTACCTTTTCCATTACGGCGGGGTTTGAGGTGTCAATCTGCAGGGGAAGGGGATTTGAGCTTTGCAGTGCCTTTATGGCAAGCAGCATCATTTCTTCCTCATCAATGCCCGGCATACCCACATTCACATCGAGTATATGGGCGCCGTTTTCTTTCTGAGAAATGCCCTCTGAGACTATATAATCAAGATTCTTTTCTTTTAAAGCCTGCTTTAAAAGTTTTTTGCCAGTGGGATTTATTCTCTCGCCGATTATAAGCGGTATGTCGTCAATCTCCTGAGCCTTTGCGTATGAAGAGACCACTGTTCTGTGTCTGTTGCTGAGCTTTTTAGGCTCTATTCCCTCGCAAGCCTTTACAAGAGCCTTAATATGCTCGGGCGTGGTGCCGCAGCATCCGCCGAGGATTCTTACGCCTTCCTTTAAAAACTCAGCCTGAAACTCAGCGAACTCCACGGGGCTTATGTTATATCTTGTTTTGCCTCCTTCTGTAACAGGCAAACCTGCGTTGGGCTGAACAATTATCGGAGTAGTCGCAAATTCGGTAAACTCGGGCAAAAGCCTTTTGACCACATCGGGACCAAAGCCGCAGTTAATGCCGAGGGCGTCAACCTTTAAGCCTTCAAGGAGTGTAATGCCCGCCTTAATGTTGCCGCCTGTGAGCAGTCTGCCGTCTTTATCAAAGGAGAAGGTAGCTATAATGGGAAGGTCGGAAGCTTCCTTTGCGCCCAAGACCGCAGCCTTCATCTCATAGGTATCTGTCATGGTCTCAATTATAATTAAATCCGCCCCTGCTTTTTCGGCGATAGAGGCAGCCTCTGTATAAGCGGCAACTGCGTCATCGAATTTCAGCTCTCCCATGGGCTCCAACAGCTTGCCAGTAGGTCCCATTCCGAAAGCAACGAGCGCGTTTTTGCCGCTTTTCTCTACAGCGCTTTTCGCGTTTTTTATGGCGGCTGTAATTACTTCACTCAGAGTATACATGTCCGAATGCAGCTTAATCGCATTTGCTCCGAAGGTATTGGTTGTAATAATGTCGGAGCCGGCGTTCAGATAGCTCAAATGAATGTCGATTAACGCTTCAGGCGCGGTAATATTCAAAAACTCGGGCGGTTCGTCGGTGGTAACGCCCTTTGCTATAAGGAGAGAACCCAGACCACCGTCAAAAAATATTACATCCTTGTTAAGCTTTTCAAATAAAGTCATAATCTTCTCCTATTTTTAACCCTTGATTATGCTCGAAATGCTTCTCATTATTTCCTCGGCAATATCGGGCTTGTTCATTGTGTAAATGTGAATGCCCTTTACTCCGTTTGCAATAAGGTCGATTATCTGATTTACTGCGTAGGCGATTCCGGCCTGCTTCATAGCCTCGGGCTTGTCGCCGAATTTGTCAATTAGGATATTAAGCTCTGAGTTCAGAGACGCGCCAGACAGCTTTGTCATCCTCTTAATCTGCTTTGCGTTTGTAACGGGCATTATGCCTGCCATTACAGGTATTTCGATTCCCTTTGAAAGAAGGTTATATAAAAAGCCGTAAAGTACGCTGTTGTCAAAGAAAAGTTGGGTTATAAGAAAGTCGCAGCCGCACTCAACCTTGCGCTTTAGATTTTCAATGTCCTCACTTTTTGAATGGCTTTCGGGGTGACCCTCGGGGTAGCATGCGGCGCCTATGCAGAAATCGCCGGACTTTTTAAGCTCCTCTACAAGCTGATAGGCGTATTTATAATGACCGGGGTTCGGGAAGTTTCCATCCGAGGGCAAATCGCCTCTGAGGGCAAGAACATTATAAATCTGATTTGCCTTCAGTTCCTCAATCACCTTTGCTATTTCTTCTTTGGTTGAGGAAACGCATGTCAGATGCGACAGAGCGGTGGTATTAAGCTCATTTTCCACAAAGGAGGCTATCTTAACCGTGTTTGCGGAGGTGCCGCCTCCCGCGCCGTATGTAACGCTGATAAAGTCGGGATTATATTTAGAAAGCTCCTTTGCCGTGTCCATCACAGGCCCCAAAGGAGCGTCGAGCTTTGGCGGAAATATTTCAAATGAAACGGTAATGTCTTTGGATTTTATAATATCCGAAATAAATTTCATCTTTTTCACCTGACAGCTTATATTTATACAAACAAATGTATGAATTGTAAATTTAATACAAAAATTATAGCATATAAATATGCAAAAATCAAACAACTAAGGCTTTTCTTTTTTGCTGTTACTTGATATTAAAGAGCTTTTGAAGTATATTCATATTAATAAACTGTTTAACGGAAGAAATATGAATACTAATATCAGACTTATTTTGAAAGCTAAAGAAATATTAAGGAATACCACTCCGCTCCCGTTTGACTGCGGCACGCTGTGCGAAAACCTTTGCTGCAAGGGCTCTGAGGATGTGGGTATGCTCCTTTTCCCCGATGAAGAGCATTTATACATAAACAGCGGGAATTTTGAGATAATTGACGGCAAAATTATAGTTTGTAAAGGGCACTGCGATAGAGATGAAAGACCCCTTTCATGTATGCTGTATCCTCTTTTCCCTGTTATCAGCGAAGAAAGCGGCAAAACAAGAATCAGGCTTATACCTGATATACGAGGGAGCATAATCTGTCCGCTGACAGCTGAGGAAAACCTGGTAACAAGGGATTTTGAAAGGGCGGTCAGAAGGGCAGTGCGCTGCCTTATCGTAAGCCCAGAACATAGAAGGTTTATTGATAATATCAGCGAAGAGTTGAGCGAAATATATACTCTAAGAAATCTGCTTATCAAATAGCATAAAAAAAGGAAGTTTTATGTCAAGGTATATTGATTTGCACACACATTCAAATAAATCCGACGGCACTATGAGCCCCGCGGAGCTTGTGCGCCATGCGAAGGAAAACGGTCTTACGGCGATTGCTCTAACCGACCATGACACGATTGACGGTCTTGACGAAGCTCTTTCAGAAGGCGAAAGAATGGGTCTTGAGGTCGTACCCGGTATTGAGCTGTCCGTAATGTCTGATACCGAAACTCATATTTTAGGCTTGTTTATAGACCCCAAAAGCACCGCTCTTGATAGAGCCATGAAAAGGATAATAGACAGCAGAAACGAGCGAAACCGCGAAACAAGCAGACTCTTAAAAAAGCTAGGCTTTGATGTTTCCGTTGAGGAAGCGCAGGAATTAGCAACAGGCGGCATTGTGGGCAGGATTCACTTTGCTAAGATTATGGTTCAAAAGGGTTACTGCAAAACCGTAAAAGAGGCTTTTGACGAATACCTTGCCACAGGCAAGCCCGCTTTCTGTAACCGTCAAGGCATTACCGCCAAAGAGGCAATTGAGATTATCAGGGATTCGGGCGGCTATTCTTTCGCCGCGCATCTTCACCTTATGAGAAGAGATGACGACAATCTAAAGGCGTATATCAAGGAGCTTAAAGACTACGGTCTTGACGGAATAGAAGCATACTATACCGATTACACCGATGAAATGCATTAGAAATATATGAATCTAGCAAAGGAGCTAAATCTCAAAATCTGCGGCGGCACGGATTTTCACGCAGGAACAAAGCCCCATATTGCCATTGGCAAAGGGCTTGGCAATTTGAAGATTCCATATGAGGTTTTAGAGCAGATAAAAGCATAAATGAGGTGTTTTTATGGGCAAGGACAGCACGCTTTTATATTACGACAGACCTGCCGATAAGTGGACGGAGGCTCTGCCTTTGGGAAACGGAAAACTGGGGGCTATGGTTTTCGGGAGAGTAAAGGATGAGAGAATCTCTTTAAACCTTGACGAGCTGTGGTCGGGCTATCCGAATGACGCTTACAATGAGAAGGCCTATTCCGCATTTATAAAAGCCCGAGATTATGTTTTAAACGGTAAGTACAATGAAGCACAGGAGCTTTTGGAGTCGGATTTTCAGTATAAGTTTTCTCAAGCATATATGCCCCTGGGCGACCTAAATTTAGAGTTTTTGCACGGCGACAAAGGCTTAAACGCTTATTCGAGAAGTCTTGATTTGGAAAAGGCTGTAGCTGATATAAGATATGAAGTAAACGGAGTGAATTACTGCCGTACTGTCTTTGCCTCATACATAGAAAACGCAGTATTTATAAAGATTTCTGCAGATAAAAAGGGCTCAGTGAGCTTTAACGCAAGGCTTACATCACCCTTAAAGAGTGTGTCTTTTGCAGAAGACGACACACTGATTCTGGACGGCGAGTGCCCGAAAGACAGCGCAGTGAATGACAAGGAAAAGAAATTCCCTGTTTACTCTGATGTGCCTTCCGAGCAGGGAATCCGGTTCCGCGGAAGTTTAAAGGCTAAAACTGTCGGCGGAAGCGTTGAGTTTTATCAAGATACCTTAAAAATCAGAAACGCAGACAGCGCTGTGCTTATTTTCACTGCGGACAGCAGTTTTAACGGTTTTGACAAGCACCCTTGTCTTGAGGGTAAAGAATACAAAGAGCCTTTGCGCAAGAGAATAAACACTGTTTGCGATAAAGACTATGATACTGTTTTAGCTGAACATATCAGCGATTTCAGTGCCTTATTCAATAGAACTGAACTGGATTTGGGCTCTGACAATAAAGAGAATATCCCCACAGACAAGCGCCTTGCTCTGTTTGCCATGGGCGAGAGAGACATGGGGCTCTATGCTCTGCTTTTCAATTTCGGAAAATACCTTCTTATCTCAGGTTCAAGAGTTGGTTCTCAACCTTTGAATCTGCAGGGAATTTGGAATGATAAAATTGATCCCCCGTGGAATTCCAACTACACAGTAAATATAAATACCGAAATGAACTATTATCCGGTTCTTGCATGCCGTCTGCCCGAGCTGCATATGCCTCTAATTGAGATGATAAAGGAGCTGTCCAAAGCGGGAGAGAGTACCGCAAGGGAATATTATAACGCTCCCGGATTTGTGGTGCATCATAATGTGGACCTTTGGCGCCATACTAAGCCCGTGCCCGGCAGCGCTGAATGGTCTTTCTGGCCAATGGGCTCAGGCTGGCTGTGCAGGCACCTTTATGAGCACTATGAATATACGAAAGACTTGGAGTTTTTAAGGTCGACCGCTTATCCCATAATGAAAAAAGCGGCTGAGTTTTATCTCAGTGTTCTCATTGAGGATAAAGACGGCAAACTGATTTTCGCTCCATCCACCTCTCCCGAAAACAGCTTTGTTTATAATAAAAAGGTTTGCTCTGTTTCCAAAACCTCCGCAATGACCATGATAATTATAAGAGAGCTTTTTGAGAATGTTATTAAGAGCAGCAAGCTGTTAGACGAACACGATGAATTTGTTGCAAGCATTGAGGAGGCCGCTCCCAGACTCGCCGGCTTGATTATAGAGGACAAGGGTGCTATACTTGAGTGGAATGAGCCGTTAAAGGAAAAAGATGAAAATCACAGACATGTTTCCCACTTGTATGCCCTGCACCCCGCAAGGTATATAAATCCCCTTAATACCCCAGAGCTTGCAAGGGCAGCAAGGAAAACCCTTGAAATAAGAGGCGATGAGGGTACGGGCTGGAGCCTTGCGTGGAAGATAAATTTCTGGGCACGCCTTTGGGACGGAAATCACGCACTAAAGCTTATTGATATGCTTTTAAGACCCGTGGAAAACCCGTATTACAGCGGAAAGGTACGGGGTGGGGTGTATCCCAATATGTTTGACGCCCATCCTCCGTTCCAGATAGACGGCAATTTCGGCGCTGTCAGCGGCATTGCGGAAATGCTTATGCAGTCCGATGAGAATGAAATCTACCTTTTGCCCGCTCTTCCCGACAAGTGGAAAGACGGCTCAGTCAAAGGTCTTATCGCAAAGGGAAACATTAAAGTCGATATAGAGTGGAAAAACAACGAGCTACATAAGTATAAGCTCGAAGGCGATACTAAAGACACTAAGGTTTACTATAAAGGCGCCTTGCTAAATCGGTAACGGAAAAGAGGTGTATGTTTTGCGAATCTCAACAAAGGGCAGATACGCTCTTGCCGCTATGACGCTCATGGCTCAAAAGGCGGATTCGGAGGAGATTTTCCCCGTTCTCAAGATTTCTGAGGCCTTGGGCGTTTCAAAAATATATCTTGAGCAGGTGTTCTCGCTTTTGAAAAGAGACGGGCTAGTAAACTCTATAAAGGGCGCGCAGGGCGGCTATCAGCTCAGCAGACCTGCCGAGGAGATTAGTGTATATGACATTTTGTCGGTTGCGGAGCTTTCAATGTTTGAAAAAACAGAGGAATCGGTCAAAGAAAAGGCTCCTGACATAGAATCCGCAATGTCCGAATTGGTGTTTGACAGGATTGACGCTGTTCTTGCCGAGATACTTAAGGAAATCAGTTTGGCGGACCTGGCAAAACATGCGAACGATTACGGACTTAACGGGGAATACATGTTCTTTATTTAAGAACTCATTTAAAAGGAATGACAAGCTTGAAGAAAATCGCAATTTTCCAAACAGACCTTTTGGTCGGCGGAATTCAAAAGTCACTGCTAAACTTTCTTAATAGGTTCGGCGGTAAGGATTATCTTATTGATGTCTATTTGTTCAATGAGGAAAAGTTTTATGATGTCGCGAAGCTCCCTGAGAATATAAGGTTTATATATTTAAAGCCCTTTAATTACTTTAACAGGCTCGTATATTTTGATATTCTCAGGAGATTCAAGAAATATGATATAAAAGAGCAGTACGATATAGCAATCGATTTTAACAGCTACAGCAACGAGTGCGCCATAGGAGCTTTGTGCGCAAAGGCCAATAAGCGCATTATATGGATACATAATGATGTGCGCATTAAGATGAGCGAGGAGCCGAAATACAGACTTCTCTTTCATTTTTTTAAAGGCAAATTCAAATACTTTGACGCCTTTGCCGCTGTTTCCGACGGTATAATTGAGCCCTTTTCATTAGAAACAGGCATTGAAAAAGAGCGTATTTTCACGGTAAATAACTTTATTGACACCGATGAAATCTTCAGAAAAAGCGAAGAAAGAATTGACTTTACTGTTGATTCATCAAAGTACAATCTTGCGTCCATGGGCAGGCTATGCCATCAAAAGGGCTTTGATTTACTGCTTAATAAGTTCAAAGATGTAATCGCCACCCGAAAGGACATGCATTTATACATTATCGGCGACGGTCCCGACAGGGAGAGTCTTGAAAGACAGACTAAAGAAAACGGTCTTACGGATTTCGTTACCTTTCTCGGAAATCAAAAAAACCCCTTTCCGTACTTAAATCAAATGGACGGCTTTGTCCTTGATTCAAGATACGAAGGTCAGGGTATAGTCATTTGGGAGGCAAAGGCACTCGGCCTTGAAATATTTATCCCGAAGCATCTTGAGAAATACAACAAAAACATTGAAGGCTATGAGGATTTAACCTCCGCGATAATCAATGCGAAGAAAAGGGAGAAGCAAAGGGACCCCTTAATCGAATACAACGAGGATATAATGAAAAGCCTTGAGGCTCTTTTTAACTAATTCTCTGTTCTCTTACAGGAGGAAATTTGATGCCCCTACTCAGCGTAATAATGCCCGCGTACAACGCGGCGGCATATATAGAAAAAGCCATTGACAGCGTTCTCTCTCAGTCCTTTAAAGACTTTGAGCTGATTGTTGTCAATGACGGCTCTGCCGACAATACACTCGATATTATAAACTCTTATAAAGATGAAAGGCTGAAGGTTTATACCAAGCCCAACTCCGGACCCGCCGACACAAGGAATTGGGGAATTGAGAGATCTTCCGGAGAGTTTATAATGTTTATTGACAGCGACGACAGCTTTTCGGAAGGCGCGTTTGAAACAATCGCCCGCCACTGCGGAGAGGGCAGCTTTGATATGCTGATTTTCGGCTTTGTTCAGCACAATGTGGAGACGGGCAGCAGCTTTAAATACTTCCTTCCCGATATGGAAGCTGCCGTAAAGCAGGATTTAAAGGACAAGTTCGGCGACCTATATGTCAGCAATCTTTTGAACTCCGTATGGAATAAGGTTTTCAGAGCTGAAACCTTGAAGGAGAATTCCATTAAGTTCTGTGATTACTTATACGGAGAGGACAGGCTATTTGTTTTTGATTTTCTCCGCCATTGCGACAGAATAAAAGTCATTAGCGACTGTCTTTACAACTACATAATGATGAACAAGAACAGCCTTGTTTCAAGATATTACGATAAAAAGTTTGAGGCATGCTGTGCGATAAACAAGGCTATATATGCACTCCAGGAGGTTACGGGCAGCTTTTCGGAAGAGACACTGAACAATATCAGATACATGTTCCTGAAAAGCGTCATTTCCTGCATTACAAACATTTATCATCCATCCTGCAAGAAAACTGCGTCAGAGAAAAGGGGAGAGCTTAAAGAAATCATTAATCATTCGGATGTTGTAAATGCGCTAACTGAGTATAAAAGCTCTGATATCGTTATGGATATGCTTGTCATAATTCTCAAGAGCAAAAGCATACCCCTTATTTCCATGGCGTCGAAAGGTATTATTTTTACAAGCAAAAATCTAAGCGCCCCCTTTGTAAAGCTAAAGAATTATAAAATACTTAAAAGCAGAGCAGAGTAGCAGGCAACTAAAAAAGTCCACCTGAAAAGGTGGACTTTGTTTTCTATGTAATTAATTACTCAGAGATTTTGGAATTGAGTGCGTTTATGCAGCTCTTGCATACCTTAATGCCCTGATGTTCAACTACATCGTCAAGGCTCTTGCAGAAAATGCATGACGGCATGTATTTCTTAAGAATTATCTTATCGTCATCGACGAATATCTCAAGAAAATCTTCAGAATCTTTTATATTCATGTTCCTTCTTAATTCCATCGGAACAACGATTCTGCCTGCGTCGTCAATGCGTCTGACGATACCGGTAGATTTCATATTTTCCTCCTCCTTGCATTTATTGGTGACTACAAACTAAAGATACCAAATAACATATTATATGTCAATATTTTTAAGAAAAAATGTTCAAAAAAAATCATTTTTTTCAATCAAAAATAAAAATCCCGAATTGACTGTCGAATAATGTCGACAAATGCAGTCCGGGAAAAAAGGCCACTGAAAATCTAATAAAATCAAGCGATTAGAAGAGGTTGTATGTGAGGCCACTGTTTCAAATTTGCTGTCGAATAATGTCAGCAAAAAAATTAAATTTAAAATAGCCATTGCGAACGAACTTGCAAATCGACAAAATACGACATCAAAGTGGCGTCAAAATTCTTCCCCTGGGCATATAGAGTGTCTCAATTTCACTCCAGTGAATTATACCATTTAATTACATTGCAGTCAATGTAAAAAAATTTATATAATGACAAATTTTGCTATTAATTTTTTAGAAAATTGTGCAAATTTACGAGTTCGGCGCAAGCGTTGTTGGAACTTGAAAAAAAGCAAAAACTCTTGCCTGTCATACTTGTCTAAAAACAGAATATAAATGTAGCATGATTAGTTATGTTTGGCTGTCGCTGATTGTATTTTCATTTATTGCTGCAATAATAAACGGTACATTTTATGAATTGTCCGCTTCAATTATCAGCAGCGGTACGGACGCGGTTCAGCTTTGCATTAAGCTGCTGGGGATGCTCTGCCTTTGGAGCGGTCTGATGAACATTGCCGAGAAATCAGGGCTTACAAATCTTATATCAAAGCTGTTTTCGCCGCTGTTTTCTCTTCTCTTTCCGCGCCTCAAAAATAATAAGCATATAATGGGCCCGGTGTCAATGAATATTACGGCAAATTTATTGGGACTTGGAAATGCCGCAACGCCTTTGGGAATTGAGGCTATGAAGAGAATGAAGGAGGTAAGTCCTCTAGACCGAACGGCAAGCAATGAGATGATTAGATTCGTCGTGCTTAATACTGCCGCAATACATATTTTCCCGACCACCGTTGCGGTATTAAGGCAATCATACGGCTCCGCAAATCCCTTTGACATTGTCATACCTGCTTGGATTTCATCGATGGTAACTCTTAGCTGCGGGCTTTTAATGACACGCCTTTTGGAGAGAGAAAGATGGAAAAGATAAGCAATTTAATACTTCCTGTAATTGTGGTTGTAATAGTTGTATTCGGCGCTGTTAAGAAGATTAATGTATTTGACTGCTTTATTGAGGGAGCGAAAAAGGGTCTTGTGACCTTTACTAATATATTGCCAGTGTTGACAGCGCTGATTGTGGCAGTGGGCATGATGAGAGGTTCCGGGGGGCTGGACCTTATTACAAAAATATTCTCGCCGATTGCAAAGCTGCTTGGCATACCGATTCAGGTGCTGCCCCTGTGCATTATTAGCCCAATATCGGGCAGCGGCTCAATTGCAGTCTTTGAGGATATTCTCAGAAACTACGGACCCGATTCAATAGCGGGCAGGGTAGCCTCCGTTATTGCGGGCTCCAGCGAAACCACCCTTTATACCACAACCGTATATTACGGCTCAGTTGGGATAACGCGCACCCGCCACACTATTCCCAGCGCTTTGATTGCGGACCTGGTGAACTTCGTTATTTCCTCATTAATTGTAAAGATTACCTTCGCCTGAGCGGGATTTTTTGGAGTTAATGACGGCGTCTTATTTGTGCAATCTGCACAATCGCTGCTTCCGTTCCAGTTTCTGGTAATTCGTTAAATTTTAAAATTTTGTATAGAATGCACAAATGGAGCGATTTTTGAGCTCGCAACACAAATATCTAAATTTGCAAATCGAGAATACTTATCTATCATAGAAAGCTCAGAGTTTCAACGAATTTTTGAGCTTTTTTCTTTTTTGCAGCACAATTCAGATCAGTATTCTCTATGCCTTTACAGTGCTAATGCGTTAATGTGTTTTTGTTCAAAACGCAGAAAAGGCTTATCTTGCCTTAATTCAATTGATTTTTAACTTGAATTCAAATATAATGTTGCTGTCGAAATTCGAAGTGTTTTGCAGTTTCTGTTGGAGGCCTTAAATGGACAAGCTGAAAGAAAAAATCCTGACTGAAGGAAAGGTCCTTCCGGGAAATATCCTAAAAGTTGATATGTTTCTTAACCATCAAGTTGATTATCAGCTTTTAAAAGAGGCGGGCCTCGAGTTTTATAACTTCTTTAAAGATTGCGGAGTAAATAAGATTCTGACTATTGAAGCTTCAGGAATTGCGGTGGCATGTGCTGTTGCCGACGCGTTTAAAGTACCCTTTGTGTTCGCAAAGAAGGGCAGCCATTCAAATGTAGGCAGCAATGTTTACACCTCTGAAGTTTTCTCTTATACAAAAGGAAAGTCTTATACCCTTACGGTTTCAAAGGATTACATAAATAAAGACGATAGAATCCTTATTGTTGATGATTTTCTCGCAAACGGAGAGGCAGTTCTCGGTTTAAAAAGAATTATTGATGAAGCGGGAGGTGAGCTGTGCGGTGTCGGCATAATAATTGAAAAGCGTTTCCAGAACGGATACAAAAAGCTCGTGGATGCCGGTATAAAACTTAAGTCCTTAGCAGTCATCGAGTCAATGAATGATGGAAACATTGTTTTTGGCTGATTGACTGTTGGAATACAAATATAACGGAGGAATGTAAATTGAAGAAGTCGGTTAGGATTATTGCTCTTATCCTTGCGCTTGCAACCGTATTTGCCCTTGTTGGCTGCGGCAAGCAGACAGGCGGAGAAGGCGAAACTCAGGACACAACCCTTGCTGAGGGCCAGACCTTTGCTCCCATTCCCGCTGACAAGATTAAGATTGGCGTAGTTCACATTACAAGCAAGGACGATACATCAGGCTATACATATGCTCATCAGAAGGGCATCGAAGAAATGGCCGCAGCTCTTGGACTTAAGAGCGAACAGATTGTCATCAGAGACAATGTTGACGACAACGATGTAGAGGCTACAAAAGCTGCTCTTCAGGACCTTGTTGACGCTGGCTGCGATGTAATCTTCGCAACAAGCTACAACTACATGGACGCTGTTGAAGAATATGCTGAGAAATATCCGGATATCATATTCTCACACTGCTCAGGCTATAAGAGCAACGGCAAGAACTTCAACAACTATTTCGGCAGAATTTATGAGGCTCGTTACCTTTCCGGTATAGCTGCAGGTCTCAAGGCTAAGGAGCTTGGCGTTCCGATTGTTGGCTTCGTTGGCGCTAAGGGATCTGACAACTCCGAAGTAACCGGCGGTATCAACGCATTTGCTCTCGGCGTACAGTCTGTTTATCCCGAGTGCGAAGTTCTTGTAAAGATTACAGGCGAGTGGTATGATCCCGCTGCTGAAGGCATTGCTGCTAAGGCTCTTATCGACGCAGGCGCAGTAGTTCTTTCTCAGCACTGCGACTCCGACACCGTTCAGACTACAGCTGCTCAGGCTGGCAGGTTCGGTGTTGGCTACAACTCCGATATGACTCCTTCCGCTCCCAACAATCACCTCACAGCTCCCATCTGGAACTGGGGCGTATACTACACTCAGACTGTTGAAGCTATCATCAAGGGTGAATGGAAGTGCGAGAACTACTATGAGGGTTACAATGTAAACCTTGTAGGTCTTTCACCTCTCAATGAGAAGGCTATAGCTCACGGAACCAAGGAAGCTGTTGAAGAGGCTCAGAAGAAGATTGCAAGCGGCGAGCTCTTCGTATTCAGCGGCCCGCTCTATGACAATCAGGGCAACCAGATTCTCAAGGAAGGCGAGAAGCTCACAGACGAGCAGATCACCGGCGAAATCAACTACTACATCAAGGGCGTAAGAGTTCTGTAAGCCTAATTAGCATTAATAAGGGACACATCGTTCGGTGTGTCCCTGTTTTTTAGTTATCCTAATTTCTGTTTTTTCCGCAAGACCGGTTTCTTCAGAAAATTATTTAATTTAATAGACAAAAAAGGACATAATCCATTATAATAATTCTATTAGTGGCAAGACACCATAGAGCTATATCTTTAGAGAGGGGAAAGGTTTTGACAAACACTACCTACGCCATTGAGTTAAAGAACATATGCAAAAACTTCGGCAGTGTTGCGGCTAACAAAAATGTTTCGCTGAATGTTAAATACGGCGAAATACTTGCCTTGCTCGGCGAAAACGGCTCAGGCAAAACCACGCTGATGAACATGCTCTCGGGCATATATCATCCCGACAGCGGCGAGATTTGGATTGACGGAAAGCATACTGTCATCAATTCACCCAAAGACTCATTTAAACTTAAAATCGGTATGATTCATCAGCACTTTAAACTCGTTGATGTTTTTACCGCTGCCGAAAATATAATAATGGGCACTGAGGGCTTTGTCGGCAGCAGCAAAAAGGCGGCTGAAAAGATAAAAGAAATCGCCGACGGCTTCGGTTTTTCAATAGACCCCAACAAAAAGGTTTACGATATGTCTGTTGGCGAAAAGCAGACTGTCGAGATTATAAAGGTATTATACAGAGGTGCCCGCATACTTATTCTGGACGAGCCTACGGCAGTTCTGACCCCTCAAGAAACCGAAAAGCTGTTTAAGGTCCTTGACAATATGCGCAAGGACGGGTGCGCTATTATCATAATCACTCATAAATTGAATGAGGTTATGGCAATAAGCGACCGTGTAACGGTTCTCAGAAAGGGCGAGACCGTAGCGACCGTTGACACCAAAACAACGGATATCAGGAAACTTACTGAGCTTATGGTCGGCCGCCCCGTTGAACTGAAGATTGACAGGCCCGAAACCGAAAGGTCTGCTGAGCCTATGTTCTTCGTAAAAGACCTTTGCGTCAGAAACGAAGAAGATGTTTTTGCTCTTAAAAATGTCTCCTTTGAGCTCTATGGCGGCGAAATTCTCGGTGTCGCGGGTGTTGCCGGCAGCGGACAGCGAGAGCTTTGCGAAACTATAGCGGGACTTATGCAGGCGGAAAGCGGAGAAATCACATATAAAGGTGAAAATATTCTCCACAAATCTCCCGCGGAGATTATTGACCTCGGAATTTCAATGAGCTTTATTCCCGAGGACAGGCTCGGAATGGGTCTTGTAGCCTCAATGGATATTGCTGACAATATGCTCCTTAAATCCTACAAAAAGAGCAAGGGGCTTGTAATAAACAGAAAGCCTTCAAGGGAGCTTGCCGAAAAGCTGGTTAAGCGGCTCGAAATCGTAACTCCCAGCATAAAAACACCCGTCAGCAGGCTTTCTGGCGGCAATGTTCAGAAGGTGCTCATAGGCAGAGAAATCGAGAGCAATCCGAATATTCTCATTACCGCCTATCCCGTAAGAGGACTTGACATTAACTCCTCGTTTACGATTTACAATCTCCTTAATGAGCAGAAGGCAAAAGGCGTTGCCGTTCTGTATATAGGCGAGGACCTTGATGTTATTCTTGAGCTTTGCGACAGAGTTATGGTTTTGTGTCACGGTGAGGTTATGGGCATAGTTGACCCCAGAAAGGTTACAAAAGAAGATATTGGTCTAATGATGCTTGGCAATAAACTGGAGAAAGAAGGAGGTGCCGAAAATGAGTAATGGTTCAAAGGTAAGCACAGGCAGAGAGCCGCTTATCAGAATAGTAAAGCGTGAATATAACAATAAGCTTATCCCCGGCCTTATTCGCGCGGGCGCCTTGATTCTTTCGATTATTGCGGGCGGTTTGTTCATTTGGGCAATGGGCTTCAATCCCTTTGAGGCATATAAGTCCATAATCAGAGGCGCGCTTGTGGGTTCAGCAAGAGACCCGATGTCATCAATCCGCTCCACAATAGACATTTTCGTTCCCTTGTGCGTAACAGCCCTAGGACTTTCATGCGCATTCAAGATGAAGTTCTGGAATATAGGCGGCGAGGGTCAGATTATTATGGGCGGAGTTTTCGCTACATTCTTTGCCCTTAATTACCCTCAGATTCCGAGACCCTTAATGCTTCTCATAATGCTCATAGCCGGCGCAGTGGGCGGTGCTTTGATGGCTCTTATCCCCGCGTTGTTCAAGGTAAAATTCGGCACCAATGAAACACTGTTTACCTTGATGCTGAACTATATAGCAATTTACATCGTCAAATACCTAATCGCGGGTCCGTGGCAGAGAACGCCCGGCTTTGCAAGCATAGGAAAACTGGATAAAAACACTTATCTCTATGAGATAAACAGACAGAACATAGGCTGGATTGCCGTTATAATAGTTGTATTGTTCGTTTACTTCTATCTTTATAAGACCAAAAGCGGCTATGAAGTCAGCGTAGTAGGCGAAAGCCAGGCAACCGCAAGATACGCAGGCATGAACATCCGCAAGATTATAATAAAGACAATGCTCATAAGCGGCGCAATCTGCGGCATAGTCGGCATGATTAAGGTTTCATCCAACCACACTCTCACAGAGGGCATAGGCGGCGGCGTAGGCTTTGCCGCAATTACCGTCGCGTGGCTCTCGCAGCTCAATCCCTTTATAATCCCGATTGTTTCAGCAATCATCAGCATACTGCAAAAAGGCAGCACCGTAATGCAGATGAATATGGGAATATCCTCATATGCCGCCGATGTTCTGCAGGGTATAATACTGTTCTGCTTCCTCGGCAGTGAGTTCTTTGTAAGATATTCGCTTGTATTTAACCTCAGAATAAAGGAGGCAAAATAATGGATACCTTATTTAATTTCCTCTATGCTTCCATTATTGCGTCAACGCCGTTGCTTTTCGGCACCGTGGGCGAGATTCTCTCCGAAAAGGTGGGAAATATGAACCTCGGTGTTGAGGGTATGATGTGGCTCGGCGCGTTTGCCGGCTTCTATGCGGCATATAAGACAGAGAGTTTTCTTATTTCTCTCCTTGCCTCCTTCGGACTTGCCGCTGTCGGCGCTTTGATTTACGCATTCCTTACCGTTACTCTCAAGGCAAATCAGAATGTTACGGGTCTTACGCTTACAACTTTTGGCATAGGTTTATCCCTTGTTTTCGGCAAGGCTATGATTACAGCCGCAGGCGGCGCACCCAAAACCTCGGATGTTTTCAATGCAAAGGTCGCAGCAATAAATATTCCCGTACTTTCCGACATTCCCTATATCGGCAAAATCATCTTTGGCCTTAATCCTTATGTTTATATTGCGGTTGCAATCGCCATCATCCTTTATGTCTACCTTATGAAAACCAAAACGGGACTTAACCTCAGGGCTATTGGCGAAAACCCCGCCGCAGCTGACGCCTCGGGCATCAATGTAAACCTTATGAAATATATTAACATTATCATAGGCGGCGGTATTTGCGGTATCGGCGGAGCTTATATGTCATTGGTAATGGTTAACGGCAGTTGGCAGGATTCGGGCGTTGTTAACGGTTACGGCTGGATTGCTGTTGCTCTTGTTATCTTCTCAAGCTGGAATCCCGCAAAGGCAATCCTCGGCTCGCTGATTTTCGGCATGTTCAGCTCGCTGAGATACTATGTTCCCTCTGATATTATCGTTATCCCGACAGCCTTCTATCAGATGCTGCCGTTTGTGGTAACAACCATTGTTCTGATTGTAACTTCAATCAAAAAGAACAAAGAGAACACTCAGCCCGCCGCATGCGGCATTAACTACTTCAGAGAAGAAAGATAAGCAAAAATCCCACACTTTTACAGTGTGGGATTTTATTTTTCTTTTTTTTGTGATATAATGTTTCTACAGACTACTTTGGGAGGAAATAAAATGAGCAAATACTCTGAAATTTTGGCAAAGCAAAGAGAATTCTTTGACACCGGACAAACCCTGGACCCATTTTTCAGAAAAAAGCAGCTGCAACTTCTTAAAAGGGCGATTAAGCAAAACGAACAAGCCATAAATGAAGCATTAAGACTTGACCTTAACAAAGCGCCCTTAGAGGCATATACAACCGAGGTCGGTTTTATTCTTCAGGAACTCGGCTATATGATAAACAGTGTTTTAAGGCTTGCGGCTCCCAAAATGGTATTATCCCCGCTTATACATTTCCCGTCGAGCACAATGGTTTACAATGAGCCTTACGGCTCGGTACTGATAATTGCTCCGTGGAATTATCCTCTCCAGCTTGCCTTTGCGCCGCTGATCGGAGCAATCGCGGCAGGAAACTGCGCAGTAATCAAAACATCACAGTACGCTCCAAACTGCTCCAAAATAATCGCTAAGATAATCAGTGAAACCTATGACCCCGCCTATATTACGGTCGTGGAAGGTGAGCCCGGAGCATCCGAAGCCATTTTGGAAGAGAAGTTTGACTATATTTTCTTTACCGGCAGTGTTGAGGTCGGCAAGAGCGTTATGGCAGCCGCAGCTAAGAATCTTACGCCCGTAACCCTTGAGCTTGGCGGAAAGAGTCCTTGCATCGTAACTGAAAATGCCAATATAAAACTTGCCGCAAAGAGAATAGTATGGGGCAAATTCTTAAATTCGGGTCAGACCTGCATAGCCCCCGACTATATTCTTGTTTCCGAAAAGATTAAGGACGAGCTTATAACTCAGCTTAAAAGGTTTATTGAAAAGCAGTACACAAGCGACCCGCTGACTTACGCCGATTATCCGAAGATTGTTAACGAGCGCCACTTTAACAGGCTTTTAAGGCTCATAGAAGGGGAGAAGATTATTTCTGGCGGCAAGTCCGACAGGGATAAGCTTAAAATCGAACCGACGCTCCTTGATGAACCCGCTGCGGATTCGCCAGTCATGAGCGAGGAAATCTTCGGACCCATTCTTCCGATTATCTCCTTTGATACAATAGAGAACGCGGCAAAGTATATTAAAAAACGCCCGAAGCCCCTTGCGCTGTATGTATTCTCAGAGTGCAAAGATGAGCAAAAATATTTTGTTAAGAATGTTTCATTCGGCGGCGGAACAATTAATGATACAATAATTCACATCAGCACATCTGCCGCAGGATTCGGCGGAGTAGGGGACAGCGGAATGGGCAAATACCACGGCAAGGCCAGCTTTGAAACCTTCTCCCACAGCAAGACGGTAATGAAAAAGGGCAACTGGCTCGACTTCCCCTACAGGTACCACCCCTTCAGCGATTTCAACCTTAAGGTCGTCAAATTCTTTATGCACTAAAAATTAAAGCCCGCATTCAGCGGGCTTTTTATTTGTTCTTTTAGTCGCTGCTTCCCAGGCTGATTTTGAGTGTAATCTCAGCGGGGGCGGTTACCTCGCTGCCTGAGGGCAGGGACTGGGATATTACAAAATCCTTCGGCACGCTTGAGTTGTACTCATAAACGAAATTGAATTTGAATACATCCTTCCATTCAGGATTTGTGATGATGGAATTAACGCTTTCGTTTATGAACAGCGGCACTGTTACGGTTACGGGCTTGGTTTCAAGCTCCTGCCATACCACTACGATTACTTCATCACCGATTTTAACCTCGGTATTTATGCCCGGTATTGTTTCGGCAACGGTGCCGCCAATCTTACTGCCGTCGTTGACCTTTACATCACGCACGCAAACGAGCCCCAAATCCTCCAAAATGGTTTTGGCTTGCTCAAAGGGCAGGTTAGTCACATCGGGAATTTTTACGGTTGAAACGCCAAGACTTACTGTGAGCACAATCTTTGTGCCTATTGCCACCTGAGTGTTTGCGGCGATGCTCTGGGCTATAATGAAGTCTTTGGGAACAACATCGGAATGCTCTTCTTTCCACTCGATTACAAAGTTCTTCTTTATATCCTGGGATGCTTCTACACTGCTCTTTGTCATATCGACAAAGTTCGGCACAATTACCATGCCTGACGGAGCAGTGCTTTCGGTGCCGGTTGTGGTTTCAATAACCGTGTTGTTTGGCTCTGTGGTAAGACCCAGGCGGTCACGAAATACGGTGAGCGCAAGTATTATTCCAATCGCGGCGAGAGCAAGGAGTACGATGATGACAGTCAGTACCACAACACTCGTTTTGGATTTGTCAGGCTTACCCCTTACGGGTTCCCTAACCGGAGCAGTCGGAGCAGGGGAGGGGGGTGTTTCGTCAAAATACGAGCTTGCGCTTGCCGCAACGGCGGTGGGGGAGGCGGAAAGCTCCGCTCTCAGTTCTTCAACCGTACGGGTTCTGTCCTCAGGAGAAATCTGAAGCGCGTTAATAAGCGAATTAATTACATAAGCAGGCAGCTGTTCCGCAAACTTTGCGGGAATCATAAGGGTATCATTCTCAACCCTTGACGGAGCGTCAATGGGAGTGCTGCCGATTAAAGCTCTGTAAAGCACAGCGGCAAAAGAGTAGATGTCGGTCCAGGGACCCTGCTTTGCGTCTGTTCCGGCGTACTGCTCAATGGGAGCGTAGCCGGAGAAGATTTCGGGAGTTAAGGGGCCCTGCATTGACCTTGCCTGCCAGATGCTGAATCCCGAAAGAATCAGCTTTCCGTCATCCTGATTTACAAGAATTGTTGACGGTGATATGCCCCTGTGGATGATGCCGGCTGAATGAAGGGTGCCTAGGGTAGAAAGCACGGGCAGGAAAAGCGTACGCGCTTGTTTCCATGTAATATAGCCGATACTGCTTCTTAAAAGGTAATCCCTTAATGTGATGCCGTCGATATAATCAGAAATGATATAAGAAGTGCCGTTGGCGTCAACAATATCGTAAACGGACTGAATTGCCGAAAGACCTCTGAGTCTCGCAATCTGACGCCAGAGAGCAAGGAAGCTCTGATGGCAGTCTTCAAAAACCATTTCTTTGCCTGACATAGGCATAAGGTTTATGTTATTTGTGGACCTGAAAGCCGCGCCCTGCGGGAAGAATTCTCTTATAAAAATTCTGTTGTTCTTTTCAAGGTCAAGGCCTATATAAGTTACACCGTCTCCGTTATAATCCTGAACCTTGCCGACAAGATATTTATTATCAATAACTGTGCGCAGAGGCAAATACGGTGATGGCTGTACATATGAACGCTCTGTATGGCAATTCAAGCATGTTGATGAGTCGCCAAGCGGCTGCATGCAACCAATACATAGATTGCCGGTGTTGTAGTACATATATCCACCTCAAAATATTGTTTAGAATGCATCAAATAAGGGGCAATTTTCGTCTAATGTATATTATCACAACTTAAAAACCTTGGCAAGATATGCAAATGAGCTGTAACATTTTGTGATACTCATGTAACCAATTTTCTATTATTTTCCATTCTTATTGCTTTTATCTTTTTTGAAGTCCGAAAGGGGATTGGCGTTTACCGCCTCCTTTATATGCTTGTCAATTACATGGGTATATATTTCAGTGGTTGAAATATTGTCGTGACCTAATATTTCCTTTAAGACCAAAATGTCGACATTTCCGTGCTGATACATTAAAGTCGCGGCGGTATGCCTTAATTTATGAGTTGAAAAACCGTGACCGCCGAGACCGCTTTTTTCAATAAAGGTTTTTACAATATGCTGAACGGTTTTGGGGCTGATTCTTTTAAGGCGGTTGCTTAAAAACAGTGCCTCTCTGTCAATTACGCCGTCCTTCGGGCGGACCTTCATATAGTCGTTTATAGCTTGAATGCAGGCATCGTTAAGATATACGGTGCGCTCCTTTGAGCCTTTGCCCCTGACACGCATCGTATTGTCAGACCTTATATCGGTATAATTTAGTGAAACCAATTCGGAAAGGCGAAGTCCGCAGTTTAAGAAAAGAGTAATAATACAGAAATCTCTTTCTTTATTTTTTCCGTCAATTGAGTTTAATAATTCAATGCTTTGGTCAAGTGTGAGATATTTGGGAAGCGTTTTCGAGAGCTTGGGGCTGTCAAGCTCGGCCATTGGGTTTTCTCTAATTAGTTTTTTGGTGACATGAAGGTATTTATAAAAGGCCCTTATTGACGCAACCTTTCTTGCTCTTGTTTTTGCGGAATTTCCGCGCTCGTCCTTGCAGTAAGACAAAAATGCGTAAGCGTCCGTAAGTGTGATGCTGCTGAAGAAATCAATGTCACAGTCTTTCATATCGATTGATTCAAGCTCATCCAAAGAGATTCCTTCGCGCTCAGCCTTTACAAAGCGTATAAAGGTTCTAAGGTCAAAGGCGTATTCGCTGACCGTGGAGTTTGACATATTCTTAATTGAGCCTATGTACCTTAAGAATTCTACAACAAGAGGCGGAAGGGCATTTAAATCGCTTTTCTTCATTTTTCACTTCACCTGTTTGAAACTACTAATTATACAAAATAAAGATTTTGTATAATTTAGGGCATGGGGAATCAGAATTTTTGAGTTCAATAAGTCTTTGAGCTTTGCGGCTTTAAAGCTGCCGACTTAAAACATTATATATTATNNATAATATATTTAAAGCTGTCCTTAAAATTGACAAGTCTTAAAATTTCTTATAACAATGGCCCGAGCAAAAGCTCGGGCTATGTATTTATTTAATCATTTCTTTAAACATTTCTGTCAGCTTATAAAGCTGTTCAATTTCTTTTCTTTGGCTTTCTGTAAATTTGGTCGCATCCTTTGATCTTGTGTGAATTCCCATATCAATGCCTGTCAGTTTTAAATGATACTTGGCGTTTACGGGATAAAGCTGATATTCAGCAACGGACGCAAATCCGACAAAATTCTGTATTTTTTCGGCTTTTTCGGGATTTGACTCATAGATTTCGCAAAGCTCAGCGTAAAGCTCCGGATGGAAATTTGCCATAACGCCCGAGAAGCCTGCGCAGCCAAGTCTCAAGCTCTCAAGCAGCGTTGCCGAGTTTGCGTTGAAGATCCTGAGGTTTGTACCTTTTACGGCGTCCAGCTTTGCCTTAATCATTTCTATGCTGCAGCATGTGTCTTTAAGGAACTGATATCTGGGATTTTTTGACATCTCTTTGAGGAGATAAGGAGAAAGAATCCTTTTATAAGGATAAGGACATTCGTATACGCCGAGACCAATATCTTCAGGCAGCGCGTTTGCGACCTTTGTCATTCTCTCTAAAAGAACATCGTCCGATTCCTCGGGCGCGGCAAACCTGTTGGAAATAAAGACATAAGCGTCGATTCCCACATCGCAGATTGCCTTTGCTTCTTCTATCTGAGTTTCAATATCGTCGGCGGTGTGACCAGATGCGATTATTGAAACACCTTTGGGAGCCTTGTCTACGATGAACTTTAAAAGCTCCAGTTTTTCCTCAAAGCTGAGGAAGAAAATCTCGCTGGACTGGCAGATTGCAAATATACCCGCAACGCCTCTGTCCGCATACCATTGAATGAGCTGTTCAACAGCGTTGTAATCTATCTTGTTGTCATCTGTAAAGGGCGTAATCATCGTGGGATATACGCCGTTGGGGATTATCTTCATTTTGCTCTCCTTCGCTTTTTAAAATTTAAAACCTTTAACCTGATTTCTGATTTCCTTCATAACCTTGCTGACATTCAGAGCGATTTGTTTAGCGTGCTCGTACTCGTCCTTATGCTTTTCTGGCTCCGTTATGAAATTATAAAAGCTACGGGCTTCGTTTTCCATAAGCGTATGCCTTGTGCTGTCGCCGAAAGTAAGAGTCTTTTCACCCGCTTTATTTACCTTATAAATATCGGTAAGCTGAGATATTGAGCCGACCTCAACAGAGCCTTCGTCGCCGTTGATGTATGAAGGAGTTCTGCTTTGAGAAACCTTTGAATAGTTTAAAGTAACCAGTTTGTCGGGATACTCAAAAATCGCCGAACCGCAGGCATCCGCGCCTGTTCTCATGAATTTGCCTGTGGCATAAATCTTTTCGGGAATTCCAAACAACTCAAGCGCAAAATAGACATTATAAACGCCTATGTCCATAAGACAGCCTGTGCCAAGGTCGGGATTGAAAATATTCGGGGTCTCCCCTCTCAGATACGCCGGATATTTCGACGAAAGCTGACAAAAATCGATATGAGCTGTTGTGACCTTTCCTATCTCCCCTATCGCCTGCTTAAGAAGTTTCAAAGCGGGAGAATGGAGCATCATTATAGCCTCCATATAAACAAGGCCTTTTTTGTCGGCGAGGCTAATCAGCTCTTCTACTTCCACAGGATTTATGGCAATGGGTTTTTCGCAGATTACATGCTTGCCCGCGTTTAGCATCATGCGGCTTTGCTCATAATGCAGAGAATTCGGGCTCGCTATATAAACTCCTTCAATCTCTTTGCAGCTTGCCATTTCCTCAAGGGATGAAAAATACTTCTTTGCTCCGTGCTTTTCGGCAAAAGCTTTAGCCTTTTCTTCATCCCTCGAATATACCGCGTAAAGATCGGTATCGGGTACTGAGTTTGCTCCGTCAATGTAGCTTTCGGTTATCCAGGATGTTCCTATGGTTGCGTATCTCAAGTCAGACTCCCCTATTATATATCCATTTTCCAGTAAGCGATTCTCTCACGGTTGTGGGTGTATGTCATATGGAGCGAACCGTCTTTGTATGTAATTGCGGGATAAGAGAATTCGCCCGGGTCATCGGTTTCAAGGTCCATAATGTTCTCCCAGGTGTCTCCGTTATCAGTGGAAACGGCCAATGTCAGCGGATTGCGCTTGCCCCAGTTGTCCGCGACATTGTTGTAAAGGAGGAAAATTCGTCCGTCGGGAACCTTTACAAGGTCAATGCCGCTGTTGTTGTTGGGCAGAGATGTGGGATATGCCTTGCACCATGTTCTGCCGTAGTTTGTTGAGTCGCTGCGATAAATCTTGCCCTTATCTGTGCGCATAAGAGCGTGAACATGTCCTTCAGGGCCTTCCCACAATGTAGGCTGAATCATGCCGACAACGCCGAATGTGGTGCGGGGTCTTACTATAAAGGGAGACATTGTCCATGTGCGGCCGTCGTCCTCGGAAATGTCGATAAAGCATCTCCACATACGCTTTTGCTCTGTGGATGCGGGGCCAAGCAGAGTGCCGTTTGAAAGTCTTAAGCACTTATTCTTAACGGGACCTCTGCCGTCAATCTTCTCGCCGGGAACAAGAACCTGCTGCTTTGTCCAGGTCTTGCCGTTGTCTGTTGAAATTGAGTAATAGGTCTGCCATACAGCGACCTTTTTGCCCACTTTAAAATACAGACAAATGCTTCCGTCTTGCCTTAAATGAAGAACAGGGTTCCAGTGAGGTATATTATCGGAATCGGAAACCTGAATAGGCTTTTCCCAGCCGTTTTCGGTCCTTCTTGATACCCAGATTACCACATCGTCCTTGCCTTCAGCCGTTCCGCCGAACCATGCGGCGAGAACAGTGCCGTCATCCAGAGGAAGAACTGTGGATGCGTGGCATGAAGGTGTGGGAGCCGTGTCAAAGTCAAATACGAATTCTTTTTTATAGTTTTTTATCAAATTGTTCCCTCCCGAATTTTTTGCTCTTTTTGATTTTACTATTATATTTCTCTATGTCAACATATTATTATTTTTTGTCCTAAACCACATTATATGGTATATTTGTCCGAAAAATAGAATATAGATTAGTGGTGATAAATTATGGGAGTTAAGCTGTTTTATCTTTTGTTTGCATTGGGCGGTCTTGCAATTATAATTGCCTCCATCAGAACAGGTCATTTTTTAAAGAGCCTAATCTTAACCGCCGTTCAGGGTATAGCGGCGCTCTTTGCGGTAAATTTTATAGGCTCGTTCTTCGGCGTACATATTAACTTAAATCCTTTTTCGCTGATTGTATCCTCGGTTGCGGGTACAGCGGGCGTAATTCTCCTTTTGCTGCTTAACTCATTAGCCTTAAAAACCTAAAAGCGCAAAACAAAGAGCCCAGATGTTTTGCATCGCGGCTTTTCTTTTATATTTATTCTCCCGCAAGGCGGCGAATGTATCTTTTAAAGAAGGCGACTCCATCCTCAACACAGTCAATCGGCAGCCTTTCGTTTGTACCATGGGTGGTAAGCAGCAAATCGGTGCTGAAAACAAAGGGAGAAAGCCTGTAAATATTCTTAGCAACTCCTTCGTATCTGCAAGCGTCTGTGCCGCCCATTACAAGATAGGGTGCCACAAGGTTTTTGTTATTCATCCTGTAGAAGATGTCCTCAATAGCCTTGAAGGCTTCGCTGTCGGTGGGAGATATTGCGGAAGGCTCCTTGCTTTCAATCAGCCTTATGTTAACATTTTTATTCTTTATAACCTTTATGAGATGCTTTTCCACATCTTTAACTGAGGAGCCGGGCATGATTCTGAAGTTTGCGACTATCTTCGCTGTCTGAGGCAGAACATTGGGCGCGGGGCTGCCCGATGCCATTGTTACGGCTGTAGTGGTCCTAATCATTGAAGCGGCAGCGGGGATTCTTTTCATAACTGCCTTTACAACAGGCCACAAAAGCCACAGATTGCAGGTGAATATCCTTCCGGGATAGGTCATCTGCTTTCCTATGCGGATGAACAGTTCCTTAATATAGGGAGTGAGCTTTGCCTTGAACTGATGATTCTCAATATCCTTAATGATATTGGCCATCTCGCCGAGTGCTGTATGATTCGGGGGCTGGGAGGAGTGTCCGCCCTTCGCGCTGACGGAGATTTCAAAGTCGGCATAGCCTTTTTCAGCAATGCCTACGCCTGCAATGTTAATGTCTAAAAGACCCTTTATTTTTGCGGGGATTATGGCTCCGCCCTCGTCAATTACGGATTCGAGCTCAACTCCCCTCTCTTTAAGCAGCCTAGCCATTGTAATGGCTCCCGAATTGTCGCTGAGCATAATTTCTTCATCATGACCAAAGCACAGATAGACATCTCTTTCGGGCTGGAATCCTTCTTCAAGCAGGGTTTCTATGCTCTCCATAACGCCGATGAGATGGTTTTTCATATCAATGGCGCCGCGCCCCCAAATATAGCCTTCTGCGACAGTGCCTTCAAAGGGAGGATATTTCCAGTCCTTTTCGGTGCCTTCGGTAACGGGAACAACATCCTGATGTGAAAGAAGGGCAATGGGCTTTAAGTTAGGATTCTTGCCCTGCCATTTATACAGAAGGCTCGCTTTGCTTACAACTTCCTTCTGCAAAGTTTTATGTATAAAGGGATATCTCTCCTCAAGGAAAGCGTGGAATTTCTCAAACTCCGACCAATCCACTTTTTCGGGGTTGCGGTTACAGATGGTTTTAATCTTTATAGCGTCGGAGAGATTCTTTACGAATCTATCCACATCAACCTTTTCGGGCGGGAGGGGTTCAGAGTCCCTCTTTTTCGGTCTGAAAAACGCAGCTCTAATGAGGGTTATGACAATAAACGCTGCAAGCAAAATAAGTAGCGCAATAAAAAACTCCTTCATAGCAAAACCTCCGATCAGTTAAGTTTATTCTAACATCCGCATTATAAATGTCAATAAATTATATAAAGAAATGGCACATTCTATTTTTGGGCATAAAAAAAGCCCCCGCTATGCCGGAAAACGGTAGATAATAACCTGCTATTTGGCAGGTGGGTGCTTACCCTTCTGCTTCACGCTTCCTTCGTCCATATTGCTATGGGAGGCCTGCAATCCACAGATGGAGATCAGCTCCCTTTAAGTGTGTGTTGGGTTATATTTACCGTATTTATCGAACAAAGCAGGGAGGTCAGATAAATACTGAACTCAAGATTATTCTTCCTCAGATTCTTTTTCTAATTCATAAAACTCTATGAGTCTGTCTTCAAAAATATTTCCAACGGTTTCGAATTCTTCCTCATCTTCAATCGGGCAGAGATAGATTTCGCCGTCTTCTTCCTCAACCTTGAGGATTATAAGCTCGCCGGAGTCCTCCAAAGACTCTTCGGGGTCATCGTAAACGGGTATTAGCGCTACATATTTGCCTTCGTCGGTCTCGATTCTGTCAAGTTCCTCGAAGACATGCTCTCGTCCCTCTTCATCTATAACGCTGACGATATCGGGACCATATTCATCGGACATATAAACAACTCCTTAACTTCTCTTGATGTTATTTTACAATGCTTTCTGTTTAGTGTCAACTGTTAAACACTGTATAAAAAGCTATGCGTTACAAGCTCTTGTCCCTGTTTAATGAGGCATTAAATGCTTTGGAAACAATTTCCTGAAATGAATTTTCTTTAAGGGATTTAATGCCCTCTATCGTTGTTCCTCCCGGTGAGCAAACACGGTCAATCATAGTTTCGGGAGATTCAGAGACCGATGAAAGGAGCTTTGCGCTGCCCAAAACCACCTGAACAGCGGTTTTATATGCCAAATCTTCGGGCAAGCCTGCCTCTTTTGCCGCGTCGCAAAGGCTTTTGATATAAAGGAAGGTATAAGCGGGGGCGCATCCCGCAAGAACACCGAATACGGGGAAATACTCCTCATCCAGAGCTATTGCCTTGCCGAAGCTGAGAGCTATCTTTTCTACAACGGAAAGGAAGTCGGCATCGGCATTTTTATTGCCGCAGAACGCGGATATGGACTCGGAAACCTTAGCGTTTAGATTCGGGAAAATCCTTGCTATTTTTGCCTCGTAATTTAAGCAGGACTGAATAAACTCAGTCGTTTTGCCTGCCGCTATAGAAATTATTGACGGTTTTTTTTCCTCTAATACCGCGGAAAGCTCGGTTAGAAGATTTTGCATAATCTGCGGCTTTACGGCAAGCATTAGAATATCGGCTGCCTTTACGGCGCTTTCAGCGCTGTCTGCCGCGGCGGCTCCGACGCTTTCTGCGAAACTGTTCATTTTCTCGGTGTCAACATCAAAAAGCACCACATTTTCGGGTTCCAATACTCCCCTGTTTATAATTCCTTGGATTATCGGCTGTGCCATGTTGCCAACGCCCAAAAAAGCAATTTTCATACTCTCATCCCCATTATGTATTCGCAATTAAAAACAAAACTTAGCCTTTGCATTTTAAATCATAATAATTATACATGCTGTATAGCAAAGACTTTGTAACACTATTAAAATTAATTATATCATGTTTTAATATACTATCAAGAAAATAAAAGCTTTTATTTGTACAAAAAATCTATTGAATGGCAAAAAAATGCAGTGTATAATCATTATATAATTTTTATTAAAATGTGTATAGTCTATGTATATTCCGTTACTTTAAGGAGTGAGCATTGTGCTCTTAGTAGTCGATGCCGGAAACACCAACATTACAATAGGTGTTTATGACGGCGACAAGCTGCTGTCTGTATCAAGGCTTTATACGGACAGAGGCAAAACAAAAGACCAGTATGCTGTTGAAATTTTGGAGATTATGAAGCTGAACGGCATAAATATGCCAGAGTTTACTGGCGCAATAGTCAGCTCAGTTGTACCCGAAATCACAAGAATATTGATTAAAGCTATAAAGCAGATTACAGGTCTTGATGCCGTCTGTGTAAGCGTCGAAAACAGCGCAGGTCTTATTATAGATATCGACTCCCCTACCCAGCTTGGAGCGGATTTGATAGCTACCGCCGTTGCCGCGAGAGAAAAATATCCCCTCCCTTGTGTGGTTATAGACCTCGGCACTGCTACGAAGATAAGCCTTGTCGATGAGGGCGGAATTTTCAGAGGCTGTGCGATTGCCGCGGGCGTCGGAATCTCCTTAAAAGCTTTGGCTGCTGAGACTTCTCAGCTCCCCGCCATCAGCCTTGACGCTCCCGAAGCCGCAATCGGCAAGAACACTATTACCGCCATGCAGTCGGGAACTGTTCTCGGCACCGCGTATATGCTTGACGGGCTTGCCGTAAGGTTCCAAAACGAAATCGGTGAAAAGGTAAGTATTGTAGCAACGGGCGGTTATTCTTCGGACATCGTTCCCCACTGCGAGAAAGACATTTTACTCGACCCAACCCTTCTTCTTGAGGGTTTAAAGATAATATATGAAAGCAGTATAAGTAGTTAAGAAGGTAGGTTGTTGCAATGAAGAATAAAAACAAATTGTTCTATCTTGTTGCCACTTCGATTATTTCTGCGGTTGTTCTCGCCATGACCTTTATCCCCAATACCGGCTACATAACAATTATTCCTAACAGTATTGAAATAACAACATTACATATCATCGTATGTATAGGCGCCTTTGCGCTGGGTCCCAAGTACGGAGCAGTTATCGGCGCTGTATGGGGCATTTCCAATATGCTCAGAGCTTTTACAAGCCCCCTGTTCATACTCTTTACAAACCCGCTGATTTCGGTCGTTCCTAGAATTCTTGTAGGTCTATTCGCAGGTCTTGTCTCAAGCGCGCTTTTAAAGAGAACAAAGCTGCCCTTGACAGTTGTCGGCGTAATTACCGCTATTGTGGGCACGCTTACAAACACCGTGCTTGTTCTTTCCGCGCTTCACATCTTCGGCGATATGCTTGAGAGCTACAAAGAGATGTATAAAATATTCCAGTCAATTATCTCAACCATAATCAGCGTAAATGCCACAATTGAGATAGTAGCCGCAATCATCATTGTTCCCGCCGTGGGTGTTGCTATCTTCAAGGCAATGAAAAACTACGGCATTGAGATTAAGAGAAAAGCATAACAATTTCCAAGGAAATTAAAATCCTCCGACATTCAGTCGGAGGATTCTTTTTTAGATTACGCAATTGTACTTCGGGTCAATGGTTACGCGCAGGGAGTACTTTCCCTTTAAAGCTCTTACCAAGTCCTCGTTTGTCTTGATAGGCTCCGGGAAGCTGATTCCCCCGTATGCAAGGTCTTTAAGCTGGTGGAAATCGGAGCCCGAAACTCCCCTTAAACCATACTTGTTTGCCCACATCATGGAGAATTCATTGTTTGAATTGCTTCCCGGGCAGCCGTTGTAAACCTCGATTCCGTCAAGAAGTTCGGGTTTTGTGACGGTCATATACTTTCTGAAGGGATGAGCCTGATATACAAGGCAGCCGTTTGCGTGAGCCAGTTCAACAAACTCCTCAAGGGATAAATCAAGGAGATAGCCGGCTTTAATAAGGAATTCCTCCGTTACCCCGTAAACAAGATAGTCATTGTCATTTTCGTTAAGAGAAAGCTCCATGCCGAGAAGCACGGTGAAATCATCGCCCGCAGCCTTTAAAGCCGCCCTGTAGCCTTTCAGGTAAATCTCTACTTGGTCTTTGTAGGGTATATCCCGCGGAATCTTTCTTTTGAATGTGCCTGAGCTGTAGTGGTCGGTAACGACAATTCCGTCATAGCCGGCCTCTTTGTATAAGCGAACAGCGTCTGCGGCGGAAACCCTCCCGCAGTTGCTGGATTCGCTTGTGTGAAGGTGCATTTCCATTAAGAATGGTTTCAAAATATCAAGACCTCTCGTAGATTAGAAAATTATTTGCGGTTAAAGTCGATATTGTCCTTGAGAATAACATCGTGGGCTCCGCCCTCAACAATGCTTGTAGATGAAACAAGGGTAAGGATAGCCTTTTCGTGCAGCTCAGGGATTGAAAGAGCTCCGCAGTTGCACATTGTTGCCTTAACCTTGTTTAAAGTCATGGTAACATTGTCTTTTAGAGAACCTGCGTACGGCACATAGGAGTCAACGCCCTCCTCAAAGGAAAGTCTGGGCGCTCCGCCATGGTCGTAGCGCTGCCAGTTCCTTGCTCTGTTGGAGCCTTCGCCCCAGTACTCCTTATAATATGTGCCGCCTATGCTTACCTTATTGGTCGGGCTCTCGTCAAATCTTGCGAAATATCTGCCCAGCATTACAAAGTCGGCGCCCATTGCAAGGGCAAGGGTAATATGGTAGTCGTGAACAATGCCGCCGTCGGAGCAAAGGGGGATATAAATGCCCGTTCTTTCAAAGTATTCGTCCCTTGCCTCGACAACATCGATAAGAGCAGTAGCTTGTCCTCTGCCTATGCCCTTCTGCTCTCTCGTAATGCAGATGGAACCGCCGCCTATGCCGACCTTAATAAAGTCCGCGCCAGCCTCGGCAAGGAAGTAAAAGCCGTTTTTTTCAATTACATTGCCTGCTCCTACTTTTACAGTGTCGCCGTAATTCTCCCTAATCCATGAAAGTGTGTTCTTCTGCCATGCGCTGAAGCCCTCGGAGGAGTCAATGCACAGAACATCCGCGCCAGCCTCAATAAGAGCGGGAACCCTTTCCTTGTAGTCCCTTGTATTGATGCCTGCGCCCACCACATACCTTTTCTTTGAGTCAAGAAGTTCGTGGGGGTTCTCCTTATGGAAGTCGTAGTCCTTTCTGAATACAAGATATAAAAGGCGCTGGTCGTCATCCACAATGGGCAGGACATTCAGCTTATGGTCCCAGATTATATCGTTGGCAGCCTTTAATGTGGTGTTCTTGTCGGCATATACCAAGGACTCAAAGGGAGTCATAAAGGTGTGAACCTTAGTGGACAAATCCATTCTTGACACTCTGTAGTCTCTGCTTGTAACAAGACCCAGGAGCTTTCCGTTGCATGTACCGTCATGGGTAACGGCAACGGTGGAATGACCTGTTTTCTCCTTCAAAGCGAGAATATCCGCAAGGGTGGCGTCGGGGGTGATATTGGAGTCGCTGACAACAAAGCCCGCCTTGTGAGCCTTAACCCTTGCCACCATCTGAGCCTGCTCCTCTATGGGCTGAGAGCAGTAGATGAATGAAATTCCGCCCTCTTTGGCAAGGGCAATGGCGAGTTTTTCGCCTGATACGGACTGCATAATTGCCGATACCAAGGGGATATTCATTGAAAGCGCGGGCTCCTCGCCCTTTTTATACTTTACGACAGGTGTCCTGAGACTTACATTTGAAGGAATGCATTCTTCCGAGGAGTAGCCTGGAATCAAAAGATATTCGCTGAAGGTATGTGAGGGTTCCTTGTAATAAAAAGCCATATTTCTCTCCTTTGCTTTAGATATTGTAGTATTTGTAAGCTGAGTCGAATAATCCTATATCATAGTTGCCGGGTACATTTTTATAAAGACCGTCGCCTATGCGCTCAGAGTGACCCATTTTGCCGAATACCCTGCCGTCAGGTGAAAGTATACCCTCTACGGCATGGAATGAGCCGTTGGGATTAAACCTTATGTCATAGGTAGGCTCACTGTCAAGGTCAACATACTGGGTAGCAATCTGACCATTTGCGGCAAGCTCGCTCATCAGCTCGTCGGAGCAGATAAACCTGCCCTCGCCGTGGGAGATAGGAACGCTGTAAATGTTGCCTACATTGGTATTCATAAGCCAAGGCGAGTTGTTGGAGGCGATGACGGTTCTTACTATCATTGACTGATGTCTGCCGATTGTATTAAATGTCAGGGTCGGGAATGAGGCGTCGGCCTCAAGAATATCGCCAAAGGGCACAAGACCGAGCTTTATAAGCGCCTGGAAGCCGTTGCATATGCCGCACATAAGACCATCGCGAATCTTTAAAAGCTCCCTTACCTTTTCGGTAATAAGCGGATTTCTGAAGAATGCGGTGATGAATTTGCCTGAGCCGTCGGGCTCGTCGCCGCCCGAGAATCCGCCGGGGATAAATATAATCTGAGAGGATTCAATTCTCTTTGCAAACTCTGTAATGGACTCCGCAACATCCGCGCTGTTAAGGTTTTTGATTATAAATATTTCAGTCTCGAGACCCGCTTTTTCCGCAGCCCTCATTGTGTCATATTCGCAGTTGGTGCCAGGGAAAACGGGTATCAGCATTTTAGGTCTTGAAACTTTGGTCTTTGCCGCAAAGAGTTTATCATTCTTAAACTCAAATCTCTGCGGCTTTTCGCTTGTCTCGGTTTTGGGTTTTGTGGGGAATACGCTTTCAAGTTTATTCTCGTAGATTTCCTGAATTTCGGTAAGGGATACACTCTCGTCTTTAAATCTTAATGTGTACTCCCCTGTTACTTCACCCAGAAGAATCGCGTCTGTCAGTTTTTCAGGGCTTTCAACAATAATAGAGCCGTAAGCGTATGAGATAAGCTGCTTAAGGTCTATTGTATCAGAGAATCTAAAGCCCAGTCTGTTACCAAAGCACATTTTCATTATGTCCGCCAAAATGCCGCCATATGTGGGAGCAGATGCGGAAATTACGGTTTTTGAGGAAATGAGCTTGTGAACTCTCTGGAATACCGCTTTAAGGCTTTCAGCCACAGGCAAGCCGTTTTTGGAGTATTCGGGAGAGATTAAATATACTTTATTTCCTGCCTTTTTAAACTCGGGAGAAATAATGTTGTCCGTCTTTGCCACGCTTATAGCGAATGAGACGAGTGTGGGCGGAACATCAAGGTTTTCGAATGTACCGCTCATTGAGTCTTTGCCGCCGACTGATGCAATCTTAAGGTCAGTCTGAGCCTTTAAAGCTCCGAGCAAAGCGGCAAGGGGCATGCCCCATCTTTCGGGGTCGCTGCCCGGGCGGGGGAAATACTCCTGGAAGGTAAGATAGCAGTCATCAAGCGGGGCGCCGGCGGAAATAAGCTTTGCTACAGACTCAACAACTGCAAGATATGCGCTGTGGTAGGGCGATTTCTCCGCTATAAAGGGATTATAGCCCCACGACATTACCGAACATGTATTAGTATTGCCGTTTAGCACAGGAATTTTAGCTGCCATTGCCATTGGAGGAGTCATCTGATATTTTCCGCCGAAAGGCATAAGCACCGTTCCCGCGCCGATGGTGGAGTCAAAACGCTCCGATAAGCCCTTCTTTGAGCAAACATTAAGGTCGCCCGCCAGTTCTTTTATTGCGGTAGTGAAATCTGTGGCGGCTTTAATATTATTCCAATCTGCCGGGGTTTTGACCTTTACTTTAGTATGCTTTTCCGCGCCGTTGGAGTTAAGGAAATCGCGGGATATATCAACAATTACCCTGCCGTTCCACTCCATGACAAGGCGGTTGTTGTCAGTGACCTCAGCGATAACCGTTGCCTCAAGGTTTTCCTCATTGGCGAAGGCTATAAACTTCTCAGCGTCCTTTTCCTCAACGACAACGGCCATTCTTTCCTGAGATTCGCTTATGGCAAGCTCAGTGCCGTCAAGACCTTCGTACTTCCTTTTAACCTTGTTGAGATTTAGTCTAAGGCTGTCCGCAATCTCTCCGACGGCAACTGAAACGCCGCCTGCGCCGAAGTCATTGCAGCGCTTAATAAGGCGCACAACCTCGGGATTTCTGAAAAGCCTTTGGAGCTTTCTCTCCTCGGGGGCGTTGCCCTTTTGAACCTCTGCTCCGCTCTTTTCGATTGATGATGAGTCATGGGACTTTGAAGAGCCTGTCGCTCCGCCGCAGCCGTCTCTGCCGGTCCTGCCGCCCACAAGGATAACCAAATCGCCTTTTGCGGGCACCTCGCGCCTTACATTTTTCTTAGGCACAGCGCCTACTACAGCGCCGATTTCAAGCCGTTTGGCTACATAGCCTTCATGGTATATTTCATCAACCAAGCCCGTCGCAAGGCCAATCTGATTGCCGTAGGAGCTGTAGCCGTCGGCGGCGGTTGTAACAATCTTGCGCTGGGGCAGCTTTCCTTCAATGGTTTCTGACAGCGGTTTTAAAGGGTTGCCCGCGCCGGTAACTCTCATCGCCTGATATACATATGCCCTGCCCGACAGCGGGTCCCTTATTGCTCCGCCTATGCATGTGGCGGCGCCGCCAAAGGGCTCTATCTCGGTCGGGTGGTTGTGGGTTTCATTCTTGAAAAGAAGAAGCCATTCTTCATTTTCACCGTCTATGTCAACATCGATTTTGACCGTGCAGGCGTTGATTTCATCAGACTCATCGAGCTTTTCAAGCAGTCCCTGCTTTTTAAGATATCTTGCGCCGATGGTGGCGATATCCATAAGATTGATTTTCTTATCCGCTCTGCCCGTTTCGGCTCTCAGAGTCAAATATAAATCATAAGCCGATTTTATTTCGGCGTCGTCAATTTCTACACTGTCAATGGTAGTCAGGAATGTGGTGTGCCTGCAATGGTCGGACCAATATGTATCAAGAACCCTAAGCTCAGTAATTGTGGGATTTCTGCCTTCGGACTTAAAGTATTCAATGCAGAATTTAAGGTCGTCCTCATCCATCGCAAGGGCGTATTTTTTTACAAATTCCTTTATATCCTCGTCCTTTAAATCAATAAAGCCGTCCAGGGTTTCAACGGTTTGTGGGATATCGTAGTCGAGGTTTAATGTTTGGGGTAATTCGAGAGCTGCCTCCCTGCTTTCAACAGGGTTTATAAGGTGTTTTTTTATTGCGCCGATTTCGCTTTCGGTCAACTCTCCGAAAAGAGCGTAAACCTTTGCTGTCCTTACAAGCGGACGGTCCTTTTGAGAAATAAGCTGAATGCACTGAGCGGCGGAGTCAGCCCTCTGGTCATACTGACCGGGCAGGAACTCTACCGCAAAAATATAAGCGTCTTCAAGATTCGGGAGCTCGTAATACACATCATCCACCATGGGTTCTGAGAACACGGCGGAAATTGCGTCGTCAAAAAGCTCCTTAGAAATATTCTCAACATCATATCTGTTGAAGATTCTGATATTTTTAAGCGAAGTAACGCCGAGATTGGTTCTGATGTCATTCAAGAGGGCCGCCGCCTCATGGGCAAGGCCTTTCTTTTTCTCAACATAAACTCTGTAAACCATTTATATCTCCTGACCGACTTTATTTTTTATTGATAATTTCAAGAGCCTTTTGGCCTATATCTTTTCTGTAAAAGCAGTTTGTAAAGCTGATAAGCGAGCAGGCTTTATATGCGTCGATGATAGCCTGCTTTAATGTATCGGCAACCGCGGTAACACCCAGAACCCTGCCTGAGCTTGTAACAAGCTTTCCGTTCCGAAGTTTTGTACCCGCCTGGAAAATACTGATATTCTCCGGCAAGGATTTTTCATCGATTTCGATTTCAAAGCCCGTTTCGTACTTTTCGGGGTAGCCGCCAGATGCTATTACCACGCAGCAGGCGCTCTTGTCATAAAACTCAACATCTATTGAGTCAAGGCATTCATTTTCCGTCGCAAGCATAATGCTGAGCAAATCGGTTTTTAAAAGCGGCAGCACAACCTGAGTTTCGGGGTCGCCGAACCTGCAGTTATACTCAATAACTTTAGGTCCGTCCTTTGTTATCATAAGCCCGAAATACAGGCATCCTTTAAACTTGCTGTCCTCTGCGTTAAGAGCGTTTATTGTGGGGATAAAGATTTTTTCCATGCATTCTTTTGCGACTTCTTCGGTAAAGTAAGGATTCGGGGCTATTGTGCCCATGCCGCCCGTATTAAATCCCTTATCACCGTCAAGAGCTCTCTTGTGGTCCATGGAAGAAACCATGGGGATAATGGTTTTGCCGTCGGTAAAGCAAAGCACCGACACCTCGGGACCTGTAAGGTACTCCTCTATTACGATTTTGTTGCCGCTTTCGCCGAAAATCTTATTTAGCATTATCTCTTTAATTGCCTTTTCGGCTGTATCTCTGTCGGGACAGATAAATACGCCTTTGCCGAGAGCTAAGCCGTCCGCCTTAACAACAACAGGGAACTCGGTTGCATTAAGGAACCCAAGAGCTTCGTCAGCGCTTTCAAACACCGAATACTTGGCGGTGGGGATGCCGTACTTCTGCATAAGATTTTTGGCAAAAACTTTGCTGCCCTCAATCCTTGCGGCTTTTTTATTCGGTCCAAAGCAGGGAATACCCTTTTCATGCAGCTTGTCCACAGCTCCCAAAACCAGCGGGTCGTCGAGAGCCACAACCGCAAAGTCAATTTTGTTCTTTTCGGCAAAGTCGGCTATTTTGTCAATATCCTTAGCGGATATTTCGGGGACGCATACAGCGTCGCTTGCGATGCCGCCGTTGCCTGGGACAGCAAAGATATTTAAGTCGGGTCTGCCTTCTTTCAGTTTCTTTATAATCGCATGCTCTCTGCCGCCAGAGCCTACTACAAGTATGTTCATATTTACCTCACACGCCGTATTAATGATGGAAGAGTCTAAGACCAGTAAACGCCATTACCATGCCGTATTTGTCGCAGGCTTCAATGACTGCGCTGTCATTGACGGAGCCTCCCGGCTGAGCAACGAAGGATACGCCGCTGCGGTATGCCCTCTCTATATTGTCTGAGAAGGGGAAGAAGGCGTCGCTGCCGAGGGATACGCCCTTTAATGAGTCAAGGTAGCTGCGCTTTTCTTCAGATGTCAGCTCCTCGGGGCATTCGGCAAAGTAGTTTCTCCAGTCGCTGTTTTTAAGGATTGAAGAAAGTCCTTCGGTGATATAAATATCGATTAGATTATCCCTGTCTGCTCTTTTAAGGGTGGGCAGGAATTTAAGATTTTGAACCTTTTCATGCCTTCTCAGCTGCCATACATCAGCCTTATCGCCAGCCAGGCGGGTGCAGTGGATTCTTGACTGCTGACCTGCGCCGACGCCGATGGTCTGACCTCCGAATGCATAGCAAACCGAATTTGACTGGGTGTATTTAAGGGTTATAAGAGCAATCAGCAAATCGGTTTTGGCGCTGTCGGGTATGTTTTTATTCTTGGTGACGATGTTTTCAAGAAGTGATTTATCAATAACAGAATTGTTTCTGACCTGCAGGAATTTGATGCCGTAAACCTGCTTTACCTCAAGCTCCTCGGGAACATAATTCGGGTCAATCTTAATAATCGCATAGGTTCCGCGCTTTTTCGCCTTTAGGATTTCAAGAGCTTCGTCTGTGTAGTCGGGTGCGATTATGCCGTCGGAAACCTCGCTTTTTAGGAGTTTTGCGGTGGTAAGGTCGCAGGTATCGCTCAACGCGACAAAATCGCCGAAGGAGGACATTCTGTCGGTGCCCCTTGCCCTTGCATACGCGCAGGCTATGGGAGAATCGTTTAAGCCCTCCAAATCCTCGCAGAAATACATCTTCTTTAAGGTGTCGTCAAGGGGGAGACCCACAGCGGCGCCCGCGGGGCTTACATGCTTAAATGACGCCGCAGCGGGAAGTCCCGTTGCTTCTTTAAGCTCCTTTACAAGCTGATAGCCGTTAAGTGTGTCTAGGAAGTTTATGTATCCTGGGGTGCCGTTAAGCACTTCAAGCGGAAGTTTTCCGCTGTCCACATAAATCTTTGACGGCTTTTGATGAGGATTGCAGCCGTATTTAAGCTCTATAAAGTCCATACAAACCCGCCCTTTATTTTAAGTGTTTATTCACAATTCTTGTTTCGCTAAAGCCTGTATAAATGCCGATGTATCTTACAAACAGGGATATTTTGTTCTCTTCGTTCAGCGAGCTCCAAATATCCTTGGTTGTTTCGTCAATATCATTAGAAAGCTCAACAAACCAGGGCTCACCCTCAAAGCTCCTTAAAGGTGTGGAGTCGCCCATGTATGTATGAATAAAGCGGCCGCCGCCAAGTCCCCCGTCATACGAGTACACAAATCTATTGCAGGAGGCAGCGTTTCCGTCGGCGCTTTTTAAAATGCTGAGCTTAAATTCTGCGCCTTCGTTAATATGCATTATTCCGCTGATTCTGGGGGTATAGTTGGGAGTATCTGGCTCAAAGCTCCTGATATTAAGGGCTTCTTCAAAGGTTCGGCCGTTTGAGAGATAGTCGTAAATTGTATCGGTCTGGTCGCCGTTGGTAACGATTATGGTATTGCCAAGTACCTTTAAGGGATAGTAATGGGTAAGAGAAGTATCCTGAATTTTGGACTCGTCGAAAGCCTTGATATTGATATTATCGCCTTCAGCGACAAAGATTCTGTTTCTGCTGTTTTCGCTTCTGCCCATAATGAAATATGCGCAAACGGCATATGCTCTGTCTTCGCTGAGGCCCAAAATAATTCCTCTGCCCCAATATGGGTTTTGAGGTAAAAGATCTTTTAGTTTAAGCTTTTCCATCTCTTTTGCCTTCCTATCAGTCTTTTTGTTTTAATTTGTAGCACACTTCTTCCGCGGCCTCGGGTAAAATAATCCATTCCGCTTCCCTCATTACTCTTTGCTGCAGGGTTTCGGGAGTGTCGCCATCAAGCACTTCAACAGCCTTTTGTTTGATGATTTTACCTCCGTCGGGGATTTCGTTCACAAAATGCACTGTCGCGCCCGTTACCTTCACTCCGTAGTCCAAAGCGGCTTTATGAACTTTAAGGCCGTAGAATCCCTTGCCGCAAAATGAAGGAATAAGGGAGGGATGAACATTGATTATTCGGTTTTCAAACTGCTTTATAAATCGCTCTGAGAGTATGCGCAAAAAACCCGCAAGGATAATAAGCTCTATTTCGTTTTTATTTAATGCTTCGATTAAAGCGGTTTCAAAATAGAAAGCATTGTCATATGCGTTTCGGTCAATTGTCACCGCTTCTACATTACGCTTTCTTGCTCTTTCAAGAGCGTAGGCTTCGGGTCTGTCGGAGATGACAAGCACTATTTCGCCGGATTTCAGAATACCCTTATCTTCAGCGTCAAACAGAGCTTGAAGATTTGTTCCGCCGCCCGATACCAAGACGGCAATCTTTATTCTTCTGTTATCGTTCAGCATAGGTCAACTCCGCTACCTTTTACGGTTTCGCCGATTATGTATGCGTCCTCCCCTGCTTCTTTAAGGATTTCGAGGGCTTTGTCGGCGTCTTTCTTTGCTACAATCACGCACATGCCAATGCCCATATTGAATATATTGAACATATCCCTTTCGGGCACTGCGCCCTCCTCCTGAAGAAGTTTGAATATCGGCGGGACTTTTATAACAGACTTTTCTATCTTTGCCATAATGCCGTCGGGCAAAGCTCTGGGAATATTCTCATAAAATCCGCCGCCTGTAATGTGAGCCACAGACTTTACATTAACCTTTTCGATAAGGCTTAAAACGGGTTTTACATATATCTTTGTGGGAGCCAAAAGCGCGTCGCCCAAAATGCTGTCGGTGTACTGGGAATAGGAGGTTAAGTCTAGACCGGCATCTCCGATAATTTTTCTGACGAGTGAGAAGCCGTTGGAGTGGATTCCCGATGAAGGAAGTCCGATTATTACATCACCGACTTTGACTTTTGAGCTGTCTAGCATCTTCTTTTTGTCAACAATTCCGACGGCAAAGCCCGCAAGGTCATATTCGCCGTCACGGTAAAAGCCGGGCATCTCCGCTGTTTCGCCGCCAATCAGAGCGCAGCCTGCCTGAACGCAGCCCTCTGCTACTCCTGCTACGATTCGTTCAATTTTTTCGGGATAGTTTTTTCCTACTGCCAAGTAGTCAAGGAAGAACAATGGTCTCGCGCCAGAGCATACAATGTCGTTTACGCACATGGCAACGCAGTCTATGCCTATGGTGTCGTGCTTATCAAGAGTAAAGGCGAGCTTAAGCTTTGTGCCTACACCGTCGGTGCCTGATACGAGGATGGGATTTTCGTATCCGCTTAAATCAAGCTCAAACAGGCCGCCAAAGCCGCCTATATCCGAGGCAACGCCCTTAATGTGAGTTCTTGCAATATGCTTTTTTATAAGCTCTACGGCGCGGTAGCCAGCGGTAATGTCTACGCCCGCTTTTTTGTAAGACTCGCTGTGGCTCTTCATTTAACTCCTGTCCTTTCATTGTATTTCGTCTATTTTCTTTTGAATTTCCTTATCCTTTCTCAGAACCTCAAGCTCGCTGTTGAGTTTATTGCTCATCAGTTGTTTTGCGAGAGTTTCATCAAAAACCGAAAGAATCTGCACAGCCAAAATTGCGGCATTTGCGGCGCCGTCAATTGCAACGGTTGCGACCGGAACGCCCGAAGGCATTTGTACGGTCGACAACAGCGCGTCAAGCCCGTCAAGTGTGGAGGATTTAACGGGAATGCCTATTACGGGCAAAGTTGTGTTAGCGGCGCAGGCTCCCGCAAGATGAGCAGCCTTTCCCGCTGCGGCGATGATTACGCCAAAACCGTTTTCTCTTGCGGATTTAACATAATTTCTTACTGCGTCGGGACATCTGTGGGCGGACAGTACCCTTACTTCAAAGGGTACGCCATAGTCCTGAAGAACCTTAATTGCAGGCTCTACTACTGGGAAATCCGAGTCGCTTCCCATAATAATTGCTACCTTTTTCATATTCACACCCCAATTTTTAGGTTAAGCGTTAATCCAGCTTTCATCAGCAGGGTTGTCCCTGAACTTTTTTATTCTCTCTTTGTCGGTTTCGCTAATATAGCCGGTTTCTACTGCAACCTCAAGCAGAGCGTCAAGGTTAGAAAGAGAAACATTCTTCACATTTGCCTCTTTAAGACGGTCAATGCCCTTTTGCATACCGTAAGTGAAAATGCTTGCGATGCCAAGCACCTCAGCGCCCGCGTCTCTGAGAACATTTACAACCTCAATTACGCTGCCGCCTGTAGAAATCAAATCCTCTATTACGACTACCTTCTGACCTTTTTCAAGTCTGCCCTCAATCTGATTTCCCCTGCCGTGGTCTTTTGCACCTGAGCGCACATAGCCCATGGGGAGACCCAAAATCTCGGCAGTTAAAGCGGCGTGTGCAATTCCCGCGGTGGAGGTGCCCATAAGGGCCTCGCATTCGGGATAATGAGTTTTCACTATCTCGGCAAGACCCGCCTCGACTTCCCTTCTGACTTTTACATCGGAAAGTGTCAGCCTGTTGTCGCAGTAAATGGGGCTTTTTATTCCGCTTGCCCAGATGAAAGGCTCTTCGGGGCGCAGGAAAACAGCCTTAATTGAAAGCAGTGCCTTAGCTATTGATTTATCGAGAGAATTGTAGTTTGCCATGTCTTCCTCCAATAAATTTACATTAATTTACAAATTCTTCTACGCATCTTTTGTATGCTGCAACAGGGTCATCGGCGGCTGTGATGGGTCTGCCCACAACTATAAATGTCGCGCCAAGCTCTTTAGCCTTTGCGGGAGTTGTTACCCTAACCTGGTCGCCCACATCGCCGTCGGCAAATCTGATGCCGGGGGTGACCCTTATAAAATCCTCACCGCAGGCTTTTGCTACTATGCCGGCTTCAAGTGGCGAGCATACAACGCCGTCCAGACCCGAGTTTTTGGCGTTGAGAGCATAGTGAGCCACAGTTTCTTCCATAGTGGCGTTAATCAAAAGCTCCTTCTGCATACGCTCCTCGCTGGTGGAAGTAAGCTGAGTAACGGCGATTAAGAGGGGTCTTGTGCCGTCGGGGCGGGTAAGCCCCTCAAGAGCTGCCTTCATCATCTCAGATGTGCCAGCGACGTGAAGATTTACTATATCCACATCGAGAGCAGACAGAACAGCCATGCTCTTTTTAACGGTTGTGGGAATATCGTGCAGCTTTAAGTCAAGGAAAATTTTATATCCGCGCTTTTTGATTTCACGAACAATTGCGGGACCCTCTGCATAAAAAAGCTCCATGCCGATTTTTACAAAGGGCTTTACATCGGTAAACTTGTCAAGGAAGCTGTAAACAGCCTCCGCGCTGTTAAAGTCACAGGCAATAATTACATCTCTTTTCATACACACCTCTAAAAATCGGGTTTTAATTCGGAAAGGGAGCTGATTCCAAGCTCTTGCATTTTAATTGGCAGTTCTTCAATAATTTTTTTACAGATAAAGGGGTCAACAAGGTTTGCGGAGCCGATTTGTACGGCGGAGGCACCCGCCATCATCATTTCGATAACATCCGACGCGCTCGAAATGCCGCCCATGCCGATAATCGGAACGCTGACTGCCTTGTAGACCTGATAGACCATCCTTAAAGCTACGGGGAAAACTGCGGGACCCGAAAGACCTCCGACCACATTTGCGAGGACGGGCTTTCTTTTCTTAATGTCAATTCGCATACCGAGAAGGGTGTTTATAAGTGAGAATCCGTCCGCGCCAGCTGCCTCGCAGGCTCTCGCTATTGCGGCTATGTCGGTTACATTGGGGCTGAGCTTGATATAAACGGGCTTTGTGGTGACTTCTTTTACAGCTTTTGTAACCTCTGCAGCGCTTTCGGGGCTGGTGCCAAAGCTCATTCCTCCGTGCTTTACATTGGGGCAGCTTATATTAACTTCAATGATTCCAACCTGCTCAACCTTGTCTATCTTTTCGCAGGCGAATGCGTAGTCTTCTATTGAAAAGCCCGAAATATTGGCTATAAGCGGCTTATGGAAGTACTTGCTGAGCTTAGGTATTTCCTCATTGATTACCGCGTCAATGCCCGGATTTTGAAGACCTACGGAATTTAAAAGTCCAGAAGGGCATTCGGCAATTCTGGGGGTGGGGTTTCCGAAACGGGGCTCCCTTGTTGTGCCCTTAAAGGAAATTGAGCCTAAGATATTTAGGTCATAGAGGTCCTTAAATTCTTCGCCGAATCCGAATGTGCCGCTGGCGGGGATAATGGGATTGTCGAGCTCAACGCCGGAAAGATTTACTTTCATATTTACTTCCATAGTAAATCCTCCTTAAAGAACACTGGACCGTCGTGGCAAACTCTTTTGATTCCTTTTGCTGTATTTATACTGCAGCCCATGCATGCGCCAAAACCGCAGCCCATTCTTTCTTCGAGACTGAGCTGTCCCGAACATTCAAGCTCAGAGCAAAGAGCCTTTAGCATGGGATTCGGACCGCAGGCATAAAAGTAATCACATTCGATATTGTTCTCTTTTATGGCGTCGGTCACAAAACCCTTTGTTCCCATAGTGCCGTCAACGGTTGCTACATAGGCTTTAAGTCCGAGAGATTCGAACTCATCTTTATAGAAAACATCCTTTGCGCTTGCAAAGCCAAGAACGACATTTGGTTTAAGGCCGTTTTCAATCAGCTTTTTTGCAAGTCCGTAAAGGGGCGGAACACCTACTCCGCCGCCTACAAGCAAAGGCTTATCAGTTTCTATCACCGTAAAGCCGTTGCCAAGACCGCTGAGGATGTCCATCTTTTCGCCTTTTTTAATTCGGCTCAGAATCTCCGTTCCCTCACCGAAAACCTTAAATATAAGAATTAAACTCTCGCTGTCCCAGTCGCAAACCGAAATGGGGCGTCTTAAATACTTGCCTATTACTCTTATATTTACAAACTGACCGGGGCGGACAATTTCCGTGGTATCCCCTGTTAGCTTCAGTTCATATACCTTGTCCGCTATTGCGCGGATATTCTCTGCTTCAAACAATAACTGCCTCATTACTTCACCGTTTATCTGCTTTTTTATATACAATTTTGCCGTCCACAAGGGTCATTACGCACTCGCCGTTTACAGTCATGCCCGCAAATGGTGTGCTGCGTCCCTTGCTTTTAAAGGTATCTGGGTTGATTTTGTATTCTGTATTCAAATCAAGCACCGCAATATCCGCCGCCTGACCCTCAGCAATGCCGTTAATCGATGAATCAGGTAATCTGAAAATCTTGCGAGGCTTTATTGCCATGATTTCTATCAGTTTTTCAAGGGAGATGATTTCCTCTTTAACAAACTTTGTGTACATAACGGGGAAGGCGGTTTCAAGACCGACTATACCCATAAGGCTGTCCTTTAGACCCTTAGATTTCTCCTCTGCGCTGTGGGGGGCATGGTCGGTAGCGATTATATCAATCGTTCCGTCGATTATTCCTTCTATAAGAGCTTTTCTGTCCTCGGCAGAGCGGATAGGAGGATTCATCTTGAATCTGCCGTCGTCCTCTAAATCCTCATCAGTGAAAACAAGGTAGTGGGGCGCGGTTTCAGCTGTTATTCTGACTCCCCTTTTCTTTGCCTGTCTGATTAGCTCAACGCTTTCTTTTGTGGAAACATGGCAGACATGATAATGAAAGCCGTACTTTTCGGCGTATTCTATATCTCTTTTTAGTGGCAGCCATTCACTCTCCGATACAATACCCTTATGACCGTTCCTTTTGGCGTATTCTCCAGCGTGAATATAGCCGCCGTTTACCAAAGTCTCGTCCTCGCAGTGGGCGGCGATGATAATATTCTCAGCCTTTGCGGTCTTTGCTACCAGCTCGAGAGTTTCAGGGTCATTTACGCCCGTTCCGTCATCGGTAAACGCGCAGGCGTACTTTTTAAGCTCGTGGAAGTCGGTAATTTCGCCTCTGCCTGTTCTGCCCTTCGTAATTGAGGCGTAGGGATAGCATTTTACAAGGGCGTCTTTGCTTATAATATCAAGCTGCAGCTTAATATTTTCCATGGTGTCGGGCACTGGATTAAGATTCGGCATAAGGCATAAGGCGGTGTATCCCCCTTTTGCAGCCGCCGCGGTGCCGCTTGCAATTGTCTCTTTGTAAGAAAATCCCGGCTCTCGTAGATGCACATGCACATCGACAAAGCCGGGAATTATATACATATTTGAACAGTCAATTATCTCAGCATCCGCAAACTCGCATGTTTGGATGCCGAGTGAAATTATTTTGCCGCCTGAGATTCGAACATTGCTTTTTACAAAACCCCCATCTGCAAAAACGAAACCGTTCGCAAGAACAAGGTTCAACGCTCTCCCCCCTGAATCACCGCCTGTATAAATTATACAACAAGTAAAATAATTGTCAAACAAAATCAAGATGTGTAAATCTATGATTTTATCGGACAATTATTTTTAATTTTGTATATTCTTACCTATTAAGCTGAATAAAAATCGACAAAATTCGAGAATAAGTTAACTAATCAACAAATTGTACAGTTCTTCAACCGACTCCACAATATAGTCGGCTTTAGCCTCCTTAAACTCTTCCATGCTGCCGTAACCGAATAAAACCGCTATGCAGGGCATGCCAAAATGATGAGCGCCTTCAATATCGTATTTTCTGTCGCCAACCATAACGCTGGAAGACAAATCCTTTAAGCCGACATTTTCACAGATATGCTCTATAACCTCTGTTTTTTGCGAGCGCGTGCCGTCAAGCTCACAGCCCGAAACAAAATCAAAGTATTTTGCGATATCAAAATGCTCCAAAATCTTTTTGGCGTAATACTGGGGCTTGCTTGTGGCAAGATAAATCTTTTTAGATTTAGCTTTTAAACCTGAGAGCATTTCGGGAATTCCGTCAAAAAGCCTGTTTTCAAAGATACCTTTATCGGAAAAGTATTCCCTGTATTTTTGAATTGCAAGCTCCGCGGAGTTTTCATCAAAACCGTATTCGGTAATAAAGGTTTTATGAAGCGGCGGACCGATATGTCGCTCCAGAGCCTTTTTTGAAGGATAATCTATTTTATAATAATCCAGCACATAAGCTATTGAATTAGTGATTCCCTCAGCGGGGTCGGTAAGAGTGCCGTCCAAATCGAAGAATATATGTTCAAAGCGTCCCATTAATCTTTTACCTTTCCGTTTAGCTTCATTCCAAAGTAGCCGATTGCCACAGCGGCAGCCATGGCGGCTATGTCAATTGCGGTGCCGATTCCGCCTCTAAAGCCCGGGAATGCCGCGACCATAGAGCCGAGCAAAAAGCCGAAAACCGAATAATAAGCAACGCCGTGATAGCGCTTAAAGAGTATGTCAACGAGCTTTATTGCGATTATAGAGGTTATGGCAAAGCTCAAACCCAGAGCAAAAATCGAAGCCCAGTCAAAGGATGCAAGGAAAGCTCCAAAGCCTTTAAAACCGCCTTTTATGAAGGAAAAAACATTGTCCACCCAGGAATTGATCGTAGACAACAGCCCGTTGTAAATTCCCATAGCCATAAGTATAAAAGATGAGCTGATGCCGGGGATAATTATGCCGAGAGACATTATAATTCCGCAGACAATGAACATCGGGAGAGTAAGCTCGGCGGCCGCATTATGGAAAGCGGGCTGAGAGAGAATTTTCTCAATAACCATAACAAGGGCAAAGGTTAGAACGGTGGGTATCGCATAAATCTTTTTAAAGCCCTCGGAATTTGCTTCCTTAATAAACGCGGGGATACTGCCGATAACAAGACCCAGGAAGATAAAAATCAGGGTCGTTTCGTAAGATTGAATAATCTGCTCAAGAATTCTGCTGAAAATAAGCACGCCCGAAACGGCTCCTATGCCGATGGGCAGAAGGTAGAAAAAGCTTTTCCTGAAGTTTTTATG
>LFSO01000030.1:56259-61091 GCA_001512765.1 Clostridiales bacterium DTU053
GCCTATAATAAACGCGAAAATCAGGCGTTTAAAAAACCCCTTAAAAGGCTTAAACTCCGCATTATTTTCCTTGTGTGTGATACTGTCAGTTTTAGTACTCAAATTATCATCCTTTCGGCTTCTTTGAGAGGCCTGTTCTGCCTCGGAAGAACTGCATTGTTATCCGAAGGCGGAGCGTCATATAGAACTCCGTCTTTTATGGTGTAGAGAATCTCTTTTATTTTGCCGTAGTATTTGCTTCTTTTGGTCAGCAGCAGTATTCTGTCAAAAAGCGCTTCAACCGCTGTGTATATAGGAGTTCCGGGATAATAGGGCTCATCGCCGCAGTACAGGTTTTGGAAAATATCTATGATTACATTCTTTACTAAAAGGTTTTCTATTGACTTATCAATCTTGGAGCTAATAAAAAACATCTTTCCGAGCTGACCTACGGTGAGTTTATTAATAAACCTTCCGAACAAAGTAATGGGAACTCTCAGCTTTAATATGCTCTCTGGTTTTACGCTGATGCCCACGGCAAGCTGAGCCAGCTTTTCAATGTCGTTTGCCGCGGCGTCCAAAGCCTCATTAAGAAGACTGCTGAAGTTGTTTTTAAGATATTCTTGAGGCTCGACTCCGTCAAAGTCCCATTTGAAATCGGTGACATTGATTGTTTCGACTCTCATTGCCTCATCGTCAAGTGTGACAACCCTAATGGGATTCGGATAGCCCACAAGGGAGCCTGTGTTAATATCGTAAAACCTGTTGCCGTTTTTGGAGAGTTTAACGGAGATATTCTGCATATGAGAATGGCCTGTAAAGATAAACTCAAGTCCTGCATCGGCAAAAAGGTCCGAGATTTTGTCTCCGTCGGTCAGCATATCCCTTTTTGCAATCAGCTCATAAATCGGCGACGGCGGAAGAACGGGATGATGGGTCATGGCAAAAATTGTGTCCCCTGCCCTTCTTGCGTCGGCTATCTGAGCTAAAATCCACTTTAATGTCTTATCCGAAAAACCGTTTCTGCCTTTTCCGTTGCTGTCGTCATTAAGGCACAAAAGCCTGTAGCTTTCTGCGAGCTTTACGCAGTAGGAGGTGGATTCTTCGTCTTCTGAGATAGCTTCATTCCTTCCAAAGGGGTAATAGAGCTTAGCGAGATACTCCCTCGGAGTGGTCTCGGCAAGTCTGTCGGAGCCTTTGTATTTGACTGAAGGCTCCTTGCCGAAATCGTGGGTCGCAGTGATAACGAAAACTCTTTTGCCCGCGTTTTTTAGCCTGTAAAGCTTCGCAATCATTTCCTTATGGCTTTCAAGCTCGCCGTTGTATGTAAGGTCGCCTGCAATCAGCACTATGTTTATATCCTTGTTTTTAGCCATAAGGTTAAAAGCTGAATCAATTATGGCGCCTGATTCAGCAATAAACTTTTGGTCGGGCTTCAATAGTCGCTTGTCGTCCTCAAAGCAAGAGGCATAAAGATGCAAATCTGACACAAGGAAGAACTTTAAAGCAGCGGACAAAATAATCACCCCTTTTTATGAGCGCATTACCACATTCTTTTCGCCCAAAATGTATTTCAGCTCACTGAGCATCGTGGGATTAATGAGCACTCTTTTGCCTGAGTTTACATAGACCTTAGTATCCGCAAAGTAATAGTAAACTGGCAAATCGCCTGCGAATATGTCAACCAGTGATGAGGCTTTGATAAATTCAGGGGCGGTTTTGCTGCTTAGTCTGAGGAAAAGACCCTTTCTGCAGCCGCCGTTGCCGTTGCCATTGCCGTTTGTGGGCATGCAAAGCTCTTTATTCTGCTGAACCGTTGTATTAGACTCCTCGGAACCTTTAATTGTCCCGTTTGCGGCAGGCTCCGTACTTATTTCGGGAGTTTTCAGCGATGAGAAAATGGGAGTGTATTCGGGCGGAGGCGGAGCGCTGCTTTGCCTGCAGGCTCTTACGACAGTTTCGCCGTCTACAATCTTGTCGCAGATAATCTTAGTCTTTTCATCCTCGCGCACAGACAGCCTGCCTGTTACCATAACAACGCTGTCCTCAACAAGGAGCGACGCGTACTGCTCATAAATTTTTGCAAAGACAATGACCTCAATTGTGCCGTCCATGTCCTCCAGCTTAAAGAAGGCCATTGTTTTATCGTCTTTGGTGATTTTCCTTGTAACGCCCGAGATAATGCCGAGAATCGTGACCTCCTGGCCGTCATGGGGAGGCACAGCGCCGATAGCGTCGGGGTCGGTAAGAGCAATGGTGCGGGCAGAGTTAATCTTCTTTGAGACATCCTTATATTCAGCCATCGGGTGGCCTGAAAGATAAAGTCCGGTTGTTGCCTTTTCAAGAGCCAGAAGCTCTCTTTCGGGCATTTCCTCCAGGTCCTTCGGAACGGGCTCGGATGCCTCCGACAGCTCTTGGCTTAAATCAAAGAAGGAAATTTGACCCTCTACATTCTTCTTTTTCTCGCTGTCCAGTGAGGCAATTACATCCTCAATCATTTCGAGCATCTGCCTGCGGTTAAGTCCCAGACCGTCAAGGGCGCCGCATTTTATAAGGCTTTCAATTGCCCTACGGTTGAACTCCTTGCCGTAAACCCTCTTGCAGAAGGAGTAGAAGGATTTATACGGTCCGTTCTTCTCACGCTCTTCAAGTATAAGATTAATAAAGCCTCTGCCGAGATTCTTTACCGCCAAAAGTCCGAATCGAATTGCGTCGTTTGTAACGGTAAAGCCCTCAAGGCTTTCATTTACGCTGGGCGGAAGTACCTTGATGCCAAGGTTATGACACTCGCCTATATATGCCGCTACCTTATCCGTATTGTCGAGGACGCTGGTAAGGATAGCGGCCATAAACTCTCTGGGATAGTGGCATTTAAGGTATGCGGTCTGGTAAGAAACATAGGCATAGGCCGCCGAATGGGATTTGTTAAAGGCGTACTGAGCAAAGGACGACATATCGTCGAAGATTTTGTTAGCAGCCTCTTCCGAAATGCCGTTCTTTATGCAGCCGGGGCAGGCATAGGTTCCGTCCTCGTTTTTAAGTCCGTAAAGGAAGTGCTCCTTCTCTTTTGCGAGAACATCCGCCTTTTTCTTTGCGACGGCTCTGCGCACAAGGTCGGAGCGACCGAGGGAATATCCCGCAAGCTCGCGGAATATCTGCATAACCTGCTCCTGGTAAACTATAACGCCGCAGGTAACATCGAGAATATTTTTAAGCTGCGGAGCGAGATACACAATTTTGTCGGGATGCTGTCTGTTGCTGAGGTACTGAGGGATAAAGTCCATCGGGCCGGGGCGATACAGAGCGATTACGGCTATGATATCTTCTATATTCCTCGGCTTCATGTTTATCATAAGGGACCTTATGCCTGCGGACTCGCACTGGAATACGCCGAAGGTGCTGCCTTCGGAAAGCATATCAAAGGTTGCCTTGTCTTCAAGGTCAATATTGTTAATGCTGAAGTTCGGCTCCTTGCGCCTTATCATTTTTTCGGCGTCGCTGATAACCGTCAGGGTTCTGAGTCCCAGGAAGTCCATCTTCAAAAGTCCCAATTGCTCAATGGTGGTCATCGGGAACTGGGTGACTATTGAATCGTCGTTTCTCGCAAGAGGCACATATTCGTCAACGGGAAGGTTACTGATAACAACACCCGCTGCGTGCTTTGAGGTGTGCCTTGGCATACCCTCAATTTTTCTTGCGTAGTCGATTAGCTCTTTTACCTGAGGGTCGGTTTCGTACAGGTTCAATAAATCCTGAGATTTTTTGAGAGCCGCGTCAATGGTGATATTCAGCTCATTGGGGATGAGCTTTGCTACCTTGTCAACCGCAACATAGGGCATGCCCAGAACTCTGCCTACATCTCGAATAGCGGCTTTTGCTTTAAGAGTACCGAAGGTTACTATCTGGGCAACATGGTCCGCGCCGTATTTTCTGACGACATAGTCAATAACCTCAGACCTGCGTTCATAGCAGAAGTCAACATCGAAGTCGGGCATGCTGACACGCTCAGGGTTAAGGAAGCGCTCAAACAGCAGGTTATGGCGCATCGGGTCAATGCCCGTAATGCCCACGCAGTAAGCGGCAATACTGCCCGCGCCTGAACCTCGTCCGGGACCCACGGGGATACCCTGAGTCTTTGCGTAATGTATAAAGTCACGGACTATAAGGAAGTAGTCGATATAGCCCATCTTGTTGATTATTTCTATCTCATAGTCAAGGCGTTCTTTGTATTCGGGCGGAGCGTTATCCCCGTAATTCTTCTTAAAGCCTTCATAGCAGAGCTGCCTGAAGTATTCGCAGTGGTCCATTCCGTTCGGAACCTCAAAATGAGGCAGCTTGGTTTGACCGAACTCAAACTCAACATTGCAGCGTTCGGCTATGTTATTGGTATTTTCAAGAGCTTCGGGGACTTCGGGGAACAAAGCTGCCATCTCATCGCCCGATTTTAGATAGAACTCTTCGGTCGAGAACTCAAGTCCCGTATCCTCATTAATTGTCTTGTCTGTCTGAAGGCAGATTAAGAGCTTTTGTACCCTTGCGTCTTCCTTTAATATATAGTGACTGTCGTTGGTGCAGACAAGGGGGATATCGGTTTCTCTGGAAAGCCTTATAATATCGGGATTAATCTTTATTTGCTCCTCAAGACCGTGGTCCTGAAGCTCAAGGAAGAAATTATCCTTGCCGAATACATTTTTGTACCAGAGGGCGATTTCCTTAGCCTTTTCATAATTTCCCTCAAGCAGAGCCTGAGGAATCTCGCCCGCAAGGCAGGCGGAAAGGGCTATAATGCCCTCATTGTACTTTTGCAAAAGCTCCTTATCTACTCTGGGCTTTGTGTAGAAACCGTTTATCCA
>LFSO01000030.1:61109-73416 GCA_001512765.1 Clostridiales bacterium DTU053
TGGTATCTTACATTGTCGATACCGTGAACCTTGTCAAACCTGCTTCTTTCAGCCACATATACCTCGCATCCGATAATGGGCTTTATGCCGACTTCTTTTGCGGCGAGATAAAAGTCAATAACGCCGTACATCGCTCCGTGGTCGGTTATCGCAAGGGCTGTTTGACCAAGCTCTTTAGCCCGCTGAACGAGCGGCTTTATGCGGGCAGCTCCGTCCAGCAGGCTGTATTCGGTATGAACATGCAAGTGGGTAAAGGGTGTCAACTTGTCCTTCCTCCGAGATTAGCTTAGTTTTGTGAAAGAACTTCTCTCTTTATGGCTTTAAGGCGCTTCATTACATCATTTACGCCTCTGCCGAAGTAATCGTGGAGAATCTTGTACTCCTCGAACAGCTTGTTATAAATCTTTACATTTTCAGGATTGGGTCTGTATTCAATATCAAGAACCTTGCCCATAGTCTTTGCGGCGGTGAGAACATCGTCATAGCCGCCGTTTGCCTTGCCTGCTGCAACAGCGCCGAAAATCGCGGAGCCCAACGCGCCGCCCTGGTCGCTGCTGACTATCTTAATGGGCATATTTATTATATCTGCATAAATCTGCATTGTCATCGGGTCTTTTTTGGCAATGCCGCCCGCGGCGTAGAACTCATTTATTGTAATGCCGCCGTTTTTGAAGGTGTCAACAATAATCCTTGTGCCGTAGGCTGTTGCCTCAATTAAAGCCCTATACATATCCTCTGGCTTTGTGGAAAGGGTCATGCCGAGCATTACGCCGCTGAGGTCGCCGTCGATGAGAACGGAGCGGTTGCCGTTCCACCAGTCAAGAGCGACAAGACCGTGCTCGCCCGGCTTTTGCTTTTCGGCTTTGCTGCGGAGGTATTGGTGAATGTTGAGACCCAGTTTTTCAGCTTCGTCAAAATATGCCTTGGGAACGCAGTTTTCAACGAACCACTGGAAATGGTCGCCCACGCATGCCTGACCTGCCTCATAGCCGAAGAATCCGGGGAGGATACCGTCCTCAACTACGCCAGAAATTCCCTCTACGGGTGTGCCCTCATCGGAAAGGAGCATGTGGCAGGTGGATGTGCCCATGATGGCTACCAGTTTGCCAGGCTCGGCAACGCCTGCGGCGGGTACAAATACATGTGCGTCAATAATAGCGACAGCAACCGCAATGCCGGGCTTAAGACCGAGCTTATTTGCCATTTCGGCAGTCAGCTCGCCTGCTTTTGTGCCTGTGGGAGAAATATCCCTGGACCATTTTTCATCTATGAAGTTCTCAAGTCTGGGGTCAAGAGCCTTGAAGAAATCCTTTGACGGGAATCCCTTTTGCTTGTTCCAATTGCACTTATAACCGGCAAAGCAGGAGCTTCTGTTCTCTTTGCCTATGAGCTGCCACACAATCCAGTCGCCTGCTTCAATGAATAAATCCGCGGCATCGTAAATCTCCGGAGCCTCGTCAAGAATCTGCCATACCTTGGGGATAGCCCATTCGGAAGAAATCTTGCCACCGTAGTTTTTAAGCCACTCCTCGCCTCTTTCCTCGGCGATTTCGTTAAGCTTGTTTGCCTTATCCTGAGCGGCGTGGTGCTTCCAGAGCTTAACATAAGCGTGGGGGTTGTTTTTGTATTCATCAATAAAGCACAAGGGCGTGCCGTCTTTTTTTACGGGAAGTATAGTGCAGGCTGTAAAATCAACGCCAAGACCGATAATGTCATCGGGTGAAACGCCTGAGAGCTTTACTGCCTCGGGTACTGCTTTGTAAAGAACATCCAGATAGTCCTGCGGGTGCTGCAAAGCCCAGTCAAGACCGAGCTTTGTGCCGTTAGGCAGTGTTTCGGACATAACCGCGTGGGGGTAATCCAAAACATAGGACGCAACCTCTTCGCCTGTCTCAACATTAGCAACAAGAACTCTGCCCGAAAGGGTACCGTAGTCAATGCCGATTGTGTATTTAGACATTCCAATTCCTCCGATAGCCATTTAATCATCATAATATTTACTATAAACAATAATAAGGCATATGTGCGTCTTTTTCAAGTTGCATTATTGATAATTAATCAATGCCTGTTAGCTACTTAATATAAAAAATTTCAACAATGGAAAAATATTTGTACATATTGACTTATATCTCTTGTTTTCGAAACACGGTTATGGTAATATTTCACCGAGGTGATAGAATGAAAGTAACTGCAGTAATAGTTGCACTACTTACGCTTTTGCAAAACTTCTTTACCATGATCGGTTTTTTCCCGCTGAAGCAAACCGAAATCGACTACGGCGGAATTCCTTACGAGGAGCCAGTTATTGTGGAACCTATGACAATCATTAAAGACGGTGCCAGCGAGTACCGAATTGTTCTGTCCGACAGCGCATCCGTTTCGGAAAGAACGGCAGCCGAAGAGCTCCAGTATTATTTAAGGGAGATCAGTGGCGTAACACTGCCTATCGTTTCCGACTCAACGGAGCCTCAGGGTAAGGAAATTTGCCTTGGACAAACCTCAAGAGAGGGCGTTTTCTACACTGTTGACCGCAGCGACCTTGGCGACGAAGGCTTTATACTTAAGGTCTTTGACGAAAGGCTCGTAATCGCAGGCGGCGCCTTAAGGGGAACGCTTTACGGAGTCTACACCTTCCTTGAGGAAAGATTAGGCGTCAGATGGTTCACCCCCGATTTGACCGTTATCCCCGAGGCTAGCGAAGTAATTATCGACAAGCAGCTTGAGGACAAGCAGGTCCCCGTATTTGAGTACAGGGATGACTATTGGCTCTCCGCTTACGACGGCAACTGGAAGCCGAAGCAGAAGCTCAATTCCTGCGTAAACGGCGTTATTGATGAAAAGTTTGGCGGCGGCATCTCTTATGCCTACTTTGCCCATTCCATGGAGTGGCTTGTGCCCGCAGAGCTTTATGATGAGCATCCCGAGTACTTCTCCTACAGAAAGGATGAAGGCAAGAGAACTCTTGACCAGCGCTGCCTTACAAATCCCGATGTTCTCGCTATTACAATAGAGAACGCAAGGAGAGTTTTGCAGTCTAATCCCAACGCAAAGATAATCTCCATCACTCAGAACGACAATCAGGATTATTGCCAGTGCGCAAACTGCCAGGCTATGGACAATCTGTACGGCGGTCCTTCCGGCACTAATATCTGGTTTGTAAATCACGTAGCGGAAGCACTTGAGGACGAGTTCCCGAATGTTCAGTTCGATACATTCGCATATCAGTACACCCGTTCTGCTCCCACTGGCATCGTTCCGAGACATAATGTTATTGTCCGTCTCTGCTCCATTGAGTGCTGCTTCGCTCATCCCCTTGAAAAGTGCGGCGCTGAGCGCGGCGACAATATTATAGAGAAGTCAATGGATCAGCCCTCCTCCTTCGCAAGGGATATCAAGAACTGGAGCGAAATCAGCGAGAACCTCTATGTTTGGGACTACACAACCAACTTCAGAGAGTATCTCCTCCCCTTCCCCAACTTCCATGTTCTCTCCCCCAACATGCAGTTCTTCATGAACCACAATGTTAAGGGCGTATTTGAGCAGGGCAACCATACAGGCGGCAAGAGCGGCGAATTCGGCGAGCTGAGAGCTTACATAATCGCTAAGCTCCTCTGGAACCCCTATGCCGATGTTGAGTATCATATGATGGACTTCATGCGTCATTACTATGGCGTGGAAGCCGCTGAGTACATTAAAGAGTACATTGACTTCATCACCAATAAGAATACTCAGCTTTCACACCTCTTCATCTTCAACAGGTCGGATGAGATGTTCCATATGACAGCTTCCGAGCGCAAAATGGTTGAAAAGCTCTGGGAGAATGCTCTTAACTCCGATATTACCGAGCAGCAGAGAGAGAATATCGAGCGCTCCTACCTCTCCTACAGGTATTACAAAGCTACAAAGCTTTATGATGAATTCTCGTTGCTGAGCTTTACAAGAATGGAAGAAAACAAAAAGCTCCATGCTGATATGAAGCGTCTTGGTATCAAGCGTCTTACAGAGTGGCATGACCTGCCCGACAATCCCTGGTTCCTCCTCCCGCCCAATGAGTGGCAATAAATAAAAGTTTAAGCCTCCCGAAAAGGGAGGCTTTTTTCTGTTTCTAACTCTCAGCAAAAAGCCCGCAGAGCGGGCATTTGTTATTTTTTCTGCTGGTTTAACTCACAGCCGCCGCAGTACATATTGCCATCACTGCAGCCCGGGCAGCCTGCGCAGCCGCCCTGCTTGCGCTGACGGCGGATTCTAACCACCGCAAGGACAAGCAGCGCAAGAACAATTAATGAAACAACTATTGTACCGAGGTTATTGATAATATATTCGAGCATAGTATCACTCCATTCTGAAGGCAAAGCCTTCTCAGCCCGCGGAGCTTAGCTCCTTGCCTTTTTTGCGCTAACATACGGATTGGGTCTGAATATCATGTAGAGCACGAACAGTAATGCGATGATTGCCAATACCGAGCCCGCGCCGAAAGTAAGTGTTCCGGAAATAAGTCCGCCAAGCTGATAAATCATAAGCGAGAAAATGTATGCCAAAAGGGTCTGATAGCCTACCGCAATCAATGTCCATTTTCCTGAAGCCATTTCCCTTCTGATAGCTCCGATAGCCGCAAAGCAGGGAGCGCAAAGCATATTGAAGATAAGGAATGAAATGCCTGCGAAAACATTCGGGAAAAGCTCCGCAACCTTGTTTACAAGTGTCGGGTCGCTTTCGGCAATGTCGGCTCCGAGACCGAAGAAAATTCCGAATGTGGCGACAACATTTTCTTTTGCGACGAGACCCGAGAATGTTGAAACCGTTGCCTCCCATGAGCCGAAACCAAGGGGCGCGAATATGGGAGCAATTGCGCCGCCGATAATACCTAAAAAGCTGTCGCTGCCTTCAACCATTCCGAACGAGCCGTTCGCTATTCCAAAGTTTGTAAGGAACCAGATTGCCGCACTTGATACGAAGATTATCGTTCCCGCCTTCTTTATAAACGAGCTGCCTCTTTCCCACATGTGGGCGATAACGCTCTTAAATGCGGGCAAATGGTACTGGGGAAGCTCCATTACAAAGGGCGAAGGGTCACCAGCAAAGAGCTTAGTTTTCTTGAGGGCTATGCCCGATACTATAACAGCGAAAATGCCGATAAAGTAAACCGCGGGAGCAACAAAACCTGCGTATTCCGGGAGCATTGAGGCCGCTATAAGTCCGATGACTGGAATCTTTGCGCCGCAGGGAATAAAGGTGCAAACGATGGTGGTAAGCCTGCGGTCTTTTTCGTTCTCAATTGTTTTGGTAGCCATTACACCGGGAACTCCGCATCCCGAGCTTATAAGCAGTGGGATAAAACTCTTTCCCGAAAGTCCGAACTTGCGAAAAATTCTGTCCATGATAAACGCAATTCTTGCCATATAGCCGCAGTCTTCAAGGAGTGAAAGGAAGAAGAAAAGAAGGAACATCTGCGGAACAAAGCCGAGAACCGCGCCGACGCCCGAGATAATGCCGTCTACAATAAGGCTTTGGAGCCACTCGGCAGCGCCGATTTTTTGGAGCAAGGCGGTTGCTCCGCCCATAACCCATTCACCGAAGAATACATTGTTGGTCCAATCGGTAATTAGAGTTCCCACTGTGGAAACGGATATAAAGTAAATTATGAAAACCACAAGGGCAAATATAGGAAGAGCCAGAACTCTGTTAGTGACTATCCTGTCGATTTTATCCGAGGTTGTCATGCCCGGGCTCTTTTTCTTGACCGCAATTTTTACAACCTTTTCGATAAACTCGTATCTTTCATTCGTGATAATGCTTTCGGCGTCGTCATCGAATTTCTTTTCAATATCGGATATTATTTTTTCGATTTTCTCTAAGTCATTTTTAGAAAGCTGGAGCTTTTCAAGAACCTTGCTGTCGCGCTCAAAAAGCTTAATTGTGTACCATCTTATAAGCTCCGGGGCAATATCTTCTCTGTTCTTTATAAAGTCGCTTATCTGGCTGAGAGCGAACTCAACCTCAGCCCCGAATTTATGAATGGGCTGCATTGCCTTTTGCGACTTTGCGATTTTGATTGCTTTGTTAGCAACCTCCATTACGCCCGTTCCCCTGAGTGCAGAAACCTCGACAATTTCGCAGCCTATCTCTTTTGAGAGCTTTTCAATATTGATAGTGTCGCCGGATTTTCTCAATAAATCTATCATATTAAGAGCGATAACCATCGGGATGCCAAGCTCGGCAAGCTGAGTTGTCAGGTATAGGTTACGCTCGATATTAGTCGCGTCTACAAGATTTATAATTACATCGGGTTTTTCGTTAATAAGGAAGTCTCTTGTAACAACCTCTTCAAGAGTATAGGGAGACAGAGAGTATATTCCCGGCAGGTCAACGATGTTTACATCCTTGTTGCCCTTTAGTCTGCCTTCCTTCTTCTCGACAGTTACTCCGGGCCAGTTTCCCACATATTGGTTAGAGCCTGTAAGAGTGTTAAAAAGCGTGGTTTTACCGCTGTTCGGGTTTCCCGCAAGTGCTACTTTAATGTTCATAAATTCCTCCTGCTTTATGCCTGTTCGACGATTATGTTTTCAGCCTCGCTTTTTCTTAAAGAAAGCTCGTAGCCTCGTACAGTAACTTCAAGCGGGTCACCGAAAGGGGCAACTTTTCTTATATAAATTCGGGTGCCCTTAGTAATGCCCATATCCATAATTCTGCGTTTTAAGGGGCCGTCACCCTTGAGTTTTACCACCCTAACGGTACTGCCTATTTTGCTCTCTTTCAAGGTCTGCATATTGTTTCCTCCTGTATTAACCCCACACGGATTGTTTACATCTGTAATTGTGTTAAATAATGGTACAGTTTTACAAAAATATTGACAGATTTTTAACTTGATTAGCAGAGGCTAACTCATTAGCCGCATTAAGTTTACTACTGCTAACTAATATTGTCAATACTTGTTATGTAGATTTTTTGACAATTTGCCCTGTCCTATTTGTATGATTTTTTTTCAGAATTTATGGGTCAAATTTTTTAATTCATTAAATTATATGCGGGAAATTTCGAGGAGTTACCCTCTGCTAACTCTGATTTTATTATAGCACCCAAAATTAAAATATCAAGCCCCAAACGCTATAATTACAGGGATTTCTTGACTAAAGCCGACCGGATAGTGTAACATAATATAAGATTTGATTACTAAATATTGTTATTTAGCGGCTGTCATACCCCTTATATAGATTTAACGGAGGCAGAAATGCAGAAAAAGGTTCAGTACGGTAACGAAAGCATATCTCAGCTTAAAGGCGCCGACAGAGTCAGAAAACGCCCGGGAGTAATTTTCGGCTCCGACGGGCTTGAAGGCTGTCAGCATTCGGTTTTTGAGATTATCTCCAACTCAATAGATGAAGCAAGGTCCGGCTTTGGAACCAAAATTATAGTTACAAGATTTCTTGACCACTCTATTGAAGTTCAGGATTTCGGCAGAGGCATACCCGTCGACTATAACACCAGAGAAGGCTGTTATAACTGGCAGCTTTTATTTTGCGAGCTTTACGCCGGCGGAAAGTACGACACAAACAGCGGAAACTATGAATACTCTTTAGGACTTAACGGTCTTGGTCTCTGCGCTACTCAGTATGCGTCGGAGTACATGGAAGCTGAAATTTTCACGGGCGGCTTCAGGTACTTCCTTCAGTTCGCAAAGGGCAATCCCGTTGGCGATATGATTAAAGAGCCTTATTCTGGTAAGCAAACGGGAACAAGAATTAAGTGGCGTCCCGACCTTGAGGTCTTTACCGATATTAATATTCCCCTCGAATATTTCCAGGAGACCTTAAAGCGCCAGTCGGTTGTAAACCCCGGAATAACATTTATTCTTAAGGACGAAATCTCAAATGGCAAGTTCCAGACCTATGAGTATTACTACAAAAACGGCATTGAGGATTATGTCAGAGAGATTGCGAACGGTCAGGAGTTTTCAAGCATTCAGACTTGGCAGGCTGAGCGTATTGGCCGTGACAGACCGGACAAGCCTGAATACAAGGTAAAGATAAATGTTTCGCTCTGCTTTTCCAACAAAGTAAAACTAAAGGAGTACTATCATAACTCCAGCTATCTTGAGTACGGCGGCGCGCCCGAAAAGGCTGTCCGAAGCGCCCTTGTTTCAAAGATTGACGGCTATCTAAAGCAGAACGGCAAATACACAAAGACCGACAGCAAAATTAGCTTTCAGGATATTGAGGACTGCTTAATTCTCGTTATTTCATCTTTCTCAACTCAGACTTCATACGAAAACCAAACCAAAAAGGCCATTACAAACAAGTTTATACAAGAGGCTATAACTGATTTCTTAAAGCATCAGTTTGATGTATATTTCATTGAAAATCCCCTTGAAGCGGAGAAAATCTGCGATCAGGTTCTTATTAATATGCGCTCAAGGGTCAGAGCGGAAGCCACAAGGCAAAACCTTAAGAAGACACTCGCCACGGGCAACGACCTTACTAGCAGAGTTGAGAAATTCGTTGACTGCCGTAGCAAGGATGTTTCCGAAAGGGAGCTTTTCATTGTAGAGGGTGACTCGGCTCTCGGCGCCTGCAAACAGGCAAGGGACTCAAGATTCCAGGCTATCATCCCCGTAAGGGGCAAAATCCTAAACTGCCTAAAAGCCGATTACGCCAAGATTTTCAAGAATGAGATTATAACCGACCTTATTAAGGTTCTCGGCTGCGGCGTGGAGGTCAGCTCCAAGTCTAAGGAACTCTCCTCCTTCAATCTCGACAATCTCCGCTGGAACAAGGTCATNNGGATTCCAGATTAGGACACTGATTCTCACCATGTTCTACAGGCTCATGCCCTCGCTTATCAACGCTGGCAAGGTTTATATAGCGGAAACTCCCCTTTACGAGATTACATCGGGCGGTCAGACATGGTTTGCCTATAACGAGGCTGAAAAAGCCGACGCGCTCAAAGAAATCGGCAACGCCAAGTTCACCATTCAGAGGTCAAAGGGTCTTGGCGAAAATGACGCCGACATGATGTGGCTCACCACCATGAACCCCGAAACCCGCAGGCTCATCAGAGTTGAGCCCGATTCCAACCCTGCCCAAATCGAGGAGGTTTTCGAGCTTATGCTCGGTGCCAACCTCCAGGGCAGAAAGGATTATATCGCTGAGCACGGTCATGAATATATAGACTTGGTTGATGTTTACTAAATCATATTTAATCAGTTTCAGATTATTTTGGAGTGATATATTAAATGGCTTCAAAAGCTAAAAAGGGCACCGAAGCGCCTAAAGATACACCGGAACTGGAGAGAGCTCATATTCTCGGCGCTGGGGAAATAGAAGTTCAGCCAATTACCGAAACCATTGAAACCAACTATATGCCCTACGCCATGAGCGTTATTATGTCAAGAGCCATTCCCGAAATTGACGGTTTTAAGCCCTCCCACCGCAAGCTCTTATATACAATGTATAAGATGGGGCTTTTAAGCGGTCCGAGGACCAAATCCGCCAATATCGTAGGCCGTACAATGCAGCTGAACCCCCACGGCGACGCCGCTATTTATGAGGCAATGGTAAGGCTCACAAAGGGCAACGAGACACTTTTGCACCCATTTATAGATTCAAAGGGCAACTTCGGCAAGGCTTATTCGAGGAATATGGCTTACGCCGCTTCCCGTTACACAGAGGCCCGTCTTGAGCCGATTGCCGCGGAGCTTTTCAGGGATATTGAAAAGGACACCGTTGACTTTGTGGACAACTATGACAGCACAATGAAGGAGCCCACTCTCCTGCCCGTCACCTTCCCCAATATACTTGTAAATCCAAATACGGGAATCGCCGTCGGCATGGCAAGTAATATCTGCTCCTTCAATTTAAGAGAAGTTTGCGAGACCACCATTGCCCTTATTAACAACCCGAATCACGATATTTCCGATACTCTCAATGCTCCCGACTTCCCCGGAGGCGGTCAGCTCATATACGACAAGGACGCCCTCCATGAGATTTACGAAACAGGCAAAGGTTCTGTAAAGGTCAGAGCGAAATACACCTATGATAAGAAAAACAACTGCATAGACATATATGAAATCCCGCCAACCACCACCTGCGAGGCTATAATTGAAAAGATTGTGGAACTTGTAAAGGCGGGCAAGCTAAAGGAAATCAGCGATGTCAGGGATGAAACCGACAAAACGGGTCTTAAAATCACAATTGACCTTAAAAGAGGCGTTGACCCTGATAAATTAATGGCTCAGCTGTTTAAAAGAACTCCCCTTGAGGACAGTTTCTCCTGCAACTTCAATGTGCTCATAGCAGGCAAGCCGATGCTTTTAGGTGTTAAGGAGCTTCTTGAAGAGTGGCTTGCCTTTAGAGAAGAGGCAGTCAGGCGCAGGGTCTATTTTGACCTATCAAAGGCAAAGGACAGGCTGCACCTGCTCAAAGGCTTAAAGAAAATTCTCCTTGATATTGACAAGGCAATTAAGATTATACGCGACACCGAAAACGAACAGGATGTCGTTCCAAATTTGATGATTGGATTCGGCATTGACGAGGTTCAGGCAGAGTATGTAGCCGAGATTAAGCTGAGGCACCTTAACAGGGAGTATATCTTAAAACGCCTTGAAGACATTGAAAAGCTCACCAAAGATATTGCCGAAATGGAGCTTATTCTCTCAGACAAAAAGAGAATAAGAGCAATTATCGCCGATGAGCTAAAAGATGTAATTAAGAAATACGGCAAAGACAGGCGCACTGAGATTATTACCGCCGCCGAAGTCACTGACGCCGAGGACGAAGAAGAGGATATTCCCAGCTACCCCGTACACCTCTTCTTTACAAGAGAAGGCTATTTCAAGAAGATTACTCCCCAGTCGCTGCGCATGAGCGGCGAGCATAAGCTCAAAGAGGGCGACGAAATCATTGCCGAAATTGAATCCGATAACACCGCTGAGCTTTTGTTCTTTACCGACAAAGCTCAGGTTTACAAGGCTAAGGCATCCGACTTTGAGGATACAAAGGCAAGCGTTCTGGGCGACTTTGTGCCCGCGGCTCTGGGTATGGACGAGGGCGAATCGGCAATCTATATGGCCGTTACAAAGGATTTTGCGGGCTATATGGTCTTCTTCTTTGAGAACGGCAAGGTCGCTAAAATCGAAATGTCCTCTTATGAAACCAAGCTTAACAGAAAGAAGCTCATTAAGGCATATTCGGACAAGAGCCCGCTTGTTGCCGCCGCTTATATCAGGGAGGATACTGAATTCTTACTCACCTCCACCGCGGGCAGGAATCTGCTTGTAAATACAGGAGCCATCAGCCCCAAGACAACAAAGGACTCTCAGGGCGTTTCCGCAATGACTCTGAAAAAAGGACACAGGCTGGCATCTGTTAAGCAGTATAATGAAGGAATGTTTAAGAATCCCGCGAGATACAGAACAAAAACGCTCCCTGCGGCAGGAATGCTGCTCGCAAAAGAAGACACGGGCGAGCAAATGACAATGTAAGTGGGTCTAAAGCAGAGAGCGAAAGCTCTCTGCTTTTTTGTTTACACAATTCCTCAAAATAGTTCTTAATTCTTTTCAGTATAATTAAAAACTTCTTAATATGTATTTAATACTCTTATTTCATAATTTCTATGAAACAAATTTAAGGATGCGTTGTATGAGAAAAAAACAAGCCTTGCTTATTCTTAATATTATTTGGTGGCTATTGGGCGGTATTATCATTCTTTGCATTGCAGTAATTAACCCCGGGCTGTTTTATATCTTCAATGCAACAAACAAATTACTGGCTTCGGGGCTTATGAGGCTTTATTCAGTAATTGTTGTGCCCATAATGATCTACGCGGGAATTATGTATTTAAGAGCTCATATAGCTAAAAGTCCGCATCTTTTTGATTCCGCCCGCAAGTATATAAGTCTCAGCCTCATAATTTCTCTGATTGCAACCTTGGGCTCGCTGCTTATCTTCGCATCTTTCGCTGTTTTTGCCATTTTGTTTTCGGCTTTGGGATTCTTTGCTGCGATGCTCCCCGTTGTTTGCGTATCGGCAATCGGAGCGCTCTGGAGCTTTATCGGTTTTATGCTTGAGAAAAAACTCAGAAGAATATAAAAAACCTGCGTATAAAATCGCAGGTTTTTCTTTTAGTACAAAGCCTTGAATTAGGCTTTATTTTTTTGCTGTTGTATTCTTTGGAGGATTTGCCTGCTTCGGCTTATGAAGCTCGGGATTATATCTGTACAGCACTATAACGCCGCCGATGACCTGAATAACATCGGCGTTTAAAGCTTTAGCCAGCTCATCGGCCGCTTCTCTCGGTGAAATCGGCGTGGTCT
>LFSO01000014.1 GCA_001512765.1 Clostridiales bacterium DTU053
CACGCCGCCGACCCAGCTCCAGCCGAAAATAAATGAATCTTCAATTCCAAGGCGTGATACTGAGCCATTATTGATATAACCGAACAAACCCTGATAATCAACTTCTGTTTCGATATATATACCGCGAACCGCATGACCCGCTCCGTCATAGTTGCCGCAAAAAGAATTTGTAAAATAAAAATGATTGCCGATGGGCGTCCAAGCATTTGCCGTTTTGCCCTCGGCAATCCCTGTAATATAACCTTTTTCATCACGCGCAAACACATCCGGACTATTAAGAATAATGTCCGCAGTCTGCTTAAAATATTTATCAACGGTGTAGTCAGGGATTTCGTTTGTATTAACCGAAAGCTGCGCCAAGTCTTCGGCAGTGGAAATCAGATACGGATCTTCTTGTAAGCCCGAACCGCCTGAATACGCGGCGTTTTCATCTGCCGCAGGAAAAGTGCCGTCCCAAACTTCTTCCGCCGATAATGCGGAAATAGGCATGAAGTTCAATAGCAAAAAATAGCCAGCAAGGTTGACAATACTTTTTTTGTTTTTACCACGACAATACCCTCCCTCAACAAAATAATCTCTAAAGCAACATTATGAAAAAATATTGACATATTTTTCCGTGAATTTCAATAACAGAAATAAATTGTAAAAACTTTTGTTGCTTATCTTTAAAAAAACCATTATTTTGAGCTCGCTGATATCCACATACTGTTCTTCATTGCATCAAATGCAAACTATAAATGGTTGCAAAAAGCTTATGTAAATAGCATAATTAAAAAGGATTATTATTCGTGCCGCTATCACGCTTTTTATATGTGAAAGGATTGAAAAACATGGATTTAGGCCATTCAATTTCAAAGCTTAGGACGGACGCTAATTTGACTCAGGAGAAATTCGCGCAGATACTTAATGTATCCCGACAGACGGTGCAGAAATGGGAATACGGCGAGGCGCTGCCCGATATACATAACATTATAAAAATCGCGAAATTCTTTAATATCTCATTGGATGCGCTGGTTTTAAGAAGCGACGGGCGGATAGTCGAAGAGCTGTCATATGACAAAAAAATGCAGCCTGCCTATGAAAAGATTCATGACTGGGAGTCATATTCTTCACAGCTGATATGCGAATACAGGGAATCCGTCGAAGAAGGCAAGGATATTGAGAAATACAAAGATTTGATTAACGCTGTTTCCAAAATGCCCGCAAGCAGGCATAAGGAGCAGATTGCGGATGTAATTTTTGATATAATTCTTAACAGCCCTCAGGCAGAAGAGTATAAATACAACGAGCCTTCGGATTTGGAGCATATAAAGCTTTTGAGACCTGAGTTCCATTACGCTTCGCAAAAAGCTTTAAGCGCGGACGAACTGGAAAGCAAAATCCACGGAGCGTGGCTTGGCAGGATTTCGGGCTGCCTTTTGGGAAAGCCCATTGAAGGAATTAAAACGAGCGAACTCCATCCGATTTTAAAAGAATCGGGCAATTTCCCCATGCGCAGATATATCAAATCTACCGATATCACAGAGGAAATGTGCGAAAAGTTCTCGTTCAGATTAAAAGACAGGTGCTATGCCGATACCATATCTTTCGCTCCCGTTGACGATGACACCAATTACACTGTATTGGCTCAGGTGCTTATCGAAAAATACGGACGGGACTTCACTCCCTATGATGTTTCAAGGGTCTGGACGGACTATCAGCCCAAACTCGCCTACTGCACGGCAGAGCGTGTGGCATTCCGCAATTTTGTCTATGGCTATGTTCCTCCGTATTCCGCTGTGTATAAGAATCCGTTCCGTGAGTTTATCGGAGCACAGATTCGCGGCGATTATTTCGGATATATAAATCCCGGAAATCCCGAATTGGCGGCGGAAATGGCATGGCGTGACGCTTCAATCTCCCACACCAAAAACGGAATCTACGGCGAAATGTTTGTGGCGGCAATGATTGCCTGCGCTGCCGTATGCGACAATATTGAGGATGTAATTATGGTTGGACTTGCCCAGATACCTTCGACCTCCAGGCTTTATGAAGCGGTCACAAAAGTTATGGACGACTATAAAAACGGCGTCAGCGAGCAGGAGTGCTTTGCGAAAATCCATCAGCAGTACAACGAAAATGACCCCTTTGACTGGTGCCATACCATCCCGAACGCGGTTATCGTCACGGCGGCGTTATTGTACGGAAAAGGAGATTTCTCAAAGTCTGTTTGCCTTGCGGTTCAGACAGGCTTTGACACCGACTGCAACGGAGCGACGGTCGGCTCTGTTGTGGGAATAATGAACGGCGCTGAGAGCATCGGAGAGGAATGGACAAAACCCTTTAACGGAGAGCTGGAAACATCGGTTTTCGGCATGAGTATGGTGAAGGTCACGGATTTGGTGGCGACAACCTTAAAACATATTGAAAAAGGCTCGCAAAAGGCATAAAAGCTATATAGTAAGTTTTAGTCCGAGGAGTAATACTCCTCGGACTTCTTTGATTTAATAATCAGTTCAAACAGAACCCTTAACGGAAAAGGCCATACAATGATATAGACGAGCCTTGCGGCTTTCATCTTGATTTAGCACTTTTCTTTTTAAGGAGAGTTAATATGGATAATATTGCACTGTATATAGATCTTACCACAGGCGGATTTATTGAACCGTCTGATAATGTACTGTTTAACAATGTAAGATTCACCAACGGAGACATAAGCTACAATGCCGGCACGGGTACAATCAGCTTAAACCGCGCGGGCAGATACTCAATTCAGTGGTGGGTTGACACTCTGACAGGAGGCTCCGCAAGAGGCCTTCAGTTTACGCTTGCCTCCGTCGGAGCTTCCTATCCATCCCACCTCCATCAGCAAAACAGGTCAAATAAGCGGCTTTGCGATTATTAATGTGAATATCCCGCCCACCACGGTTTTTTTAAGAAACGACAGCCCCGGCAGAGTGTATTATTCTCCCACCGCAAATGTTAAAGCGTCCTTGATGGTAACGGCGCACGCTCCCGCTTTCGGCTCCGTTCTGACGGACGCTTCCAGTGTTTCGCTTAGCAATACAGCGACTA
>LFSO01000008.1:0-8196 GCA_001512765.1 Clostridiales bacterium DTU053
TTAATTTTCCCTTTAAGGCCATTATAAAGCATGCAAATGATTTTGCAAACAATATTCGTTCCACCACAAAAAATCAGCTATGTTCAGGTTCGCCACTATCTTAGCAACCGAACCCGAAACACAGCTTATTTTAACCTTAAAGCCGTCTTTAATTGTGGGAGCTAAGCTTTCCTATACACCCTCTCCGTTAAACTCGGGTATAAAACTCTCTGAAGCGGGCTCCCCTTCCTGAATAAAGCCGTTCTCCACCCCGATTTCTATGGCGAAATTTACAAGCTCCTCATATTCTTCATAGCTTATCTTTCTGTTCAGCTCAGGGTACTCCGTGCTTTTTGTCATGGGGGTATATTGGTTCATAATGCTGATGAATATTTTGTTTCTGTAGGATTCATATAGGTATTTAACAATTCTCTTTGAATCCTCAAGATAGCCCGGAAGTGTCAGGTGCCTTACTATCACGCCTTTTCGCATTATGCCCCGCTCGTCAAAGACTGCCGTTCCCGCTTGCCTTACCATTTCTTCAATTGCCGCTTTGGCTGCCGTGAAATAGCCTTTGCAATTGGAGTACTTAATTGCGGGCTCGTCGGATATGTATTTCAAATCGGGCAAATAGATGTCAACATAGCCTTCAAGCATTTTTAGAGTTTCCGTTTTCTCGTACCCGCCGCAATTATACACTATGGGGAGAGTAAGCCCATTTCTTCGTGATATGTTCAAAGCCTCTATAATATGGGGAACATAGTGGCTTGGAGTGACAAGATTTATGTTGTTTGCTCCCTTTGCCTGGAGCTCAAGAAAGATTTCCGCAAGTCTTTCGATTGTAATTGCCTTGCCTTCCAAACCTTTTGAAATGCTCCTGTTTTGACAATATACGCAGCCGAGGGCGCAGCCGGAGAAAAACACAGTGCCCGAGCCCTCTTTTCCCGATATGCAGGGCTCCTCCCAAAAATGAAGCGCCGCTCTCGCGACCAAAAGCTCAGCGGGAGCTTTGCAGTATCCGCTTTTGCCGCTTAGCCTGTCCGCGTGACATTCCCTTGGGCAAAGAACGCAATTTTTCATTAAATTTGACGCCTTCTGTATTTCGCTTTGGGGAATTGATATGATGCTTTCCGAATCCATAGCCCCTACACCCAATCATATGTATTTACTGCCGCATTTTCTTAGTCCGCAAAGAGAAGGCTTCAGATATCGGGATTTACTCGGCAAGTGAAGTCAGGGCGTCTCCTGTGAGGCGGTAGAGAGTCCATTCGGACATCGGGATGGCGCCGAGGGATTTATAGAACTCAATACTGGGCTTGTTCCAGTCAAGGCACATCCACTCAAGGCGGCGACAGCCGCGCTCAACGGCGATTGAGGCAAGCTTTTTAAGCATCGCTTTTCCGTAGCCTTTTCCGCGGTACTCGGGCTTTACATAGATATCCTCAAGGTAGATGCCCGCCCTGCCCACAAAGGTTGAAAAGTTATGAAAATAAAGGGCAAAGCCCACTTCCTTGCCGTCTTCAAGCGCAAAAAAGACTTCGGCGAGCTGTTTGTCAAAAATCCAATGCTCCAGAGTTTTCTCGTCAGCGATAACTTCATCCGACATTTTTTCGTACTCGGCAAGCTCTTTGATATACTGCAATACGAGCCCAATATCCTCACGGGTCGCATATCTGAATGTAAATTCAGGCTTCATTTATGTCCTCCTATACAATAATCGTAAGTATATATCCTAAACCCACCGTAATAACATTTGAAATGCTGTGCATCATCATTGGGTATATAACACTTCCGCTTTCCTGATACGCTTTTCCGTCTGCTATGCCTAGCACAAAACAGTATATAAGCTGAAGGATGTTCATACTGATTGAAAATGGGCTGACAGTCCATTTAATATGCGCAATTGAGAACAATACTGCGGCAATAATAACCTCTAAAGAGATGTTCAGTTTTGTAAATCTTCTCTCTTTATTGCTTTCATTTAAGAATGCCAGAACCCCTATCGGCAAAGCGCGAAACAAAACTTCCTCCGACGGGCCTGAGAGCAGCAGCTGGAATCCCAATGTACCAAGGACATTTTTCGCGTTTAACGGATAATCATATTGAATGATTTGATTGCCGAAATATCTGACCGCATAAGTAATTGCGGTGAATCCAAACACAGCGGCCGTAAACCACAGAACATACTTTGTTCCTGTTTTTTTATTGCCCAAACCGAAACCAAAATCAATTTTCAGCTTTTTGGCAAGTATCGATATGGCCAATAACGCTATAAGAAGCTGCACGATGTGATGAACCGACACATGAGCGAAAATGCCGTATTCATCTATTGCCTTATAATCAAAACAGCCTGCGACCAGATTTCCCACTTTGCTCGCAAATTGCTGGAATATTAATATCAAGGCTACTGCCGCTACATACAACCCTTTTTGATTGCTTTTACTTTTAGTCATCTTCCTATCTCCTTGGTGGGATTCAATCTGCGCACTCATAACTGCAGAAGGCTTTAGAAGGTATCACTTAATTATATCAAGTAACTTTTGTAAAAACCAGAAAAATATTTAAAACTCACAAATTCCATAAATCAATGCATTATTATCAGCAGGCAGGGAACCGAGATGCAGCGCTGAAAGGATATTTAATCTTCTTTCCTTAGATAAAGCGTCCGCAATTTGTACCTTTGGAAAGTGTTTATTAAAGCAAAAAATAAAGGCTTTCGCCCTTCCTTTATTTAGTGTTGTTAATCGAACAAAATCGTGACTCCGCCGCTGAAGTTGGTGGTGGTTCCCGCGGCTTCCGCGTTTATTTCCTCGGAGCGCACATAAACAAGCATTGCAAGGCGTGTGCCTGCCGTAACGGGATAAATGAAAGATTTGCTGCCGCTGACGGCAAAAGGCTTGGGCGTATCCCGATTAAAACCGGGGCTCAGCGTCACATCGGATTCGGCGATATAGTTGAACACATTGCTGCCGGGGGACAAGCGTAAAGAGCGGCGTGGAGGTAATAGGTATCAAAGCCCATTTCTCCGCTGAACATCATTCCCGCGCCGGAAATGCCGGTGAGCACGCCGTCCTTTGGCACTGAAAATGCCTGCATTTCCATAAATTCTTCCATGTCTATGCTCAAGGGGAAGGTTTCGAAATAATAGGAATAGGCTTGACCTCCGAAGGCGGGGTTGCCCATATAGAAACCCGCTTCTTCGCTGTCTACCATGGAATCAACATAAATGCTGCCGAAGGGAACCAAGGCAATGCCCTGCGACGGGATTCCGAACGCAGTCAGGGACGCTTTAACGGGTACGCTTTGAGCGAAATAAAAGGTCTGACCGCTTTCGTTTCTAAGGTACGCCGTATGGGGCACATCTGTCACCTGAAAGACCGCCGTACCGCTTGTTTGGCCCGTCTTTGCGGGGGAACAGCTTTGGTCAACATAAGTTTGGCCGTTGTCTGAGTGATACAGAACGAAATTAGCGTTTGGCGCCGTGGACGACTGAGTGGCGACCCACCAGTTTACCTGATAGGTTCCGGGCTCGTCAAACCGGTTTTCTCCGGTAAGATCATTGTAAGAAATTCCGTTCTGAGATTTTATATTATTAAAAGGTATGGCTGTACTTGAAAGAATAGGGTCGTTCAGCGTATATTCCACAAACAAGTAATTGCTCATATCAAGACCTCATTTTCACTTTTTTACCATACTATGCCTGCGGGTCAAAGGAAGTGATTCCGCAGCAGAATACACGCAGAAATCTTCCGGAAAACAAAAAACACCCGGCAAAATCGGGTGTTTAAAGTGTCGGCTTCTTCATTAACCTTAAACTACTGTCATCATGGAGCATAAAGCTCACGATGCTAATGAAGAAACTGCAGACAGAGCTTTTGAAACTTGTCACTTCCAAGGCGGATTATAAAATAGTTGGCAATGAAAATCATCGCCTTAGTGGTCAGAAACAAAAGTTATTCCTTGAAAACATCAACCGAGATGAGCTAAAGAAGCGCATGGCTGATATAAGTATATTACTTTAGGCGCAGTCCACTATGCTTACAAAATTTGATGAGCCGCTTGTCGGAAGGTTGCGGTCTTAGAATACGATTGCACCGTGGAATTCAAATCCGCAGTAAAATTAATAAGATATAACAAGCAAGGCGCTCTAAACAGTGCCTTGCTTTAGTTTAGGTTGTATTCTGATTTTTATTATTTCCTTACAGGAATCCAGATTTCGCTTCTGTAATTTGGTTCTTTGGTGTCCTGACTCTCATTCCACAATATTTCAGGACCGGGGACTGCTTCATATCCTGAAGAAGGAAACCACTCTGAATATATCCTTCCCCATACATTTTGAAGTGTTTCCGGGAAAGGCCCGACGGCTTCAAAGACTGCCCAGGTACCGGCTTCCACATTCAATACATCAAATTCCGCCGTTTCATCACTTGTAGTTGCTGCGCCGATGTAATGGTCCAGTTCGCCTTTTTCTTCCATTCTTCCTTCCGAGAAGTTCGCAGAGGCATTAATAATCCCTGTCGGTTCTACATTTGACAGCGCTTTCAGTTTTTCTATAATTTCGGGGGTTAAAAGCTCAGCCATTTTTGCGATTTCGGGATTTACACCGTTAAAAATAATCGGGACTCTCTTTTTAAATCCTACGATTTTAAAAGGTCCTTTTTCAACAATACGATATTTCATTTCGCATCCTCCGTTAATTGATAATTGGAAGGTCATTCGAGGATAGGCTTTAAGCTGGATATTGGATTTTCTCACTTCAGAGGGAAGAACTCCGTGCATGGCACGAAAAGCGCGGGAGAATGAATCGTCTGAATCATAACCGTATTTGACGGCAATATCGATTATTCTCAAGCTTTCATCTCTCAAATCAAGGGCTGCCAGAGTCAATCTTCTCCTTCTGATATATTCCGATAAACCAATTCCCGACAAAAATGAAAACATCCTTTTGAAATGATACTCCGAACAGCAAGCAATTTTGGAGATTTCACTGAAATCTATATCTTCAGTCAAATGCTCTTCAATGTATTCCATTGCTTTGTTCAAATAGCTTAAAGAATCCACAGAACGACCTCCTTTCATCATTAATATATCAGAGGACGCGTTTGTTCATCCGACAATCTGTGCACAGCTTTGTCGGAAGGCTATTCGCTTCAAAAATTCACTAAAAACTTAACCCGATGCTTTGGCAGCTGTATATATCCAATCTGCCCGTACAAATTTTACAAAACTACTATAACATCAAAATCGTCCACTCGCGAAGGCTAATATCTTACCTATATACACGCAAAGTACTGACACCTAAACCGACCACGCAAACATAAATTAGAACCATTTACGCATCTAGTCTCTACTATCCTTTATCTCATTCATATATCCTGCTGTTATTATACCTGCCGGAAGCGCTACAATGGCAATACCAAAAACGGATGAGAACATTGTTACAATTCTACCAATGGTGCTTACCGGATAGATATCACCATAGCCCACAGTTGTCAATGATACTGTTGCCCAGTAAACTGCATCAAAAAATGTATTGAATGAATCGGGCTCAACATTAAAAATTACTAAGGCAGAAATCAAGATATATGCGCCAGCCAGTGTACATACTGCTATTAACGCCTCTCTAGACTTATTAAACACCTTCATAATAATGCTATAATGCTCATACTTTTTGAATATCTTAGTACTTTAAACACCCGCAGAACCCGAGACGCCCTTATCATTCGTAAAATACGAAGCAGCTTTAATCCATCGTTTAGAATCGTTACTGACGGTAAAATCGCAACCAGGTCAATTATTGCCATAAAGGAAAAGGGGTATTTAATAAATGAGCTTACTGACATTTTATTGTATTTATAATCAGCCGTTATTAACCGAAGTATGTAGTCACATATAAAGATAACTAAAACTACTTTGTCTGCAATTTGAAATAACAAAGTATCCTTCTTAAAGGCGAGCGGAATAATACTAATGATAATTGCAGCAATCATTATGCAATCATAGATACTGCTTAATCTGTCTCCACCTTTCGATAGTTCTACCATCTCAAAAATTCGTTTCCGCATACGATCACCTTATATTCATATATCGCACATATCAGAAATTTCAAAACTGTTGATCGGAAAAGCCTGTCCCTGACATCAATACTACGCACTCAACATGGCCTGAGCCGCATAGATTGATGTCTTGGGCTTATTTTTTGAACCTTACGTTTACGGGAACATATCAATGGGTTTTTGGCATTTTCACCGAAAACCAATGTTCGGGGAAACATATCTACCATTTCCCCGAGAACCTAAGTATAGAATTCTTGGATATATTAGTATCCACGTCTTTTCATGTCATTTTCATAAGCGGTTTGGATTCGCTGATATTCTTTTGGATCATCATTTTCACAGTCCAANNTGAAGTCTATTAGGAAACACGTCCACAAGCATCACCCTCGCCACTTAATATTCTATTACTCTTCAACATCCTCACTTATATAAACTCCTTCTTCCAACTGTTTTGCTTCTCTTGGAATAGGTTTATTCATAGCCTTTTCTATCCTCTGCAGTATTTTCTCTTTTCTATCGTTGAAGAATTTTTCAAAATCATCAGCATATAAGAATTCCGGGGAAAGAACGTGAGATTTTAAGATATCTAAAAACTCCTCATCACCTACTCCGGCATGTTTTTGTATTTTCTTCAAATATATACTTGGAGCGTCACCACTTACAATACGGTTTGTACGACTTGATAAAGGTGTTTTATTTATGATACAATTATAATCTTCTTTTTTAATACCATGTTCTTCGCACCAAGCTACAGGAAAAATGTGATGAATATCAATGGACTCAGAAAAATATGTACTAAGATCGATTTTTGTTGCTGAAATCCAGTCTCTAGTCTCATCATCCATAAGTAAAGCATAAATTCCCTTATAAGCAGCGCTGTTTCTGGTTCTTAAAGTATACAAACGAGAAGGAGAAAAATTTGCATCATAAACGGTTTTTGGTTCTACACCGTTGTTCATAATCCAATCTACTACCTGAGGTAAATCCAATGCATAACGAGTCTCGTTTGATGATCCATAAAGTTCACCAAAAACACCACACCAGTACCATTGCATGAATTTCTTTTTGTTGCCCAAATTATCAATATTGTTACCAATAACAGCTAAAATCGCTGACATTGGTATTAGCTGCGTAGCATACGGCAAATCTCGATCAGTAAATATATGATTTTCAAAAAGTATTTTTGCTGCTTTTATAAATCCTTCGACAATCAAATCCCTATATCTTTTATAATCATTTAATGATAGATTAAGCATATCTTTTCGTTTGCAACTAATGGCAGGCAATTTTTCCTCAGGAATACCTTGTTGTGCTAGTTCTAATTTTCTCTTGTAAGTAGCTAGTAAAGTAATTGATTGTATAAGATCAGTGTTACTAACACTGGCGAGTACCTTGTAATTTTTGAATTTCTCTTTTATTTTTTGCCAATCTGTTTTTAAATCAAATTCATCGGCTGCATAAGTTGCTGTTAACAATTCAAAAACATTTAAAGGTACCCCACCGGTATTAACTTTTTCAAAAACTTGACAAACCGCCTCTTTTGGATTTTCTTTCTTCATGATAATTACTGGAAGCATATATTTATGAAAGTTGTTGATAATCTTTTTCTCAAATTCATCCCAAAACATGGATTTTCCACGATCATAATGCCAATATTCATTAAACTCCCGTCTCCAAACACTGTAATCACCAATCATTGAAACTGGATACATGAGGTTTTTATATTCAAATTCTTTCTTAGATAAATCTAGAACAATGCTTCGCCCAAAATTTTCAGCTATTTGTTTCTTTTCATTAACTGAGATTATTGCCTCTTCAAGATCATAGCTCTCATCCATGGCTTTAACCATATCAATATAATACCACCGTTTAATTTCATAATTCTTCTCATTTCTGGTTGTAACTACCTCATTAGTCATAATCGTTTGATAAAGAGAAGTAATTCGTTGCTGTCCATCAAGAATGAGTAAATCAGGCTTTACATTACCATTAAGTTTTACACCTTCTACTGGTTTTATCTTAAATCTAACATTTTCGTTTCCAGTTTCAAGGAGCATAATTGCACCAATAGGAAAAGATTTAGCAACACTAGCAATAATTCCTTTAATACGATTATCGTCCCAAATCCATCCTCTTTGAAAATCAGGCAGTTGTATTTTCC
>LFSO01000008.1:8244-8604 GCA_001512765.1 Clostridiales bacterium DTU053
ATATTCTGTAAATTTAAATATATCATAACTCATACCTTTTTATATTTAAGTAACACTTATTTATTCTTAATCTCATACATTATATCAATATTGTCCTGAGTATACTTATGTTGTGTAGACAGGTTGCCTGATAAAATCAAGGCTAACATTCTTGTAGTCAATACTACGTACTCAACAAGGCTCAACCTCATCTCGTTATTTTTCGACTAACCTCTGTTTCCTCTTTGCCAGGTTCACATCCGTCCACAGTTAAAAAATGATGACGACTATCTTAATTTTTCAAAAACAATATTTCATTGTCTAACATTGTAGTCAAGTTTGATTATAACAAATAGTTGCTATTAAAATATAATATTTATT
>LFSO01000031.1:0-197 GCA_001512765.1 Clostridiales bacterium DTU053
TTCTTGATACTTTTCAGTTATTAATGGAAATGTTACACAATATCGACTCATAAATATTCACCACCTTTCTATACGTTTTTTTGATTTTCTATATATTTTTGTATTGCTTCTTCGCTTACGTATCCAACAGTACAGCAAAAATAACTTCGTGTCCAAAGTGAAGGGATTCTACTTCTTAATTCAGGATATTTTTCTCT
>LFSO01000031.1:352-2454 GCA_001512765.1 Clostridiales bacterium DTU053
CTAATACCTTACGTCTGTATTTAGGACAAAATACTATATGATATTGATTTAGATAAACAATTCCTTTTTTATGCGTGTATTTATTATTCATTAGATAACCACCACCTTATCTAATTATAATATATCATAATATTAGATAGGTGTCAAGTATTTAATAAGCCTTCATCCCAACGACTGAAGTCGTGGGCTTTCGGCTAGATTTTTTGTAATGATGATATTTAAAGGCATCAACCGTGTTACGCAAGCCTACGGCGGCAATCACGGCGGTATTGACATTGTGGGTGACACCGACCCGACCGTCAGGTGCGTTGCGGACGGTACGGTATATCTCATTCAAAAGTGGGATGGTAAGACCAAAACAGGTAGTCAGAGCTACGGCAATCTTGTCATAGTAATAGACGACAAGAAACGATACTATTACGCCCACCTCAAGAGCATAGCCGTAAAGCAAGGTCAAAAGGTAAAACAGGGCGACACCATAGGTATTATGGGCAGCACCGGTAACTCCACAGGGCCTCATGTCCATTTCGAGGTACGCACGGGTGCGACCACAGCAACGAGGATTGACCCCACACCGTACTGCGGCGTGGAAAATAGAAAGGGTGTATATACTGAGCCTTATCGGTACACCTCTAAGGATGGCAGGCGGGCGTTACAGATAGCGGCAAGGCTCGCCAAGCCCACACCGGACGATTTAAAGCTCCTCGACATGGATGGGGACGGCAAAATTACCACAAAAGACGCTCGTGAAGTCTTGAGAAAGGCGGCTAAATTAAATGTTAAGTGAGATTATAGTTGCGCTCCTTGCGTTTGTGGGAACATTATCGGGAGTCATCGGCACGGTATATACAGCCAGCAAAAAGACCACCTATCAGCTACAAAGGCTTGAAGAAAAGGTAGATAAACTGGAAGCTAAGGTAGACAAACATAATCACTTTAATGAGCGGGTGGCGGTAATCGAAAATAAAGACAAAATCTTCGAAAAACACCTTGAAAGACACGACAAAGAGATTGAAAAGCTGGGAGCGTGTCTTAACAAGATGTTTGAGAAAGGAGTTTGAGCTATGGACATTTATACTTTTTTAATCGAGGATGCCCTTATTTTAGTCCCTGCTCTGCTTATTTTAGGACTAATCATTAAAGGCATAGAGTTTATACCCGATAAATACATACCGCTCATTTTGCTTCCTGTAGGCATTTTAGGGGCGTGTGCCCTTGCAGGTTTCGGCGTAGACGCTGTAATACAGGGTATCCTTGTAACAGGTGCAGCCGTTTACGGCAATCAGCTTGTGAAGCAGTTGAAGAAAAACGAATAAACAAAAAGCAAACGGCAGAGTTATAATAGCTCTGCCGTTATTTTGTTGCCTTATTAGATAAAATACTCTATTTAGAGTTAGCTATCCTTAGCAACTCATCGATAACAAGCTTCTCAACATACGACGGGGGCTTTCTTGTTCCAGATTCCCACGCTTCAATTGTACGCTGAGGTATCTCCATTTTTTCGCTCATTCCTTTTAAGGTTAAACCAGCTAATAAACGAGCCTCTTTTATTGTCATTATTTCTCCTCCTGCCTATTGGTAATCGCAAGAAGCAAAGTAATAGTTGCCAAAACAGCAGAAACTATCAGTGTTGCAAGACGCACCCAACCCGAAAGCTTCCAAGCACCCGCAGTAAGCATCACGCTAACACAAATTAATAATGGTATTGCTTTTTTCATATTTTTTGCATATACTATAAGTGGACTGAGGCATCCCTCGGAGTTTGCTCCGAGGGTGCCAGGGGTTTACCGCTGTCGTTCTTGCTTATCGGGCTTGCGATTAGCGGTTTTTTTTGTTTCTGCAATGCGCTAAGTGAATAGTAATAACAACTTATACAAAAGAAAAAGCTTTCAAGAAAAATATTCTGACTTGCATCTGACTTGCACTTTATCACAAACGTGACCTAACTTAAGCCGATTTATCAACTTCAATTACTAATATTTAAAGCAAATAAAAAAGCCCTGAACCCTTATATATCAAGGATTTCAAGGCTTTTCAGTCTGGTGGACGCTAACGGGCTCGAACCGCTGACCCTTCGCACGTCAAGCGAATGCTCTACCAAC
>LFSO01000047.1 GCA_001512765.1 Clostridiales bacterium DTU053
TCGCGTCGGCGGCGTTGACCTTGCCGTTGCCGTCCACATCAGCCGCCATGAGCTGAATGGCGCCCAGATTCTCGAGCTTCGCGTAGTACCTTAGTACCAATCTTGCGTCGGCGGCGTTGATCTTGCCGTTGTTGTCCACATCGCCCTTGGTGTAGAGCCTGTCGGTTATATATATCTGGAATGTTACTTCAAGACCGTGCGCCTGAACTTTTACAAGCTTCTCGCCAATCAGGCTCATATCGGGCGCTATGACGGTAAAGCCTTCGGTTATGTCCCTTTGAGTGCCGTCGTTGTATTTTAGAGTAATTACAAGACCAGTGGTGTCAAGCTGCTCTCCCAATTGGAATATTGTCCTGTCGGGCGGCTGCTTTACAACAAGTTCGGTAACCTTTTTTTCTTCAAGGAAGATTGTAAACTCTACGGCAAAGCCGCCGTATGAAACGGTTATCAGATTATCCTGATTGGGCTTCAGCTCCCCGTGGCTTACGGTATACGCGCCCTGAGGAATCGGCTCGCTTGTGTCGTTGTCATAGTCGGCGGCAAGCACAAAGCCTCTTAAATCAAGGGTGTTCTTATTTATATAGACATTGTAGGTGGGCATG
>LFSO01000011.1 GCA_001512765.1 Clostridiales bacterium DTU053
GGTTTTGCCGCCGTCCCTTTCTATGCGGCAGGTGTAGGCAGGCTCGAGAATGTGGGTGTCAAACTCGTTGCCCACATACCTTGCCCTGCTTGACGGTGTCATCACCCATCTGCCGTCCATGCAGCCGATATTTAGCCCGTAATAAATCGGCACTGTCAGTTTCTCGCCGTTTTTGCAGACAATCTCATACTCTCCCAAATAGTCCTTTTCATAATCAATGAAATTGCCGTCAACAAAGGGTTTGTGCTCATGGCGTAAGTTTACCGCATGGCGGATTTCGATATGCTTTCCCCTCAGGGTCTTGTAATTCTTCAGGCGGTAGAGCAAATCGGACGCCTTGATGATATTCTCCGCAAAATTCTTTTCGCTGTAATTCGGATTCCAAATCATCATTGAGGAAAGCGCCATTTCTAAAAGGACTGTGTTCCTTTGCATATGGAGGATGTCCAGGCGGCTCCAGTTTGATATGCAAATACCCTTGACTCCCCTTTTGAGCCTTCCTTTCCAGTCGTCCATGGCAACGGCGGAGAAGTTGCCGAAATAAAGGGTAAAGCCCCTGTCAAAAAGCTGCGTTTCGCAGTCCCTGTTCACGCACCAGTACCAGTGGAGAATCTCAATCTCCTTTGAAATAAGGTCCCTTGCCTTGTAGGTTTCGGGGATGTAAAGGTTCGGCCTCTCTTTATAGCGTTCCATGCCGCCCATGGGCTGACCGTCCCTTGCGCAAAAGGCAAGGAGCTTTTCGCCCCACATGACAGTGCCCACGCCCTTTGACTTTAGGAATGCGTGGATTTTATTTATATCCTCGGCAAAGATTTCGCTGCCGTCCTTGTCTTTGCAAAGCGGGCAAAGCTTTAATGTGTAGAACTCGTCGTGACCGATGTTTATTCTCTTGGGGCGGAAAACCTCAATAACCTCGGTCAGCACATCAAAGATAAGCTCATAGGATTCTTTTCTTGATGGGCAGTAGGTATCGGGCCATGGGTCCTCCCGACGCTCGCCCAGCTCCTTGTGCCTTGTGAGGAGATAATCGCAGTGGCTGAGTGAGGGAACCTCTGGGATGACCTCCAGACCCCGTTCCTCGCAGTAGTCGGCAAGGGCGCGGACTTCGGATTGCGTGAGAAAATAGCCTCCGCCGTTTTCGGAATGTATGGAGTTTTTATGAAAATCGAACTGAGCTTTGAATTTGTCTGTGGCGCCGGGCTCGTCACGGAACATATCGCAATATTCTACCCAGCCTTCGTTGATTTCGGGGTGGAGCTTATATTCCATGGCGCCGCCGATTTCCAGCATTACGGCGTTGCAGCCCAAAGCGACGCACAGCTCGATGATTTCAAAAAAGACGGGAATGTCCTCCCTTGCGGGCAGATACATCTTTACGCATCTGAAGGGGACATCGGGAGTGTTGTAGATTTCTCCCTCTTTAATGCCGCCGCAGAGGATATGCCTTTTTATGGCTCCGGCGGCAAAGTGCAGACCCGCCTTTGTGGATGAATAGGCTGTCAGTTTATCGCCTTCCGAAAGGATTATGTAAGCGTCCGAAATGGGAGCGGGAGCGTCGGGGAAAATTTCGGCGGCTTTTTTCCCGAGTTCGTCCGGTGATATAAGGACAAATTGTATTTCTTTTATCTCCCCGCCCTCTGTTTTTATGTCCTCAAGGATTTTTGAGACTGAGCCGTATTCCGCAATCACTTTCAGGTTTTGGCTCAAGCCTTTAGCCGCTCCCGAAAGACTTTTGAAACTGTCAAACATAATGCTCTCCTTTCCTTAATAAAAAAGGCAGGACGAGCCTGCCTTTTGTTGTTAAAGCTTAATTGCCCGACATAGCGTTGTTTATGTCGTTGCCGATTTCAACGCGTACCTTTGCGAGGAGGGAGTCGTCAAGGGTGTAGTCTGTGAGGGTGTTTGTAACCTTGGCGATCTTATTGTTTATATAGTCCCTGCCGAAAAGTTCTTCGGCAATTGTCAGGTACTCATAGTCCTCAATGCCGTCGGCGATTTCCTCAAGTCTGAGGGAGGCAACGGGGCCGTCCTGACCGGGATAAAGGAGAGAGCCGTCGCCGAAGGTGTCGTTGCCCGTCCACGGGGTTGTGAGAGCGTCGCCCCACGGTGATACTACATCCTTCCAATAGGTGGTGTCCCAATAGAGGAGACCCTGAACATTGAACTGCTTCTGCTGCCACAGAAGGAGTCTGCCCTTAATGCCTTCCCAGTGGGTGAAGATATTGCAGTAGCTTCCCTGGGGTGAGCAGCATACATACCACCAAATCTTTGAGCCGTCGGCTCTGCGCTTGTCAATCTGCTCCAAGAAAGTCTTATTGTTAAAGCAGGAGGTAAGGGGGCACACTATCTTGCTCGCGCTCTGGAGCTCTGTGGCGTGGTAGGTCTTGCCGCCTTCCTTAATGCTTGCCTGATAGAAGGGTGTTACCATCTTAAAGCCGGGGCAGAGTCTGTCAAGTCTTTCAACAATAGCGTTGTATCTGCCGTAGTCCTCAAGGCTGGAGGGTTCGTCAATGGGATAGAAGTAGCCCTTCTTAGCCCATTCGGGGTTGGACTGAACCTTGTTGTAAGCGGCGACAAGGGTAGCGTCGTCGCTGTAGTAGGGGATAATGAACGAGGTGACTCTGGGGTCGCTCATGTATGCGTCCGCCTCGTCTGAGAGAATGTCAACGGGCAGGTTGTAGGGGGATATCTTTCTGTTTACAAGGTATTCGTAATACTGCTCATATAGTGCCTGAGCGCGCTCGGGGTCATTGTTTGCGTAGTAGGCGTTTACAATGTTGTATTTGCTGAGTCCAAACGCGGTCTCGCAGGAGGGGGTGTCGGGCAGCTCAAAGTTCCAGACGGTTGCGGTAACCTCGGCTATGAACTGAACCTTGTCGTTGTCGTGACCGCTGCTTCTTGCGGTGATTGTTGCCTTATATGTGCCGGCGGGGGTGTCCTTGCCAGCGTGAACCTGAATGTAGAAAACCTTGTTCTGCTGCGGGCTCAGACTGAAAGGAGCGGGAGCGTATTTTACAAGAGCGTCGGGGAATGTGCCGTAGTTCTTGTCGCTGACGCATGCTATGTACTTCTCCTCAAAAACTTCGGAGGGAAGAACATCGCCGTTCTCGTTCACAAACTGGGAGAACTCTATGGTGTATTTTCTGTGGGTGCTGTTCATCTTTGAGCGAACGGCAATCTGGCATGCCTCGTACTCATTCTTCGCAAGGTGGATGTTGTAGGTCTCGTTCTTGCCTATAAACTCGTTTTTGCCGAGCTTATATGTGGAGTCATAAAAACAATAGGTCAAAACCGATGACTTGTCATAACGCACGCCCTGAATGTCAAAGCTAAGTCCGAGGTAATAGCCCACACTCAGAATAGCAACAAGAATTGAGCCTATTATCTTGTTGATTTTAAGCTTCAAATTTGGGACGGTAAACACTTTGCTTCCCCCTTTGTTTTTTTGCGGCGGAGCGCTCCCATTTTGTGCAAAATATACATAAAATGCCGAGGCGCGCCGTTTTCTATGTGAGTATCTCCAATAGTGTAGCACCGAGATTTTTAGAAGTCAATCGAACAAAAGAGAATTAAGAAGATTTAACAATAAGTTCAAACTCTAAGCCTGTCAAGGTATTAACAAATTGGTGAAATTATATTATAATGTTAGAAAATCACGCCAAAAGGAGATTTGCCAAATGACAAAAATCATCGCTCACAGGGGAGCATCAAAGGCTGCTCCTCAGAATACGCTTGCGGCTTTTAAAAAGGCAAAAGCCATGGGGGCTCACGGCTTTGAAAACGATGTTCATCTTACAAAAGACGGGGTCATTGTGGTTTGCCATAACCCCACGATAGATGCCACCTCCAACGGCACCGGCGCAATTTGCGATATGACCCTTGAGGAATTAAGGCAGTACGATTTCGGCTCATATTTTTCACCCGAGTTCGCGGGGGAGAAAATCCCCACTCTGAGAGAGTTCTACGAGGTGGCTCAGGGTCTTGAGATAGTCAATGTCGAAATCAAAAAACCAGCGAACAACGATTTGTCAATAGTAAAGGGCGTTATCGACCTTGCCAAGGAGTGCGGCTGCTACGAGAACCTGCTTATCTCCAGCTTCAGCGAGGAAGTGCTTAAAGAGGCAAGGCGACTTGACGACAAGGTTATGACGGGCGTTCTTTATGACCCTGTGTGCGAAATCGCGGCAAAGGTTATCCCCGATCCCATCGGCTACGCCAAGAGCGTAGGCGCGACACATCTGCATCCCGTATTCCTGATAGTCGATGAGGATTTCATAGAGGAGGCCCATAAGAACGACCTTAAGGTCAACGCATGGACCATCAATACGGATTATGTAATCAAGACTTTCATAGAATGGGGCTATGACGGTATAATAACAGATGTGCCCGATTTGGCTTTAAAGATACTTAACGATTTTTCAAAATAAGCAAATGACGGCTTTTTTAAAAGCCGTCTTATTTTCACGGGAGGTTAAATGGAAAACTCGTTTAAAAGAGCGGTAAAGGTTCTGGAACTTGATAAGATACTCGAAAAACTGGCGGGGCTGACCGCCTGCTCCGACGCTTACGAAATGGCTCTCGCCATTATGCCCGAAACAAGGCTTGACAGGGCGAATTTCCTTCTTGAGCAGACAAAGGACGCCTATGCCCTGATTGCCCGTTTTTCAGCCCCATCTTTCAGCGGGCTTAAAAATGTGGACAATGCCCTTGCGAGGGCTGCGGCGGGCAGCGTTCTTTCAACAAGGGAGCTTTTGGACATAGCCGAGTCCCTCAGGGTCATCCGCGCCCTAAGCGAATGGCGCAGAAACTGCGGCGGCGGGTCGAGCCTTGATTTTCTTTTCTCCGAGCTAATTCCTAACAAGGCATTGGAGGAGAGCATAACGAAGGCGATTATATCCGAGGATGAAATCGCCGACACCGCCTCCCCGGCGCTTGCGGATATAAGAAGGAAAATCCGCAGGAAGACGGCGGGGATAAAAGAGCAGCTTGAGAGCCTTATCCGCTCCGCGCATTACAGAAAGATTCTGCAGGAGCCGATTGTTACCCAAAGGAACGGCAGATATGTGGTGCCCGTTAAGGCTGAACACAGAGGAGAAGTGGCGGGTCTTGTGCACGATACCTCATCCAGCGGAGCTACGGTATTTATAGAGCCCTCCGCCGTGGTTGAGGCAAATAACGAAATAAGAATGCTTTTAAGCGAAGAAAGGGACGAAATCGAAAGGATTATCACCTACCTTTCTTCAGAAGCAGGCAGTTTTGCCGCTCCCATAAAGCAGAGCACAAAGGCCGCGGCTGAGCTGAATCTCATTTTCGCTAAGGCGGCTCTTGCCTACAGCATGAAGGCCTCCGCTCCCGAATTAAACGACAAGGGGCTTATTGAGCTTAAAAGGGCAAGGCACCCGCTTATCCCCCAGGACAAAGTTGTGCCCATTGACTTAAAGCTCGGCTTTGACTATGACGCCCTTATAATTACGGGTCCGAATACGGGCGGCAAGACGGTTTCCATTAAGACGCTGGGACTTCTTACGCTCATGGCCATGTGCGGGCTTTTCATCCCCGCGTCGGAAAACAGCAAGGTCTGCGTCTTTAAGGGCGTCTTTGCGGACATCGGCGACGAGCAGAGCATTGAGCAGTCCCTTTCAACCTTCTCCTCCCACATGACGAACATTGTAAAGATAATTGAGGAATGCTCCGAGGGCAGCCTTGTGCTCATAGACGAATTGGGCGCCGGCACCGACCCCGTAGAGGGCGCCGCCCTTGCGATTGCGATTCTGGAGCATATAAGGCGGAAGGGAGCGAAAATAGCCGCCACCACCCACTATGCGGAGCTGAAGGCTTATGCTCTGCAGACCGAGAGGGTGGAAAACGCCTCCTGCGAGTTTGATGTAAATACACTCAAGCCCACATACAGGCTTTTGACGGGCATACCCGGACGCTCCAACGCCTTTGCCATCTCCGAAAAGCTGGGACTGCCCATGGAGATAACCGAAAAGGCAAAGAGCTTAGTCTCCGGCGAGAACATTAAGTTCGAAAGCCTTGTCACCGCCCTTGAGGAAAAGCGTTTTGAGGCTGAGAAGAAATTAAGGCAGGCTCTTGAGGAAAAGAGAGAGGCGGAGAGACTTCTCAGTGAGGCTAAAGAGAGGCTGGAAAAGGCTATTCAGCAAAGCGAAAAGGAGCTTGAAAAGGCAAGGACCGAGGCAATACGCCTTGCCGACAGGGCAAAGAGAGAGGCCGCCGACTTTATGGCTGAGCTTGAAAGGCTCAGAAAAGAGAGCGAGGAAATAAAGCAGCACGGCGGCGCGGCGGAGCTGAAGCGAAAGCTCAGAAGCAGCATAAACGCCCTTGAGGACTCCTTAAATCCCGTTTCAATGAGCGCCCGCTCCGAGGCCGCCTTTGACGAGCCGCCCGAAACTCTTAAAATCGGCGACAGAGTGCTGCTTGTGGACATGGGCTGCGAGGGCGTTGTTTCAAGCTATGACGAAAAGAGCGAGAACGCCGAGGTCCAGATCGGCGGCATTAAGATGCGCGTCGCCAAGGAAAGACTAAGACTTATCGCCGGCAAGGCTAAGAAGGAAAAGAGCGCCCAGAGCACATACAACACGATTAAGAGCGTAAAGTCGGAGCATAAGGTGCTCGCTTCTCAGGATACCCGCTGCGACATTCGCGGCATGACTGTGGACGAGGCTCTGCCAGTAGTGGATTTGGCGATTGACTCCCTTGTTATAGCGGGACTCCATGAGATTACCATAATCCACGGCAAAGGCACGGGAAAACTCAGAGCCGCTGTTCATCAGCATTTAAGAAAGCACCCGCAGATAAAGACATTCCGCCTTGGCACCTTTGGCGAGGGCGAGGACGGAGTAACGATAGCGGAATTAAAATAAATACAGCCGCCCCTATGGGGCGGTTTGTGCTTGAGGCGGTTTTTCCGTTTCGAGCCGGGGCGCAGCAGAAAAAAGCGGGGCGGAATTTCCGTCGGCGCTCCCTTTCGGCATTTTTTCCGCATGGGCGAGAAAGCCGCTGATTGCTTAAATTTTCTAAGTTTTAAGCGTTTTTTCGGTCTTGTTCTCCTTTTTGCTATGTGCTACAATGGAAAAAAGGAAGTGGCATTTTTGCGGAGGAGAAAAGAATGAAAAACTCAATTAAGCTCTTTGCGGCTTCGCTTATAATCGTGTCAATTGTCTTTGCCTTTTTGCTTAACGCCTCCACAGTGCTTGCGGGCGATGTGGACAAAAACGGCAAGGTTCAGGCATCCGACGCAAGGCTTGTGCTAAGGCATGTCGCAAAGCTGCAAACGCTCTCAAAAGAGCAGGAATTTATAGCGGATGTGGACCAAAACGGCAAGGTAACCGCCGCTGACGCAAGGCTGATTCTCAGAATGGTGGCAAAACTGGATAAGGAATTTGAGCTTACCACCAAAGGCTCTGCCACAACAACAAAACCCACCACGACCACAAAGCCTTCCGGACCCACCACCACTCTGCCGCAGGTAAACCTTGTAACCGATAACGGCGCCGCGGACGGTGAGATTACCCTTTTCGGCGGGAATTAAACAGTAAATTTGGGGGACTACCCTTTTCGAAAATATTTGGAGGGGCCTTATGTCTTATACCGGAAAGTATTTTGAGATTCTGCACCAAAAACTAGACGAACTCCTTAAAACCCAGGAAGAAAACATAAAGGCGCTGGCTATTAAGCTTGTTGACACGGTGGAAAGCGGCGGAAAGGTATTCTTCTTCGGCTGCTCCCACGCGGGAATTCTCGCTCAGGAAGCCTTTTACAGAACGGGCGGTCTTGTAATTGCGAATCCCATACTGCCAAAGGGTCTGACCCTTGACACCGTTCCCGTAACGGATACCTCCGTGCTTGAAAGAAAATCCGAATACGCCCATGAGATACTTAATTCCGTTCCCATTTCAAAGGGAGATTTGCTTGTGATTCACTCGGTTTCAGGCAGAAACGGCGTTCCCGTTGAGATGGCGATTGAGGCAAGGAAAAGGGGCATTTACACGGTCGCAATCACAAGCGTCAAATACTCGTCGGCTCAAAGCTCACGCCATGAGAGCGGCAAAAGGCTCTTTGAGGTCTGCGACATGGTGATTGACAATGTGGGCGAGATAGGCGACGCGGTGCTCACAATAGACGGCTTTGCGGAAAAAACCGCTCCAACCTCCACAATTATGGGCGCGGCGATTATAAACTCCCTTTGTGCGGAGTCCGTGGCGGAGTTTTTAAAAAGAGGCATTGACCCGCCTGTTTTCAGAAGCGCGAACTTAGACGGCGGCGATGAGTACAACGCCAGAATGTTCGAAAAATACAAGGACAGAATTACATATATGTAAAAAACTCGAAGTCTGCGGAAATCTCCGCAGACTTCTTTGGAAGCTATCAATTAAGATGTCATTCCTCACTTGGATTTCAGCGGAGCAATAGCCCCAATCCAAGCTATATTAAATTGTTTTGGACACCGCCGCACGCGGCACCAGACCGCTTTGCGGAACATCGCAAAAATTCTTTCCTTCCCTTTACAAGTGTACAGCTAAATCTATATCAAATCACAAATCTATATCAATCAAACAGACACGCACGAGAATTTTTGCTTGATTTCGGTGTCCGCTATTATTTTTGACCGTATATTATTTTTAATTCATAGAAATTTAAGTTATAACAAGAAAAAATTGAAGGCATGATAAAAATGAAAACACTGCTTCATATTTGCTGCGCGCCCTGCTCTGTTATGTGCGTTGACACGCTGAGGAATGAGGGAATTGAACCCGTCGGATATTGGTTCAATCCAAATATTCATCCCTTTACAGAATATAAGCAAAGGCGCGAGGCTTTAAAGGAATACGCAGAAAAGACAGGGCTTGAGCTTGTCTTAGAGGATTACTACAATTTAAGAGAATTTGTCATTAATGTAACGCCCGAATTTGATTCCCGCTGCGTTTACTGCTACGAAACGAGGGCGGAAAAAGCGGCGGAATACGCCGCCGATAACGGCTTTGAAGCGTATACCACGACTTTGCTTATAAGCCCATATCAAAATCACGAGCTTTTAAAAGAAGTTTTTGAGAAAACGGGCGAAAAATACGGCGTTCGGTTTCTTTACAGGGATTTCAGACCCTATTTCAGAGAAGGTCAGCAGAGAGCCAGAGAGATGGGCATTTATATGCAGAAATACTGCGGCTGCGTATTCAGCGAGGAAGAAAGATACAACAAAAAGCTTTTTAAAAACAAAAAATAAACCCGACTCAAGGTCGGGCTTTTGTTTAGAACAGATTTCCAAGGTCGCTGATGAGAAGCTTTAATGCCGTGAGGACGGCTTTGAACATTGCCATAAAGCCTGTGTCGTGGGGTGTGGGCTCTGCCAGCTCTTCGTTCATGGGAACTATCTCGTTTACGGTGTAGCTGAGAACAACCTTTGTTGCGTGATGGTCAGTGTATGTACCGCCTCTCTCGTTCTTGAGCTTGTAGTGCTCAATGTCAACGGGGGTGAACTCAACGCCGCCGCCGTTTTTGTACATAACCTTATCTATGGACTCGAATACCTCGTACTCCTCAAACTGAGGCTCGGTGCTGTAAACGCCGTTGTTGCAAAGCTCTACCCATGAATCGGAAAGACCCGCGGGGAAGATAAGGTTATTGAGCATATCGGTTTCAAAGCCGGAGAGTATCCTCGCGTTAAAGTCGCCGACAACTATTACGGCTCTGTCGTGGGGTCTAGTGTTAATGTGCTCGGTAAGCTGCCTGTAGTTGTCTATTCTTGCGGCAGTGGATTGGGGGTCGCCGCCGGCGTCAGCGTGGAGGACATAGAAGTCAATGTAAACGCCCTCTGCAATTTCAACCACGGAATAGAGGAATCCCTTGGGAGTGAGCTGGTCCGCCGCGCCCTTGAATACTCCGTATCTCTTTTCCCATGTGTGCCTTGAGATATTGTAGATAGGCAGCTTTGAGAATATATTGAGACCGTCGCCAAGAGGAATGGGGCCGCTGGAGAAAGTCTTATACGGGAAGTTGGTCATCTTTGCGGCAAGAGAATCATGGAAGTTAAAATCCTCTTGAACGCCGATGATGTCCGCATCAACCTGATTCATAAGCGCGCCCAAAAGCTCTGCCTTGGGATAGCCGGGCACGATTTCCGAGCCCTGTACCGCGCCCGCAAAGGGAAGTCCCGATACATTGTAGGACATGACGGTAAGCAGGCCGCCCTCGTTTTCCGGGCCCTCGGCAAACGCAGCGAATGAAACGCTGAAGCAAAGTACTGTGAGAACCAAGAGTAATGATACTGCTCGCCTAAAGTTTTTCATAAATGCCTCCTTAAATCTAAATTAACACGCCGGGTGTCTTATGACCTAAAATCCGCCCTTGAAAAGTCCGTAGCGTCCGCTTTTAAGCTGCTTTACAAGGTCCTGGGGAGTCCTGATTCTCTCATAAAAGAGCATTCCGCCCCTTGCAAGGTGCTCAAGATAGTGATAGTCGGAGCCTGAGGACTGGGGCAGTCCGTGGAGCTCCGCCCATGCCTCGGCAATCGGGTTTCTTGAGTCGTGACCGTGGTGACCGTTATGCACCTCGATACCGTGCAGGTACTTGGGATCTACTACGGTCATGTGGTCTCTGAAGGGGTGAGCCTGATAAATCAGGAAACCGTTCTCATCCGCTATTTTCTTAAACTGCTTTAAGGTCAGGTTGTAGGGCTCGGGATTGTTTCTCAGCCACTCCTCTGTAAAGCCGTAGATAAGATAGTCGTTCTCGCTCTCGCTCATAAAGCGAAGCTCCATGCTGAGGATGACATCAAAGTTTTCGTCCTTCGCGGCCTGAACCGCTTTTTTGTAGCCTTCCATAAAGCGGTCCACCTTTTCGTCCCATGAGGCGTCCTCCATGCCCCGGAAGGCTCTGGGCACCATATGGTCGGTGACGATTATGCCCGCATAGCCCTTTTCTTTATAGAATACTGCGGAGTCCGCACCCGAAACTCTGCCGCAGCCGCTGACCTCTGAAGTGTGCAGGTGCATTTCGTAAAGGTATTTCATTGCAAAAATTCCCCCGAAAAAAATATGCAAAATTTCCCCCGGTTGCTTTAAAGCTCCCGGGGAAAGAAGCTCTGTATTTAATAACCTAAAGCTGGTTCCTTTTGCTATATTAGCATAAATTCACCGGCTTTTGGACAAATGACGAATTAACCCCTGACTTCTTCAACCATTTTCATAAATTCGGTGACTATGGTCGAAGCGGTTTTTTCGCCGACGGATACCGATTCCTCATAATGATAGGGAGCGAAAATGCTGCCGTAGTCGTTATCGGGGACTATGTAGCCGATGGCGTCGTTGCAAAGTCCTATGCCGATAAGCTTTTCGCCCGCAATATCTTTAAGGCTCGGCATTGCCCAGTCGGTTCTGGTGTATGCCTCTTCATGAGAGTAGAAGCCGCCAAGCAAGATTTCAGGCATAAGCTCGCCGGGAATGAGGGCAAACTTTATTTTGTCGCCCACCTCTGCGTAGCCTATCTCGGTAATGACCGCCAGGTCGTCCTTTCTGCCCGATGTCTTTACCATTATGGTGGTTACTATCATCAATTTTCCAAGGATGTGATACAGATAGTTGGTGACGGGCAGGACTACCTCTCTGTGGCGGATGTTGAGTATGGGCTTTACTTCCTCATACTCGTCTTCGGGCAGGTTGTAGAGGTATTCCGCTACGCCCTCGCCCATCTTCTTGTAGGGCGGGTCGTCCTCTTTGGAGTCGGAGGCTGTGAACGCCGACTTGTTGCTGGCGATGGAAGCCTGCGGACCCTGGAAGAATACAGCGTTCTCTCCCAGTTTATGCAGCTTGTTGCAGATGTGATAGGGATAGTCGCCGCTGACCATCTTGTTCTTGTCCGGGAAGGATGTGGGATGCGCTGCCATGAGAACCAGCCTTGTGGGCCTCTTGTCCTTGTCGTCGGGCACGAACTTGAAGGTGGTGATTTCGTCGACAACCACATTGGGCGGTCTCTTGTCCCTTGCGTAGCCTCTGCCGGGGACGGTGGCGCTGTAAAGGGTGCCGGGCTCCATGCTCTCTACGGCTCTCTTGATGGAATCCACGGCGATATTGAATATCATTTCCATGTGCTTGGGATTCTTGCCGCTCTTGAGCTTGTGGAACTCCCTGTTCTTTACCGCCTTGTAGTTGGTGGGGAAAATCTCTTTGAGATTGCCCCAAAGACCCTGGGTGTCAATGCCGGAATGGCAGTGGCTCGCGCTTATGTTGATGCTGATGATGTTGTGCTCTTTGGCGAAGTCGGAAAGTCTTTTTCTGATTTCCCTTATATCGCCGGCGCTGAGGCCTATGGAATCTATAACGCCGAAAACCACGGTGCCTCTGCCGTTTCCGTCGTCAACGGCTATGCAGCGGAACATAAGTCCGTCAAGCACTCCCTCCACCCTGTTCGCGGGGATGCTGAGATAGCCGCCCATATAATATTCTCCGGTGGAGATATCGTCGGGAATTATGCTGTCGCAGGCAAAGCCCAGACGCCATTTCGCGCCTTTCTTCGGCTTGTCGATGAATTCATCGTGACCTTTATAGAAATTTTCGCTTACATAGTCAACCAAATGGACCATCGGCGGCTCGGGCAGAACTGAGGCTATGCCCTTTAAGGCGCCGTAGAATGTTTTGTTGCCCTTGTCGTAAAGCACACGCTTGTTTTCGTCCTTTTTAAGCTCCTGCTGAAGCTTTAGGGTCAGCGCGCTGCCTGCGGCAAAAGCTGCGGCGGAAAGCATCGCAGCCGTCTTTTTCTTCATTGTTTTATCCCCCTGAAATCAAATTTATAGTTTAAGCCTTATGGCAATTGAGCCTTCTTTATGCCTTGGTAATCCAGAATTCGCACATCATGACTCCCATTAAGGGCTCGCCGAATTCCAGCTCAAGGGTGCCGTTTTTGAATACCGAGGCGGGCAGCAGGTAGGTTGCTGTTTCAAAGCCGGGGGCAAGCAGCTCCTCGTCGAACTTCTCGTCCCTTTCGCCTCCGAACTGGGGTCCCTTGTAGATTTCAACGCCGTTTGCAATTATATAGTGACGGTTGAAAATCGGGTGCTTGTCGGACTTGAAGGTGATTCTGAGCTTATAGTCCGTATTCTCGGCAAAGCCGCCCAGCTTGCACCTGAAGGTCAGGTTGTCGAAAACCTTAAGCATGGACATGGGCATTTTGCCGCGGTTTTCGGGTCTGTCGCCCTGGAAGTTGATATATACTTCTCCCTCTTGTCTGACGCCCAGCATATCAAAGCCGTGCTCCGCAAAGGAGTAGTAGAACTCCTCGGGACCTACCTTGTTCCTGTTAATCACTCTGTGAACAAAGCCGTCTCTTTCGCTCTCGGGCAGTGTCAGAGCGTGTTTGAATCTGCCGATGAGCCACTCCCTGTCGGTGACGGGCAGGTCGATGGTCTCAAGGGTCGCTCCTCTCTCCCAGCTGTTGGCGCCGTAGCGGGCCACATCAAGCTGCATGCCGATGAGATTAAAGAGTTTTTCGGCAAGCACCTCGATATGCTCTCTGAGGGATTTGTACTCGTCGTCAAACTCGGTTTCCTCAAGCACTTTGAGAGCTGCCTCAAGACCCTCTTTATTCAGAACATAAAGCGCGTCGTCGATGAGGTTTAATTCAAAGATTCTGCGTCTGCGGACAATGGCGTCGCACTCGGCTCTGAAAAGGTGCATTACAAAGCGCCAGTTGTCCATGAGCTTAGGATAGTCGCTTGCAAGACCCTGCCAGATTTTTAAGGTTGCCTCTATGCCGGGATTGTTGACGGGATCGCCCATCCAGTTGTGCTCAAAGCCCAAAAGACCCTCGGTCACAAGGTCGGCGGGAGCGCCGGGGAAGAAGAGTCTTGCGTAGTCCTCTATGGTCTCCCTGATGGAAACATTGGGGAAGAAGTCAAGGTTGCTCCATACCATTTTGTTAAGGTCGTCGTTTACTCCCTCGGAGTAGCTGACGGAGCCGACTATATAGCCCCTTGTAAGGCGGTGAATCATCTCGTACTCCGCGGGGCGGGGGTTTACGCTCTCGCGGCTGAGGCACGAGGTTAAGGAGTAGTGCCAGTCGTCATAGGGGTAGTGGACGGGGTATTCGCACCTTACATTGTGGGTGATGTCGGTATAAAGGCGGATGGGGTATTTGGTGGGGAGGAGGCGTCTTAGCTCGTGGAGGGGGAACGCCCTGTTGGGTCCCGTTACGATGCCCTCGATTTCATCGGGCAGCTTTTCCATCTCCTCAATAAAGTCGTCGCCCCAGCTGAGGATTTTCTTAGGCTTCTGAGCCGACGGCCACATACCCGCATTCGGGTGGAACTCCTTGAGCACCTTGCCGAATGCTATTGCGCGCCTTACAAACTCCTCTGCCTCAAGGTCGCCGGGGTCTCCTCCGGGCGGGAATACGGCGTTGATTCTGGGAATCTTCTTGAAAAGCTCCCTTCTTCTCTCAACAGCCTCCTCCAGGGTATCCTCGCAGTTGGGGAACCAGATGGAAACCTCCAAATCAAGCTCGTCCGCAAGGCGGGAGGCTTCAATGAGGAACTCCTCCTCATCGTACTTCATAAGGTGGTTTCTGTTGGAGACCGCCTTTTCGTAAGGTATATGCTCGCACATATTGCAGCCGAAGAACATTATGTCCTTGTAATACCTTACATAGTCGTCATAAGTCCACGCGTCGTAGGTGTTGGGCGTGGTTCTGTAGCCAAGCTGATGACCCCTGATTCTCTTGTCGGGGACATAAAGACCAGATATATCCTTAATGAGAGTAATCTTCTCGTTTTTGTACTCAGTTTTTCTGAGGAAATAGCCTATGCCGAAAATAAAGCCTCTTATGCCCTTTGCGATGATATAAAGGGTCTCGCCGCAAAGGCTCAGTTTATATGAATCCTTATGGGGAACCTCTCCCTCATTATCGGTTTTAAACACAACGGCTTTGCCCTCTGCCTTTTCCGAAACGGCGGGGGCATGGCCTGTCCTTGTATTTATTTCATCCTTTAATATTTCAGCCGCCTTCTTCTCCTCCTCGGTGACGGCAGCGATAGACAAACCTGTGAAATCAAACTTCATTAAGCATCCTCCTTTAAAGTGTAGTTTAGCACTTTGAGATGTGGAAATGCAAGCATATATTGGTAAAGCTGCCGCAAAGGGTTTCATGCGTCCGTTCATTTTTTGCATTCTTGTGTGCGGAATGTGTTAAAACGCCAAAATAAGTTTATATTTGTGTAGAAAAGACAATGTAATTTTGTTATAATACCTTTGTTTGAAATTCAGCATGCGGGGTGGGTGACAGTGAGAAAAAGATTCCAATGCCTTTTGCTTATACTCACTTTACTTGCCGTTTCTTTATCCGGCTGCTCCCTGCCCAATAAGGAGCTGGACCTTAGCTTTCCCGTGCCCGAGGAGGCAAAAAGCCTTGACCCGCAGATAGCCCGTCTTTTCAGCGAGCGGATTTTCGCCCGCAACGCCTTTGAGGGGCTTGTGACCGTTGATTCCGACGGCAAAATCATACCCGGAGCGGCCGAAAGCTGCACCGTTTCCGACGACGGGCTTACATATACCTTTAAAATCAGAGAGAGCGCAAGGTGGTATCTGACAAATACGGCGAAAAAGGCTCTCGCCGACCGCCTGCCCGAAAACTTTGACACGAGGGTCACCGCCCATGACTTTGTTTTCGCGTTCCGCAGAGCCGTCACTCCCGAAACCGCCTGCCCGAAGGCTGAGCTGTTCTTATCCATTAAGAACGCCGCCCAAATCCTAAACGGCGAAAAGGCCGCAGAGGAGCTTGGCGTTGAGGCTGTATCTGATACCGAGCTTAGAATCACCCTCATTCACCCGGAGAGGGATTTTTTAAGGGTGCTGACCGACCCTGTGTTCTCCCCTTGCAGCGAGGTATTTTTCAACGCATGCGGCGGCAGGTACGGTCTTTCCCTTAAATACATTATCTGCAACGGCCCATTTATTCTGTTCAGATGGAATCCCGGCGGCTCCATGAGACTGACCCGCAACACCGTTTACAGCGGCGAGCGCACCGTTGTGCCCGATGTGGTAAGGCTGTTTGTTAACCCCGACACAGCCTCTGTCTTGGAAAAGGTCACAGACGGCGACTACTCCGCGGGAATAATAACCGCCGCTGACGCAAGGAACATCAAGAAACCCAAGAATTTAAAGCTGACGGAAAAGACGGACATACTCTGGGCGTTTGTGTTCAACTCCGCTAAAGCGCCTTTCAGCGTAAAGGAAATGAGAAAGGCTTTCGTCCTTTCCACCAACTTAGATTCATTCCCCGTGCCCGAGGACATGAAAGGAAAGGCTCTCTCCCCCGTTCCCGTGTCTATCGCCGAGGCGGAGGGGCTTAAAAACCCCGCTCTCCTCAGCTTTAACGAGGAGGAGGCAAGGGCTCTTTTCAAAAAGGCTCAGGCGGACGCTGAGAAAGACGGCGCGGTACTTAGCGGCTTTTCCGTTCTGTGCATTAAAGAGCACGAGGAGATGCTGAAATTTCAGCTTCAGGAATGGCAGAAGATTTTCGGCGTAAACTTTTCCGTATCCCTCATTCCCCTTGAGAGGGCGGAACTTGTAAAGAGGGTACAGTCGGGCAATTATGAAGCCGCTCTCTATCCCCTTCAGCCCGACACGGCGGATATATCCTCCTATTTAAGAAGCTTTGCCGTTGAGAGCGAGGACGGCATATACTGCTTCAATAAGGCCTTTATTAACGGCGTGGAGAGACTGCTTTCGGACGGCTTTGAGGGGGATTTCAAGTCAAACGCCGAGAAACTTGCGCAAATCCTCACAGACGAGGCGGTCGTTCTCCCCGTATTCAGCCAAAGCAGATTCCTGGCGGTTCACAAAGCCGTCAGCGGAATATATTTTTACCCGTCGATTGACGATGTTTACTTTATCAAAGCTACAGACAAGAAATAAGGAGTTATCATGGCAGTTTTAAGAGCATTCAAAGCAATAAGACCCACCAAAGACAAGGCCGCGGCGGTTGCCGCCCTCCCTTACGATGTACTCAGCACCAAAGAGGCAAGGGAAATAGTAAAGCAAAATCCCATCTCCTTTTTGAGAATCGACAAGGCTGAGGTAGACCTCCCCGAAGGCACGGACCTGTACGCTGACGAGGTTTATTTAAAGGCTAAGGAGAACCTTGAAAGCTATATAAACGATGGGATTTTCATTCAGGACGAAAAGCCCTGCCTTTATATATACAGGCAGATTATGGACGGCAGAGCCCAGACGGGCATTGTCGGCTGCCTATCGATTGACGACTATGTGAACAATGTTATTAAGAAGCATGAGCTTACAAGAGCTGACAAAGAGGTTGACAGGTTCCGCCATGTGGACACCTGCGACGCTCATACCGGCCCGATTTTCATAACCTACAAGGGCGGCGGCTCAATTGATGAAATCATCGCAAAGTACGAAAAGACCGAGCCCGAGTACGATTTCGTATCCTGCCAGGGCGTAAGGCAGATAGTCTGGATTGTAAGCGACGAAACGGATATCAATAGAATAATTGAGGAGTTTAAGAAGATAAACAGCCTTTATATAGCGGACGGTCACCACCGCTCCGCCTCCGCGGTTCATGTGGGACTAAAACGCAGAAAAGAGCTGGGCAGCTATACGGGCGAGGAGGAGTTCAACTTCTTCCTTGCGGTAGTGTTCAAGTGCGAAGATCTTAAACTCATGGATTACAACAGACTCCTTAAAGACAGCGAAAACCGCAGCGCCGAGGAGATTATTAGGCTCTCCGAAAAGAATTTCTATGTAACCGAAAAGGGCGCGGAGAATTTCCGACCCTCCGAAAAGCACACCTTCGGGCTGTATCTTGACGGGCTGTGGTATGAGCTGAGAGCCAAGGACGGCACCTTTGACGAGAACGACCCTGTTGACCGCCTCGATGTAACAATACTTCAGAAGAACTTCATCGCTCCCGTTTTCGGCATAGAGGACCCGAGAACCGACGACAGAATTGACTTTGTGGGCGGAATAAGAGGTCTTGACGGTCTTAAAAGGAGGGTTGACGAAAACGGCTGGAGAGCCGCCGTCGCCATGTACCCCACCACCATTGACGACCTGATGTCCATTTCCGACGCTGGGCTGATAATGCCTCCCAAATCCACATGGTTTGAGCCCAAGCTCCTTTCGGGTCTCTTTATTCACAAGCTGTCGGACTGACATAACGGGAAGAAATCCGCTTATAATATTAAGGGGCTGCCCGAGGAAAGGGAGGGTTCTTATGAACATACTTTGGTTCTTTTTAGGCGGCTTTATTATCGCCGCGGTGTACGCTCTCTACGGGCTGTTGTTTACGATTACCATAATCGGAATCCCCTTCGGCAAGCAGTGCTTTAAGCTGGCAAGGCTGTCCCTCGCCCCATTCGGAAAGGAGATAGTCTATCCCAAATTCGGGGCGGGCAGCGTACTGATGAACATCCTTTGGATACTGCTTGCGGGCATTGAAACCTGCGCTTTAAACTTTGCGATTGGCGTTGCCCTTTGCTGTACGATTATCGGCATCCCATTCGGAATTCAGTTCTTTAAGCTGGCGGCGCTGTCGCTGTTGCCTTTCGGCGCAGACATAGATTAAGCACCTAAATCACCCCTTCTTCATAAGATATACGGGGGTGATTTTTTTGCAGTTAAATTTCTACAATAACGAGTACATAAAGACGCTTTGTCAAAGACGGCCGTCGGCGACGGCGAGAATAAGAGGCGGCAGCCGCTATCCGCTGCTCAGAGGCAGGGTAAACTTTGTGCAGGCAAACGGCGGGGTGCTGGTGATAAGCCTTATAAAGGGTCTGCCCAACGGCGGGGAAAGGAGAGTTTTCGGCTTTCATATCCACGAGGGCAAATCCTGCGCGGGAACTCCCGAGGAGCCTTTTGCTGAGACCATGGGGCACTACAATCCGGACAATCTCCCGCACCCGTACCACAGCGGGGATATGCCGCCCCTCTTTGGAAATGACGGCACAGCATTTTCGGTCTTTTTGACCAACCGCTTTAAGATTGACGAGATTATAGGCAGAACGGTGGTAATTCACGCGCAGCCCGACGATTTTACAAGCCAGCCCAGCGGCAACTCGGGCGAAAAAATAGCCTGCGGAATAATTGAAGAAATCAAATAAAAAACCCGCTCAAGGCGGGTTTTTTGCCGCCCTCCACTTCGGGAGGGTTTTTTTGCGTTCGCAGGGGGGCGGGAGCACTCCCCCAGCTGCGGGGTGAGAGCGTTGCGGCAGGCAGTGGGGTCAGCGGAGCGGGCGGCGTTGCTCCCCCAACGGCAGGGCGGCGGGAGAAAAATAAAAAATGCGGACCACACTCCCCTTGGCGGTGAGGGTGCGGCGGGCAGGTGGCGAATCGGCGGGGCGGTGGCAGGGCAGCTCGGCGGTCAGTAGCGAGCAGGGGGCGGCAGGTGCGGCTCGGCGGGTATTCTCGTCAGCGGCGTGGCTTTGAACAATCACTTTGCGCAAATGCTGTAAAGAGTAAAATTTTACACATAACAGAAGGGAAAAAATCCTAAATTTGTGCAAACAAATGTTTGCTTTTCCAGGTCGGGTTTGGTATACTAATTTTAGTTCATCAAAGGGGGCTTTTATTTGGGCGAATTCAAACTGGTATCCGATTATAAGCCGACGGGCGACCAGCCCCAGGCAATAGACGCTCTCGTGGAGGGCGTTTTAAAGGGATACAAAGAGCAGACTCTGCTGGGCGTTACGGGCTCCGGCAAGACATTCACCATGGCAAACATTATCGCTCGGCTTAACCGCCCCGCTCTTGTGCTTGCCCACAATAAAACCCTTGCGGCTCAGCTCTGCAGCGAGTTCAGGGAGTTCTTCCCCGAAAACGCCGTGGAGTACTTTGTTTCCTACTACGACTACTATCAGCCCGAGGCATACATCCCCTCCACGGACACATATATCGAAAAGGACTCGGCTATCAATGACGAGATAGACAAGCTCCGCCACTCCGCCACCTCTGCTTTGTCGGAGCGGAGAGATGTCATAATCGTATCCAGCGTTTCCTGCATATACAGCCTCGGCAACCCGATTGACTACCGCAGCATGGTCATATCTCTCAGACAGGGCATGACCAAATCCCGCGACGAGCTGATAAGAAAACTCGTTGACATTCAGTACGAGCGCAACGACCTGAACTTTACCCGCAACAAGTTCAGGGTGCGGGGCGATGTGGTGGAGATTTACCCCGTCTATACAAACGAGTACGCCATCAGAGTTGAGTTTTTCGGCGACGAGGTGGACCGCATCTGCGAGTTTAACCCCCTTACGGGCGACATTAAAAATGTGGTCTCCCATGTGGCCATCTACCCCGCCTCCCACTATGTAATCTCCCCCGACAAGCTGGAGAGCGCAATCGAGGAGATTCTTGAGGAGATGGAGCAGCAGGTTAAGTTCTTTGAGAGTCAGGGCAAGCTCCTTGAAGCTCAGAGGATAAGGCAGCGCACCGAGTACGATGTGGAAATGCTGAGAGAAACAGGCTTTTGCAAGGGCATTGAAAACTACTCAAGGATAATGTCGGGCAGAAAGCCGGGTGAGGCTCCCTTTACGCTGCTTGACTATTTCCCCGATGATTTTATACTTTTTGTTGACGAGTCCCATGTGACGCTCCCCCAGGTCAGAGCCATGTACGGCGGCGACCGCTCAAGAAAAGAGGCTCTCGTAAACTTCGGATTCCGCCTCCCCAGCGCATATGACAACAGACCCCTTACCTTTGAGGAGTTTTATCAGAAGGCGGGGCAGAAAATCTTTGTCAGCGCGACTCCCGGACCCTTTGAGCGGGAGGTCAGCGCGCAGATTGCCGAACAGCTCATTCGTCCCACGGGCCTTCTTGACCCGGAGGTTGAGGTTCGCTCCACAGAGGGTCAGATTGAGGACCTTATTTCCGAGATTAATATAAGGGTTCAGCGTGACGAGAGGGTTCTTGTCACCACCCTTACAAAGAAGATGGCTGAGGATTTGACCGAATACCTTGAGGACTTCGGCATCAAGGTCAGATACATGCACTACGACATTGACACAATCGAGCGCATGGAGCTTTTAAGGGATTTAAGGCTCGGCGAGTTCCATGTGCTTGTGGGCATAAATCTTTTGCGCGAGGGTCTTGACCTTCCCGAGGTATCTTTGGTGGCGATTCTTGACGCGGACAAGGAAGGATTCCTCCGCTCCGAGACATCGCTGATTCAGACCATAGGCAGGGCGGCGAGAAACGCCAACGGCAAGGTCATAATGTACGCCGACACCGTCACCCCCTCCATGGAAACCGCGATTAAGGAGACCGAGAGAAGGCGCAGGATTCAGAGAAAATACAACGAGGAACACGGCATTACTCCCGTCACAATCAAGAAGGATATCAGGGATATTATCGAAATCTCCACCAAGGAGACAAAGGAAGAAAAGGGCAAAAAGCTCTCCCCCAGAGAGAGAAAGGCTCTTATCGAAAAGCTAACCGCGGAGATGAAGGCGGCCGCAAAGATACTCGAGTTCGAGCATGCCGCTTATCTGCGTGACAGAATAGAAAGACTAAGGCAGGGAAAAGACTGAAAGAGGTTTTTATGCAGAGAAATCTTGTTATAAAGGGTGCCAGAGAGCACAATCTTAAAAATATTGATGTGGTTATCCCCAGGGACAAGCTGGTGGTTTTTACGGGGCTTTCGGGCAGCGGCAAGTCGTCCCTTGCCTTTGACACAATTTACGCCGAGGGTCAGCGCCGCTATGTGGAGTCGCTTTCGGCTTACGCCCGTATGTTTCTGGGTCAGATGGAAAAGCCCGATGTGGACTATATTGACGGGCTTTCCCCCGCCATTTCCATCGACCAGAAAACAACCTCGAAAAACCCCCGCTCCACTGTTGGCACAGCTACGGAGATTTACGACTATTTAAGGCTTTTGTACGCCAGAATCGGCGTTCCCCACTGCCCCGAGTGCGGCAGGGAGATAAAACAGCAGACCGTGGACCAGATTGTGGACAGGATACTTTCCTACCCCGAGGGCACAAGGCTGCAGGTCATGGCGCCGATTATTCGCGGCAAAAAGGGCGAACACGCCAAAGAGCTTGAAAGCGCGAAGAAAAGCGGCTATGTAAGAGCCAGAATCGACGGCAGCATTTATGACTTGTCCGAGAGTATTAAGCTCGACAAGAACAAAAAGCATAATATTGAGATTATTGTTGACAGGCTTGTAATTAAAGAAGGAATTAAAAGCAGGCTTGCCGACTCGGTGGAGCTTGCCTCCAAACTCGCGTCGGGCACTGTGCTCATAGACATTGTGGACGGCGAGGAGCTTATGTTCTCCCAAAACTGGGCATGCCCCATTCACGGCGCGGGCATTGACGAGCTGACTCCCCGTCTTTTCTCCTTCAACAGCCCGTTCGGAGCCTGCCCCGAGTGCGCGGGTCTGGGCTTTCAGATGAAGGTAAACCCCGACCTTGTTATACCGAACAAAAAGCTCTCCATAAACGAGGGCGCGATTACGGCAAGCGGATGGAACTCCGCGGACCCCAGCTCCATAGCCACCATGTATTTCAGGGGTCTTGCAAAGCACTACGGCTTTTCGCTGGACACTCCCGTGGAAAAGCTGCCCAAGGAGATTATCGACATCATCCTCTACGGCACAAAGGGCGAGAAAATCCACCTTGAGAGAACCATGGAGTACGGCAGCGGCAGGTACCTTGCCGAGTTTGAGGGCGTTGTGAACAACCTTGAGCGCAGGTACAGGGAGACCACCAGCGACTGGATGAGATACGAGATTGAGCAGTATATGTCCACCGCCGACTGCCCCGTCTGCAAGGGCGCAAGGCTCAAAAAGGAGGCTCTTGCGGTGACGGTGGGCGGCATAAACTTAGACGCCTTTACAAAAATGTCGGTGCTTGAGGCTCTGGATTTCATGAGCAGCCTCAAGCTCTCCGACAGGGAAATGATGATTGCGGGGCAGATTATAAAGGAGATTAGGGAAAGGCTCTCCTTCCTTTCAAGCGTGGGTCTTGAGTATCTGACTCTGGCGAGAAGCGCGGGCAGCCTTTCGGGCGGCGAGAGCCAGAGAATCCGCCTCGCCACGCAGATAGGCTCATCACTCATGGGAGTTTTGTATATCCTCGATGAGCCCAGCATCGGACTCCATCAGAAAGACAATGAGAAGCTGTTAAAGACGCTTTTGAAACTCAGGGATTTGGGCAACACCCTTATTGTGGTGGAGCACGATGAGGACACCATGCTAGCCGCCGACCACATTGTGGACATCGGCCCCGGCGCGGGCATTCACGGCGGACGCCTTGTCTGTCAGGGCACCGCTGAGGACATTATGAAGTGCGAGGAGTCCATTACGGGACAGTACCTCAGCGGCAAAAAGAAAATCCCCGTCCCCGAAAAGAGGAGAAAGGGCAACGGCAAAAAGCTGATTGTAAAGGGCGCGGCGGAGAATAACCTTAAAAATATTGATGTTGAGTTCCCGCTGGGCACATTTATCTGCGTGACGGGCGTTTCCGGCAGCGGCAAGTCGTCGCTGGTAAACGAGATTCTTTATAAGCGTCTCGCCGCGGACCTCAACAAGGCTAAAACCTTTGCGGGAAAGCATGAGGCGATTTTGGGAATTGAGCATCTTGACAAGGTAATCAATATCGACCAGTCGCCCATCGGCAGAACTCCCCGCTCAAACCCCGCCACCTATACGGGTGTTTTCACCGATATTCGAAATCTTTTCGCCTCCGCAACCGACGCGAAAATCAGGGGCTACGCTCCCGGCAGGTTCTCCTTCAATGTGTCGGGCGGCAGGTGCGAGGCTTGTCAGGGCGACGGCATTGTGAAAATCGAGATGCATTTTTTAGCCGATGTTTTCGTCCCCTGCGAGGTCTGCAAGGGCAAGAGGTACAACAGGGAGACCCTTGAGGTAAAATACAAGGGCAAGAACATCGCCGACATTCTGGACATGACCGTCGAGGAGGCGCTGGAGTTCTTTGACAGTCAGCCGAGGATTAAAAATAAGCTGAAAACCCTTTACGATGTGGGACTGGGCTATATAAAACTCGGTCAGAGCGCGACCACCCTCTCGGGCGGAGAGGCTCAGAGGGTCAAGCTGTCAACGGAGCTTTCAAAGCGCCCCACGGGCAGAACCCTTTATATTCTGGACGAGCCGACCACGGGACTGCACACCGCCGATGTGCACAGGCTGATTGATGTGCTTCAGACCCTTTGCGACTCGGGCAACACGATTGTGGTAATCGAGCACAATCTGGATGTGATTAAGACGGCGGACCATATTATTGACTTGGGTCCCGGCGGCGGCAATAACGGCGGCACGATTGTTGCCACCGGCACGCCCGAGCAGGTAGCCGAAAACCCCAACAGCTTTACAGGCGAGTTTCTTAAAAAGGTATTAAAGAAATAGGATTACAGCGGAGAATTCCTTTAGGAGTTTTCCGCTGTTTTGTTTTTCTGCCCGCCCGTTGGGGGCGGTTTTTTTGGTGTCGGGGGGGGATTTTCTCGGCGGCGGGGCGGGCGGCTGTGGGCGGGGCGGCGTTCGGGTGCGGACGGGTGCTCCCCTCGGCGGACAACGGGGTCTGACGGTCGCTTGGCGGGCGTTCCTCCCATCGGCGGCGGGCGGGGTGAGGTCTCTGCGGGTGTCGGGGCAACAAAAATAAAAAAAGCCCTCACGAATGGGCGGCAAACCAAATCAGAGGCAGGCGGGCGAGGTAAAAAAATGCGGGCGGCGATGCTCCATTCGGCGGGGCGGGGGA
>LFSO01000001.1:0-6850 GCA_001512765.1 Clostridiales bacterium DTU053
TATTTATTTGAGTATATACAAGGTATATTTGCCGCCGTCTGCTGTTTCGGATACGGTGCAAAGGTATCTGCCGTCGTCGGTAATATCAAGGGCGCACAGGTATTTAAAGGCGCTGTTGTAATAGATTCTTGAAGTGAAAGCCTCCTCGCCCATTTCAGCCAGCACAATCGCGGGAGCGGAGCTTGTCTTGCCCCTTGCGAAAAGCTTTTTGCCGTCGGCGCTTATTTTGAATATTTCAGCCTTAAAGCCGCTGTCGGAAACATTCAGCGGGTAAGACTTGCCCGTAAGTATTGAGTAACAGGTGTTGTTCTGGGTGTTGAAAAGATAATCTCCCGACCTTAAATAGCTGTCATACTTTCCGGGGAACTCATACAGCTTTTCGCTGTTCTTTCCGTCATAGCGCATTACCTGAACGACGGTCTTGTCCTTGTTATGCTTAAGGTAAATAACGCCCTTGTCAGAGTTCTTGGCGTACATTCCGAGGATGTCCCTTATATACCTGTTGTTGTCGGTATTGTTGCCGGAGCCGCCGCTTTTAAATATATCCAGGGTCTTTGCGGTGTCATAAAGGTGATAATGCCTTGCGGAGAAGAAAAGTATGCTGTTTCCGCTCTTATCCTTAATGACTTCATCGGTCATCATGGCGTAGTCCGCGCGGCCCGCGCCTCTGTCGTCAATAGCCCTGTTCATAATGTAAAGGTAGCTCTTGTTGGTGCCCTTTTCAAGGTCGTAAAGGAACTGCTCCTCATAAACCTTGTCGTTCTTGTAAAAGTCCTCCTTGTCGGTGTCTATAAGGAGAAGTACGGAGCTGTCCTTTTTGTAAGAAGCGGGAACGGAGCTGATAACGGGGACATTCACTATCTTAAAGAAGGCGTATTCGTAGATATAAACATGCTGATTCATGTCGGCTGTGAAAAGACCGTAGCCGTTTAATACGCCGTCCCTTTTAATATAGTAAACCTGAGCCCTCAGCCCCTCGTTGCTGACGGTGACNNCTCATTTCCTTTTTTCCGTCGGGCTGAATCTCTTTAAGTCCTGTATCTTCTGAAAGGGTGTAGAACTTAACAGCACCGTCAGTAGTGATGGTAAAGTAGACTCCCTTAATGTCCGTCTTTAAAAGGGGAGCCTCAATTTCTCCGGAGAAGCTAACCGCCTGAAGATAAGCCTCCTCGTCCACCTTCGGACCGTCGGTGGTGGCGCCTGGCTGGGGCAGATTATTCTTTACTATAACAAAAACGGTTGTCAAAAGAACCGCGACAAAGGCAACTATGGCTGTGGTAATATAGCTCTTTTTCAAGGCCTTGCCTCCAATATTAGTTTTTACAATGCAATGATACTTAAAATCCGCCCCAAAGTCAATAAACGAAGCCGCAGCTCGCCCGATTTAATTTTTGAGCTGAGCCTTTTCTACCCTGCCGCTTGCGCGGGAAAGATAATAGAGAGTATCACCCGCCAAAGCGCAGTCGGCGGCGGACGCGGCGTTTATGCCTTCTAAAACAAGCGATGCCGAGCCGTTTTCGTCGAGTGAATAAAGACTTACTCCGCCCGAAGTTTTTACCGCGGCAAAGAGCCGAGCGCCGTATGAGAGAACCTTCAATTCCTCCGCGTTTTGGGGCAGATTGAAGGAATTAACCAAAGCGTACCATCTGCTTATGCAATAAAGCCCGCCTCTTTCTGTTTTAAAAGCAAATCCGCCGTCAAAATCGTACAGAGCGTCAAACGGCTCGCTGAGAGCAATAACCCCCTCGGTTTTCTCTCCCGTATCAACTCTCATATGGCGGATTATATCGTTTCTGTCTGCGGTGGTGTAAATCATCTCGTTTCCCTTTACCGCAAATAGCCCGATATTCTCGTAAACCTTCGTCACCGTTCTGATGTCATGCCTGAACTCGGCAAGATAAGAGCCGCTTTTTGCGTAGAGCCTCATGCCGGACACGGCAAAATCTTCAATATCTCCAAAGTCGGCGGCGTCTTTAACGCTGTGCCTATCAAAAATTTTCTCTGCCTTGTCCCCGTTTATTCTGAATACAGAGTCCTTTTCCGAGAAATAAACAATACCGTCTGAGACTAAGAGCATGTCCGCCTCGGAGCTTTTATGTATGAGCTTTGCCTTTTTCGAGCCCTTTTCTATTTTCTCAATGCCCCTGTCGGTTCTGATATAAAGGGCGTCGCCGCTTGATACCGCAAAGCTGCCGAAATTGGAGTCACCCGCCCCGTCAGCCTTTATTCTTCCCAAGCTGTCCGAGCTGTCAAACTCCTTTATCGTTTCCGCCTGCGTTCCCGTTTCATCATTTTCCGCCTTTTTAGCGCAGCCGAAAATTATTAGAAAAACTGCCATAAATATGGTAATTTTCAATAATTTATGCCCTCGTCTATCCACTTTTAGCCCGCTCCCTTGGCTGTATTTTTATAACTCGTTTATAACATTTTATGAATTAGATACTAAATTATTTTAACAATCGGGGAGTATTTTGTAAAGAGTAAATAACTTTTGAGGCAATCACAATATATTGTGGTATTTTTAACAATCAAGCCACAAAATCAATATATATACCCCAAGCGGTTGACATTTGGGAGAGCTTATAATATATTAAAAATAGCGGATTTTTTCGCCGATTTTATCTTTCGACAAGTTTCGGCGTTATAAATATAACAATCTTTCGGGCGCGTTCCGAGAGCCGTTTATGCTGAATTTAAACACATATCTGTGGAAATATAATCTTAAACCGAGAAAGAAGTGATAGCGTGAGCCTTATAGACAACAAGCGCCAACTTGAAATAAATGTCCGCGACTTTATTGTGGCGAACTACACGCCATATGACGGCGACGAGAGTTTTCTTGCGCCCCCTACCGAAAAGACCAAAAAGCTGTGGGCTGAGCTCCAGGAAAGAATGAAGGAGGAGAGAGCCCGCGGCGGCGTTTACGATATTGACGAAAAGACCGTATCCACAATTGTCTCCCACAAGCCCGGCTATATCAACAAGGAGCTTGAGGAGATTGTGGGTCTTCAGACCGACGAGCCTTTAAAGAGGGCAATCATGCCCTTTGGCGGCATAAGACTTGTCAGAACCGCCCTTGAGGCATACGGAAGACAATTGCCCGACGACATCGAGCAGATATTCAAATACCGCAAGACCCACAACGACGGCGTTTTTGATGTGTACACCGACGAGATGAGAAGGGCAAGAAAGAGCGGCATCATCACGGGTCTGCCCGACGCCTACGGCAGAGGCAGAATCATAGGCGACTACCGCAGAGTGCCTCTCTACGGCGTAGACGCCCTTATAGAGCAGAAGAGAAGAGAGAAGGAATCCTTTGTCTTTGACACAATGGACGAAATGGAAATCCGCCAGAGAGAAGAGCTCAGCGAACAGATTAAAGCCCTCGAGGANNCTTAAAGAAATGGCGGCAAGCTACGGCTTTGACATTTCCAGACCCGCCGAAGACATAAAAGAGGCAATCCAGTGGCTCTATTTCGGCTATCTCGCCGCGGTCAAGGACCAGAACGGCGCCGCCATGAGCATAGGCAGAATATCCACCTTCCTTGATATATACGCTGAGCGTGACCTCAAGAGCGGCAAATATACCGAGGAGCAGATTCAGGAGTTTGTTGACCACTTTATTATGAAGCTTCGCATCGTCCGCTTCCTCAGAACCCCCGCTTACGACCAGCTTTTCAGCGGCGACCCCGCATGGGTAACCGAGTCCCTTGGCGGCATGTGCGTTGACGGCAGGCACATGGTCACAAAGATGACCTATCGTTTCCTGCACACGCTCACGAATCTGGGCCCCGCTCCCGAGCCGAACCTTACGGTCCTTTGGAGCACAAGGCTGCCCGAGAACTTTAAGCGCTACTGCGCAAAGATGTCCATCGTCACATCCTCCATTCAGTACGAGAATGACGATATAATGCGTCCCAAATTCGGNNGACGACTACGGCATAGCCTGCTGCGTCTCCGCCATGAAGATAGGCAAGCAGATGCAGTTCTTCGGCGCGAGAGCAAACCTCGCCAAGGCTCTGCTCTACGCCATCAACGGCGGACGCGACGAGGTAACCGGTATGCAGGTCGGTCCCGAGTTCGCTCCCATCACCTCCGAGTACCTTGACTATGACGAGGTTGTCAAAAAGTTTGACACCGTATGCGACTGGCTGGCAAAGCTCTATATCAACACCCTCAACTGCATCCACTATATGCACGACAAGTACTGCTACGAGCGTCTTGAAATGGCGCTGCACGATGTGAACATCGTCAGAACCATGGCATGCGGACTTGCGGGTCTGAGCGTTGTTGCTGACAGCCTTTCAGCCATTAAGCACGCCAAGGTAAAGGTTGTAAGGAACGAAGAAGGTCTCGCCACAGACTTTATAGTAGAGGGCGACTATCCCAAGTTCGGCAACAACGACGACGAGATAGACCAGATAGCGGTCAACATCATAAAGGCGTTTATGAACAAACTGCGCCGCCACAAGACTTACAGGGATTCAATCCCCACCCTTTCCGTGCTTACGATTACCTCCAACATCGTTTACGGCAAAAAGACGGGCTCAACCCCCGACGGCAGAAAGCACGGNNGGAGCCAACCCGATGCACGGCAGAGACACCAAGGGCTGCGTCGCCAGCATGAAGAGCGTCGCCAAGCTCCCCTATGACTACGCAGAGGACGGCATTTCCTACACCTTCAGCATTGTACCCGGCGCTCTGGGCAAGACGGACGACGACAGAGTCACAAACCTTGTCGGTCTCCTCGACGGCTATTTCGGCGATACGGGCCACCATATCAATGTAAATGTAATAAACAAGGAAGTCCTTATGGACGCCATGGAGCATCCCGAAAAATATCCGCAGCTCACAATCAGGGTCAGCGGATACGCGGTAAACTTCATAAAGCTTACAAGAGAGCAGCAGCTTGATGTCCTTCACAGAACCTTCCACGAGAGGTTTTAATTAAGCCTTTGAGCTTTTTGAGAGGATAGAAAGATGGGAGTTTTGGGCAGAGTTCATTCAATAGAGTCCTTCGGAACCCTTGACGGGCCGGGCATCAGATATGTCCTCTTCCTGCAGGGCTGCAATTTCCGCTGCCTGTATTGTCACAACCCCGACACATGGGCTACCTGTACGGGCAAGACTATGGACTCCGACGATGTTATTCGGGATATTCTCAGCTACAAAAACTTTATTAAATCCGGCGGAGTCACCCTGTCGGGCGGCGAGCCCCTTATTCAAGCCGACTTTGCCGCCGCCATCTTAAAGGGCTGCAGGGAGCATAATATCCACACAGCCCTTGACACCGCGGGAAGCATCCCTCTTTCAAAAAGCGCCCCCGTTCTGGATTTGTCAGACCTTGTGCTGCTTGACATAAAAAGCTTTGATGACAATGTNNGCAAGGAAAATAAGCGGCTACACAAACAAAAGGACCCTTGAAACCCTAAACTACTGCGAGGAGAAGGGCATAAAGGTTTGGATGCGTCAGGTTCTTCTGCCCGGCTACACCTTAGACTATGAAACCCTCTCAGCCCTCGCGGATTATCTCAAAGGCTTTGAGTGCGTGGAACTCATAGAGCTTCTGCCCTTTCACAAAATGGGCGAGTACAAGTGGGAGCAGCTGGGCTTTGACTACGAGCTGAAAGACACCCAGCCCCCAACGCCCGAGGAGCTGTTGAAAGCCAGACAGGTTTTTGAAAATAAGGGCATAAAAGTATTAATGAAGGGATAAAACCCTTCACTTTTCAGAAAAATATGGTATAATTACAGAAACGACATAAAGGGAGGTCAAAGGATGTTCAATCTTTCTTGCTAAACTGAAGGCATAGCATAAAAAGGCGATATATTCGCTCTCTTTGTTATGCCGTTTGCAAGAAAGTTGATTCTTTTGGCCAAACGGTTTTAAAGCTCATTGTCGGCTGCGGGAATTTACTTTCTTGCGGCCGATTTTTATTTTGGGAGTGAGCCTTATGTCGCTAATAAACATTCAGAACCTAACCTTCAGCTATGAGGGCAGCTATGACAATATTTTTGAGAATGTAAGCTTTCAGATAGATACCGACTGGAAACTGGGCTTTATAGGCAGAAACGGCAGAGGAAAAACCACCTTTTTAAATCTTCTTATGGGCAAATACGAGTACAGCGGCACAATATCCGCAAGCGTGGACTTTGAGTATTTCCCTTATAAAGTGCGGGACGACAGCCAAAACACCATTGATGTTCTGGGCGAAATCTACCCCGACTTTGTCTATTGGCAGCTTCAAAGGGAGATGAGCCTATTGGAAGTGGACGAGGATGTGCTGTATCGCCCCTTTTCCACCCTTTCAAAAGGTGAGCAGACCAAGGTGCTTCTTTCAATTCTCTTTTTAAAGGAGAACAGTTTTCTGCTCATTGACGAGCCCACAAACCACCTTGACATGAGGGGCAGGGAACTTGTAAGCAGGTATCTCAACCGCAAAAAAGGCTTCATTCTTGTTTCCCACGACAGAGCCTTCCTTGACGGCTGCGTGGACCATATTCTCTCCATCAACAGGGCGAATATCGAGATTCAAAAGGGCAATTTCTCCTCATGGCTCGAGAATAAAGAGCGGCAGGACAAATATGAGCTGGCCGAGAATGAGAAGCTGAAGAAGGAGATTAAACGCCTTAAAGAAGCCGCGAGAGAAAAGGCGCAGTGGGCGGACAAAGCCGAAAGAGAGAAAATCGGCGCCGACCCGAGGAAGGTTGATAACACCGTGGGCCGCAGACCCTACCTTGCGGCGAAATCCAAGAAAATGATGAAGCGGGCAAAGGCGATAGAGGAGCGTTCCTTTAGAGCCGCTGAAGAAAAGTCAAAGCTCCTTAAAAATATTGAAACCGCGGAAAA
>LFSO01000001.1:6895-9043 GCA_001512765.1 Clostridiales bacterium DTU053
CGTATCTTTCGACATCGAAAAGGGCGACAGAATCGCCCTTCAGGGCAAAAACGGCTCGGGCAAGTCCAGCATATTAAAAATGATTATGGGCGAGGATATACCCCATACGGGCGAATTCCAAAAGGGCAGCGGCATTATTATCTCTTATGTCCCCCAGGATACCTCCTTCCTTTGCGGCAATCTTTCTGACTTTGCCTTAGAGCACGGCATAGATGAGAGCCTGTTTAAGGCAATCCTTCGTAAGCTCGACTTTTCAAGAGCCCAGTTTGACAAGGACATGAGGGATTTCAGCGGCGGGCAAAAGAAAAAGGTGCTGATCGCTAAAAGCCTTTGCGAAAAAGCCCACCTTTATATCTGGGACGAACCCTTAAACTTTGTGGATGTCATTTCCCGCATTCAGATAGAGGAGCTGCTTCTTTCCTTTGAGCCTACAATCCTCTTTGTCGAGCACGACAGGGTATTCTGCGAAATAATAGCGAACAAAACGGTTAATCTATAAAAATAGGGCTTAAAGCGTTTGCTTTAAGCCCTTCTTCTTATTTCAGGAATATCTCGATTACGGGAACTATCTGATTCGGCTTTACAACGGGGAGCTTTACAATGATGTCCTCTCCGTCCTCATCCCATAAAACCTCGGAGGCGTCGTGCAGGAACTGCATGTAGTCAACCTCGCCGCCAAGACCCTTGAGTCTAAGCGCCACAAAGGGATATGCGTAAATGTGAGCGTAGAGCACCTTGCCGTTTTGAGTGTAGCGCACATCGGGCGACGCCGGGAACTCGCTTTGAGTGCAGCCGTAAATGCTTCTGGAATTAAGGCGCATCCACTTTCCTATCTGCTCAAGAGCAAAGTCCGCTCTTTCGTCAAAGATGCCTCTCGCCGTGGGGCCGACATTTAAAAGGAGATTTCCGCCGCATGAAACGGTGTTTATAAGCATCCTGACAAGCTGTTCGGGGGATTTCCAGGTTGCCTCATCCCTGTGGTAGCCCCATGAGCCTGAGAAGGTCTGGCAAGCCTCCCAAACAACACGCTGACCGTTTGCGTCCCTAATCCATTCCTCGGGCTGATACTGTTCGGGAGTCCATATATCCTGCTCAATCTCGGTTCTGTTGTTGATGATTATGTCGGGCTGAAGGCTCCTCGCGGTCTTTATCAGCTCCTCAGCGTCCCAGTCGTCCTTGCCCTTGCCCTTCATGCCTTTGTAGGTCTCGGCCGAATAGGAGAAGTCAAACCACAGAATATCAATCTTGCCGTAGTTGGTAAGCAGCTCGGTGACCTGATTCTTCATGTACTCCCTGTAGCGGGCCATGTCCCTGCCGCGGTTAAGCTCCTCGATATTGTCGTCGTCGCGGCGGGGGTGCTTTCCGTCAATTGTGAAATCGGGATGATGCCAGTCGATGAGGGAATAGTAAAAGCCCACTTTAAGACCTTCCGCCCTGAACGCCTCAACAAATTCCTTGACTATATCCCTGCCGAACTTTGTGTTGGTGGACTTGTAGTCTGTGTATTTGGAGTCAAAGAGGCAGAAGCCCTCGTGGTGCTTTGATGTCAAAACCGCGTACTTCATGCCCGCCGCTTTAGCCTTCTTAGCCCACTCTGAGGCGTCAAAAAGGTCGGGGTTGAAGTATTTAAAGTATTTGTCGTAGTCCTCGTCTTTGATTCTTTCGATGTTCTTAATCCATTCATGCCTTGCGGGCAGGGCGTAAAGACCCCAGTGGATGAACATGCCGAACCTGTCGTGGGTAAACCATGCCGTATCGCCTATGGTTTTGCGGATGGAATCAACTGCTGACATAAAGTGCCTCCGTTCAAAAATTCTTGTATAGATAGATTAAAGAACATTTTCGACAATTTATCAAGCATAATTTGTAAACAGTGCGTTGCCGAAAACTTAACTTGTCCGCTCGAGCGCAAGAGCTCCGCTAAGCCCCTGCCTGCCGCCCCAACCGCAGCGGGGGAGGGGCTTTTTTCTTCCCCGACGAGGGAAAACGCCCACTAAGGGACACGCCCTGCGCCATCCCCCGAGTACAGCCATCCGCAAACAGGGGAGCGGGGCAGCTTTTCCCCACCCCGCCGCCGACGGCGAGAGCGCACTCTGCCAAACGAGCGCCGCCGAGCCCCGCCCCTCCGACTGCGCACCCCGCCGCACC
>LFSO01000001.1:9154-42133 GCA_001512765.1 Clostridiales bacterium DTU053
GCCGCCGACACACGCCCACCCCGCTGCAAGCGTACCAACTCCACCGCCGCCCGCCGAGCCCAACCTCGCCGCCCCCGCTGAACCCCCGTCCCGCCGCCCGCCGCAGAGTGCCGCCGCCCAAAAAAAAAGACCGCCTCACGGGCGGACATCATTATTTCATCGGTCAGCTTCCCAAAGCCCGCATCAGCGTAAAAAAATACCCTATGTCCTTTTGGGACATAGGGTTATTTAAGGTAGGGTATCTATTAATACATTCCTGCGCCCTGTGCCATAGCAGCGTTGGCATCGTTGTGGGGCTCGGGCTTGTCGCATACAAGTGACTCTGTGGTGAGAACCATGGCTGCGACGGATGCTGCGTTCTGGAGTGCGGAGCGGGTTACCTTTGTCGGGTCAAGAATGCCTGCTGCGGCCATGTCTGTGTACTCATCGGTTGCGAAGTTGTAGCCGTAGCCGGTCTTGCCGGAGCGGATGATTGCGTCGATGATTACAGAGCCTTCGTGACCTGCGTTAGCGGCAATCTGACGGATGGGCTCCTCAAGAGCCTTCAGAACGATGTTGACGCCTGTTCTCTCGTCGCCTTCTGTTGTGTCAAGGAGCTCCTTAACAGCGGGAATGGTGTTGAGCAGAGCAACGCCGCCGCCTGCTACGCAGCCTTCCTCAACAGCGGCCTTGGTGGCTGAGAGAGCGTCCTCAATGCGCAGCTTCTTCTCCTTCATTTCTGTCTCGGTAGCGGCACCTACATGGATGACTGCTACGCCGCCTGCGAGCTTAGCAAGACGCTCCTGGAGCTTCTCACGGTCAAACTCGGATGTGGTTTCCTCGAGCTGATGTCTGATCTGGTTGACTCTTGCCTTGATAGCCTCGGGGTCGCCTGCGCCGTCAACAATGATGGTGTTCTCTTTTGAAATCTTAACCTGCTTTGCGCGGCCGAGCTGATTAATCTTTGTCTCCTTAAGCTCAAGGCCCAGCTCCTCGGTGATAACCTCGCCGCCTGTGAGGATAGCGATGTCACGGAGCATTTCCTTTCTTCTGTCGCCGAAGCCGGGAGCCTTAACGCCCACGCAGGTGAATGTGCCGCGGAGCTTGTTAACGAGGATTGTCGCAAGAGCTTCGCCCTCAAGGTCCTCAGCTATGATAACAAGCTTCTTGCCTGCCTGGAGGATTTGCTCAAGCAGCGGCAGAATCTCCTGAACATTTGAAATCTTCTTGTCTGTAATAAGGATGTATGCGTCGTCGATAACGGCTTCCATCTTCTCGGTGTCGGTTACCATGTAGGGTGAGATGTAGCCGCGGTCAAACTGCATGCCTTCGACAACATCGCTGTAGGTTTCGGCTGTCTTGGACTCCTCGATGGTGATAACGCCGTCGGAGGTTACCTTAGCCATAGCCTCTGCGATAAGGTCGCCTATCTTCTCGTCGCCTGCGGAGATGGTGGCGATTCTTGCGATGTCAGCGTTGCTGGATACGGGCTTGGAGCTCTTCTTCAGAGCCTCGACAGCCTTGTCTACTGCCATCTGAATGCCCCTCTTAACTGCCATCGGGCTAGCTCCGGCTGCCACATTCTTCATGCCCTCTCTTACAAGAGCCTGAGCGAGAATTGTAGCTGTGGTTGTACCGTCGCCTGCCACATCGTTGGTCTTTGTTGCGACTTCCTTTACAAGCTGAGCGCCCATGTTCTCAAAGGGGTCCTCAAGCTCGATTTCCTTGGCTATTGTAACGCCGTCGTTGGTGATAAGGGGTGAACCGTATTTCTTATCAAGAACCACATTGCGTCCCTTGGGACCAAGGGTGATTTTAACTGTATTGCTGAGTTTGTCGATACCGGTCTGCAAAGCCTTGCGGGCTTCTTCACCGTAAAGAATCTGTTTTGCCATAACTGTCCTCCTCGTCTGAATTATTCAACTATTGCAAGAATATCGCTCTGGCGAACTATAACATATTCTTCGTTGCCGAGCTTTACTTCGGTGCCTGCGTATTTGCTGAGGATTACTCTGTCGCCTTCCTCAACCTCCATGATGACATCCTTGCCATCAACGATTCCGCCGGGACCCACAGCGATAATCTCAGCAATCTGAGGCTTCTCCTGTGCGGCAGCAGCGAGGATAATTCCTCCCTTGGTGGTTTCTTCTGCTTCGACGAATTTAACGACAACTCTGTCACCAAGCGGTTTAAGTGTCATTCTGATTCCTCCCGATTAATATATAATAGTATTGTTTTTGCATCAATTTAGCACTCTTATATTTAGAGTGCTAAAAACTATTGTATCCATCTGCTGGAAAAAATCAATACCTTTTTTTAAAATTCACAGAATCGTAATAATTATTGGCAGCGCTTTATTTTTTATGCCATTATTTTCTAAATGTGAATGCGTCTTTAAATAAAAAAAGCTTTTTAAAGCTCCTCAAAAGAAATATTAAGAATGCTTTAAGATTGTCCCTTTAGCTTGACACACTAAGCTTTAAGGAATACAATTAAAATGTTAAAGAAGCGCCATTTTTCTTCTTTAACAGGCAGAGGATTGCCGCTTTTAAATGCAAAGGCTTTTGCAAATAAAAGCGAGTTTGCAACAAATACTATAGAAAGGAGATGCAGTTATGGACGATGGCAGTCGCGGTGACCATTACCGAAGTTGCTTAGCAGGCAAAATACGCACATCGGGCAGAAAGACCATAGCTGTTTCTTTCGTTTCTATGTATTTGCTTTCTGCCTTAAAAGGAAAGGCAATGAAAAAATCATTGCCATAAAAGATTTGTGCCTTTGTCTGTGCTGCTTTGGTTTGTCCCGCATTGCTTTATCCTTAATGCAGGGTAAAGATTATGACAATGACAATTTCAATGATAGCACAGCTTTTGGAGGAGAAGAAGTACAACTCCCTCTACGAACAACTGAATACCATGAATGCCGTTGACATAGCGGAAATAATGGACGAACTTCAGTCTGAGCAGGCAGTCCGCGTTTTCCGCCTTTTGTCAAAGGATTTGGCGGCGGAGGTATTCGCTAATCTTCCGTCGGATAAGCAGGAGTTCCTTATAGGCTGTCTTACCGACGCGGAGCTTGAAAGAGTTACCTCCGATATGTTCATTGACGATACCGTCGACTTAATGCACGAAATGCCGGCAACCATAGTAAAGAGAATTCTGAGAGTGGCTAACCCCGCTGACAGAGAGGTAATCAACGAGCTTTTGAACTACCCCGAAAACAGCGCCGGCAGCATTATGACTCCCGAGTTCATGGACCTAAGAGAAAACATGACAGTTGGGGAGGCAATCGAAAAAATCCGCCGCGAAGGTATCGACAAGGAAACCATCTACAACTGCTATATACTGGACAACAGCAGGATATTAAAGGGCGTCATTACGGTAAAAGATTTGCTCATAGCTCCGCTGGATACGGTTGTCGGCGATATAATGGAAACCAACATAATTTCCGTTCACACTCTCTCCGACAGGGAATCCGCCGTCATGGCGATGAAAAAGTACGGTCTTATGACCCTCCCCGTCGTTGACTCCGAAAACCGCCTTGTGGGCATAATCACCATAGACGACGCAGTGGATGTCATCGTTGACGAGAGCAGCGAGGACATAGCGCTTATTTCTGCGGTTAATCCGTCTGATGACCCCTATCTTAAAACCTCAGTGGTGCGCCACGCCTTTAACAGAATACCCTGGCTGCTGCTCTTAATGGTAACCTCCATTATTACGGGACTTATCATTTCAAGGTACGAGGAGGCATTTACCGCAGTTCCCCTTCTGGTAACATTCCTCCCCATGCTTATGGATACGGGCGGCAACAGCGGCTCGCAGGCATCAGCCCTTATTATCAGCAGCCTTGCCACGGGCGAGCTTTCTCCCAAGGATTATTTCAAGGTTCTTTGGAAAGAGTTCAGAATTTCAATTATTTGTTCAATCGCTCTGGCGGTCGCAAACGGAATCAGAATCTTTGTTCAGTACGGCAACTGGCAGATTGCCATGGTTGTATCGCTGACGCTTGCGGGAACCGTTGTCTGCGCAAAAATCATCGGCTGCACCCTGCCCATGCTGGCAAAGCGTCTGGGTCTTGACCCCGCGCTTATCTCATCGCCCTTTATCACAACAATAGTTGACGCCTTCTCGGTATTCCTCTATTTCAACATCGCTATAGCTATTTTAGGCAAGCTCTAAGCCGTTAACATAACAAAATGATTGGAGCGCAAAATGGAACTCAGCTTTCTAAGCCCCTGCCTGTTAGGTCTGGAGAGCGCCGTTGCCTTTGAACTGAAGGAAATGGGCGCCCGCGATGTAAACGCCGAAAACGGCAGAGTCCTCTTTAAAGGGGACGAAAGAATAATGGCAAGGGCAAATATAGCATCAAGATTTTCCGAGCGCATATTGATTTTGGTAGGCACTTTTCGGGCGCGCAGCTTTGAGGAGCTTTTCGAGGGCGCAAAAGCCCTGCCCTGGGAAAACTTTATAGGCAAAAACGACGCTTTTCCCGTAAAGGGCTACTGCCTTAATTCAAAACTGTTTGCAGTAAGCTCCTGCCAGTCAATAATCAAAAAAGCGGTAGTGGAAAGGCTTAAAGCAAAGCATAAGGTGCCGTGGTTTTCCGAAACGGGCGCGCTTTATCAAATCCGCTTTTCCATTATGAAAGACATTGTGACGCTCACAATAGACACCACCGGCGCCTCGCTGCACAAAAGGGGCTACAGACCAATCTCAACTCCCGCCCCGATTAAAGAAACTCTTGCGGCAGCCCTCTGCCGCTTTGCAAAGCTCAGGCACTACCACACTCTATACGACCCGATGTGCGGCTCGGGCACCATTCTTATAGAAGGCGCATTGCTGGCGAACAATATTCCGCCGGGTCTTAACCGAGAGTTTACCTCTATGAGCTGGAAGAATTTTGATTCTAAGATTTGGCAGGAGGAAAAGGAAAGAGCCCTTGACCTTGTAAAAAAGGACACCGATTTTTTAGCCTACGGCTCCGACATCGACCCCGAGGCGATTGAGATTGCCCGTCAGAGCGTCAAAAGAGCGGGCCTCGAGCGTTTTATAAACCTCAAAGTCGCTGACATCAAAGACTTTAAGCCCGAAACCGAAAAAGGCACCCTTATAACCAATCCCCCTTACGGGGAGCGGCTTTTGGATATAGAAAAGGCTAAGGAAATTTATAAGGTAATGGGGCGCGTTTTCGAGCAGAAACAAGGCTGGAGCTATAATATAATAACATCGGACGAGGATTTTCCCGAATGTTTCGGCAGAAAGCCGAACAAAAACCGCAAGCTCTATAACGGCATGATTCAGTGCCGATATTATATGTACTACAAATAAGAGGATTACTAAGCGGACACGAAAGGAATTCACGCATGAAGCATATTTTTGTTATCAACCCGGCTGCAGGCAAAGGGAAAACGGAAGAAATCATAAGACCCCAGATAGTTGAATACTGCATCAAAAACAATGTGGACTATGAAATTTTTGTAAGCCCCTACCCGAAATCGGCGATAGACTTTGTCCGCAATAAGGCTGCGGAAGGCGAGCCGGTCAGGTTCTATGCCTGCGGAGGAGACGGCACCCTTTTCGAGGTTGTAAACGGCTCCTTCGGTTTTGAAAACGCCGAGGTAGCCTCAATTCCCTTGGGCTCAGGCAACGACTTTATAAGGCTTTTCGGAGAAAAGGAAGAGTTTCTGGACCTTAACGCCCAGATTAACGGTATTCCCCTTGTAATTGACGCCATCAGATGCGGCGACAAGATTGCCGTTAACCAGTGCTCCATGGGCCTTGACGCGGAAATCTGCGCAAAGCAGGCCAGCTTTAAAAAGCTGCCGGGCATGAAGGCGGAAAGCGCGTATTACGCGGCTCTTTTATACTGCTTCCTCAGAAAAATCAAGAACGAGTTCACCATACAAACAGAAGGCGAGGAGGAGAGGAAACTCACCGTTCTGTTCTGCCTCTGCGCCAATTCCAGATGGTACGGCGGCGGCTTTATGGGAGCCCCCCTTGCCATCCCCGACGACGGTCTTCTTGATTTCGTCATAGTCAGGAAAGAGGTTTCAAGGGCTAAGATGCTGGGTCTTGTCGACCAATACAAGAAGGGTCAGCATCTGAGTCTGCCCTTTACCGAGTTCAAAAGGGGCAAAAAAATCACCGTAAAGAGCGAAAAGCCCGCCGCGGTCAACATTGACGGCGAAGTCGAAATTGTGACCGAGAGCACCTTTGAAATCGTTCCCAAGAGCGTAAAATTCGTTATCCCTTCAACCAGTACTTATTTTGACAGAGTAAAATCAGGCGAGATAAATCCCGACACACCCTTGCCTGTTGAAGAATAGATTATATTGCGCCTTTAGCCGATGGATGTGGCAAAGGGGCAAGCCCCTTATGTGAAAGGAAGTTTTATATAGATGAAATATGTAGTTGTACTTTATGACGGGATGGCAGACATGCCGGTAGCGGAGCTTGGCGGCAAAACGCCCATGGAGGCGGCAAACAAGCCTCTCTTTGATTCTTTGGGAAAAAAGGGCGAGGCAGGTCTCGTCAAAACAATTCCCGATGGCATGAACCCCGGCAGCGATGTTGCCAATTTAAGCGTTCTCGGCTACGACCCGAGACAGAGCTACACAGGACGCTCACCCCTTGAAGCTGTCAGCATCGGAGTTAACCTCAGCGATACTGATGTTACACTGCGCTGCAACCTTGTCACCCTTTCCGATGAGGAAAATTACGAGGACAAGACAATGATAGACTACTCCGGCGGTGATATTTCCACAGCCGAGGCAAAACTGCTGATAGACGCTATCCAGGAGCATTTCGGCAGCGACATTTACGAGTATTACAGCGGCGTCGCGTACAGGCACTGCCTTGTATGGCACGGCGGCACGGTGGACCTTGGCAGAATGACTCCTCCCCACGACATTTCCGACAGAGTCATAGGTCCCTATCTTTCAAAAAGCGAAAACGCGGCGGACCTCATCAGAATGATGAAGGAAAGCTACAATATACTTAAAGACCACCCCGTAAACAAAAAGAGAATCGCCGAGGGCAAGCGCCCCGCCAACTCAATCTGGCTCTGGGGCGAAGGCACAAAGCCCAATCTCCCCCTCTTTAAGGACCTCTACGGTCTTGATGGCAGCATAATCTCAGCCGTCGACCTCTTAAAGGGCATTGGCGGTCTTGCGGGTATGTCCACCCCCACCGTTGAGGGCGCCACAGGCTACCTTGACACAAACTTTGAGGGCAAGGCACAAACCGCGGTAGATGAGCTTAAAAACGGCAAAGATTTTGTTTACATTCATATAGAGGCCACCGACGAGTGCGGCCACAGAAGGGAAATCCACAACAAGGTCAAAGCGATAGAGGAGATTGACAGGAGAGTCCTGCCCATAGTCCTTGAAGGTCTTAAGGAATTTGATGATTATAAGATAATGATACTTCCCGACCATCCCACGCCCCTTGCAACGGGCACACACAGCACCGACCCCGTACCCTTTATGATTTACCACAAGAACAATGAAAAGCAGGGCGTTGACACCGTTACGGAAAAGACAGCCGCAGCTACGGGACTTTACTTTGGCAGCGGCGCGGAACTTATGAAGCATTTTCTCGCATAAAATACCAATAAGCCGCCTTTAGGGTGGCTTATTGCATAAGTAATGTCAAAGGAACGGATTATCCGCTTTTAAAGGAGCTTAATATGAGCCTTATTGAGCTGAATAATATAAGCAAGATTTACAATCCGGGCGAAAACGAAGTCAGAGCCCTTGACGCTGTAAGCCTCGAAATTGATTTCGGCGAGTTTGTGGGCATTGTCGGTCAGTCGGGTTCGGGCAAGTCCACGCTTATGAATATTCTCGGCCTGCTCGATGTCCCTACCAGCGGTACATATAAGCTGGACGGCAAATATGTGGACGAGCTTGACGACGACAGCCTTTCGGAAATCCGCAACAAGGAGATAGGCTTTATCTTTCAGGGCTTTAACCTTATAAGCAATCTTACCGCAAGGGAGAATGTTGAGCTACCCCTTGTATACAGAGGCATGCCCGCGGATGAAAGGCGGGAGCTGTCCCGCGTCGCCCTCGAAAAAGTGGGCATGCTCCACAGAGAAAAGCACCTGCCCTCACAGCTTTCGGGCGGTCAGCAGCAGAGAATCGCCATAGCAAGGGCAATTGCAGCCGCCCCGCCCATCATTCTTGCGGATGAGCCCACGGGCAACCTTGACTCAAAAACAGGCGACGAGGTTATGAGAATACTGCACGAGCTAAACGCGGAGGGCAGAACCATAGTCCTCATTACCCACGACAATCAGATAGCGTCGGGAATCAAAAGGAATATAAGAATTCACGACGGAAGAATTGTAGACGACTATTTTAATTTTTAGTTAATATTTCCTGTCAATAATATAAACAGCCGCCTATTTAAGAGCCGGGGATGAGGTATTATGAACAGAACCGAAAGAAGACGAAAATTTATAATCGATGTGTTTTTCTGGCTTATCATAATCGCAGCGTTCTACCTCTTTATGAAGATTGCCTTCTGGTATGTCTTCCCCTTTGTTTTCGCGTTCTTCCTTACCATGTCGCTGCAAAAGCCGATTGAAAAAATCACAAAGGTAACCCGCTTAAAGCCGGGTTTTGTGGGTACTGCTTTGGTTCTGCTCATTACAGCCCTCGCGCTTTTCATAGTGTTCGCCATCGGCGTAAAACTCACAAATGAACTGAAATCCTTTGCCCAGTATCTCACTCAAAGGGTAAACGACATACCTGCCATTGTGACCGAAGTGGAAAACTGGCTTCTGAGAGTTATCTCCTTCCTGCCCGACTCCCTTGAGCAGGCAGCGGCGAACTTTATAAGAAAATACGCCGAATCCATAAGAGTCCCCGGCGTACCCGACAGCTCATTAGATTTGTCCTGGCTCAAATCACCTCTCGGCAGCGTATGGGAGACCGCAAAGCAAATCCCCTCAATCGTGCTTGCCTTGGTGGTCACCGTCGTTTCCTCCTGCTTTATGGCAACAAGCTATAAGGAAATTAAGGAGTTTATCTACAGGCAAATCAGCGAGGAAAAGGGAAAGAAACTCTCCCAAACTAAAACCGTGCTGTTCAGCACTCTCGGCAAAATGGCAAAGGCGTACTGCCTTCTCATGCTCATAACCTTCTCCGAAATCTCAATCGGTCTCGGACTTTTAAAGGTAGCGGGCATTTATGAGGTAAACTATATACTTGTAATCGCGATAGTCACCGCCCTTGTGGACATCGTCCCCGTTCTCGGCACTGGTACCATACTCATACCGTGGAGCGCGTATCTTCTCATTACGGGCGAGTTCGGCGGCGGCATCGGACTTCTTGTAATGTATGCTATAATAACAGTAATAAGGCAGATAATAGAGCCGAAACTGGTTGCCGACCAGGTGGGTCTGCCGCCTGTGATAACCATTATGTCAATGTATATAGGCGCTAAGGTTTTCGGCCCCATCGGTATTTTCCTTCTGCCCATTATCGTAATTCTTATTAAGCTCCTTAACGACAAGGGAATAATCAAAATTTTCAAGACCTCAAATTCCGAACACGCGGCAGAAGAAACCGCAAAAGAAGAATCTGTATAAAAAGATGTGATAAAAATGAGTGAAAAACCGGACTCCAGGATGGCTGTATTAATCGACGCGGACAATGTCTCCTGCTCCTACGCAAAGCCAATGCTTGAGGAGCTTGCCCGCTACGGCACCCCTACGGTTAAGCGCATATACGGGGACTGGACAAGCCCCAATCTCTCCAATTGGAAGGCAATCCTATTGGAGAACGCCATTATTCCCGTTCAGCAGTACAGCTACACAACGGGCAAAAACTCCACCGACTCCGCCCTTATAATTGACGCCATGGATTTGCTTTACACGGGAAATCTGGACTGCTTCTGCATCGTGTCCAGCGACAGCGACTTTACAAGGCTTGCCACAAGGCTCAGAGAGGCGGGCAAAAAAGTTATAGGCATCGGCGAGGAAAAAACCCCGAAGCCCTTTATCGCCGCCTGCGATAAATTTATTTTCCTTGAGATATTAAAGCCCAATGTCTGCAAGCCCGTAAAAATAGAAAAGGCTCCCGCAAAATCTACCGGCAGGGGACAGTCCCAGAGCAAACTCAGCCCAGAGCCGCTGCCCCAGGAACTTATTAATCTCCTTGTCACCTCAGTTGAGGATATAGCGGGCGAGGACGGCTGGACCTTCCTCGGCGATTTGGGCAATCTGATTCTCAAGAAAAACCCCTCTTTTGACCCCAGAAACTACGGCTACACAAAGCTAACTCCCTTAATTCTCGCGACCGATATGTTCGACATAGATGTTAGGGAAACATCCAACAAAACAGTAAAGCATATGTATGTAAGGCTGAAGCAAAGCGAAGGCTGAAGCCAAAAACGCAAATAAAGGAACAGTATGAACAAGAGTGAGAATAAAGCCATTGCCGCCGCTAAAGCATATATAGAGGGCGGCATTAAAAGTCAATATGAGAAGTTTTCCTTAGGGTTGGAGCTTGAGCACTTTTTAGTCGACGCCAAGACTTTAAGGTCAATAGAGTATTTCGGCGAAAACGGCGTTGCGGCTGTCATGGAAGAGCTTTCTCCCCATTTCGAAACGGTAGTCAGAAAGGACGAATTTGTCCTTGCTCTCGGAAATGACGACTATACCATCACCCTTGAGCCCGCCGCCCAGCTTGAAATAAGCATAAGACCCTGCTCCGACATCGCCGAAATTGTAAGGATATATAAAGACTTTAGATGCCTTATCGACCCTGTGCTGAATAAGCGTGGACTGAAACTTATAAATCTCGGCTATCACCCCGTTTCAAAGGTTGACGATTTGCCCCTCATCCCCAAGGATCGCTACAAGTTTATGTATAACCACTTTGCCAAAACAGGCAGGTACGGCAAGAACATGATGAAGGGCACCGCGGCGACGCAGGTTTCCATAGACTATTACTCCGAAAAGGATTTCATTAAGAAATATAAAATCGCCTGCCGCCTTTCCCCCTTCCTATCCCTTTTAAGCGACAACGCCCCCGTCTTTGAGGGAGCGGAAAATAAGGAATTTATCCTCCGCACGAAATTATGGCGGGATGTGGACACAGCCCGCACCGACTACTGCGGCTTTGCGTGTGACGCAGGCATTTCTTTTGACTCCTATGCCGACTTTGTAACCGCCTCCCCCCTTATCGTGGAGTACGGGGAAACGGGCTGCACCACAAAGAGCGCGCAGGAAATCTACGCTGACGAAGAGCCTGCGCAAGAGGAGGTTAGGCACATCTTCTCCATGTCCTTCCCCACGGTAAGGCTTAAAACCTATATTGAAATAAGATACGCCGACAGCCTGTCGCCGGATTTGGCAGTTTCTTATGTCGCCTTAATCAAGGGACTTTTCGAGAATACCGAGGACATCGAAAGCTATCTTAACACCCTCCCGATAAGCACCCTTGAGGATATTAAAAACGCAGAAAACGAAATCATGAAAAAGGGTCTGAGCGCTGAAATTTCGGGCATTACGGCGACAGATATTATAAAAAAAGTATTCTCCGTCGCCGAGAAAAACTTAAATGCCGGCGAAAGAGAATATTTAAAGCCCCTTAAGAAACTCGTCTGCGAAGAAAAAAGGCTCCCGAGGGAAACAGCGGCAACCCGCCTTAAAGAGTGCTGCAGCCTTGTTTGAAAGAAGTGAGCTTTATTATGAATATGAAAGATATTAACCTCCTTTATAAGGATACAATCGAAAAAAACTTTGAAGGGAACATGGAAAGCTCCAAAAGAATGTGGGAGTACCTTGAAAACTCCACCGCGAAGTACAAGGGCAGAACCATCTACGCCCTTTACATGCCGAAACTCTTTACCGACGAGGATGTGGAGTACCTTAGAGATAAAATAGAAACCATGTACCGCATTCTCATTAAGGTAATAAACGAATATTTCGAAAAGGAAGATTACAGGGAGCTTTTCGGATTTGATAAGGAGCTGGAGGAACTAATCTTAAACAGACCATCCTACTCCTGCCTTCTTCCCATATGCAGGCTGGATATTTTCTATAACGAGGAGGACCGCTCCTTTAAATTCTGCGAGTTCAACGCCGACGGCAGCAGCTCAATGAACGAGGACAGGGAGCTTAACATCGCCATAAAACTCACTCAGGTTTATAAGGATTTAAGCGATAAATTCGAGTTTTCCTCCTTTGAGCTTTTCGACTCATGGGCAAAAACCTTTTTGGAGATTTACAATACAAGCGAAAATCCCAAGGAAAAGCCCTATATCGCCATCACCGACTTTCTTGAAAAGGGCTGCTCCATTGAGGAGTTTGCCCAGTTTAAGCTCGCATTTGAAAAAGCGGGCTGTAAGGCTGAGATTTGCGAAATAAGGGACTTTAAGTTTGACGGTGAAAATCTTATCTCCCCCACGGGACACAAGGTTGACGCCATTTACCGCAGAGCCGTCACCACCGATATTTTCACCCACAAGAGCGAGATTCAGCCCTTCCTTGAGGCTGTAAAGAAAAGAAAAGTTGTCCTCATCGGCGACTTTTGCACCCAGATTATCCACAACAAAATTCTTTTCTACATCCTCCACCTTGACAGAACCAAGGCATTTTTAACCGAGGATGAAATCGCCTACATTGACGCCCATGTTCCCAAAACCGTTAAACTCAGCGACGAGTTTATAGAAAAGCTCGATGTCCTCACGGCTAAGGACAAATGGATTATTAAACCCGAGGACTCCTACGGAGCAAAGGGAGTTTACGCGGGAATTCATTTCTCCGATGAGGAATGGGCGGAGCTTATCCGTAAGCATAAGGACGACAGCTATATTCTTCAGGAATTCATAATGCCCTACGCATCGTACAATATAGACTTCAAAAAGAAAAACCCCGAGTTTAAAAAGTACAGCAATTTAACGGGCATATATTTGTACGGCGGCAAGATGGCCGGCTTTTACTCCCGCCAGTCGGTAAAGGAGATTATCTCCACCGCCCACGATGAAAACGACATCGCCTCAACCGTAATCAGAAAAAAGCAAGGGTGAAATAAATGTATACATCTTTTGAGGAGCTTAAAAACGACTGCCAGGGCTGCACTAAATGCGGGCTTCACGCCACCCGCACCAATGTGGTTTTCGGCACGGGAAACGAAAAGGCCAAAATAATGTTTGTGGGCGAGGGCCCCGGAGAGAACGAGGACCTTGCGGGTCAGCCTTTTGTGGGCAGGGGAGGCAAGCTCCTGGACAAGTACCTTAACTCCATAGGTCTTGACAGAAACAAGAATGTATACATAGCCAACATAGTAAAATGCCGCCCGCCCGAAAACAGGGATCCGAAGCCTGAGGAGCAGGAGCAGTGCATACCCTGGCTCAGGGAGCAGTTCAGGCTCATAAAGCCCAAACTGGTGGTCTGCCTCGGCAGAATAGCCGCCTGCAGGCTAATCTCCCCCGATTACAAGGTAACAAGCCAGCACGGGCAAATAGTTATGAAAAGCGGCACCGCCTTTATGGGCACATTCCACCCCGCCGCGCTGCTCAGAAACCCCAACAACAAAGAGGCAGCGCTGCAGGACTTTATCGAGATAAGAAAGTTCATTGAAAAAAATCTTGATATGGAGCTTTAAGAAAAAAAACAGCGGCTATTAAAGCCGCTGCTATTTTTTATTCCGCTTCATAGAATGAGGCTACCTCATCCCTGTCAAGGATAGCGCCCGCCTCAATCATCTTTTTCTGAACCTCGGCATAGGGAACGCCCCTTACATCCGTATTCATCTTCACCGCCAAAGCCGCCGTAATTCCCGCCGCCTGACCCGTCATGGAGCAGGTGGTCATTACCCTTGCGGAGGACAGCGCCAGCTGGTCGGCGGAAAGGCACCTGCCCGCCATCATCAGATTGTCCCCGTCCTTTGCGATAAGGCACCTTAAGGGTATGTCATAGGGAGGAACCTTCAATGACTCTTTCGGGAGTATATATGTCCTTTTGTCGTCGTCGGGCTTGTGACCGTCAAGATAATATGTGCCGACGGCGATAACATCCTCAAAACGCTTGCAGTTTCTAAGGTCGTCAACGGTGAGTATGTAGTCGCCCACTATCCTGACGCCCTCTCTTATGCCGATTACGGTTGAGCAGTGGTCCAGAATCCAGCTTCTTTTCTCCTGCCTTTGGTGATAGTCTAAAACCGACATCATCTTTCTTCTGCCGTTAATCTCAGCCATTGTCATGGAAACAGTGTCGGTGGAGTCGTACATCGGCACTTTAATTTTTATCGCGTTGCTCCTCGGACCGTTGGGCCAAATGCTGGTCATGGGGAGCTTATCCTCGCTGTCGATTTTCTCGAACCAGCCTTCGGGAATGTATTTTACATCCTTCTCCTCAACATGCCTTACAAAGTACATAAGGGACATGGGGAGCTGATACTTGCTGCTGCCGCCCTTCATGACGGAAAAACCTGCGCTTCTGGCAAGCGCGCCCTCTCCGGTGCAGTCAATAAACTGCTTTGCCTTAATTGCCTCAAGCCCCGACGGACCGGTGACTATCGCAGCTTCAATCCTTCTGCCGTTTAAGACTACATCCGAAATGGTTGTATGCAGCAGCACTTTTACCTTGTATCTCTCAAGCAGCTCGGGGAGTATTACCGCCAGAATCTCATGGTCAAAGACTCTGCCGCCCCTGCCTTTTTTTCTCGGAGCGATTGCGTCAAACTCCTCAAGGGCTGCCATCACCATATCCAGAACGGAGCCTTGACCCACATTGTTGCCGCAGAAGTTTGCGACGCCGCCTGCTGTGGCATTGCCGCCGAGCACTCCGAACCTTTCAACGATTATAACATCCATACCCTCCATGGCGGCGCCAAGAGCCGCGGCGATGCCCGCCATGCCGGAACCGGCAACCATTACATCCGCCTCGTATCTTACGGGTATAGCCTTTGAGTAGCTAATGTTTTCCATCTTGCCTCAACCTTTCATACTGAAAAAAGCGGAGGCTTAAACCTCCGCTTCAGAGCCTATTTTTATTAGCCTCTTGCCTTCTTGATGAAGTCCTGAATGGTCTTAACAATGTCCTTAATGAAATCGATGAACTGAAGAATGAAATCCATAATTAGCCTCCTTAAAATCTAAATTACGCCTGCATCGCCAAAGCTCTTTAAAAAGCTGCTATGCTAAATATATCATTTGGGAATATTGAATTCAATAGTTTTTAAGGAAATCGTTGAAGTTTGTGCATACTGCTTTTTTTGTCTGTGCCATATTATTCAAATCAAACAAGTAAATGACGATTCTTTTGCCCTCGGTTTATGGAAGTATTAATTGTCTGTGAACAGCTTTGGCGTCGGCATAAAGACCTTTCGCTTATGCGTCAGTTTCGGAGGCTTCGGAAGTCTTAACAAGGGAGGGTGAGTATATGAATTCCGCGACCGCGCAAAGGGGGTTTGCGTACATTTTTATGCTGTATCTGTCAAAACTGCTTTCAGCTTCGTGCATATTAAAGTAGGCGCTTTCATCAAAAAGACCTATTTCTTTTGCGTAGTTAAGTGCCTCGTCATAAGCGCAGCCCGAAAACGCGGACAGCACCGCAGCGGCGTATTCTCCGAAAATATAAGCGGCGTCATTCTTATCCCAGTTCTCAGCGTCAATTGTGAGCCTAATTTCCGTAATGGAATTATTGCCGTCGGTTGTGTAGGAAAGAAGACAGTCGTTAGCTTTGACAAGAGAAATAAATACAATATGCTCATCGTTTACTATGTAAGTGTCAAGGCTGTCAAAGGCATAAGATTCTTTAATTTTCTCCAGTCGTTTTGAAAGCTCCAAAGAGTCGACTCTCTTTGGGCGGGAGCAAGCGGCAAGAAAGAGTATTATTACTGAGAGTAAAACGGCGGTTATTTTCTTTATCATTTCAATTCACCTTTTTATGAGCTTGTCTTTTAAACTATATGCCGCGCGGACACTGCGTATGTTAATCTATATATCTTTTAAATTTACAGAATGTTAACATAATACATCTATATACTTTATTTCTGGGTAGTATATTCAAAAAAGGCCATTTTAAGGGTGGCCCTAATTTTCCAAAAGTAAAAAATAATTGATAAAATGCGTAAATTATGCAATATTTAATAAGAGAATCTACTTTGCGCAAATAATATGGCGGTGACATTATGAAGTTTTCAATAAAGAAGCAAAAGAAAACACAAAATGAAGAAATTCTGACGGCGCCCTATGACGAGGTACGCGCGCCCAAGCCGAAAAAGGAGAAAAAGCCTCTTGACAAAAAGCTCATCGCAACCGTCTCTGCCATATTAGCCGTCTTAATAGCCATCGGCAGCATTATCGGCATAAATGTGGAAAGGAAGCGTGTCTATGTAACCCTTGTGGAAGCCAAAATCGGCTCCGTGCAAGAGGTTTACGAAACCGCTGCCCAGCTCACCTCATCGGGTCAGAGCGTTTTCTACGCTTACCCCGGCGTGGTGGTAAACGATATATTCGTAAAGGTCGGCGATACGGTCAAGGCGGGAGATGTGCTTGCAAGCTTTGACACAACAGAACTTCAGCTTGAGGTGCAAAAGAAAAAGGCAGCCTATGACCTTGCGAAACAGGCTTACGAGGAGGCTGTAAGGAGCGCGGCTCTGGCTAAAGCGGAGCTGCCGTCGGTAGAGGCGAAAATAGCTCAGCTTGAAGATAAGCTCAAAGACAGCGGCGCGGATACGGGAAGCTCCACCCCCACAAACAACAATACCGTTGTGGTTGACGCTATCTCCAAGCTGTTCGGCGAGAGCCAGATAGGTCAGGTGCTCGCAAGTCTTATTCAGATGGGCGCGTCCATTCAGCAGATTAACGACATGATTCAGATGTTTCAAAACGGCGGCCTCGGCTCGGGCGGTCTCTCCGCGCTTCTAGGCAAGCAGTATCAGCAGCTTGACGACGCCTCCCAGCTCATGCAGCTAAAAACAGCAAAGGCAATATACGAATTCCAGGCGGGCGACCTCTATGTCGCCAGCTTTAAGGCTGTTATGGACAAAGCGGAGAAAGAGTATAACGAGCTGAATAACAAGCTGAATGAGCTGAACTCCGGCTGGGTCGCTTCAGTCAGCGGCAAGGTCTCCGAAATCAACATCCAAAAGGGTCAGAAGATAGAAAGCACGAGCCCACAGCCCGACATGAGCTCCATTGACATAAACACTCTGCTCGATATGCTCTCGGGCAACGCGGACATAAGCTCCCTTCTTTCCTCCTTCATGCTCACGGGAGCGGAAACGAAGAATGTAAAGGGCATAACGGTTGAAAACTACGATATGTTCGTAGCCACATTCCAAGTGGGTATGTACGACGCCCCCTCAATTAAGGTTGGCATGCCCGCCACCGTTGAGTACATGGGCAAGGAGTTTGAAGGCGAGGTAAGCTACATCAGCGCAACCGCAAAGGAAGGCGGCTTGGGACTGGGTTCTGCCATCGGCTCCCTTACCGGCGGCCTTACGGGCAGCTCCAGCTATGTAGAGGCAAAGGTTGCCGTCAAAAATCCCACCGAGGATTTAATCAGCGGCTTTAACGCGAATATAAAGATTAATACAAGAAACGCGGAGAACACAGTAATAATCCCCGTTGACACGCTGAAGCTAATCGACGGAGAAAAGTATGTCTTTGTCTACAACAAGGACGACAAGAGGATATATCAGCGCAAAGTTGAGCTGGGTCTCTCCGAAGAAACAAAGTACCAGGTGGTATCGGGCCTTAAAGCCGGCGAGCAGATTGTAAGAACCTTCAGCTCAAGGACAGTCAAGAGCCTTAAAGACGGCATGAAGGTTAAGGTAAGCGAGAAAATTGAAAACTAAGGCAGGGCGGAAGGTGTTTTGGCTTTGAACATTCGTGAAAACATTAAAATGGCCTTTAAAAGCCTTAGGACAAATCTCTTAAGGTCGCTCCTTACCATGCTGGGAATTATCATCGGCGTCGGCTCTGTTATCGCCGTCATCACCATAGGCACCGGCGGCCGCGACTATGTTGTCAACATGATAAAGGAAATGGGCGGCACCACCGCCATTAATGTGGTGGTAAACACAAGCAAGGCGAGCCTCAGCGACTATATAACCGATGAAGATATTAAGGCCATAAAGAACAATATAGACGATGTGGAGTACATCTCACCCGTCGTTATGAGCGTTGGCGCCATTGCCGCCAATGAGAAAAACGGCATCGGCTTTGCCATAGGCACAAATACGGATATTGAGGCAATACTCGGTCAATCCCCCGCCCACGGCAGAGTGTTCAATTATCAGGAGTACATCGCCGCAAGAAATGTGGCGGTCATAGACGCCGCCAGCGCCTTTATGCTTTTCGGCAAGGAGAACGCGGTGGGCGAAGTCATAGACTATACCTTTGAGGGCAAGACCGTTTCCTTTAAAGTAATAGGCGTCATGAACTTTATGAGCGCCATGGGCGGCGACACTCAAAAGATGTTTGAGCAGATGCAGCCCTTAATGGAAAGCGGTCAGGCAGTGGGCGGAGCCATGCTGCTCATCCCCTCCACCGTTGCGACCTCCCTTCTCGGCAGGGGAGAAAGGTACGAGAGCATTTACCTTAAATCTAAGGACGACAGCATCCTTGAAAGCATAGGCGAAGCTGCGGTCAACATACTATACGCAAGGCACAACAACGCGGACAGGAATATCTACACCGCCACGAACCTCGCAAGCTTCATTGAGCTGCTTGACACCGTAATCACAGTCTTTACCCTCTTTATCGCATCCGTCGGAGCTATTTCCCTTATTGTCGGCGGCATCGGAGTTATGAACATAATGCTTGTCTCCGTCACCGAAAGGACAAGGGAAATCGGCATAAGAAAAGCTCTCGGCGCCAAAACAAAGGCGATTATGCTGCAGTTTTTGACGGAGGCGCTTATAATCTGCCTTACCGGCGGACTTTTGGGACTGTTTTTCGGAACGGCGGTAGCCGCGTTCGTTTCGGCGATTATGCAAGTCCCCCTCAGCGTCAAATTCTCGACGGTAATTCTCGCAATAGGCTTCTCCAGCGCGGTAGGCGTTTTCTTCGGTCTCTACCCCGCAAAGAGAGCAGCGGAAATGCCGCCTATCGAAGCTCTCAGAGCTCAGTAAAAAACGCACCCCAAAAAACGGGGTGCTTAATTTTTTTATGATTATATTGCTGATTTAAGTCTTGTTTGTAATAATGCCCAATAATTATTCAAAACTAACAGAAAAAAGTAAAAGCATTGACAATTTTCGGCAAAAATGCTTTACTATGCTCGAAAAATCTGTTATAATGTCACCTGATATAGCGTTAAGAGTCAAAATTATTAAAGTATTTGCTTAATATGAAAAATATTTAAGCTCTTAGTAAATTTCTTGTTTACTAAAAGACGCCCCGCTTTTAAGGTGACGGGCTGTCTTTGAATGCGGTTAATGGTCTGAAAACTCCGAGCTTGAGGTGAGGATATGAGAATCTGTGTTTGCGATGACGACCCATCGGTACGCAATGAGGTAAAAGACTATATTCTGACTTTCAGCATCGGCATATCCTCCTCGGATATTACTGAACTGTCAAGCGGAGAGGCCCTTATTAAGCATTACGCTATTAAGGGCCGTTTTGATATAATCTTCATAGATGTGGAGATGGGCGGCATTACGGGAATCGCCGCGGCCGAGAAAATCCGCGGCATCGACCCGAATGTGATTATAATTTTCATTTCCAACCACGCCCAGTATGTATTTGACTCATTCTACTCCGAAGCCTTCCACTATATCTTAAAACCCATTAAGAAGGAAGAGTTCGCTGAAGTTTTCAACAGAGCCTTAAACAAGTACATGCTGATGAATACCCTTATCTGGCTCAAATGGAAGGGCGAGCGCTTCGCGGTGCCGATTAGGGAAATCCGCTATGCCAAAAACAGTATGCGGCATGTGGTTCTCCACACCGAAGACGGCGTAAGGGACGCAAACGGCAGCGTTTCCGATATTCTGGAAGAGATTGAGGTTTACGGCTTTTTAAAAATCAACCAGAGCTGCATAGTCAATATCGACTACATAAAAAGGCTGACCGACGAGGAGGTTGTCTTAAAGGACAACACCGTTCTTTCAATCAGCGTCAGGCGCAGAGCCGCGGTTTTGAAAGCCTACGAAAAGTTTTTGCACAAGATGAAATGGTGAGACCATGAGATTTATGCCCCTGCTTTTTGCATCGGTTTTCGATGTTTTTATCGGAGACATGCTGTTTAAATGGATGGGCAGGCGGAAAGTAAACGACTTTAAGTTCCTGGCTTTAAGTCTTCTTATCTGTGCCCTGCAAATCCTTAATATCGTTATTCTAAAACATCAGGCGATAACGACCTTCGTTTCAATGCTTATAATGTTTTTCCTGACTCAGTTTTACAGTATGAGCTTTAGCTTAAGGCTATCGGGCAGCATCACCATAAGCCTTATAATGCTTTTGTCCGAGCTTACGGTCATGGTGCTGACCTCTCTGGGTCTGGGAGTGGATATCAGAGAAATCCCCTCGAATTATCTCATTCACGCCATTTGCGTCTTGCTTGCCAAGTTTACCGCCTTCATCCTTGTAAACTTCCTTGTCAGCCGCCAGAACCACATAAGGCGGGGTATGTCGAGAAAGCTGACGCTTTCAATGCTTGTTCTCCCCGGCTCATCGCTGCTTGTTATATCCCTTTTGTATATGTACTGTTACAGGATATCGGAAGAGTATCTGCAGGTGGCAACCTTTGCGGCGTCCGTGCTGCTTGCGGTGGCGAACATACTTGCCTTCCATATTATCAACACCCAGGGCGACTACATAAGCACAAAGGAGCAGCTTAAATTCGCTAAGGCGAACATAGAAAGCCAGAAGGAGTATTACAAGGAGCTTTACGAATACCAAAGGGAAATCAGCCAGTTCAGGCACGACATGAAGAACTTCTTCACCGCCATTCTGTCAAAGCTCAGAGCGGGCGAGAGTGAGGAAGTGGAAAAGAGAATAGCGGAAAAGCTGAATTTCATGGACGAATTCTCCCGCTCCATTGTAAACACCGGCAACCCCGTGCTTGACTCGATTTTGACATCCAAGCTGAAACAGTCCGAAGCGTGCGGCATTAAGACAAACATATCCATAAAGCTGTCAAGCCCCATAAGAATTGACGAGCTGGAACTGGGCGTACTCTTAGGCAACGCCCTTGACAACGCCATTGAAGCGGCTGTCAAAGCAGAGGGCGAAAAAAACATAAATGTAAGCATCTTAACCGCGGACGAAACAATGCTTATAAAAATCACAAACCCCGTAGCGAAAAAAGTGGATGTAAAGAATCTTGAAACAACCAAGAGCGATAAAAAACGCCACGGCTATGGTCTTAGCGGAATCAGAACCATAGTTCAAAGAAACGGCGGAATACTTGACCTTGAGTGTACCGACACACTCTTTACTTTCACCGCCACTTTAAGCAACGCGGAAAACCAAATCTGACTTAAAGCTATCACCGAATTCAGCTCCGCCCGACTGTCGGGAAAGAAAAGCCGCCCTAAACTCTTTCCGATATTTTCCCCAAGGCGGCACACCGCATTAATCAGAAAATTCAAGGGAAGGATTATTCCTTCCCTTTTTTGGTTACAAATTATTAATACAATAAACATTGACTGACATTATGCGCTGTGTTATATTTACCTTTGTTTTATGCCTTTTATTCTATTATGCGCTCAAACCGAATATTTTAGATAAAGCGTGTATATTTAATATCAAAGCGGCAAACCTTAAAGATTTAAAATCCGGAGGAAAAAATGAAAACAGCGGAGCTATTCTTGCTTGCGGTGGGTCTTTCAATGGACGCCTTTGCCGTGGCGGTCTGCAAGGGTCTTTCCGTAAAGAAAATAAGCATATTGAATATAATTACGGTCGGCATTTATTTTGGCGGCTTTCAGGCTTTAATGCCCACAATCGGCTATCTTCTCGGCTCCCAGTTTGCCGACAGTCTCAGGCAGTGGGACCACTGGATTGCCTTTATCCTGCTTGCCATAATCGGAGCCAGAGCAATAAAGGAATCTTTTGAGAGGGATGAGCGCGAACCTTTTTGCGGTCCCGAAGAATTGCCGAGCGGCGGAAAAATCAAAAGCCCCTTTGGTCCCGCTTTAATGTTCCCCATGGCGGTGGCGACAAGCATAGACGCCCTTGCCGCGGGAGTTTCCTTCTCCTTTTTGGATATTAACATAGTCTACGCAGTCTGCTTTATCGGAATCGTCACCTTCACCCTATCAATGATAGGCGTAAAATGCGGCGCGGTTTTCGGCGCGAAATTCAAGCAAAGGGCGGAGTTTACCGGCGGACTGATACTTGTGCTGATGGGTCTTAAAATCCTGATAGAAGGTTTAATGGAATAACAAAAAGCCCCTATAAGGGGCTTTAATTTTTGCTTCTTGCCTTGTCAAAAAACTCTTTTAACAGCGCGGCGCATTCCGCTTCCATAATTCCGCCGAAAGCGTCCACGACCTTTGCGCCCTTCATTTCGAGGATGTTTATCGCTGAGCCGGCGGCGCCGAGAGCGGGGTCAAACGCTCCGAAATAAACCCTTTCAATCCTTGCGGTCGCTATGGCTCCCGCGCACATGGGGCAGGGCTCTAAAGTCACGAACATATGGCAGCCGTCCAGCCTCCATGAGCCGAGATTTTTGCAGGCGTCATCTATCGCCTCAATCTCCGCGTGGCTCAGAGCGCTTTGCTTTTCCTCACGCTTGTTTCTTCCTCTGCCCACAATCTCCCCATTTTTCACGATCACAGCGCCCACCGGGATTTCCCCGTTTTCCAAAGCCTCTTTGGCGAGGGCGAGCGCCTCTTGCATCATCTCATTTATAAGGGGATTCATTTCACTATCTGCACCGTCAGAGCGGTCTGAACAATAAGGGAGATTATCGAAACCAAAAGCGGCAGGGTGGTCACATAGTCCCTCAAGAAAACCCTGTTTACAAGCGGGCTGCCGGGCGGGTCAAGCCTTTTTCTGTACTTCTTGCTGAAAAGGTAAATCACAAAGCAGACAAGACCTATAAAGATAATGGTAGGCATAATCGCCGCCACATAGAAGGGCACCTGCGCCTCAGTATTGCCTTTTGTGAGGAACATAAGGATAACGGAGAGGGAGTTGTTAAGCAAGTGCACCACCACTCCCGTCCATATGGAGTTGGTGATGATGACAGCGTAGCCCAGAGCGATTCCCGCAATAAAGGCAAAGGGAGCCTGAATCAAATTGCCGTGCATAATCGCAAAGATTATCGAAGAAACAATTATGGCGAAAGAGTTTCCGTACCGTCTGAGCGGCTGCATTACAACGCCTCTCAGAGCAAACTCCTCAATAAACGCGGGGAGTATAGCAGACCTTACAAAGTACAGAACCTTTCCGTCAAATGTCACGGGCATATCGCCCATGGTGTAGGTGGAGGTAATTCCGAAGTTCTCCTCAAGGAAAATGGTCAGGAAAGATGTAAAGCTGCTGCCCAAAAGGCAGGCGGCGAATGCGGCTCCTATCATAAGGAGCATCAGTGTATAGGATTCGGGCGGGGAGAAGGGGATAAAGTCCACGCCGTACTTTTTTCTCATTGCCCTATAGGCAATATAAAAGGGAAGACCAATGCCGAATACGGAAAGCAAGGACTCGAGTATATAAGAGAAAATGGATGTGTCCATCGAAATGCCTTTAAGGTACGCCTTTAAATCATCCGCGAAAAGGACGATTATCCCCGAAAAGGCATAGGACATTATAAGAAAGGCTATTATGCTAAGGCCCGTTAGCATGCTAAGACGCCTAAGGTCAAAGCGGCTGCGCCTCGGCAAAGGGGGATTTTGAGGCGGAACCAATGGAACGCCCACGGGCTGAGCGCCGTAATGGGGTGGGGGATTAAAACCGAAGCCGCCGGGGTTAATGTTGTTCATAAAATCATCCTTTCTCCAGCGCCCTTATGGCATTGCAAGGATTATCTTCCGCAGCACTTTTTGTACTTAAGGCCGCTGCCGCATGGGCAGGGGTCGTTTCTGCCTACCTTTTCGCTCTCCTTTTTCTTTACGGGGCGCTGCTTGTCGGAGCCGTCGCCGCCGCTTTGAGAGGTAATCTCAGCCTGCTGCTGGCGCTCTGTGTCCTTCTCAGTGCGCACAACGGCTGTAAGCAGCATCTGAACCGTGCCGTCGCGAATGTTCTCGGTCATCTCCTCGAACATATCAAAGCTCTCCTGCCTGAAGGCGACGACGGGGTCCTTCTGGGCATAGGCCCTGAGTCCGATGCCCGTCTTAAGCTGCTCCATGGCGTCGATATGCTCCATCCAGCGAATGTCAACATTCTCAAGGAGAATCTTGTGCTCAAGAGCCCGCATTAATTCCTCGCCGTAAAGAGCCTTTTGATGATTGAACCTCTCCATGGCAAGGTTCAAGAGTGTTTCGTAAACCTCATCATGGCTCATGTCGGAGTTTACATCTTCCTTGTTCTTTAAGAGCCATGCATACTTGCTCCTCAGACCGTCAAGATTCCAGTCCTCGGAGGGTATATTCTTGGCGCAGTAGAAATCAACGGCAGACCTGATGCTTTCCTCAATCATCTTCTGAATGGTGGCGTCAAGGTCCACGCCGTCAAGCACCATGTTCCTCTGCTTATATATGATTTCACGCTGCTGATTCATTACATCGTCGTACTTTAACAGGTTGCGGCGGATGGCAAAGTTGTTGCCCTCAACCTTCTTCTGCGCGCTTTCAATTGCGCTTGAGAAGATTTTCGCGTCAATGGGCATTTCGCCTGCGGACTTGAACATATCAAGTGTTCTGTAGAAGCGGTCGCCCGCAAAGAGCCTTAAAAGGTCATCCTCTGCGGAGAGGTAGAAGCGGCTCTCGCCCGGGTCGCCCTGACGGCCGGCGCGTCCTCTGAGCTGGTTGTCAATGCGCCTTGACTCGTGACGCTCGGTGCCGATTATGAAAAGTCCGCCCGCCTTGCGCACAGCCTCAGCCTCGGCAGCCTGCTGCTCTTTGAACTTTGCCTCCAGCTCTTTAAATATCTGCCTTGCCTTTAAGATTTCCTCGTCGTCGGTTTCGGCAAAGCTGGTGGATTCCGCGATAAGCTCCTCGGGAATGCCCATCTTGCGCATTTCCGCTTTTGCCATATACTCGCAGTTGCCGCCCAGAATAATGTCGGTACCGCGGCCCGCCATGTTGGTGGCGATGGTGACGGCGCCCAGTCTGCCCGCCTGAGCTATGATTTCAGCCTCGCGCTCGTGGTTCTTGGCGTTCAGCACTTCGTGCTTTATGCCGCGCCTTTTGAGGGCCTTGCTGAATTTCTCCGATTTTTCAATGCTGACCGTACCCACAAGCACCGGCTGACCCTTCTCGTGGCAGGCCACAATCTGGTCAATGGCAGCGTTGAATTTAGCTTCCTCGGTCTTAAACAGCACATCGGGGTGGTCAATTCTTATCATCGGCTTGTTTGTGGGGATTTCCACAACATCCAGGTTATAAATCTCCTCAAACTCCTGCCTTTCGGTCATGGCTGTACCCGTCATGCCCGAGAGCTTTTTGTAGAGTCTGAAGTAGTTCTGGAAGGTAATCGTGGCGAGAGTCCTGCTCTCATGTCGGACATTAACGCCCTCTTTTGCCTCGATAGCCTGATGCAGACCCTCGGAGTACCTTCTGCCTATCATGATTCGGCCCGTGAACTCGTCAACAATCAGCACCTGACCGTCCTTAACCACATAGTCAACATCCCGCTGCATGACGCCCCTTGCCTTAATGGCGAGGTTAATATGGTGCTGAATTGTAAGGTTCTCGGCGTCCATAAGGTTTTCAAGGGAGAAGAATTTCTCAGCCTTTGCGACACCGCTCTTAGTCAGAGTAGCGGTGCGGGCCTTTTCGTCAACGATGTAGTCGCCTTCCTCCTCCAGTTCGTCCTCAGCGTTTTTCTTGGAGGAAAGCTCGGTGACTTTTACGCATTTAAGACCCTTTACAAAGTTGTCGGCGATTTTGTAAAGGTCGGTGGACTTGTCGGCTCTGCCCGAAATAATCAGAGGTGTTCTTGCCTCGTCTATGAGGATTGAGTCCACCTCGTCCACGATGGCGAAATTGTGACCCCTCTGAACCCTCTGCTCCTTATACATGACCATGTTGTCTCTAAGATAGTCAAAGCCGAACTCGTTGTTAGTGCCGTAGGTAATGTCCGCGGCGTAAGCGGCTGCCTTCTGGTCATGGGGAATGGAGGGTATAACAAGACCGACGGTAAGACCTAAAAATCTGAAAACCTTGCCCATCCATTCCGAGTCGCGGCGGGCAAGATAGTCGTTGACGGTAACAATATGAACGCCCTCACCCGCGATAGCGTTGAGGTAAGCGGGGAGAGTAGCCACAAGGGTTTTGCCTTCGCCCGTTTTCATCTCGGCTATTCTGCCCTGATGCAGAATAATGCCGCCCAAAACCTGAACGGGGAAGTGCTTCATGCCGAGAACTCTCCACGACGCCTCGCGGCAGACCGCGAATGCCTCGGGCAGAAGAGCGTCAAGGCTTTCGCCGTTTTGATAACGCTTTTTGAATTCCTCTGTTTTGGCTCTCAGCTCAGCGTCAGTCAGCTTTTCGTATGTGCTTTCAAGAGCCAGAATCTTATCGCACAGGGGCTTAATTCTTTTAAGCTCCTTTTGAGAATAGTCTCCGAAAATCTTTTTAAGTATTGACAATCTTATCATTCCTTAATTTGAGTATATAGAAACTTCAAGTAATATTTGCTTTTAGTTACTCCGTATAATTTTACCACGATGAACCCCAAAAATCAAACCATATAAGTAAACATTTGATTAATAAACCGGGGAGCGGCACAACTTCCCTCTGCATATTTTTTATTAAAATCTTGATTATGACATTTAAATTTGCTATAATAAATCGGCCTGACGGACTAAAAGTACTATGCGGGAATTAAACTTAACTTAACGCCTTTGCGGGTTTCCGAAAGAAAAGGGTACAAAAATGACAGAATGCATTTGCAAATGGAAATCATGCAAAAGGCACGGAAATTGCGAGGAGTGCAAAGAGCACCACAAAACCCACCCCAAGTATCCCGTCCCCTTTTGTAAAAGGAACGAAAGAAAAAAGGGTCACGATATTTTCCCGTCATAACCGTCCGCGGCATGAACAATTAAACCCGCTGGTGTGGCTCAATGGCAGAGCAGCTCATTCGTAATGAGCAGGTTGTCGGTTCGATCCCGACCACCAGCTCCAAAGCAGACTGAAAGATTTCTTTTTTGGTCTGCTTTTTTACGCCCGAAAGCTGGGACAAAACGAAAGTCGCAAATCTCTAATTGTTGAATATATTGATACAAGGTGACTAAATATGATTAAAAGACTTGTCCCTTTGATAATAATATTTTCACTTCTGTTAAGCCTTGCCGCCTGCAAGGAAAGCGGCGGCAGAGAGGCGGACACCACAAGAAGGAACGCCTCAGAGCTTGAGAATATTGAATTCAAAGCCGTCGTAAAGGAAAAGTACAGCGGCAGCATACTTGTTAAAGTCATTGAAAGCCCCGTAGATTTTTCCGACCTTGCCTATGTGCTGTCTGAAAAGGCAAGCGTTAAAAAAGACGGCGAAAAAATAGATTTTGACGGCATAAAAATCGGCGATGAGCTGATAATAAAGCACCACGGCTATATTGCCGAATCCTATCCCGTGCAGCTCGTCGGAGAAAAGGAAATCATCGTTCTTTCAGCTTCAACCGACACCACAGCATAACATAATACCACAAAGCGGGGCGCGTTTTGCCCCGCTTTTTGTCTTTACACCTAAAAGGATATGGGCTATTATGCTATTAGTATCTTCAAGAGGTGAGGCATATTTTAGAGATTCGCGGCCGTGATTTTTATCTTGACGGCAAAAAGACAATTATCCGCTCAGGAGCGATTCATTATTTCAGAGTCCTGCCCGAATACTGGGAGAACAGACTGCTTAAACTCAAAGCCGCGGGGCTTAACACCGTCGAAACCTATGTCCCGTGGAACCTGCACGAGCCAAAAAAAGGCGAGTTTAACTTTGACGGCATTCTTGACATAGTAAGGTTTGTTAAGACGGCGGAGAAAATCGGTCTGAATGTCATCGTCCGCCCGGGGCCTTATATCTGCGCCGAATGGGATTTCGGCGGCTTTCCCGCATGGCTTTTAAAGGACGAGAATATCCGCCTTCGCTGCGGCGACAAAAAATATCTTAAAGCCGTGACCGACTATTTTAATGTGCTTTTGCCCATGCTTGCGCCCCTTCAAAAGACAAAGGACGGCCCCATAATCGCTATGCAGATTGAAAACGAGTACGGCAGCTTCGGCAACGATAAGAATTATCTGTCGTATCTCCGCGGGCTTATGCGCTCAAACGGCATTGATGTGCTGCTTTTCACCTCCGACGGCGACAACCGTTACTATCTCTCGGGCGGCGGTCTTGAGGGAGAGCTCATGGTCACCAATTTCAATTCAATGCCCGCAGACTCCTTTAAAGACCTCAGAGAGCTGCAGCCGGACAAGCCCCTTATGTGCGGCGAGTACTGGTGCGGCTGGTTTGAGGCATGGGGAGGAAAGCACCCGAAAGGCAGCGCGGAGAAACTGGGCGAGGCTATTAGGCAGTTTTTTGACTTGAACGCCAGCTTTAACCTTTATATGTTCCACGGCGGCACCAACTTCGGCTTTACATCGGGCGCCAACTACTACGACAAATACACCCCCACCGTCACAAGCTACGACTATGACGCTCCGCTCAATGAGTACGGCGGCTATACGGACAAATACTTTGCCGTCAGAGAGGCAATAATTGAAAAGACGGGGGAGAGCCTGCCCGAGCCCCCCGCTCCTCCCGTTTTGCAGAGAATCGGAAAGGTAAATCTCACCGAAACGGCCTCGCTATTAAACAACATAAAGAGACTCGGCAAAAAGCACCGCTCCGTTTCGCCCCGCTCCATGGAGTACTACGGTCAGAACCACGGACTTATCCTTTACAGCACCGAAATTGAGGGCAATTACAACGACGACAAAATCACAATAGAGGGCATTCACGACAAAGCTTTTGTATGGATTAACGGCGAGTTCAAAGGCAGCTTCTGCCGCACCGACAAAACCGGCAGAAACGAATACTCCGAGTGCTTTATCGTTCACTTCCCCGCCTTCAGCGGCAAGATGCGTCTCGACATCCTTGTTGAAGCGATGGGCAGAGTAAACTACGGTAACTTCATCTACGACCGCAAGGGCATAAAGAACGCAAAACTCGGCAATCAAAACCTCTCCGACTGGCTTATCTACACCCTGCCGCTTGAGGATTTAAGCCAAATCAAATTCGGAAACAAAGATACTCAGTACCCCCTCTTTTTAAGGGGCAGCTTTAAGGCGGAAACAAACGCCGACTGCTTTGTGGACATGAAGGGCTTTACAAAGGGCATAGTCTGGGTAAACGGCTTTAACCTCGGCAGATACTGGAAAATCGGTCCCCAGAGAACCCTCTATCTCCCCGGAGCCCTGCTTAAAGAGGAAAACGAGATTATCATTCTGGAGCTTGAGTCAAGCGCAAAACGCAGCGTCGAAATAACAGACAAACCGATATACATAAAATAAAAAGAGCGCCCTTCGAAAAAGGCTGAAAGGCGGCGCAAATAGTCTTTTTGCTTGTGGAAAAAACTGCTTTAATATGATATAATAAAAAACTGCCGACGGCAAAGCAAGTTTTAGGATGGTATAAAAATGAATAAATTTCATAAACTGATTTGCATAATACTGTGTCTGGCCGCTGTATTTGCCCTTCCCCTCACCGCCCTTGCGGATGAGGAGGAAACCACAAACTATTTTGACTACTACGGCAGCGACCTGGATAATGAAGACGAAAGAGAAAAGGACAAAAACGCCTTTGACGCCGCGTCCGAGTTTTCAAACCCCAACGGCCGCCTGCTTGTGGTTTCCAATAAGGGCGACTGGAGAAACTTCCCCGAAAACTCCCTTGAGGCTGTCCTCTCCGCCTTTGAAAAGGGAGCGGACATAGTAAAGGTTAATGTAAAGCAGCTCAAAGACGGCAATTTTGTCCTTATGGCGGACGACACAACGGGCAGAACCTGCTACGGCGGGGACGACAAGCCCTTAAAAGAGCTCACCGCCGAGGAAATTAAGAAGTACCGCCTTTTAAGCGGCGTCGGCGAGAAGATGAGCAGACAAACAAACTTCGAAGTGCCTTTTCTGTACGATGTTCTCGGAGCCGTTCAGGGCAAGGGCATGCTCATGCTCGATTTTGACTGGGCGCTCAGGGATGTGCTTTATAATGTGGTTAAAGACAGGGATATGCTCGGCGATGTGATTTTCTACACCGAGGCAAAGGCGAAGGACATCGGCGAATGGGCGTCGGGTCTTGAAGTAAAGCCTCACATAATGAGCGGCTACAAGAGCAATATAGTCTTTATGATAGGCTCATATATAAAGAAATCCTTTGAGGGCGGAGCGGAGGCTGTAAGGCTTGCCACCAAGAACCCCTACGGCGTGATTTTCGATAACTTCACAATGAAGAAGTTTGAGTCCGTCGGCAGGGCAGCCATTGACCTTACCGACCCCAACCTCTGCGGCAGCAGAGAGGACACAGAAAAATGGTGGAACGATGTTGTTTCCAGAGGATACAGCATAATCATCACCGACTACCCCGAGGAGCTTTCTGAGTACGCAAAAGAAACCGAGTACGCGAAAACTCAGCTCAGAGAGGCTTACAAGAGATACAAAGAGCAGTGGGTGCTGCCCGAGTTTAAGTCCTATACCTTCGGCGACTATAAGCGCGCCTATCTGTGGGCGGTCAGCGACGCCGAGGAGTACCTCAGCGGCAGAGTGCGCTCAAAGTATGATTACCTCACCGCCCGCGCGGCTCTGGAAAGAGCGGCGGTCAACATAGAAAAGAACTTCACCGCCCTTCAGGAGGGAGTAGCGGGTCTGACCATCACTCCTCCCAGAATTCTGGTCGCCGCCCTCTCAATAATCGCGGTGGTTTCGGTTCAAATCTACTTCCATAAAAAGAAGAAAACAGAAGAAAAATCTGTTAAGTGTTAAATATAACACAGAAAGGATTCACGATGTGGACTAACGGAGATATTTGCCCGGGCTGTTCAAAGCCTTTAAACAAGGATGAGGACATAGTCGTATGTCCCGTTTGCGGCACTCCTCAGCACAGAGAATGCTGGCGGAAAAACAACGCCTGCGTAAACGAGCATTTGCATGATGAGGGCTATGTTTGGACCTCCTCTGTAAAGGAGGAGAAAAGAAAAGAAACGCCCAACTCAGAGCCGAGTTTTACGGCGGGAGAGCGAAACGACGCAAGGAGGGAAAGCGCCGACCCCTACGGCGAGGAGCCGAGGAGCCCCTTTGAAAGACCCTCTTTTGCCTACGCAACCGCCATTCCCCCGGAGGCTTTGATTGACGGAATCCCCGCAATAGAACTCGCTCAGGTGGTACAGACAAAGGTGCCCCGCTATCTCAGCCGCTTTTTCAGGATTGACCAGACCAATGTAAAAATAGGCTGGAACTGGGGCGTATGTATTTTGGCGCTTCTTTTCAGCATATTTTGGAACCCTATATCCCTTTTCTTCCCCGCCCTTTGGTTCTTCTACAGAAAAATGCCCAAAATAGGAGCTCTTGTGCTGGCGGGCGCGCTGTTTTTCTCGGTAGCGAATATCAGTCCCTCTGACGCAAGGCTTTACTATGAGATAAAGAATGCCTCCGAACAGGTTATGGAGAATTCGGGCATAATCAGCGTAGAGCAGTTTCAGGAAATTATCGATAAAGTAATTCAAAAGTCGGGCTACACCTCGGAAGAATTAAAAAGAAAAAATGTCCTCAACATCCTTGCCCATGCCGCTATTTTCGGTCTTGCCAGCTTTGGCGATTACCTGTATCTGGGCGATATTAAAAAGAGGATAAACAAGGCCCGCAAAACGGCGACCGAGCCCGCTCAGTACCAAAGACTCCTTTACGAAATGGGCGGAACCTCTTTGGGTTCGGCGCTGATTGCCGCCGTTGTGTACTTTTTCATTGATACGGCGGTAAAACTACTTGTGATATCAATTCTCGCGTAAATACACGCCTGTGAAATTAGCATATGAAAGGGAGATTGCAATGAAAAAAATAACTAAGGCGATAATTCCTGCGGCAGGCCTTGGCACCAGGGTTCTTCCCGCGTCAAAAGCCGTTCCCAAGGAAATGCTGAACATCGTAGACAAGCCCGCGATTCAGTACCTTGTTGAGGAAGCCGCGGCGGCGGGAATTACCGACATCCTCATCATCACCAACAGGGGCAAGGAGGTCATAGAGAATCACTTTGACTACGCCTTTGAGCTTGAAGAAAACCTCAAGGCAAATCCCGCAAAAAAGCCTCTTTATGACGCTGTTCACAATATAGCCGACCTTGCCAACATTTATTTCATCCGCCAGAAGGAAACCAAGGGTCTGGGTCACGCCATTTTAAAGGCTGAAAGCTTTGTTGGCGACGAGCCCTTTGCGGTTCTCTACGGCGACGATGTTATCATCTCCGAGGAGCCTGTTGTCGGTCAGCTTATAAAGGCATATGAGAAGTACGGCAAATCCTGCGTGGGCGTAAACGAGTGCACAAGAGAGCAGATTAAGAAATACTGCACCCTTGATGTAACACCCCTTGAGGGCAATGTAATGGATGTCCACAAGATTATAGAAAAGCCCGAAGAGCACGAGATTATGTCCCTCTACGCTATCCTTGGCAGGAATGTCCTTGAGCCCGAAATCTTTGACCTTATCAGAAATACTCCTCCCAACCCGAAGTCGGGAGAGGTTTACCTTACAGACGCCCTCAGCTATCTCGCCGAGCACGGCAGACTCACCGCCGTTGACTTTGTTGGCAAGAGATACGACATGGGCGACAAACTCGGCATCATGCAGGCAAACTGCGAGGTTGCCTTAAAGCACCCCGAAATCGGCGAGTCTTTCAAGGAGTATTTAAAGGAGCTCGCAAAAACCCTCTAAACTACGAATAGAAACGGATGTGGCAA
>LFSO01000001.1:42143-44312 GCA_001512765.1 Clostridiales bacterium DTU053
TGCGAAAGAGCGAGAAAAGCAGGCGGCAAAAACCTGAGAACCCGCGCGCAGGCTTTGGTGGATAATAAACTCCTTCTGGACTTCGGTCCCGACACCAATATGCACGCAGTAACGGGCGGCTTTGACGCTCATAACATAAATACCTGCCTTATAACCCACGGTCATTCCGACCATCTGTACCTTGAAGAAATGCATATCCGCAAAAAGGGCTTTGCCTACGCCGACGCGGACAAAAACGCCCCCGCAACCCTTCATATGTACGCCAGCCCCAAGACAAGCGACATAATAAGGGGCTATGACGAGTATGAAAGCCTTGAAGAGTGCGGAGCTTTAAAACTTCACGAAATAAAGGCGTTTGAGAAATTCGAGGCAGAAGGCTTTGAAATCACTCCCCTTGAGGCAAAGCACAGCGTTGTTCTGGATCCGCTGATTTACATTATTAAGGGCGAAAAGTGCCTTCTCTACGCCCATGACACTGACTATTTCACCGACGCCACATGGGAGTATCTTGAGAAGAATAAGCCCTATTTTGACTTTGTCTCCCTTGACTGCACAGGCATGCTTATAGATTACCCCGGCAGCCACATGGGCCTTAAAGGCAATGAGGAAGTAAAAGAAAGGCTTATCAAAATCGGCTGCGCGGACGAGAATACCATATTTGTAATCAACCACTTCTCCCACAACGGCAAGCTCATTCACGACGAGCTGGTGCCCGTAGCCCAGGAAAAAGGCTTCATCGTAGCTTACGATGGGCTTGAGATTGAGTTTTAGCATTAAAGCCCTTTCCATAAGGAGAGGGCTTTAAAAATATAGGAAGGTAGAAATGACAGCACCCTTAAAGAAGAACGACATAATAAGACTTAACATAGACGGCATGACCTCAGAGGGCAGCGCCGTGGGCAGACTTGACTCCTTTGCTGTTTTTGTCCCCAACGGCGCAATCGGCGATGTGCTTGACTGCCGTATCATAAAAGTTAAAAAGAACTACGCTGTGGGCAAAATCGAGAACATCATAACCCCTTCCCCTGACAGAATCGAGTCCGACTGCCCCGTCAGCGACAAATGCGGAGGCTGCGCCTACCGCCATATTTCCTATGAGGCTGAGCTGAGAATAAAAAGACAGACGGTTGTCGACGCTTTCAAGCGCATAGGCGGCATTGACATAGAGGTAGAGCCTGTTATTCCCGCTGACGATGTAAACTTTTACAGGAACAAAGCCCAGTTCCCCGTCAGAGAGGAAAAGGACGAGATAAGAATAGGCTTTTTCGCTCCCAGAAGCCACAGAATAATCGAGTGCGGCGGAATCTGCCGCCTCCAGCCTTCTGAATTTGGGGAAATAGTAAACGAAGTCAGACAGTGGATGCGGGAAAACAAAATAAAAGCCTATGACGAACTTACAGGCAAAGGTCTTGTAAGGCATATTTATCTCAGGAAAGGTTTCGGTTCCGGCGAAATCATGCTCTGCCTTGTGCTGAACGGAACTCTTAATGAAAAGGACAAGGATATTCTTATAAAGAGAGTCAGCGAGAAATTCCCCGCCGTCAAAAGCGTTTACCTTAATAAGAACACAAAGGACACTAATGTTATTCTGGGCGATGAGTACAGCCTGGTTTACGGCGCTGAAGCGATACGGGACAAGCTGGGAGAGCTTAATGTAAAACTCCCGCCACAGGTTTTTTTTCAGGTTAACAAAGCTCAGGCGGAAAGGCTTTACCGAAAAGCAGCTAAGCTCGCGAACCTTAAAGAAGGCGAAACCCTTGTGGACCTGTACTGCGGCACGGGCACAATCGGTCTTTTTATGATTAAAGAATCGGGACTCAAAAATGTAAAGCTCATAGGCATCGAAGTTGTTGAGGAATCCGTGGAAACCGCCAAAAAGAACGCGGTGGAAAACGGCATTGAGAAAACCGAGTTCATCTGCGGCTCAGCGGAAACCGCGGCGGAAATCCTGCTTCAAAGAAACGAACAGCCCGATGTGCTGCTTCTCGATCCGCCGAGAAAAGGCTGCGCACCCGAGCTTATCGATATAATAGCCCAGATAAACCCAAAGAGAATAGTCTATATCTCCTGCGACCCCGCCACCCTTGCCCGCGACTGCAAGCTATTTAAGGAAAAGGGCTACACCCTCTCCTCCTGCACCCCCCTCGACCTCTTCCCCCGCACCCCGCA
>LFSO01000056.1 GCA_001512765.1 Clostridiales bacterium DTU053
GACCTGAAAGAAAGAATGATATTTACGGTTGTCATAATCAGAAGCACAAAGGAGGAGCAAAAGTAAACCAAGTAGGATACTGAAATGGTTTCGCTAAAGTCCTCAAATACATCTATTTTGGCATAGCTTCTGTAATTATGCTCAATCAAGTGGGAATACGCAGGGTTGAGCATTAATATATTTTCCGCAACAACATATATTGACCGAATTTCAACCAGACTCGCGGACATTTCAAGAGCTTCCTTAATACTCTTTGCCCTTCCGTCCAAAGTAATGGGAATAATCTCCTCGAAGGTTTTGGTTGTTACAAAACAGTACTCCATATCTGAATCCCGCATTAAATCATCTGACAATACGGGGGAGTTTTTTGAAACACCCGTGCTTGTTTTCATTGATTTTGTATGATTTTCGCCCGCTTCAAACCCATTTTCCTCAATTTTAACTACAGATATTTCAAGGGGTACTGTATCCTGCATATTGCTGACGGTGTAAAGAACATTGTCCTCCATGTTTTCGAGCCCGATGATAAAACTGTGCTTTGGGTCGATGCCATATAACCTAACATATCTGCCAAATAAACTAACTGCTGAATTTCGATATACGGGAATGACGCTGAACTCCTCGTTAGGAAACTTCTCCTTCAATAACCTGCTGATTTGTTCAACATCCTCTTGATTTAATCTGCCGATTCTGTTTTCGCCGTAATTCGCGTCCACGACAAAGGTACGAAGCGCGATGTTCGTAAGAAAATCCTTTTCAAATTGGAAATACTGCCTTGCGTACAAAAGCCCAATTATGCTGGTTATCACTACGGATACCAAGAACATAATTGATATTCTTAAATATCCGCCGGACTTTTTGAGTATGAGCTTTGCGCAGGACGCGTCGCGCTTATACCTTCTCATCTGAGTTTTCCTCCTTCAAGGCAAAGCTCGGTAAACGGTACAGAGAATAACAGC